>JAODBK010000114.1 GCA_025463925.1 Acidimicrobiales bacterium | reverse complement strand
TTCATGTCGTCGTACAGCGCGACCATGTGCATCGGCATCGGGACCGGCATCTGGAACACCCATTCGCTGACGGGATGCGAGATCACCGGTGAGGACGCGAGCGCGAAGAGCGGAACGTGCTCGTCGGCGGCGACCGGTTTGGCGGCAAGCGCGTTCGGCGACTGGTTCGGACCGATGATCGCGAGGACTTTCGGATCGGCCGCGAGTTGGCGCAGCGCCGCGACGGTGCGGGTGGAGTCGCCATTGTCGTCCAGGATGCGGATCTCGACGGGGTGACCCTTCACGCCGCCGGCGTCGTTGGTGTGCTTGGCGAGAATTTGCAGCGCCTCCGCGGAAGGCTTTCCGAGGTTCGCGCCGCTCCCCGACAGCGTGAGGACGGCTCCGATGACGTACGGATTCTTCGCGTCCGCGAAGACCGGCGATACGCCGGTGCCGGCCAGGAACAGTGCGGTCGCCGCCGCCGCGGCGACGCGCCGCGTCAAATGATGTACGTTCATCGGTCTTCCTCACTCACAGGGTGCGCTGTCCTCGACCTCACCAGCCGAGGTAACTTTGGGTCACGCGCGGGTTCGCGACGAGCTCTGCCGCGGTACCGGCGGTCACGATACGTCCGTGCTCGAGCAGGTAGCCGCGGTCGGCGATGCTGAGCGATCCGCGCACGTTTTGCTCGACCAGCAGCACGGCGAGCCCGGTACGGCTTAGCTCGACGATACGGTCGAACAGTTCTTGTACCGGCTGCGGCGCGAGGCCGATCGTCGGTTCGTCCAGCATCAACAAGCTCGGCCGTCCGACCAGCGCGCGGCCGATCGCGAGCATCTGTTGTTGTCCGCCGGAGAGCGCGCCGCCCATCGCGCCGGCTTTGGCCGCCAGCGCCGGGAACAGCGCGAAGACGCGTTCGATCTCTTCCGCGGCGCCTTTGCGGCCGCCGGTCGGCCGGAACGCGCCGACCTCCAGGTTCTCGCGCACCGTCAGGGACGTGAAGATGTGCCGCCTCTCCGGGACGAGGCGTACCCCTGCGACCGCGACCTGTTCGGCTTGCATCCGGTCGATGCGTTTGCCGTTGAAGACGATCGCGCCGGCCGAGGGGTGCTGCAGCCCGGCGATCGTGTTCACCAGCGTCGTCTTGCCCGCGCCGTTTGAACCGATCACCGCGACGATCTCACCGGGCGCGATGGTGACGTCGAGGTCTTCGAGCACGCGCGCTTTGCCGTAGGAGAAGCTGACCTTCTCGACGTTGAGCAGGGTCGAGGGCGAAGCGAGCACCGTCATCGCAACGCCACCGCCTTGCCGATGTACGCTTCGACGACGTTAGGCGCGCGCAGGATCGGCTCCGGCGGTCCCTCGGCGATGGGTACGCCGTGATCGAGCACGAGGATCCGGTCGGCGAGCCGCGCGACGAAAGCGACGTCGTGCTCGACGAGGATCACCGCCGTGCCCGAACGGGCGAAATACTTGATCACGTCGCCAAGCAGCGTGCGCTCGCGCGCGCTCAATCCCGACGCAGGCTCGTCCATCAGCAGCACGCGCGGCAAGCTGGGCCGCGCGATCGCGCGCGCGAGCTCGACCATGCGCTGCTGTCCGAACGAGAGCGTCGAGACCGGATCGTGCGGATTTTCGGCGAGGCCGACCGCCTCGATCGCGGAGCGAACGACGTCGCGCCGGCGCCCGGCGGCAAGGACGTTCTCCTCAACGCTCATCCGCTGGACGACTTCCATGTGCTGAAACGTGGCGGCGATCCCCAGCCGCGCGCGTTCGTGTGCCGGCATCCGTCCCACCGACCGATCGCCGAGCTCCACCATCCCGCGTTGCAGTTCCTGAAAGCCGCCCAGGATGCTGAGCAGCGTCGTCTTGCCGGCGCCGTTGGGTCCGATCACGGCCAACACCTCGCCGGAACGCACCGTCAGTGCGACGTCGGTCAGCGCCGTGACGCCGCCGAACCGGTGACCAATCCCCGTCGCGCGCAACGCGAAGCGTTCGGCTGACGGCGTCTCGGTCGCGCCATGACCCATGCCGACCAGCGGCAACGGTGCGACCTCCGCTTCGGAAGCGCGGACCGGCCGGCGCCGGCGGAACAGCGTCCCAATCGCGCTGACGCCGCCCGGCCACACCCGCATGATGACGACCAGGATCGCCCCGTTGAGGATCAGGTTGATCCCCCCGATCAGCGAGACCGGCGCGAACTGCAGCTCGTAGCGCGTGATCTCACCGAATCCCACCATGATGACCGCTCCGACCACGGTCCCCCATAGCGCTTCGCCGCCGACGACCACCATCGCGACGATCGCGATGCTGGTCGCCAGGGAGAACAGCTGCGGGTTCACGATCCCGAAGAGCATCGTCAGCAAGCCACCCGCGAGGCCGGCGTACGCACCGCTGATCGTGAACGCGACGCGTTTGATCGCCGCCGGATCCATCCCGACCGAACGCGTCACCTTCGCCGACTCGCGCAACATCCGCATCCCGCGGCCGAGGATCCCGTGATCGACGAGTTGCCCGACGACGAGCCCGACGAGCAGCAGCAGCCACGCGACGAGCATCACGCTGCTCTCGGTCGTCATGCCGCCGAACTGCAGCCGCTGCAGCGAGTCGAGGCCGACCGCACCGCCGAACCATGGCGCGTTGGCGAGGATCGCGACGACGGCGGTGACCAGCGATAGCGTCCCGAGCGCGAAGTAGAGCCCTTCCAATCCCAACAAGATCGCGCCGATGACGTACGCCGCCCCGGCGGCGACGAGGACGCC
>JAODBK010000044.1 GCA_025463925.1 Acidimicrobiales bacterium | reverse complement strand
ACGTCGCCAAGATCTACCTCTACACCTGGGGCACGTCCAACGGCGTCATGACCGACATCGAGGGCAACTACGCCCTGCAGCGCGTCGACGGCTCCTTCAAGCCGGCCTGGGCGTCGATCACCTCGCTCTTGGCCTGACCGCGCCCCACGTACGCTGCCCGGCGTGATCGCCACGCCGGGCAGCCCGTGAGGACCGCGGTCGTCGTCGCCGAGACGCCGCTGCCCCCGACCTCCGGCTTCCGGCAACGGACGCTGCACCTGGCCCGACAGCTGGCCCGGGCCGCCGACGTCGACGTGCTCGCCCTCGGCCCGGTGCCGGGCGCCGGCGACGAGCCGTTCGCGCTGCGCAGCATCCCGCATGCCCGCTCGCGATGGGCGGCGCTGGCCGGTTCGGCCAGACGGCCGTACCTGGCAGCCAAGCACGCATCGAACGCGCAGGCCGATGCCGTGCGCCGCGGCCACTACGACACCGTGCAGGTCGAGTCGCCGTTCCTCGTGCCGGCCGTTGTCGGCCGGCGCCCGGTGATCCTCGACGCGCACAACCTCGAGCACGAGCTGGCGAACAGCCTGGTCGCCGGCGAGCGCCGGGCCGTCCCACGCGCCCGCTGGCGATGGGAAGCCGCCAAGACCGAACGATTCGAGGCGTGGGCGGCGCGGGCCGTCGATGCGGTGTGCGCGACCAATGCCGCCGAAGCCGCGGCGTTCGACACCATGGGCTCGCGCCGGACGATCGTCGTCCCCAATGGCGTCGACACGACCGAGATCACCTACGCGAAGCCCGCGCCCGATCCGACGATCGTCTACGTCGGGCACTTCGGGTACCGGCCGAACGCCGCCGCGGCCCGTGAGTTGGCCGGCGACGTCTTCCCGCGAGTCGCGGCGCGCGTCCCTGGCACCCGCTTGACACTCGTCGGCCGCGACGCCGGGCCCGACCTCGTGGCACTGCAGAGTCGAGCGATCACGGTCACCGGGGCCGTCGTGTCGGTGCTCCCCCACCTGCGGGCGGCCCGCGTCGTCGTGCTGCCGATCCGGGCGGGGAGCGGGACCCGCCTCAAGATCCTCGAGGCGATGGCGGCCGGCGTCCCAGTGGTGTCGACACGGCTCGGCGCGCACGGGCTCGACCTGCAGGACGGTCGGGACCTGCTGCTGGCCGACACCGCGGCGGAGCTGGCCGAGCACACCGTGCGGGTCCTCACCGACGACGGCTTGGCGGCGCGGCTGTCGGTCGCCGCCCGGAGCGCGGTCGAGCGGTCGTACGAGTGGTCGGTCGTGGCCCGGCCGCTCGTCGCGCTGCACGCCGAGCTGGCAGCATCCCCGCGATGAGCCGCCCCTGGGACGTCACCGTCGTCATCCCGGCGCACGGGTACCCCGGGCCGCTGCGCGATCTCCTGGCGGCGCTGTCTGCGCAGGGCACGGCCGAGCGCCCGGTCCCCGTGGTGGTCGTGGACGACGCGTCGTCGCCACCGATTGATGGCGCCCTCGGAGCCGAGCTGCCGGGCGTCGACCTGCGCGTGATCCGCCGGCCCGACAACGGCGGGCCGGGCGCGGCCCGCAACACCGGGCTCGCCGTGGTGCGGACCCCCTGGGTGGCGTTCATCGACTCCGACGAGCTGCCGGGCGGCGGCTGGCTGAGCCGACTGGACGCGATCACGCAGCGGCCGGACGGGCCCGACGGCGTCGAGGGCCCGGTGCAGGTGCCGGCCGCGGGGCCGGCGACGCCCTTCACCCACGTCACGGAGTTCTCGGGGAGCGGCGACCGCCACCTCGGCGGCAACGTCGTGTACCGAACCGACGCGCTCAGGGCGATCGGGGCCTACGACGAGCGGTATTACGACCCCCACCGCAAGCTCCATTTCCGCGAGGACACCGACCTGCACTTCCGACTGGAGCGGGCCGCGCTCGACATCGAGTTCGATCCCGAGCTGGTGATCTTCCATCCGGCGCACCCGGCGTCGTTCACCGGCCCGATCCGCCTGGCCCGGCGGTACTACTTCGATCCGCTCCTGAGCCGCGAGCATCCCGACGCGTTCCGGGCCTTCAACGCCGGCGCTCGATTCGGCCCGGTGACCCTCCGGCGGGCCCGGCACGACGCCGCGCTGCTGTACGCCGCCGGCCTGGCGACGACCGCCGCTGGCATCACGAGTGGGCGCCCGAGACTGGCGCGACTCGGTGCCGCGGCGAGCCTCGCCGGGTGGGCCGCCAACGCCGGCGCGCTCGCGTGGCGACGCACGGTGCGAGGCCGCGATGTCCTGCCGCTCGCCGCGGTGTCCGCGCTCACCCCGCTCGTCTACCTCTGGCACCACACGCGCGGCGTCGTCGCGTTCGGACACCGCCCGCGCTACTGATCACGCGCCTCGCGCCGACGCCAGCGCGTCGATCAACTTCGCCGTCTGATGGCGGGCGTCGAAACAGGCCTCGGCCCGCCGGCGCGCCGCGGCGGCCATCGACGCTCGCCGCGACCCGTCGTCCAGCAACGCCCCGAGCGCGGCCCGCAACCCGTCCACGTCGCCCGGCTCGACCAGCGACCCGGCGGCGCCGTGGTCGAGCAGATCCGGGATGCCGCCGATGGCCGACGCGACGACCGGCGTGCCGCACGCCATCGCCTCGACCACGACCCACGGGACGGCATCGGCGCGCGTCGGCAGGCAGAACACATCCGCCTGCTGGAACAGGTGAACGAGCCGACGGTCACCCGGCCCGATGCGATGGACCCGCATACCGGCGCGCGACTCGACCGACGACGACGGCGTGACCACATCGAGCTCGACGCTGCGCCCGAGCTCCGGCCCGAGGGCCTCGATGAGATCGCGGCCGCCCTTCTGCGCGAAGCGGCCGCCCACGAACAGCACCCGGAGCTGCGACCGTTCCTCGCGCGACACCGGTCGGTAGTGATCGAGGTCGAGGCCCGGATGCAGCTCGATGACGCGAGCCGTCGGGCACGCCGCCAGCACCGTGTCGCGCGTCCACGCGGTCCAGGCCTGCACGAGCAGCGCCTGCCGGAAGAGTCGGCGCTCGAGCCACTGGCTCAACCCGACCATCGCCGGCGAGTGACGGCGCACCTCGCGCCACACGCCCATCGCCTGCCACGCCTGCACACTGGCATCGACCGACACGACGACCGGCAGGTCGCGCAGCAACCCCCCGAGCGCCAGCGCGGCCGAGTGGCTGTGGACGTGGATCGCGTCAGGACGGTCGCGTCGCACGTGATGGCCGATGACGCGCCGTCCCTTGAACGCTTGCACGAGCTGCCAGCGCTGTTGCTGGAAATCGATGTCGAACCGGGCGAGCCCGGGCACCGGGCGCGAGATGCTCCGCGCGGATGTGCTCATCGGGCGGATCTGCACGAACTCGGGGATGACGTCGTCTCGGCCGGCGAGCCCGGCGCGGAGCGCCGCCTCCATCTGGGGATGGCCCATGCCGCCGGCCCCGAGGCGGCCCTCGTTGACGAACGCGACGCGCGTCGCCGTCACTCCACCACCCGGTCCATGACCGCCTTACGTTGACGGGGACTCGGCACGAAGGCAAGCGGACGAGCGCGAACCGGTGCCGGCGCGCGCCCCGTGCTCATCGGGACCGGCTGCGATCGGCCGCCTCGGCGAGCACCTCGCCGGTTTCGGCCGCAACCGCCGGCCAGCGGTACCGACCCGCCAGTTCCAACCCGCGCGTCACCAGCTCGGCGCGACGGTCCGACGCCGCCCGGATGCCGGCCCACCACGCCTCGGCCGTCCGCTCGGCGACGACCACGGCGGCCGGCCCGCTCACCTCTTCGAGCCCGCCGGACGCGGCGGCGATCACCGCCGGCGTGCCGCAGGCCATCGCCTCGAGCGCGGTCATGCCGAAGCCCTCGTACCAGGACGGGACGAGCACCGCGTCGGCGGCGCGGTACAGGTCGACGAGCTCGTCGTCGGTGACGCGACCGAGGAGTCGGCAGGCGCCCGTGGCGGCCGCCGTCGCGATCACGTCGTCGGCGCGGTGCCCGCGGTCGCCCGCGATCACCAGCTGCCACGGTGATCCGGCCGCCCGCGCCAGGCCGGCCGCCTGCACGGCCACGTCGAGGCCCTTGCGCGGCTCGATGCTGCCGACACAGAGCCCGAACGGCGCGCTGACCCCCCACCGCTCGACGACTCGGGCCAGTGCCCCGGCCCGGTCGCCAACGGTGAACCGGTCGTCGACCGCGTCGGGGATGACGCGAACCCTGTCGGGAGGCACGTGCCACAACCGCTCGACGTCGCGCGCCGTCGAGGCCGACACCGCAATCACGCGCGCCGCCTCGGTCGCGGCCCGTCGCACCGAGACTCGGTAGCTGACGCGGAGCCGCATCGGCTTGACGTCCGGCATGGTCAACGCCGCGAGATCGTGAACCGTGATCACCATCGGCACGCCGACCCACAACGGCGCGACGGTCTCCGGGGCCCAGAAGACGTCCGGTCGATGTCGGCGGAGCCACGGCGCGACGACCGCGTTCCGCCAGAGCGTGCCGCCGCGCAGCCGTCGCTCGACGTGGGTGACGCCGTCGATGCCGAGCGCGGCGCCGCGACTGTTCGTGAGCAAGGTGATGTCGTAATCGCCCGAGCGGGCCAGCTCGGCGGTCACGCGGGCCACGTACTTCGGGATGCCGCCCCAGCCCCACGCCAAGCAGTTGGCGTCGACGGCCAGCCGGATCACGCGGGTATGGCGGCGACCGGCTGGATCAGGTTGATCGCGGCCGCCAAGCCACCCCACGCCGCGGCGAGGCCCATGCTGAGGCGGAAGTCGACGCCGGTGAACGACCCGGTGAGCTCGGCGACGCTGAGCCCGATGAACGACGCCGCGATGCCGAGGCCGATGACGCGGCCCCGCGGGTCGGGATGCTGCCGCCACAACACGAAGGCCATCCAGGCACCACCCACGACCGATGCGACGTACGCCAGCAGACCGAGGATGCCCATCTTCGTCCACCACCAGAACGCGGCCACGTGGGTGTAGTACTGGCCGTCGACGAAGTGCTGCGAGAGCGGGTACCGGATGGCCCAAGGCACGCCGAGCCCGATGCCACGGATCGGTTGCCGTCGCAACTCCTCGAAGACGTTCCGTTGCTCGTCGAGCCGGTAGCGGTCGTCGGCGTTTCCCTTGAGCGACGACGGTGACAACGACGTGGCTCGCTGGACGAGCGTGTTCTGCGAGGCGGCCGATCCGCCGACGTTCACGACCGCGTACCCGGCGACCACGACCAGCGCGCCGAGGAGCACGACCACCGGACGACCTCGCCGCCCGCTGGCGACGAGCACCGCGATGACGAGGGCGACCACCGCCGCGATCCAGAAGCTCCGGCGGAACGAGAGCAGGAGCGCGCCGGCGACGAGCGGGGTCGCGGTCATCACCCATCTCGGCATGCGCACCCGCGCCACTGCGGCCGCCGCCACCGTGACGAGGAACCCCATCATGATGGCGTTGGGCAGCGGCTCGTAGTAGGTGAGGTGGGTGGGGCCGATCGGGCGACCGCGGCCGGCCAACCAACCGAGCATGCCCTCCAGTCCCTTGAACGCCGCCAGCGCGCCGGCGAACCACACGAACCGCTTCAGCACCGCCGGGCTGTCGACGACGTTGACGACGAGCACCGGCACGAGCAGCAGGTAGACGACGCCGCGCGCCTCGCTGAACGCGAAGTTGGAGTTCCATGCGTTCGCCCGGCCGACCAGCATGCCCCAGAGCACGGCGCCGCCGATGAGCAACGCGACAGGGAGGAACGCGCGCGGCACCGCCAGCCGGGCCCGCCGGCGGGCGCGGTCGAAGACGATGCCGATCACGACCGTCGCCACCAGGAAGTCGACGACCGTCAGGTTGACGGGCATGCCGGGCAGCCGTTGGTAGAAGTGGCTGGTGATCGGGACGAGGCCCTGATTGTCCTCGTCCAAGACGACCACCGCGCCGACCGCGATGGCCAGCGCGGCTGCCGGATGCTGCATGAGCCACCAACCGGCCAGTGCCGTGACCGGCAGGACGACGAGCAGGATCCCGAGCGGTTCCGCGGCGATCCCGGCGATGATCCCGAAGACGACGCCGGCGCCGACAACCGACAGGGCGGCGCGACGCTGGCCGTCGACGGGTCGCCGCCGGACGAGCGCGCCGACGGCCGTCAGGGCGCCGCCTCGAGCGCCGTCCGATCTCGCGACGAGGACGACGAGTAGTAGACGTACCGATCGTTCGCCTCACGGCTGCCGTTGAACACGATGCCGAGAATCGGCGGATCCACCGCCCGCAGCACCTGCAACGCGCGCCGCGTGTCCCGGCGGCGGTCGCGTTGCCCGTCGACCACCAGGACGACGCCGTCGATGTACCGGCACAGCACGACCGGATCGACGACCGCGAGGAGCGGCGGGCTGTCGATGATGGCGACGTCGTAGGCGGCGCGCACCGTGGTGATCGCGTCGCGCATGGCCGGCGAGGCGAGGGCCTCGGCCGGGTCGGCGACGCGGCGCCCGCACGTCACGACGTGCAACTCGCCGCCGCGGCGCCGCACGAGGGCCGGGAGCGCGACCTCCTTGGCCGGGAGGGTTGCGCCAGACGTGGGCGCGTCGGCGATGAGGTCGCCCAGGCCGGGCTCGGCCGAGAGGTTCAGCCGGCTGTGGAGCGCCGGCCGTCGCAGGTCGGCGTCGATGATCATCACGTGCTGCGCACCAGCTGCGAACGCCCGGCCGAGGCTGGCGGCGACGAACGTCTTGCCGGAGCCGGGGCCGGCGCTGGTGACGAGGACCACTCGGCCGGCGGTGGCCTTCATGCCGAACTCGACGCTGGTGCGCAGGGCGCGGAGCGCCTCGTCGGCCATCTCGGCGTGCTTCGGTGACCGCGGGATCTCGCCGAGCAGCGGCAGACCGAGGTCGGTCGCCGCCTCGTCGGCCGATGCGTAGCGATCGGTGAGGCGGCTGCGGAGATACGCGGCCACCGATCCGAGCAACGCCGCGAGGATGCCCGCCAATCCGGCGTCGCGCGTTGGCCGGGGCGACGACGGCGTGCTCGGGGCCAACGCCGTCTCGATGATGCGGATGGAGTCGACCGGCCGGCCGCGCAGCGTCGCGGCCTGCGTCTGCAGTTGCTGGAGCTCGCCGTACAGCGCGGCCGCGTTCGGATCATTCGCCGTGAGCTTCCGGGCGGTGAGCTCCGCCTGGATCTCGGACACCCGCGCCTGGATCTTCTGCAGGCCGGCGTTCTGTTGGGCGCCCTGTTGCTTGTCCACGTACTCGTTGAGCCCGTTGGCGTAGGCGTTGGCGTAGGCGGCGGCCGACGCCGGGTCGCCGCTCTTGCCCGTGATGTTGATGATCTGCAGATCGGCCGCCGCGGACACGTCGACGTGGCTCTGCAGGAAGGACGCGCTCACGCCCTGGAGGTTCGTCGCGGCCAGCTCGGCGACCCCGCGCGTCTTCGCCTGCTGCGAGTAGATGTTGGTGAGGTGCAGCAGCTCCTCCGGCGACACGAAGTCGCCGCCGGCTTGGCGCCCGGAGAGCACCTCGGTCAACGAGGTCGCGTCGTACACCGGGCTGGCCCGCTTGGTGGACGCGTAGGTTGCACCGACGACGACGATGATGAAGACCGCGAGCCACCACCGGTAACCCCAGACGACCTTGATCGGGTCGGCAGCACCCACTCAGGCGCACCTCTCGACAACGGTAAGGTCGCCCCGGCGATTCACCGCCACGAGTCTAGGTGGTGCGTCCGGGCGGATTGGTCCGGGTCGGGATCGGCTGGGTCGGGATCGAAAGGGCGCCGGGAACCGTGCAGGCCGTGCTGGTGCATGAGTGGTTGACCAACATGGCCGGGTCGGAGAAGGTCGTCGGCGCGCTGCGGCGGACCTTCCCGGACGCACCGCTCTACACCTCGATGCACTGGCGGCCCGCGTTCCCCGACTGGGACCCCGTGCGCACTTCTTTCCTCCAGCGGTTCGCGCGGGGCCCCCGCAGCCACGTGCGCGTCCTCCCGGCGATGCCGGCGGCGTTCCTCTCGCTCCGGCTCCCGCCGGCGCCGGTGACGGTGACGAGCTTCCACACGTTTGCGACATGGGCCCGACCCGATCCGTCGAGCGCGCACATCGTCTACTGCCACACGCCGCCACGGTTCCTGTGGGCGCCCGATCAACTCCGCGACGAGCAGGCGATCCCGGCGGCCCGGCGAACGCTCGCCCTCGTCGGTGGCCCGCTGCGGCGGCTGGACCGCGGGCGGGCCCGGCGCCCGGCCGTCATGGTCGCCAATTCGACCGCGGTGGCGAGCCGCATCCGCGACGCGTACGGGCGGGCGTCGGAGGTGGTGCACCCGCCGGTCGACATCGACCGGTTCGCGTCGGCGCGCGACGGCGAGGTGGACGACTACCACCTGCTGATCTCGCGCCTCGTGCCCTACAAGCGCGTCGACCTGGCGATCGAAGCGTTCGCCGAGCTCGGGTGGCCGCTCGTCGTCGCCGGGGCCGGTCGCCAGGAGGCGGCGCTGCGGGCCCGGGCCACGGCCAACGTCACCTTCGCCGGTTTCGTCCCCGACGCCGACCTCCCGAGGCTGATGGCGCGGGCTCGGGCCCTCGTCATGCCCGGCGAGGAGGACTTCGGCATCACGCCTGTCGAAGCGATGGCCGCCGGCACGCCGGTCGTCGCGCTCGCCCGTGGCGGGGCGGTCGACACCGTGCAGCCGGGCCTGTCCGGGATCCTCTTCGACGAACCGGACGTGCCCTCGCTCGTCGCCGCCCTGCGAGCAGCCGCGGCGACGACCTGGGACCGGGCCGAGATCTCCCGGTCGGTGCGCCGGTTCGACGAAGCACGATTCGCGCGGGAGATCACCGACCTCGCCGCCAGCGTGGTCGATTAGGTCCGCGCCGCCAGCGCTTCGAGGATCTGCACGGCGTTGAGGGCCGCCCCCTTGCGCAGGTTGTCGCCGCTGACGAACATCGCCAGCGCGTGCGGCGCGCCGGGATCGCGGCGAACCCGGCCGACGTAGCACGGGTCGGTACCACTGGCGGCGAGCGGGCTCGGGACGTCGACGACCGACACGCCGGGCGCGGACTGCAGCAGCTGGAGCGCCTCACCCGGCGAGAGCGCCCGCTCGAACTCGGCCGACAGCGAGATCGAGTGGCCCGTGTACACCGGCACGCGCACGCAGGTGCACGACACTGCCAGCTCCGGGATGTCGAGGATCTTGCGACTCTCGTCGCGGAACTTGTGCTCCTCGTTCGTCTCGTCGTCGACGAGGTGGCCGGCGAACGCCACGACGTTGTACGCGACCGGGAGCGCGAACTCGGAGGGCACCGGCAGGTCGACGCCACGCGACGAGAACGTCAAACGGTCGGCCGCGGTCCCGATCTTCTCGACCTGCTCGGTGAGCTCCTGCACCCCGGCGCGCCCGGCGCCGGACACCGCCTGGTACGTGCTGGCGACGAGCCGGCGGAGGCCGGCGGACCGGTGCAGCGGCGCCAGCACCGGCATCGCGACCATCGTCGTGCAGTTGGGGTTGGCGATGATCCCCTTCGGACGCCGGTCGAGCGCGGCGGCGTTGACCTCGGGCACGACCAGCGGCACATCGGGGTCCATGCGCCAGGCCGACGAGTTGTCGATCACGACCGCGCCGGCGTCGGCGGCGCGGGGTGCCAGCCGCGCCGACGCCGTCGCGCCGGCCGAGAACAGCGCGACGTCCAGGCCGGCGTAGTCGGCGGTGTCGGCGTCCTCGACCTCGATCTCCTCGCCGGCCCACGTGAGGCGGCGACCGGCCGATCGCGAGGACGCGAACAGCCGCAGCTCCGACACCGGGACCTGGCGCTCGGCCAGGACGGCGCGCATCAACCCGCCGACCAACCCGGTGGCCCCCACGATCCCGACGCGCATGACCTGATGCTACCGAAGGGCCGCGCCGGCCCCGGCCGAATTCAATGCTTGAGGGTCAGCGTGTCGCGCATGACGGCGGCAATGGTGCGGCCGAGGATGACGATGTCGCGCCACAGCGACCAGTGCTCGATGTAGCGGTTGTCGAACCGGGCCCGCTCCTCGATCGACGTGTCGCCGCGCAGGCCGTGCACCTGCGCCCACCCGGTCATGCCGACCGGCACGCGGTGCCGGTCGTCGTACCGCACGACGCGCTCGTTGAACTCGCTGACGAAGTGCGGACGCTCGGGACGTGGGCCGACCAGCGACATCTCGCCGCGCATCACGTTGAGCAGTTGCGGCAGCTCGTCGAGGCTCGTCGCTCGCAGGAACTTGCCGACCGGCGTGACGCGGACGTCGGTGACGACCGACCACGTCCGGTCGGAGTCGTCGTTGACCTCGAGTGTGCGGAACTTCAGGACCTGGACCAGCTGCCCGCCCTGGCCGACACGCTTCTGCCGGAAGAGGACCGGGCCGGGACTCGACACCCGCACGGCCAGCGCGACCATGGCGAAGATCGGCGCCGAGAGCACCAGCGCGATCGTCGCCACGACGAGGTCGAAGGCCCGCTTCATTCGCCAGGTGCGCGAGCGGAGGGCCGCCCGCTTGACGCGGACGAGCGGGATGCCCCAGACCTCTTCGGTGTCGGGACCGCTCGGGGCGACGCCCAACTCGAAGAACCGCGGCAGCACGTGCACCTCGATGCTCGCCGCCTCGCAGGCGCGGAGCACGTCGACCATCTCGGCTTCTCGGTGGGACCCGAAGGCCACGACGACCCGGCGGATCTCGAACTCCGACAGCACCCGATCGAGCGCCGGCAGGTCGCCGAGGACGGGGAGGGGCAACCCGGTGCCGTCGAAGCCGTCGAGGAACCCGATCGGCACCATGCCGTACTCGGCGTGGGTCTGGAGAGTCTCGGCGATCTGCACGCCAAGGTGCCCGGCACCGACGATCAGTGTCGGCTCGAGGAGCACCCCTTGCGACCGCGCCGCCCGCAGCGCGGTGTACGTGAGCCCGCGGCCGACCACGACGAGGAGCGCCGTGAGCGGGACGCGCGTCACCAGGTCGGGCAATCGCGGGTCGTGCGCCGCCAGCGCGGCGATCGCGGCCAACGGGACCGTGAGCGCGGTGAGCAGGCGCGGCATCTCGGCGGTGATGCTGGGCGCGATGCGGAGCCGCGGCGATCCGCACATGAGCAGCGCCACGAACGTGCCGAGGACGTAGAGCTCCCCGAGGTGGTTGATGCCACCAGTGGCGAAGCCCAAGCCGATGGACAGCGCCAGCAGGTCGACGACCGGGGCGAGAAGCGCCGGCGACCGCGCCGGACGGCTGACGTGCACGCCGGCGCTCGACGCGCGCTCGCGCGTCCGCAACCAGGGAACGAGGACGTCGCTCTTGAGCGCCATCAGGCCGTCCGGACCGGAACCAGGGTCGTCAGGTGGCGCGACGAGTGCGGCGGACGAGCACGGTGCCGGCGGCGACCGCGCCGACGCCGATCAACGAGAGCTCGATGACATCGGTTCCGGTGAACGGAAGCGAGCCGCTGCTGGACTGCTGCGCCTGGACCGCCGCCGTCGCGGCCGCCGGGGCCACGGCGGGGACACTGCGGCTGACGTCCTGCGGCAGCACCTCTGTCGGTGTCTTGCCGCAGGTGGTGTACTCGCAGTCCCCAGCATGAGCGACCCCAGCCGCCAGAGGAAGCGCCGCACTGGCGGCAAGCGCACCCGCGGCCAGCACTCGCGTGACCTTCATCATGATTCCGCCCCTTTTGCGAAGTTTGCCGGCAGACTACCGGGTTACCCAGGTGTTGGTTTCTTCACACCTGGCGCGATTCCTGTTCACGCAGCGCAAATACTCACGAAACGTGGACGGTTTGCCCCGCTTCGCGGTGGAATGGTCGCGCTCAGAGCGCCAGGGTGAACCCGGCGGCGTCGTCTCGCTGGCTGGCGCCGACGCGCCAGCGGACGGCCGGCTCGCGGGCCGAGGGTTCGATCCGCATCGGGCCCTTGGGCACCGAGAACCGCATCACGAAGTCCCGAGCGGCGCCGCGCGTCAGGTCGAAGGCGACGGCCACGACATTGGACGGACCGTCGGGCCCGAACGCGACCAGCGAGGGCACGGCGTCGAACCGGCCGCCGTGCACCGGCGTCGGCAGGCTGATCGACAGGATGCCGCGGTAGACACCCTCGGGGGCGCCGCCGCCCGGGTCGGGGCCGACCACGTAACGCGGCTCGCCCTGGGCGGGCGTCCGGTTGGCGAGATGCACCGTCAGGACCACATCGCGCCGGTCGCCCGCCTTCTTCACCGTCATGTCGACCGACACGTCGAGGAACCGGTCGAGCTTGTTGGCGCCGCGGTTGGCGACCGCGACGAGCAGCGACGCCGGCCGCATCGACCCGTCCACGCCAGCGTTCCGCCACGCGTCGTTCTCGGCCGGCAGCGTCGACCACGCGAGCACGTGCCGGCCGCGCACCGCGCCCGCGATCTCCTTCGCCAGCGAGCTGACGCTCCACTCACGGTCCTGCAACGCCTGGAGCGCCGCTTGCGCGACCCGGCCCAGCTGCTCGTTGCGCGACGGGTCGTCGGGCTTGGCGGCGAAGTCGACGTACTGGTCGTGGAGCAGGTAGTCGACGACGTGGTCGGCGTCGACGGTGCGCGTGCCGGCCTGGATCGGACCGGTGGCCTTGAGCACGGCGCGCAGCGCGAGCGGATCGAGCGCGATCACGCCGTCGACCGGCGCGTTCCCGGCGGCCACCCACATCCCTGCGGCCAGCGGTGCCACGGCGTCGAATCGCGGTGACATGGCGAGGTTGCGCCAGTTGCGGTCGATGTGCAGGAAGCCCCAACGGGCCAGCAGATCGGGGTCGGCCGGGGGCGGCTTGGTGAACGGGCCGAGGTCGAGATCGGCCGCCGGCCGGAAGCTGTCGAGGTGCAGCTTGCCGGTCTGCGTCTCGAGCAACCCCACCGACAGGAACATCCCGGTGCCGACGCGCATCTCGGCGTTGTTCGCCGCCAGCACGAGGTAGTGGCGCGGGCCGTCGAGCAGGTCGGCGGCGGCGCGCGCGCCGGCGATGCCCTTTCCCAGGCCGTCGCGCACCTTGGCCAGCTGGTCGATGAGCGACACGCGAGCGCTGCGCACCGGGCCGACGAGCGCGTCGCCCCGCCCGTAGTCGACACCGGTGAGCCGCCGCTTGGCATCCTCGGCAATGGTGGCCAGGCGCCGCAGGATGACGACCCGCTCGGCGCCGGTCTTGTGCGGGAGCAGCAGCGCGCCCTGCGCCTGCGCGACGGCATCGGCGCCGACGCCGGCCACCTGAGCGCCGGCCGTGGTCAACGCGTCGGCCGCCCGGAGCTGCCGGCCGATCACCGGCAGGACGCGCAGCGGCGAGATGATCGGGTTGCGCAGGGTTCGGTGGGCCGACCGCATCCGCGCCCCGGCTCGGCGGAGGTCGCCCAGCGGCCGGGCGGCGACCAGGTCCTCCGGCGAGGCTTCGGTGCGCGCCTTGTCGGCGGCGTCTCGGCCGGCGAGGGCCTGCGATCGCACGAGCAGGATCACGACGCCCGCCGCGATCACCCAGGCCGCGATCACCAGCCCGACGGCCAGCCGGACCCGACGCTTGGTCAAACGGGTGCGGCGTCGAGGTCGAACGTCGCGTGCAGCGCCTGGACCCCGCGCTCCACCTGGTCGGCCCGCACGACGCACGAGATCCGGATCGAGCTGGTCGAGATCATCTCGATGTTGAGGCCCTCGTCGGCGAGCACCTCGAACATGCGCGCCGCCACCCCGGGATGGCTCTTCATGCCGGCACCCACGAGACTGAGCCGCGCGATGCCGTCGTCGTGGGTGACCGCCTCGGCGCCGATCTCGTGGGCCAGCGCCTCGGTGACGCCCTGGCTCGCGGGCAGGTCCGACTTCGGCACGGTGAAGGAGATGTCGGTGGTGCCGCCCGTCGACACGTTCTGCACGATCATGTCGACGTTCACGTTGGCGTCGGCGAGCGCGCGGAAGAGTCGGGCCGCGATGCCGGGCTTGTCCGGCACGCGAGTGATCGTCACCTTGGCTTCCGACGTGTCGTGGGTGACGGCCGAGATGATGGCCTGCTCCATGGTCGCTTCCTCCTCGGTGACCCAGGTGCCCGGCTCCCACGTGAAGCTCGAGCGCACATGCAACGCGACCCCGTGGTTCCGCGCGAACTCGACGGACCGGAGCGCGAGGACGCGCCCCCCGGTGGCCGCCATCTCGAGCATCTCCTCGTAGGAGACGGCGTGCAGCTTGCGCGCCGCCGGGACGACCCGCGGGTCGGCGGTGTAGACGCCGGCGACGTCGGTGTAGATCTCGCACACGTCGGCCTTGAGCGCGGCGGCAAGCGCGACCGCCGTGGTGTCGCTGCCGCCCCGGCCGAGCGTCGTGATGTCGCGGGTCGTCGACACCCCCTGGAACCCGGCGACCACCACGATCTGACCGCCGGCCAGCGACTCCCGGAGCCGGTCGGCCCGGACCTCCAGGATGCGGGCCTTCCCGTGGCTGGTGTCCGTCAGGATGCCGGCCTGGCTCCCCGTGAAGCTGGCCGACGGCTCGCCGAGCCGGCTGATCGCGATGCACAGCAGCGACATCGAGATGCGTTCCCCCGCGGTGAGCAGCATGTCGAGCTCGCGCGGCGGGGGTTCCTCGTGGAGGTCGTTGGCCAGCCGCAGGAGGTCGTCGGTGGACTTCCCCATGGCGCTGACCACCACCACGACCTCGTTGCCCTGGCGCCGCGTCCGGACCACGTGCTCGGCGACGGCACGGATCCGGTCGGTGTCGGCGACCGACGTGCCGCCGAACTTCTGGACGATGAGACTCATGTCGCCACCGACGGTAACGTGCTCCGGCGGCCCACCGGCGGCCACCCGCCGGTTTGGCCCTGGCCCATCGCCGCGACGCCCGGGCAGGCGCGACCGACCGTCAAGAGTGAGCGAGAAGAACCAGTGCCCAGTGACAAGCGACAGCGCCAACGCGAGGGACAGCTGGCCCGGCGTGAAGCAATGGTGGCGGCGCGCCGGCGCCAGACCCGCCGCGGCCAGGTGATCGCGATCGGACTCGTCGTCGTGGTCATTGCCGGCATCGCGCTGTTCACCAGCGGCGGGAAGAAGTCGAAGAAGGTCGCCAGCACCGGGACCACCACCGTCACGCCGACGACCGCGAGCCAGGCTCCGCCGACCGTCGCCAGCGCGACGATTACCGGCGACACGCCGTGCCCGCAGGCGAACGGCTCGTCTGCTCGCACGGTGAAGTTCGCCAAGCCGCCGCCCATGTGCGTCGACCCGAGCAAGACCTACACCGCAACGATGGAGACCGACGCCGGCACCATCACCATCGTCCTCGACCCGAAGAAGGCGCCGAAGACGGCCAACAACTTCGTGGTGCTGGCCCGCTACCACTACTTCGACGGCATCGTGTTCCATCGCGTGATCCCCGGCTTCGTCGTGCAGGGCGGCGACCCCGCGGGAACCGGCTCCGGGGGACCGGGGTACATGTTCGCCGACGAGCTCCCGAAGGCGGGCGACTACAAGGTCGGCTCGCTGGCGATGGCCAACTCCGGGGCGAACACCAACGGCAGCCAGTTCTTCATCATCACCGGCGACCAGGGTGTCGCCCTCCCGCCGAGCTACTCGTTGTTCGGGCAGGTGACGGCGGGCATGGACGTCGTCAAGAAGATCGAGGCCGACGGCGACACCAGCGGAACACCGAAGACCCTTCACCACATGGTCAAGGTCACGATCGCAGAGAGCTAGGAGATCCCGTGCCGACACCCGAGTTTCCCGCCGCCGACGGCTCGTCGCCGAAGACGCAGCGCTTCGACGGCCCGCCCCCGATGGGCATCGACCCGTCGAAGCAGTACACCGCCGAGATGGTGACGTCGAAGGGCACGATGGTGATCGCGCTCGATCCGGTCGCGGCGCCCAAGACGGTCAACAACTTCGTCTTCCTGGCCGGCTACCACTACTTCGACGGGATCCACTTCCACCGGGTCATCCCCGGCTTCGTGCTCCAAGGCGGCGACCCCGATGGCACCGGGCGCGGCGGCCCGGGCTACCGGTTCGAGGACGAGCTGCCGAAGGCCGGTCGGTACGAGGTCGGCTCGCTGGCCATGGCCAACGCCGGGCCGCACACCAACGGCAGCCAGTTCTTCGTCATCAGCGGGCCGTCCGGCGTGCAACTGCCACCGCAGTACTCGCTGTTCGGCAAGGTGGTGAAGGGCCTCGACGTCGTGGAGGCCATCGACGCCGTCGGCTCACCGGGCGCCGGCACGCCGAAGGAGAAGGTCGTCATCGAGACGGTGACGGTCACCGGGTCCGACTGAGCGGCGTCAGGGCAGCGCGTCGAGGGCGGCCGGCTGGCCGTCGACCCACACGATGACGCTCCCCTTGCCGTCGGCCCGCCACCGGCCGTCGGCACCGCGGATCAGGGCCGTCTGCTCGTCGATGCCGGCGACCGGCAGGCCCTTGGGCGCCAGCGAGAACGTGCGCCGGGCCCGCTCCGGCGACCACGTGTCGTGGTGCGGGATGACCGCGACCTGCTCGACCAGTCCGAGCCCGAGGGTGAAGGCGCCGCCGCGCGGGTCGACCATCGGGTCGCACAGCACCTGGGCACCGGCCGACGACCCCGCGACCACGGCGCCGTGCTGCCAGGCGGCCAGCAGGGCATCCCACAACGCCGAGTCCTTGAGCACCGACCGCAGGTGCATGGGCGAGCCACCCGACAGATAGAGGAAACGGGCCGAGCGCACCACCTCGACGTTCGCCGGATCCTCGGCGTCGGGCCGGCTCAGCACCATGAGCCCGCGCACCCGGCCGCCGAGGCCGGCGAACCACTCGGTCGCGGTGTCCACGGACCGCTGGGGATGCTCGTACGCGGCCGCGGTCGGCAGGACGACGACCTCGTCGCCGCCCGACACCTGCAACAGATCGGCGTCGAACCGGCACCCGTCGCGCCATTCGCCGCCGCCGACCAACGCCAACGTCCCGCTCATGGGGACCTTGCTTAGCCCAACGTCACGACGAGGTTCTTCACCGCGTGGCGGTCGTTCAGGCCGCCGGTGCCGGCGGTGAACCCGATGAGCACCTGCGGCGTCACCCTCACGTTGGTGGTGATCACCGTGAGGCCGTCGAGCTTGACGTTCAGCACGCCGCCGTTGAGGGTCACCGTGATGTGGTGGGTCGCGTTGTCGAGCGCAGCGATCGCGCCCGATGTCGCCGCATAGACCAGATGGCTCGCGTCACCGGACGTGGCGACGCCGATGAAGTTGCCCGACGGGTCGCCGGCGCCGCTCTGGTAGGTGTCGAGCGAGATCGCGATCCCGTTGATGCCACCGAATCCCTCACCGCTGCCGCCGGCCCCGAGCGCGCTGGCCCCAGCAGTCGGGTTGGCCAGCGTGAGCGTGAGGCCGTCGGCCCCGTTGCCGGTGTCGATGGTGGCGTCGAAGTCGATGGTCATCGCGTTCGACGAGACGGCGTTCGGCCAGAAGGCCGAGCCGGCGAGCCCGTTGGTCGCGGGAGTCAGTTGCAGGAGGCCGGAGACGATCGACGCCGACCCGTTCAGCTTCCAGCCACCGGCGGTGGGATCGGGCACCGCGGGCGGCGGCGGTGTCGAGCCGCCGACGGTGACGGCCACGTTGGCGACCGCGTGGCGGTCGGTGAGCCCGCCGGTGCCGGCGGTGAACCCGAGCAGCACCTGCGGTGGGAGCGTGACCGTCGACGTCAGCACGGTGAGGCCGTCGATCTTCACGTTGAACTGCGCGCTGGAGACGATGACGGTGACGTGGTGCGTGGCATTCCGCAGCGGCGGCACCGTCGCCGTGGACGTCGCCGCCCACGTCAACGAGTTCGCCGTCCCGGACGTGGCGATGCCGACGAAGTTGCCCGACGGATCACCCGGGCTCTGATACGTGTCGAGCGCCACCGCGACGCCGTTGATGCCGCCGTACCCGAGGCCGCTCCCCGCGGCACCCAGCGCGGTCGCGCTGGCGGCCGGGTTGGCGAGGGTGAGCGTCATCCCGTCGGCGCCGGTGCCGGTGTCGATCGTGGCATCGAAGTCGACGGTGAGCTGGTTCGACGACAGCGCGGTCGGCCAGAAGCCCGAGCCGGCGGCGCCGGCGGTGTTCGGCGTCAGCTGCAGCTGGGTGCCGACGATCGACGCCGCGCCGTTGAGCTGCCATCCGCCCTTGCTCGGGTCCGTCACCGGGCCCGGTGGCGGCGGGGGCGGCGGGCCGGCGGTGCCCGAGACGTACAGGTGGCTGGCCGCGTACCGGTTGTTGAGACCGCCGGTGGCGCCGGTGAAGCCGACGAGCACCTGCGGCGGCAACGTGATGGTCGCAGTCAGCACTTGCGCGGCGTCGATGCTGACGCTGATCTGCCCGGCGTTGATGGTGACCGTCAGGTGGTGGGTCGCGTTCTGGAGGCCGGGCACGTTGGTGGCCGTGGCGAGGTAATGGAGGCCGAGGTTGTCACCGGTCTGCGCGATCCCGATGAAGTTGCCGTTGGGGTCGCCGGCATTGGCAAAGGTGTCGAGCGCGATCGCGACGCCGGTCGCGCCGGAGTACCCCATGCCGTTCGAGCCGGACCCGATGAACTTCGCAGTCAGCGCGGGATCGATCAACGCCAGCGTCATGCCGTCGGCGCCGCTGCCAGTGTCGATCGTCGCGTCGAAGCCGACGGTCAGCGTCGACGACGCGACCGAGGTCGGCCAGAAGCCGGTTCCGGTGACGTTGTTGACCGCGGGTGTCAGCTGGAGTTGGGTGCCGACGATCGACGCCGCGCCGTTCAGCTGCCAGCCGCCGGCAGTCGGGTCGGGAACGATCGACGGCCCGCCGCTGCCCGACCCGACCAGGTTCACGGTGATCGGGCCCTGGCCGTCGTCACCCGTGATCACGTAGGTCGCCGAGGCCGCGCCCGGCGTGGTGGGCGCGAACGTCACCGTCTGCGAGCGGTGCGACCCCGGTGCCATCGTCAGTCCCTCGGGCAGCGGGTTCGAGGTGCTGAAGGTGCCGGCCGGCGGCTTGGCCTTGGAGATCACCAGGGGGCCGGCGCCGGTGTTGCCGACATCGAAGGTGAGCGTCTTGGCGGTGCCGGTCGCGATGGTGCCGAAGTCCACCGTGGTGGGCGTGATGGTGAGATGGCCCGGCGGCACGCCGTTGCCCTTCAACGGCACCGTGATGGTCTCGCCGAGGTTGTCGTTCAGCACCAGGCTGCCGTTGAACGTGCCGGCGGCAGTGGGCGCGAACGACACGCTGGCCGACAGCGACGACTTGCCGGGAACGTTCGTGCCGGCGGCCGGCAGGCTGGCGGCGCCGAACGGCGCGGCCGGCGGCGTCACCGACGAGATCGTCAACGCGCCGGCGCGGCCGTTGTAGATGGTGATGCCACCGGACACGGTGCGACCCACTTGGACGTTGCCGAAGTCGACGCTCGTGGGTGCGACGGACAACGCGGTCGTGGTGCCGATGCCGCTGAGGGTCAGTGAGAACGGCCCGGATGAGGTGTTGGCGGTGAGCGTGCCGCTGAAGTTGCCCGCGTTGGCCGGCGAGAACGTCACCGGGATGGTCAGGGTTTTGCCGGCGGCCAACGTCGTCGGGACCGCGGGGGTGGCGGCGCCCATCGAGAACGGCGCGCCGGAGATGGCCAGGGAGTTGACGGTCACCGTGGCGCCGGCGGTGAACACCGCGTTGGCGACACGCGACTGCCCGGTCTTGGTGTTGGCGAAGCTCACCGGGTTGCCCGCCATCGGCGGCGGCGCGGTCGAACGGAATGCCAGCACGGTGCCGTCGCGCGTGCCGACGAAGACCCGACCGTTGCTCGTGGCCGGCACGGTGAACTTGGTGGCCTTGAAGGTCGGTGACTTCCACCGCAACTGGAGCGTGCCGTTGACCGGCACCGCGTCGTAGGCGCGCAGGTCGGCGCCCACGCCGCTGCCGTCGGGTGACCGGACGACCCACACCAGCGCCGAGCCCGCCGTGGTGCCGTTGGACGTGACGACCGGTGATCCCGACCCGAACCCGAGCGCGTCGACGCTCGTCCCGGTCTTGACCAGTTGCGGGTCGCCGGCGGCGGTGACCGAACGGGCCATTGCGAACAGCGAGCCGCCCGACATCGATCCGTACACCCAGCCACCGTCGCCACCCCACGTCGCGGTGTGGCCCCACATCCCGGTCGGGAACGAGGTGGCGCTGAGCACGGCGTCGGTGCCGCCAGGACCTTGGGCGCGGCCGCCGAGCTTGTCGCGGTCCATCAGGTAGACCTTGCCCTCCTTGCCGCCTTGCACCATGAGGTGCGGATGCGACGGCGTGCCGAACGAATCGGGCAGCAGGGACGGACCGCTCGAACCGAGGTCGAGGTCGTTCTGGTTCAGCGCGTCGACGTTGGACGGCGTGAAGAAGTCGGTGGCCTTGAGCGTCCCGTTCGACTGCACCGCAAGGCGGAAGATGCTGTTCCCGAGAGTCGCCGGGGGCGACGTCCCAGGCCCGACCGGCGGCGCGATGCCATTGCCGCTCGACAGCAGCATCTGGCCCGATCCGTCGGACGCGATGCCACCGCCGGACATCCAGATGCCGGCCGTCGGGTTGGTGCCGCCACCGACCTCGTCGGTCCAGAGGGTGCTCAGCGTGCCCGCGGACGTCGACACGCCGGCCACCCAGCCGCGGTACGGGTCCACGTCACAGCTGCTGCCCAGCGCGGCGTACGCCACGCCGTTCATCAGCAAAAGGCCGGCGCGCTGGTTGATGTTGAACGCGCCGAGCGTGGAGGTGGGATCGTTCGACGCGACACCACCGATGAAGACGCCGTCGACCGGCCAACCCGGCTTGGCGGCGCCGTTGGCAACGCTGAACGCGTACATCGCGAACCGCGCGCTGTGCGGGTCCACGCCGTCATAGGTCTTGCCGACCGTGTACACCCAGCCGTTGGCGTCGATGACCGGCGTCGACGTGAACCCGATGAGCGGGGTCAAGTCGCCGCACGGCACCGCCGACGCGGGGAACGCGTTGCCGACGTGGCGCTGCCAGATCACCGCGCCGGTCGTGGCGTCGAGGCCGTACATGGTGGCGTTCTCGGTCGCGGCGATGACGACGTTGCCCGACACCAGCGGTTGCGCGTAGACCTGCCCGTCGACCTGGGCGGTGAACAGCGGCCCGAAGCTCGAGCCGACCGTGGCCGGCGCCAGATTGGGTTGCGCCTGGTCCCAACCGGTGCGGGCGACGTCGACGGACACCGTGCTGACGTCGGCCGCCGAGGCTGCCACGGTGAATCCGGCAATCATGGCCATCACCGCGATGGCGCCGGCCGCCCGTGCGCTCGCTCCATCCCGCCGCATCCCACCCATGTCCCCAACCCCTCCAGGCGATTCGATGCCGCATCGCCGCCGCAGGGACCCATGATGGCCGTTCACCCTGCGCGGCGACAAACGCTCAGCGCGCGTGGCCCGACTTGGAGAGCGGACGCTACCCGCCGGTAACCTGTCGGCCCATGGCCATCAAACGACTGGGGATCGTCGGATCCGGGATCATGGGCTCGGGCATCGCCGAGTGCGCGGCCCGCAACGGCTTCGAGGTGGTGCTGCGGTCGCGGCGACAGGAGACGGCCGACGCCATGGTCGCCGGCATGGAGAAGTCGCTCGCCAAGCAGGTCGAGAAGGGCAAGGTCTCCGAGGAGGACCGCCAGACGACCTTGTCGCGCGTCAGCGCGACGTCGGACATCGCCGAGCTGGCCGAGTGCGACCTCGTCATCGAATCGATCGTCGAGGACCTCGCCGCCAAGAAGCACCTGTTCAACGAGCTCGACCGGATCTGCGGCGAGCACACGATCCTCGCCACCAACACCTCGACGCTGCCGGTGATCGAGCTGGCGATGGAGACCGGCCGGCCGGAGAAGGTGTGCGGTGTCCACTTCTTCAACCCGGCGACGGTGATGAGCCTGGTCGAGATCGTGCGGCCCTTGACGGTGAGCGACGACGTCGTCGGCGAGGTGCGGTCGTTCGCCGAGGCGTGCGGCAAGACCCCCGTGATCGTCAAGGATCAGGCCGGCTTCATCGTCAACGCGCTGCTCTTCCCGTACCTCAACAACGCGGTGCGGTTGCTCGAGCTCGGCGTCGCGTCCAAGGAGGACATCGACGAGGCGATGAAGGGCGGCTGCGGGTTCCCGATGGGCCCGTTCGCGCTGCTCGACCTCGTCGGGCTGGACACCTCGCTGGCGATCCTCGACGCGCTCTACGACGAGTACCGCGACCCGAACTACTCGCCCGTGCCGCGACTGCGCCGCATGGTGACCGCCGAGCTGCTCGGCCGGAAGTCCGGCAAGGGCTTCTACGACTACCACCGCTGATCTCGGGCAGGTGCGGAACCGCCTCTACTCTTGAGTGGGCATGGCTGACAAGCCCTGGGTGATGCGCACCTACTCGGGCCACTCGTCGGCCCGGGCATCGAACGCGCTGTACCGCACCAACCTGGCCAAGGGCCAGACCGGGCTGTCGATCGCCTTCGACCTGCCGACGCAGATCGGCTACGACCCCGACGCGCCGCAGGCGCGTGGCGAGGTCGGCAAGGTCGGCGTCCCCGTCGTCCACCTCGGTCACATGCAGCAGCTGATGGACGGCATCCCCGTCGCCGACATGAACACGTCGATGACGATCAACGCGACCGCGGCCTGGTTGCTCGGCCTGTACATCGCCAACGCCGAGGACGAGGGTGTCGATCCGCGCCTGCTCGCCGGCACCACGCAGAACGACATCGTCAAGGAGTACCTGAGCCGCGGCACCTACATCTTCCCGCCCGGTCCGAGCCGCCGGCTGATCGTCGACATGGTCGCCCACACGGTGCGCCACGTCCCGAAGTGGAACCCGATCAACGTCTGCTCGTACCACCTGCAGGAAGCGGGCGCGACTCCAGTCCAGGAGTTGGCATACGCGCTGGCGACCGCGATCGGCGTGCTCGACGCAGTGCGCGAGTCGGGCCAGGTCGACGCGGCCGACTTCGACGAGGTCGTCGGCCGCATCTCGTTCTTCTGCAACGCCGGCATCCGGTTCGTCGAGGAGACGTGCAAGATGCGCGCCTTCACCGAACTGTGGGACCGGATCACGCGTGACCGCTACGGCGTGTCCGACCCGAAGCTGCGCCGGTTCCGTTACGGCGTCCAGGTGAACTCGCTCGGTCTCACCGAGGCCCAGCCCGAGAACAACGTCCAGCGCATCGTCCTCGAAGCGCTCGGCGTGACCCTCTCGAAGGGCGCCCGCGCCCGGGCCATCCAGCTGCCGGCGTGGAACGAGGCCCTCGGCCTGCCCCGCCCGTGGGACCAGCAATGGTCGCTGCGGATCCAGCAGGTGCTGGCGTTCGAGACCGACCTCCTCGAGTACGGCGACATCCTCGACGGGTCGCCGGTCGTCGCCGCCAAGACGGCCGAGCTCGCCGACGCCGCCACCGCGGAGCTCGACGAGGTGCTCGAGCTGGGTGGCGCGTTCGAGGCCATCGACGAGATCAAGGGACGACTGGTCCGCAGCCAGACGGAGCGCACGCGCCGCATCGAGTCCGGCGAGCTGACGGTTGTCGGCGTGAACCGATTCACCGAGACGGCGGAGTCCCCGCTGGCCGGCGAGGAGACGATCCTCAAGGTCGATCCCGCGGTCGAGAGCGACATGCGCGACGACGTGGCCGCGTGGCGCGCGTCGCGAGATGCCGCGGCGGTGACGGCCGCGCTCGACGAGCTCCGGCGGGTCGCCGAGTCGAGCGAGAACGTGATGCCGGCCACGATCGCGCTGGCCCACGCCGGCGGCACGACCGGCGAGTGGGCCGGCGCGCTGCGCGAGGTGTTCGGCGAGTATCGGGCCCCGACCGGCGTCGGCGTCGCGGCCGGGCGAGTCGGGCCGCTCGCCGAGCTGGCGGCGCGCAACCGGGCGATGGCCGGAGGGCCACCGCGCCTCCTCGTCGCCAAGCCCGGGCTCGACGGGCACTCCAACGGCGCCGAGCAGGTCGCGGTCGCGGCCCGCGACGCCGGGATGGAGGTCGTCTACCAGGGCATCCGGCTGACCCCTGAGCAGATCGCAGCCGCCGCCCGCGACGAGGACGTCGACGTCGTCGGGATCTCGATCCTGTCGGGCAGCCACCTGGAGCTCGTGCCCGAGGTCGTCCGGTTGCTGCGCGACGCCGGCGTCGACGCGCCGGTCGTCGTCGGGGGCATCATCCCGGCCGACGACCAGGCGAAGTTGGCGAGCCTCGGCGTGGCCGCGGTCTACACGCCGAAGGACTTCGAGTTCACCCGGATGATGGAAGACATCTCCCGGTTGGCCGAATCGCACCGAAGCGGGTAGTTCGCAGGCGATGAAAAGTCCACCCGGCCCTTGATTCTCGCGGCCCGGCGACCGATCGTGCTGGGGATGGATCGTCGCCTCCTCCTCGGCATCGTCCCCGCCGCCGCGGGAGTCGCGCTGGGCGCCGCGGCAGCAGCCTCCGGATCGCCGACGTTGGCCATCGGCGCCGCCGCCGGGGCCGCCCTGGCCGGGAGCGCCACCGCCGCCATGGCCGACCGCCTGCGCCGCCAGGATGACGCCGCCCACGCGTTGGCCGCCGAGGTCGTGCAACTGCGTGACGCCGTCGAAGCCAGCCGCGAGGCGGTCGAGGCGGCCAGCCGCTTCGCCAAGATGATCGCGGCCCGCCAGCTCGAGGCCCGCCACGAAGCCCAGCAGGCCATGGAGCACCCGCCGCTGCTCGACCGCGAGACCGGGTTGCTCGACGATCGCTACTTCCAGGTCGCGTTGGACCACCGCATCGCGGCCGCCCGGCGGCAGTTGCAGCCGGTCGCGCTGCTGCTGATCAGTCTCGACGGCGACGGCGTCGGCGACTCGTACCGGGAGGAGGCGGTGTCGTCGTTCGCGCAAACGGTGCGGGAGACGCTGCGCGACTCCGACACCGCGTGCCGCATCGGCGCCGCGCGCTTCGCGGTCATCCTCGAGGACACCCCCGAGGCCGGCGGCGTGTGGGCCGCCGAGCGGCTGCGCATGGCCATGCTGCGCAAGGGCGGGTCGCTGCTGCGCTTCTCGGCCGCGGTCGCGGCCTACCCGTCGCATGCGCTCGACGCCGGCGAGGTCCTCACCCGCGCGCAGCGGGCGCTGGACCAGGCCCGCACCAACGGCACCAGCCACGTCGAAGTCGCCACCGCCGACTGATTCGGTTCTCGCCTCCCCACACCGGCCACACGGGCCGGCTCCGGGAGGTAGAACCAGAGCGTGAGGAACCCGCACGCCGGCGTGCCGTTCGGCGACGACGACGAGGCGATCGCGGTCGCGCTCGAGGACATGAACGTGCCCGCCCTCCTCTGCTCGCTCGTCCACATGAGCGGCGACCCGTCGTGGATCGTCCGGCCCAAGCTGCCCGAGCTGGCATCGGCAACCGACTACCAGTGCGGCCTGTCCGCGGCCGAGCAGGCCGACATCCGGCGGCGGGCGCTCGCGGTGATCGCCGCCTATCGCGACCACGGCTGCGAACCGCACCCACTGGCGAGCGAGGTGTTGCTGGCGATGATGTCCTTCATGGCGCGCAAGCCGCTCGAAGGGCGGATCGTGCCGATGCTGTTCGAGGACATGCAATTCGACGGCGAGGACAGCCGGGCCGTCCGATGGGCCGACGACGTGCCGGACGAGGTGAGGGCGGCCTCGCCAGTGGTGGTCATCGGCTGCGGTGAATCCGGCATCCTCGCCGGCATCCGGCTCTCACAGGCCGGACTCCCGTTCGTGATCCTCGACAAGAACGACGGTCCCGGCGGCACCTGGTGGGAGAACCGGTATCCCGGCGCTCGGGTCGACGTCGGCAGCCACCAGTACTGCTACTCGTTCGAGCCGGCCGACCACTGGAGCGAGTACTACTGCCGACAGCCGGAGCTGCGCGACTACTTCGCGACCGTTCTCGAGAAGTACCGGCTTCGGCCCCACTGCCGGTTCGGGACGACGGTCACCGCCATCACGTGGGACGAGTCGAGCGCGTCCTGGCGCGTCGACGTCAAGGGTCCCGACGGCACGGCCGACGTGCTCGACGCCCGTTTCGTCGTGAGTGCGGTCGGCTCGCTGAACCTGCCGAAGCTGCCGGACATCCCGGGGATGGACACCTACTCCGGGCCCTCGTTCCACTCGTCGCGGTGGCCGGACGACCTCGATGTCGCCGGTTCACGGTTCGCGCTGATCGGCGCCGGCGCCAGCGGCTTCCAGATCGCTCCGACGATCGCCGGCGACGTCGAGCAGCTGACGATTTACCAACGAACCGCTCAGTGGATGTTCCCGAACCCCGTCTATCGCACGACGGTGCCACCGGGGGACCGCTGGGCGCTGCGCCACCTGCCCTTCTACGCGCGGTGGTTCCGGTTCCTCATGACCTATCCCGGCATCGCCGCCGGCACCGAGCAGTACCGCTTCGATCCGGGCTTCGCGGGCAACACCGTCGCGGTCAACGAGACCAATGCCCGCCGGGGCGATCTGCTGAAGGCGTGGATCATGGCGGGTCTGCGCGATCGGCCGGACCTGATCGACAAGTGCATGCCGGACTATCCGGCGATGGGGAAGCGGATCCTCCAGGACGACGGCTCGTGGCTCCAATGCCTGTGCCAGCCGAACGTCGAGCTCGTGCGCACGGGGATCGACCGGATCGTCCCCGACGGCGTCGTCACCGTCGACGGCACCCATCGCCGGGCCGACGTCATCTGCTACGCCACCGGGTTCAAGCACAACGACTTCCTCGCCCCGATGGAGGTCACCGGCCGCAACGGGATCTCGTTGCGCGACCAATGGGGCGACGAGCCCACCGCCTATCTCGGCGTCACCGTCCCCAACTTCCCGAACCTGTTCTGCCTCTACGGACCCGGCACGAACCTGGCCCACAGCGCCAGCCTGTTCTTCCACTCCGAGTTCCAGACGAGCCACGCCATGGCGGCCATCCACACCGTGCTGGCGTCGGGAGCGCGGAGCATCGAGGTGCGCCGCGACGTGCACGACGACTATGCCGAGCGGCACCAGCGGGAGATCAGCCAGCTCGTGTGGGCCCACCCGTCCATCAGGCACAGCCATTACAAGAACCCGGCCGGCAAGGTCTACACACTCTCGCCGTGGCCGCTCGATCAGTACTGGGAGATGACGCTCGCCCTCGAACCGGCGGACTACGTGGTCCGCTGACCTTGCACGCGCCGCCGTTTCGACCGGTCGAACCGGCGGATCACGCCGGTTTCTCCGGCGAAAGGCCGAAGGCGAAGCTGCGGTCCGCCAGTGTCCCCATGGCATAGGCCTCGTAGGTGCCGGCGAACATGTGACGGGTCAGCTCGGTCCACGCCAGCGCATCGGGCGTGGAGATCCGGTGGAAGACCTGGAGGATGCCGCCCTCGAACACCCGGTACTCGGCCCACGCGCCGGGGAAGTCCTTGACGCACGCCACCTCGACCCAGGGCACGTCGCCGGTGGCCGCGAAGCGGCGCACCCGGTTGCGGTGGGTGTGGCCGGCGAAGTACCCGACGACGGCTGGCCGGCGGGCGACCAGCTCGACCAGCCGCTCCGAGTCGTCGGGGTTGATGCCGAAGTACGTGGCCTCGCGGCTCTTCGAACCGGGTGCCCAGACGTGGTGGTGCCCGAACACGAGGATCGGACGGTCGTCGCGGGCTGACGCGTAGTCGTCGAGCCACGCCAGCTGATCGGCGCGCACCTGACCGTTCTCATGGAATGGCCGCACGGTGTCGAGCACGGCCAGCCGGACGCCGTCGAGCTCGACCGAGAACGGCGCGTCGCTCGCGTACGTCTGCCCGCGGTATGCGTCGTGGTTGCCGCGCACGTGGTGGAGAGCGTCGCCCAGCGCGCGGTAGCAGTCGAGGAACGCCGCGTACTCGTCGTCGGTGCCGTCGCGCGTGAGGTCGCCCTTCACGACCACGGCATCGGCGCCGAGCGCCGCGATCTCGGCGACCGCGGCGCGGTTCATCACCTCCGGGTACGGCATCGCGCCGGGCTCGACGCTGAACACCGGCCCGAGCTCGAGCCCTTCGATCACGCCGCACTCGGTCTCTCCGAAGTGCACGTCGTTGACCGTCGCGATGGTCGCGAGGCGCGCGCCGGGTGGACGCGCCAGGGTGCGAAACGTCACGCCGTCGCAGGTGTGCTCCGTGTCCGGCGCGAGTTCGTCGCGGTGGAGCACCTTGAGACCGTCGTGGAAGACGGCGCCGTCGTCGGCGACCGAGGTGAGCTCGATCACATCGGGCGACGGCGGTCGGCCGCGACCCGCAGGCTCTGCGAGAACCACCGTCCCGACCAGCGCCAGTTGCCCGGCGCCTGACCCGAGCCAGGAGCGGGCGGCGCCGGTCGCGGCCACACCTGCTCGACCGCGGCGATGATCGCGGCCAGCTCTTCGTCAGAGGGGGACGTTGCCATGCTTCCGCTTCGGCAGCTCTTCCCGCTTCGATCGGAGCACTGCGAGGCCCTTGATGAGCACGGACCGCGTGCTCGCCGGGTCGATGACGTCGTCGACGTAGCCCCGCTCGGCCGCGAGGTACGGGTTGGCGTACCGCTCGGTGTACTCGTCGACGAGCGCCGCCTTGCGGGCCTCCGGGTCGGGCGAGTCGGCCAACTCGCGCCGGTACACGATCTCGACCGCGCCCGACGGGCCCATCACCGCCAGCTCGGCCGACGGCCACGCGAACGCCAGGTCGGCGCCGATCGACTTGGAGTTCATGACGACGTACGCGCCGCCGTACGCCTTGCGGGTGACGATCTGGATCCGCGGCACGGTGGACTCGCAGTACGCGTAGAGCAACTTGGCGCCGTGGCGGATGATGCCGCCGTACTCCTGATCGGTGCCTGGTAGGAAGCCCGGCACGTCGACGAACGTGACCAGCGGGATGTTGAACGCGTCGCACGTGCGGACGAAGCGGGCGCCCTTCTCGCTGGCGTCGATGTCCAGCACACCGGCCAGCACCTGCGGCTGGTTGCCGACGATGCCCACCGGGTGACCGTCGAGCCGGGCGAAGCCGCACACCAGGTTCATGGCCCAGTGCGGGGCGTACTCGAAGAAGTCGCCGTCGTCGACGATCGCGCTCACGACCTTCTTCATGTCGTAGGCCTGGTTCGGGCTCGCCGGCATGAGGTCGATGAGCTCGCTGGTCGGGCGCTCGGGATCGTCGGTGGGCTGCACCCAGGGCGGCTCCTCCAGGTTGTTGGCCGGGAGGAACGAGAGCAGGTAGCGGACCTCGTCGAGGCACGCCTTGTCGTCGGCGGCCGCGAACTGCGCGACACCCGACTTGCTGGCGTGCGTCATCGCGCCACCGAGCTCTTCTTGCGTCACCGACTCGCCGGTGACCGTCTTGACCACGTCGGGCCCGGTGATGAACATGTAGCTCGTCTCGCGGACCATGAACACGAAGTCGGTGAGCGCCGGGCTGTAGACCGCGCCACCGGCGCACGGCCCCATGATCACGCTGATCTGCGGGATGACGCCGGACGCGGCGACGTTGCGGTGGAAGATGCCGCCGTACATCGCGAGGGAGACGACGCCCTCCTGGATGCGGGCGCCGGCGCCGTCGTTGAGGCCGATCATCGGGACGCCGACCGACGCGGCCAGATCCATCACCTTGTGGATCTTCTCGGCGAACACCTCGCCGAGCGCGCCACCGAACACCGTGAAGTCCTGGCTGAAGATGCACACCCGCCGGCCGTCGACGGTGCCGAATCCGGTGATCACGCCGTCCGTGTAGGGGCGCTCGTCGTCGAGGCCGACCCCGAACGCGCGGTGGCGCGCCAGCTGGTCGAGCTCGACGAAGCTGCCGTCGTCGAGCAGGTACTCGACCCGCTCGCGCGCCGTCATCTTGCCGCGGTCGTGCTGGCGCTTGACGGCGCGGTCGGATCCGGCGTGCAACGCCTGTTCCTTGCGGTCGGCCAGCTCGTCCAACCGCTCGCGCATCGGGTGCTCGGTCACGAGCCGAGGCTACCGGTGCCGCCCGGCGGCCAGCACCTCGACCCGGCGGAGCAGATTGGGGGCGTCGACCCGCTCGCACACTCCGGCAAATCCGGGCGTCGGGCCGACCCACTGGAGGTCGTCGACCGCCGACACCGGCGCGTCGCGGCGCAGCCGGGCGAGCGTCCGGAAGAGCACCGCGTCGGCGAGGTTGGCGACGAGGGTGTTGGCCAACGTGCCGCCGTTGCGGACGTTGCACCCCTCCCACCGGCGCGCGTCGACCGGGATCTCCTCGAGATGGCCGAACCGGCGCAGGACCGCGGCCGCCGACTTGGCCCCCCACCCCGGCAGGCCCGGGAACCCGTCGGCCGAGTCGCCCACCAGCGCCAACCAGTCCGGGATGGATTCGGGCGGCACGCCGTAGCGCTCGAGGATGGCCGCTTCGTCGAGGGTGGTCCCGCCCTTCCGGCGGTCGACCTGCACGACGCGGCCGTCGACGACGCACTGCGCGAGGTCCTTGTCCGGCGTCATGACCTGCACCTGTTCCACCCGGTCGTCGGCCGCCGCCACCGCCGCCATCGCGGCCAGCGCGTCGTCGGCCTCGAACTCGACCATCGGCCACACGACGACGCCCATCGCGGCCAGCGCGTCCTCGAGCAGCCCGAACTGGGACAGCAGCTCGGGCGGCATCCCGGCGCTCGTCTTGTAGCCCGGATAGAGGTCGTTCCGGAACGACTCGATCACGTGGTCGGTCGCCACACCGATGTGGCTCACGCCCGACTCGAGCAGGTTGATCACCGAGCCCACCACGCCGCGGGTCGCGGCTACCGGCTCGCCGGCGGCGTTGGAGTGGGCCGGGACGGCGAAATGGTGACGGAACAGCTCGTAGGTGCCGTCGAGCAGATGGACCTTCACCCGCCGAGTCTGCCTCAGGGGCCTCCGGTCGCCGAGCGGCTCGGCTCCCTACTCCTGCACGAGTTCGATCAGCGTCCCGAATGCCGCCTTGGGATGGACGAACGCGACCGTCGTCCCCCGCGAGCCCGGGCGCGGCACCTCGTCGATCACCTTGCCGCCGGCGTCCTTCACCGACTGCAGCGCCGCCGCGCAGTCCGCCACGCGGTACCCGACGTGATGGATCCCCTCGCCCTTCTTCTCCAGGTACTTGGCGACCGGCGAGTCGTCACGCGTGGGCGTGAGCAACTGCACGTAGGACTCGGCCACCTTCAACAACGCCTCTTCCACGCCGTCGGACTCGACCAGCTCGCGATGGTCGACGGTCGCGCCGAAGACGTCGCGGTAGTACGCGATCGCGGCTTCGAGATCGTTCACCGCAATCGCCACGTGGTCGATCTCGATGAGCATCGGCGCGTTCATGCCGCACCGTGCCGTCGGAACAGCGTGATCTTGTCCTCGCCGACCTGTTCGCGAAACGCCGGATCGTCGATGCCCAGGCCCTCCTGCGACGCGAGGCACAGCACACCGAGCTTGCCCTCGTGCAGGTTGTGGTGGACCTGGAACGCGGCCTCCCCGACCTCGGTGAGCGGATAGACCGCCGAGAGAATCGGCTGGATCCGCCCTTTGGCGACCAGCGAGTTGGCCTCCCACGCCTCGGCGTAGTTGGCGAAGTGCGACGACACGATGCGCTTCAGCTTCATCCACAGGTGACGGTTGTCGTACTCGATCATGAAGCCGCTCGTCGCCGCGCAGGTGACGATGGTGCCGCCGCGTGCCGCGACGAACACCGACGCACCGAACGTCTGCCGGCCGGGGTGCTCGAACACGATGTCCGGGTCGGTGCCGACGAGCTCGCGCACCCGCTTGCCCAGCCGACGCCACTCGCCCTCGTCCTGGGTGTGCTCGTCCTTCCAGAACCGGAAGCCCTCGCTCTTGCGGTCGATCACGGCCTCGCAGCCCATCTCGTTGAGCAACGCGACCTTGTCGGCGCTCGACACGACGCCGACCGGCGTGCCGCCGCCGTTGAGCACGTACTGGACCGCGTAGCCGCCGAGCCCGCCGGTCGCGCCCCAGACGAGCACGGTGTCGCCTTGCTTCATCGGCGCCGCGTGCGCGCTCACCAACATGCGGTACGACGTGGAGTTGCACAACGCGTTGCACGCCGACTCCTCCCAGCTGAGGTGGGCCGGCTTCGGCATCAACTGGTTCGCCTTCACGACGGTGAGGTCCGCCAACCCGCCGAAGTTCGTCTCGAAGCCCCAGATGCGCTGGTTGCTGGCGAGCATCGAGTCGTTGTGCGCGCTCGGGTCCTGGTCGTCGACGTGGTTGCAGTGGATGGTGACGCGGTCGCCGGGCTTCCAGTTGCGCACCGCGTCGCCAACCCTCAGCACGACGCCGGCGCCGTCGCTGCCGACGACGTGGTACGGCAGCGCGTGCCGGGCGCCCCAACGGCTCTCCTTGCCGAGCCGGTCGAGGAAGCCGAACGTCGGGAGCGGCTCGAAGATCGACGTCCACACGGTGTTGAAGTTGATGGCGCTCGCCATGACCGCGACGTACGCCTCGTCGGGCGCCAACTCGGGGGTGGCGACCTCCTGAACGTGGAGCGACTTGCGGGGATCCTTCTCCTCTGACGGGAGCCCGGCGAACATGTCGGCCTCATCGCGGAGGATCACCGCGGCGCGGTAGCTCTCGGGGATCGGGAGGGCCGCGATGTCCTCGGCCGGCGCTCCCGAGAGGATGGCCTGGGCGACGTCGCGCATGTCCGGCATGCGCGAACGTTACCCACGGGTAATGTCGAGTCGCACGTTCGCTGGGGCCATGATCGCGTCCGTAGACTGGACGCCTCGTTCGCTTGGGAGGTCCGCTCTATGCCCGGTTCCATCATCGTCTCCGGTGCCCGCACGCCGATCGGCAAACTGTCCGGCGCGCTGGCCGGTTTCTCGGCCATGGATCTCGGCGGGATCGCCATCCGGGGAGCACTGGAACGGGCCGGCGTGGGCGCCGATCAGGTCGACTACGTGATCATGGGCCAGGTGCTCCAGGCGGGGCAGGGCCAGATCACAGCGCGCCAGGCGGCGCAGAAGGCGGGCATCCCGATGGGCGTGCCGGCCCTCACGATCAACAAGGTCTGCCTCTCGGGTCTCAACGCGCTCTACCTCGCCGACCAGATGATCCAGTCCGGCGAGGCCGACGTGGTGGTCGCCGGCGGAATGGAATCGATGACCAACGCGCCGTACCTGTTGCCGAAGGCGCGGGCCGGCTACCGCATGGGCAACGGCGAGCTGGTCGATTCGCTGATCAACGACGGGCTGTGGTGCGCCTTCGACTGCGTGCACATGGGCGCCGGCACCGAGACCTACAACGCGCAGTACTCGATCTCCCGCGAAGCGCAGGACGAGCTCGCGGCCAAGAGCCACGAGCGGGCCGCGGCCGCCATCAAGGAAGGGCGCCTGGCCGACGAGATCACCCCGGTCGAGGTGCCGCAACGCAAGGGAGACCCGATCATCGTCGACGCCGACGAGGGGGTGCGGCCCGGCACCACGCCTGAGTCGCTCGGCACCCTGAAGCCGGCGTTCGCCAAGGACGGGACGATCACCGCGGGCAACGCGTCGCAGATCTCCGACGGCGCCGCCGCGCTGATCGTCACCAGCCGCGAGAAGGCCGACCAGCTCGGCACCCACCCGCTGGCCGAGCTCGTCAGCTACGGGATGGTCGCCGGCCCCGACCCGTCGTTGCAGACGCAGCCGAGCCGGGCCATCAAGCAGGCGATGGAGCGCAGCGACGTTGCGCTTGCCGACATCGAGCTGTTCGAGCTCAACGAGGCGTTCGCCGCCGTCGGGCTGGCGTCGATGGCGGACCTCGGCATCAGCGACGACGTCGTCAACGTGAACGGCGGCGCCATCGCGCTCGGCCACCCGATCGGCATGTCCGGCGCCCGGATCGCGCTGCACCTCGCCCTGGAACTCAAGCGCAGGGGCGGTGGCGTCGGTGCTGCCGCGCTCTGTGGTGGTGGCGGTCAG
>JAODBK010000031.1 GCA_025463925.1 Acidimicrobiales bacterium | reverse complement strand
GGCGTCGCCGGCCGCGCCATTGGTGAGCCGCTTGTCGACGAGGGGCTGCAGGGCTCGCTCGAGCCGCAGGCCGGCGTCGTCGAGCCCGGCCGCGACCTCCTCTCCGGGGGGCCCGGCAGTGGCGCGGACGCTGCGGGCCAGCGCGGTGAAGCGGCCGCCGCTCAGCTCGCGGTCGAGCGCCGACGCGATCACGTCTTCGAGCTCATGGGCCTCGTCGAACACCACGACGTCGTGCTCGGGCAGGACGAAGCCGCCGCTGGCCAGGTGCATCGCGTACAGGTGGGTGTTGACCACGACGATGTCGGCGTCGGCCGCCCGCCGCCGGGCCGCTTCCGCGAAGCACGGCTCACCCATCGGGCAGCGGGCCGCTCCGGGGCACTCGGCGGCGCTGACACTGAGCCGCGACCACGCGGCCACGCTGGGCTCGAAGTCGAGGTCGGCGCGATCGCCGGTGTCGCTCGTCTGGGCCCACTTCAGGAGCTTGATCACCTCGCGCCCGAGCCGGCCCATCTCCCCGGTGTCGACGTCGGCCAGGTCGAGCTGACCCGCGCCGTCGTCGGCCGCGCCCATCTCGCGTGCCTTGTCGAGGCACAGGTAGTTGGCCCGGCCCTTGAGGACGGCGAAGCGGAAGTTGTGGCCGAGATGCCGGGCGACGAACGGGAGGTCCTTGGTCGCCAGCTGGTCCTGCAGCGCCTTGGTCGCGGTGGCGACGACGACCGGTCGGTCCGAGAGTGCCGCCGGCACGAGGTAGGCCAGCGACTTGCCGGTGCCGGTGCCGGCCTGCACGACGAGGTGCCGCCCGTGCTCGATGGCCCGGGCCACTGCCTCGGCCATCACGACCTGCCCCGGCCGGGCCTCCCCGCCGCCCGGCAGCGCGCCGACGACCCGCGCCAACGCGGCCACGACGTCCTTCGGCTCCACCCGCGGGACGGTACCCTGCCCGCCGGTTCGACCGGTCAGAAGCCGGCGGGTAGAACGAGCGGCATGGAGACACGCAGGCTCGGGAGCCTCGAGGTCGGTGTCGTCGGCCTCGGCTGCAACAACTTCGGGACGCGGTGCGACGAGGCGCAGTCGGCCAAGGTGGTCGAGGCGGCGCTCGACGCCGGCGTCACCTTGTTCGACACCTCCGACAGCTACGGCCCCGGCGATTCGGAGCGCTACCTCGGCAAGGCCCTGGGCAAGCACCGCGACGAGGTGGTGATCGCCACCAAGTTCGGGTCGCCGATCGACGACGACGAGACCCATCGCGGTGCCAGCGCCCGTTGGGTCAAGGAGGCGGTGGACGGGAGCCTGCGCCGTCTCGGCACCGACCACATCGACCTCTACCAGCAGCACTTCCCCGACCCCACGGTGCCGGTCGAGGAGACGCTCGGGGCGCTGGACGAGCTGGTGCGCGCCGGCAAGGTGCGTGAGATCGGGAACTCCAACTACTCCGGCGAGCAGATCGACGAGGCGGCCGAGATCTCGGCGAAGCAGGGCGTGGCCAGCTTCGTGAGCGCGCAGAACCACCTCAACCTGCTGGAGCGAGGCGCGCTGCAGGACGTCCTCCCGGCGTGCGAGCGCCACGGGCTCGGCCAGCTGCCGTACTTCCCGCTGGCGAGCGGCCTCCTCACCGGGAAGTACACCCACGGCGAGTCGCCGCCGCCGGGCACCCGCCTCGCCGCCAACGCGTATTGGGCGTCGCTCCTGAGCGACGAGAACTTCGCGTTGGTGGAGCGCCTCACGGCCTACGCCGGTTCGCGTGACCACACCATCCTCGACCTCGCGTTCGCCTGGCTGCTCGCCCAGCCGGCGATGGCGTCGGTGATCGCCGGCGCGACGAAGCCGGAACAGGTCGCGGCCAACGTCGCCGCCGCCGAGTGGCGACTCACCCGGGACGAGGTGTCCGAAATGGACGAGCTGCTCGGGTAGTACGCTTGCCGGACTGGTAGCCGTCTGTCGCGCCGGCCACCCATCTGCCGATCGCCGTTTTGGCCCGGCCGCATGAAGCGTGACCGGTTGAGAGAGAGATTGGCATGGCTGTAGGCACCGTGAAGTTCTTCAACGCGACCAAGGGGTTCGGCTTCATCGCTCCCGACGACGGTGGCAAGGACGTCTTCGTCCACCACTCGGCCATCCAGATGGACGGCTACCGCGAGCTCCAGGAGGGCCAGCGGGTGCAGTTCGACCCCCGCACGGGAACAAAGGGCCCGCAGGCCGACAATGTCCGCGCGATCTGAGGCGAAGGCCACCTCCGCACCCGAAGCCGACGTCGACGTCGACACACCCGAGCGCGACGCCCAGGCACTCGAGCTGCGGGGCAATGGACGTTCCTTCGCCAACGTGGCGCGGGCCCTCGGGTACGACAAGGCCAAGGACGCCAACCTCGCGTTCAACCGTGCCCTCCGGCGCCTGCCGGCGAAGGCTCGCGCACAGGCACGAAAGTCGGAGGTGGCGCGCCTCGACGCGCTGGCGGCGCGCGTGAACGCGTCGGAGGATCTGGATGCCGACGAGGCGGCCCGGCAGTTGCGGGTCGTCGAGCGGCTACGGGCGCGGCTCCTCGCCGACTGACGCCCGCGCCGCGTCAGTCGAACGTGAGGCCTTGAGGCGCCTCGCGCGCGAGCAGCTGGTCGGCGCGGTGCCTGACCTGGTCGTCGTAGCCCGCGCTCGTGGGGATGACGAACTGGCCGTCGCGCACCGCGTCGATCACCAGGCCGGCGACGTGCGCCGGCTCGGCACCAGTGCTGATCAGGTCGGCCAACGCCTGCTCGACGAACGCCGCGTCGTCGGCGCCCATCCCGACGGCCAACGCGCTCGGCCGGTTTCGGGTCGACGCCGCGATGCCGGTGTTGACCGAGCTCGGGACGAGCACCGACGCGCCGATCGACGCGCCGCTGGCCCGCAGGTCGTGGGCCAGACATTCGCTCAGCGCCAGCGCCGCGAACTTGCTGACGGTGTACGGGCCGCTGAACGCGTTGCTCACCACGCCGGCGAGTGACGAGGTGTTCACCACGTGGCCCTCGCCGCCCTGCGCGATCATCCGCGGCACGAAGGCGCGGATGCCGTGGACGATGCCCCAGACGTTCACGCCGAGGACCCATTCCCAGTCGGCGGTCGTGCGCTCCCACATGACGCCGGCCTGGAACACGCCGGCGTTGTTGCACAGCAGGTGCACCGCGCCGAACGCGCCGAACGCCCGATCGGCCAACGCGTCGACCTGGGCGCCGTCGGACACGTCGGTCGGCACCGCGATGGCGTCGCCGCCGATCAGCGCGACGGTCTCGTCGAGCGCACCCGGCTCGACGTCCGCGGCGACGACCTGCATCCCCTCGGACGCGCACCGCACCGCCAGGGCCCGGCCGATGCCACTGCCGGCACCGGTGATCACGGCGACCTTGCCGGCGAACTCGGTGATCATGTCGACTCCTACTCGTCGAGGGACGGCCGGCCGCGACCCTGCTTGCGCTCCGACTGGCGGTGCTTGGCCGACAACCGTCGCTCCCCGGCGGCCTTCGTCGGCCGGGTGGGCCGCCGCACGGGCTGGACCCGGAGGGCATCGGCCAGCTTGGATCGCAGCCGGTCGAGGGCCAGCTCGCGGTTGCGGGACTGCGATCGGGTGTCGGCCGCGGTCGCCCGGGCGATCGGGCCGACCTTGTCGATGAGCCGGGCCCGTTGCCGCGGCCCGAGGGACGGCGAGCCGGCGACGTCGAAGGCCACCTCGGCCCGGGTGTTGGCGGTGTTGGCGTGCTGGCCGCCGGGCCCCCCGGACGCGTCGAATCGCCAGGTCAACTCGGCGAGCGGGATGTGGCAGCTACGGGTAACGACGAGGTCGTCGGAGGCCACCGGTCGACCGTACTGCTACCATCGTCGGAACGCCGCAGGCGGCTGCCGCGGCGCGCTCCGCAGAGCGCGGAAGCAGCAGGAGAGCACGAAAGACGCATGCCCGAAAAGACCGCCACGATCACCGAGTACGCAACCCACGAGGGTGACACCGGCTCGCCCGAGGTGCAGATCGCACTCCTCACCGAGCGCATCAAGCACCTCACCGAGCACCTGAAGGTGCACAAGAAGGATCACCACAGTCGCCGCGGGCTCCTCATGCTCGTCGGCCGCCGCCGTCGCCTGCTCAACTACGTCGAGCAGAACGACGTCGAGCGGTACCGGGCACTGATCGCCCGCCTCGGGCTGCGCAAGTAACCGTTCCGGGGGCCCGTCGGGCCCCCGTTTCGCATCCAGCAATCAGCGACGGCTGAGATGCCAGCTGCCAGTCGCCGAGCCCTTGGGGAGACCGAGGGGCCCGACAACTGGGAACTGGCCCAGCCGCCGCTCCAACAGAAGGAGCAGCACATGGCTGAGGCCATTTCCGTGTCGGCACCGATCACCGGGACCGACAAGACACTCACGTTCGAGACCGGCAAGCTCGCCCAGCAGTCCCAGGGCGCCGTCGTCGGTCGCATCGGCGACACCGCGGTGCTCGTCACCGCCAACGCCTCGACCGGCGTGCGCGAGGGGATCGACTTCTTCCCGCTCACGGTCGACATCGAGGAGCGGATGTACGCCGCCGGCAAGATCCCGGGCTCGTTCTTCCGCCGTGAAGGCCGGCCCACCGATCAGGCGATCCTGACCGCGCGCCTCATCGACCGCCCGCTCCGGCCCAGCTTCGCCGAGGGCTTCCGCAACGAGACCCAGGTCGTCGGCACCGTGATCGGCGCCGACCAGGAGAACCCGCACGACGTCATCGCCATCAACGCCGCCAGCGCGGCGCTGATGCTGTCGGGCATCCCGTTCGAGGGACCGATCGGCGCGGTGCGGGTCGCGTTCGACACCGAGGGGTCGTGGATCCCGTTCCCGACCTACCAGGACGGCGACGAGTCGACCTTCGAGCTGGTGGTCGCCGGCCGCGAGGTCAACGGCGACATCGCGATCATGATGGTGGAGGCCGGTGGCACCGAGAAGGCCTGGGACTACTACCAGGACGGCGCGCCCAAGGTCACCGAAGAGGTCATCGCCGGCGGGCTCGAGCAGTCGAAGACCTGGATCCGCGACTCCATCACGCTGCAGCGCGAGCTGGTCGAGAAGGCCGGCGTGCACGCGCCGTTGCCGTACGAGCCCCAGCTCGACTACGGCGCCGACGTGATGTCGCGGGTCGAGGAGATCGGCCGGGCATCGATCGGCGCCGCCGCCGAGATCGCGCTGAAGGCCGATCGCAACGCCGCCACCGACGCCGCGTCGGCCGAGATCCTGACGCTGCTCGCGGGGGAGTTCGAAGGCCGCGAGAAGGAGATCAAGGCCGCGGTCCGGTCGCTGACCAAGCAGCTCGTGCGCACGCGCATCGTCGAGCAAGGCGTCCGCATCGACGGCCGCGGCCCGGCCGACATCCGGCCGTTGTCGGCGGAGGTCCACCTCATGCCGACGGCCCACGGCTCGGCGCTGTTCCAGCGCGGTGAGACCCAGGTGCTCAACATCACCACGCTCGGAATGCCGCGGATGGACCAGCTCCTGGACACCATCGGCATCGACGACCGCAAGCGCTACATGCACCACTACAACATGCCGCCCTACGCCAACGGCGAGACCGGCCGGGTCGGCAGCCCGAAGCGCCGCGAGATCGGCCACGGCCTGCTGGCCGAGCGGGCGCTCTTGCCGGTGGTGCCGTCGCAGGAGGAGTTCCCGTACGCGCTGCGCCTGGTGAGCGAGGTGCTGGCCTCCAACGGCTCGACGTCGATGGCGTCGGTGTGCGCGTCGTCGCTGTCGCTGATGGACGCCGGCGTGCCGGTGAAGGCGCCGGTCGCCGGCATCGCGATGGGCCTCGTCTACGCCGATGGCAAGTACACGACCCTCACCGACATCCTCGGCGCCGAGGATGCGTTCGGCGACATGGACTTCAAGGTGGCCGGCACGGCCGAGTTCATCACTGCGCTGCAGCTGGACACGAAGATCGAAGGCCTCCCGGCCGACGTGCTGGCCCAGGCGCTCAACCAGGCGCGCGATGCCCGCATGAAGATCCTCGACGTGATGAACGGCGCGATCGCCGAACCTCGCCCCGAGGTCGCCGACGCCGCGCCGAAGATCGTCAGCTTCGAGATCCCGATGGACAAGATCGGCGAGGTCATCGGCCCGAAGGGCAAGGTCATCAACGCACTGCAGCAGGAGACCGGGGCCGACATCGGGGTCGACGACGACGGCCAGGTGGGCACGGTCACCATCGGCGCCAAGGACGGCAACGCCGTCGCCGAGGCCCGTCGCCGCATCGAGCTGATCCTCGACCCGCCGTCAGCGGAGGTCGGCGCCGTCTACGAAGGCAAGGTCGTCAACATCACCAAGTTCGGTGCGTTCGTGAACATCCTCCCGGGTCGTGACGGCCTGCTCCACATCTCGAAGATCGGCAAGGGCAAGCGCATCGAACGGGTGGAGGACGTGCTCGACCTCGGCGACAGCGTGCAGGTACGGGTCGACGACATCGACCAGCAGGGCAAGGTCAGCCTCAGCCTCGAGGGCGACGCGCCCGAGGGCGGGGGTGGCGGCAACGGCGGCGGCTCACCGGAGCGCAGCTCCGAGCGCGGCTCCGAGCGCGGCGGGTTCGGCGGCGCCCCACGCTCGACCGCCGACTCGGCGCCGGCGTCGACGCCGACGGCCGCGGCCGGCACGGGATCGTTCGAGGACTTCTTCGAGGAGGAGATCAAGGGCGAGTTCGGCGACCTCGGCCCCGGCGAAGCTGCGGCCCGATCGGGTGGCGGCGATCGCGGTGGCGACCGGGGCCCGCGCCGCAACCGCCGGCGGCGCTAGTGGCGGGGCGCTAGCGGTGGCGGACGCGATCCGCCAGACCCGGCTCGACAGCGGCCTGCGCGTCGTCACCGAGGCCATGCCGGACGCCCACTCGGTGACGATCGGCTTCTGGGTCGACACCGGGTCGCGCGACGAGGAGCCGCGCGTCGCCGGCGTCTCCCATTTCCTCGAGCACCTGCTGTTCAAGGGAACCGAGACGTGGTCGGCCCAGCAGATCGCCGAAGCGGTGGAGGCGGTGGGCGGCGAGATGAACGCCTTCACCACGAAGGAGTACACCGCGTACTACACCCGTCTCCTCGACACCGACGTCGAGCTCGGGCTCGACATCCTCTCGGAGATCATGTGGGCGCCGGCGTTCCGGCCGGACGAGATCGAGGCCGAGCGCCAGGTGATCCTCGAGGAGATCCTGATGCACGAGGACGAACCGTCCGACCTCGTGCACGACAACTTCACCGAGGCGCTGTACCCCGGTCACGCGCTGGGGCGCGAGGTGCTCGGCGACGCGTCGACGATCGGCGCGATGGCGCGCGACGAGATCCGCGACTACTTCGGCAAGCGGTACCGCCCGGCCACCACTGTCGTCGCCGCCGCCGGCAACCTCGACCACGACGACATCGTCAAGGGCCTCGAGCGGCGGTACGCCGACATCGCCGGGAACGCGTCGGCGAACGGCGCGCCACACCCGCGGGCCCCCGCCGAGCCGGGCCCGCCGCGCCGCCTGTTCGTCGCCAACAAACCCACGGAACAGGCGCACATCGTCGTCGGCATGGAGGCGCTCTCGCGCGACGACGACGACCGCTTCGCACTCACCGTCCTCAATCAGGTGCTCGGCGGGGGCATGTCGAGCCGGCTGTTCCAGGAGGTCCGCGAGAAGCGGGGCCTGGCGTACTCGGTGTACTCGTACCGGTCGGCCTACCTCGAGACCGGCATGCTCGCGGTGTACGCCGGCACGTCGCCGGCCCGGGCCCACGAGGTGCTCGGCCTCATTCACGAGGGGCTCGACCGCATCGCCGGCGGCGTCACCGACCACGAGCTGGGCGTGGCCAAGGGCCACATCAAGGGGTCGCTGGCGCTCGGGCTCGAGGACTCGGGCGGACGGATGACGCGGCTCGGCCGCAGCGCGCTGGTGCACGGCTCGGTGATGACGTTCGACGAGCTCGTCGCCCGCACGGAGGCCGTTGGGCACGCCGACCTGGCGCGCGTCGTCGACCGGGTGTGGGCCAACCCCAGGGTCACCGCGGTGATCGGCCCGTTCGACGACGACGCCTTCGCGACCGACGCGTAGAGTCCGCTCGTGACGACACGGGTGGCGGTGTTCGGCGCCGGCGGGCGCATGGGCTCGACCGTGTGCCGGGCGGTCGCCGCCGAGCCGGGGCTGGAGCTGGTCGCCGCCATCGACCCGCACCACGCCGGGCTCGACCTCCGGCAGGTCGCCGGTGTCGAAGGGAGCGGCCTGCAGGTGCTCCGCGATCCGGCGGGGATCGGCTCGGTCGAGCCCGACGTGGCCGTCGACTTCACCCGCATCGACGCCGCCCGCGAGAACCTCCAGTGGTGCGCCACCAGCGGGGTGCACGCGGTCGTCGGCACGACGGGATTCAGCGATGACGACCTCGAACGGCTCCGAGCCACGTTCACATCGAGCAACTGCTTCATCGCGCCGAACTTCGCGGTGGGTGCCGTGCTGATGATGCGCTTCGCCGAGCTGGCCGCGCCCTACTTCGAGACGGCCGAGATCATCGAGCTGCACCACGACAAGAAGGTGGACGCGCCGTCGGGCACCGCGATGCTCACCGCCGAGCGGATGGCCCGCGCCTCGGGCGATTGGGGCAAGGACCCCACCGAGCAAGAGGTGCTTCCGGGCGCGCGCGGCGGCGCCGGGCCGGCGGACATCCGGATCCACTCGGTGCGGCTGCGCGGGCTCGTCGCCCACCAGGAGGTCCTGCTCGGAACGACCGGCCAGAGCCTGTCGATCCGGCACGACTCGTACGAGCGCACCTCGTTCATGCCGGGCGTGATGCTGGCGGTGAAGGCGGTCGCCGATCGACCCGGCGTCACCGTCGGGCTCGACACCTTGCTCGGCATCTGAGCCCGGCGCCCGCCCGCGGCCACGCCGTACGCTTCGGTCATGCAGGGACTCATGCAGGATTACCCGCTGACGCTGCCGCACGCCTTCCACCGCGCCGAGCGCCTGTTCGGCGACAAGTCGATCGTCACCGCGACTGCGGTCGGCATCGAGCGCACGACGTACGGATCGTGGGCCGAGCGGACCCGGCGCCTCGGCGGGGTGCTGCGCGACCTCGATCTCACCGCCGACGCGCGGGTGGCGACCTTCGGGTGGAACACCGCTCGCCACCTCGAGCTGTACTTCGCCATCCCGTGCACCGGCCGGGTGCTGCACACGCTGAACATCCGCCTGTTCGCCGACCAGCTCACCTACATCGCGAACCATGCCGAGGACGAGGTCGTCTTCGCCGATCGATCGCTGCTCGGGTTGCTGTGGCCGCTGGTCGACACCTTCGACACCGTCCGTCACGTCATCGTGATGGACGACGGCAAGGGCGAGATCCCCGACGACCCGCGCATCCTCCACTACGAGGAGCTGCTGGCGGCGGCCGCGCCCGTCGAGTTCGCCATCGACGACGAGAACGCGGCCGCGGCGATGTGTTACACGAGCGGCACCACCGGCAACCCCAGGGGAGTCGTGTACTCCCACCGCTCGACGGTGCTGCACTCGACCGCCGTCATGTTCGCCGACACCATCGGCGTCGGTGAGCGCGACGTCATCCTCCCGGTCGTGCCGATGTTCCACGCCAACGCGTGGGGGCTCGCCCACGCCGCGGTGCTGGCCGGCGCGAGCCTCGTCTTCCCGGGCCCGGACCTGTCGCCGCCGGCCCTCGTCGACCTGATCGAGCGCGAGCGCGTCACCGTCGCGGCCGGTGTGCCGACGATCTGGATGGGTGTGCTGCCGTTGCTCGCAGGGCGCGACGTCTCGTCGCTGCGGGCGATCCCCTGCGGTGGGTCGGCGGTGCCGAGGGCGCTGTCGGAGGGCTTCCGCGCCGCCACCGGCATGCCGTTGCTGCAGGCGTGGGGGATGACCGAGACCAGCCCGGTCGCGTCGGTGTGCCGGATCAGGTCGACGCTCGCCGACCGTCCCGAGGAGGAGCTGGCCGACATCCGGGCGACGGCCGGGGTGGCGGTTCCGCTGGTCGACGTGCGGATCGTCGCGCCCGACACCATCGACGAGCTGCCGTGGGACGGCGAGTCGTCGGGCGAGCTGCAGTGCCGCGGGCCGTGGATCGCGTCGACGTACTACAACGACCCGCGGTCGGGTGAGTCGTTCACCAAGGACGGGTGGCTGCGGACGGGCGACGTCGCCGCCATCAGCCCCGCCGGCTACATCCGCCTGGTCGACCGCACCAAGGACGTCATCAAGTCGGGCGGCGAGTGGATCAGCTCGGTCGAGCTCGAGAACGAGCTCATGGCGCACCCCAAGATCGCCGAGGCCGCGGTCATCGCCGTCCCGCACGAGCAGTGGGTCGAGCGGCCGCTGGCGTGCGTCGTCGTGAAGCCCGGCGAGACGTTGACCGCCGACGAGGTGCTCGACTTCCTGCGGCCCCGAGTCGCCAAGTGGTGGCTGCCGGACGACGTCGCCTTCATCGACGAGGTCCCGAAGACGAGCGTCGGCAAGTTCTCGAAGAAGACCTTGCGCGACCGCTTCGAGGGCTACCAGTTGCCGACCGCCTGACGCGAGCCGAGGCGAGAAACCGGGAATTGTCGCCGGTTTCTCGCCTCGCCTTCATCGCATCAGCTGGCCTTCTGCTCCTTCGTCGCCTGGGCGGCGCGCTGCTTGCCCTCGAGGGCGTCGGCCTTCAGCTCCTTGGCCTGGGCCTCGGCCTCCTTGCGGAGCGCCTTCAGCTCCTCGGCGGCCCGAGCCTGCTGGGCCTCGCCTTCCTTCACCAGGCGGTCGTTGTTGACGAACGTGCCGATCGCTTCCTTCGCCAGGCCTGCGCCCTTGTCGAACAGGCCCTTCAGATGATTGGTCTCAACGGTTCCGATACGCATGTGCCGGTCCTGCCCGGCAGCTAGCGGTTGCAAACTCCCGTGAGCGCGCCAATGCGCGGCGTCGTGCTGGGTACCCTCACCTCTCGTGGATCGGCGCCAGCGCGGCGTGCTCATCGGGTTGGCCTCGATGACCGGCGTGGTCGCACTGATCCTCGCCGTCGTCGTCGTCGCCAACGGCGGCGGCCCGAGCCAGCCCGCCAAGATCGCGAGCGCCGGGACGACCGCGCCGGGCGACACGACCACGTCGACCGTGATCGGCGACGTGCCGACCACGGTGCCGGTGTTGCCGGTCGACGCGACCACGACGGCGCCGGCGATCGCGTCGGCCACCACCACCACCACGACGTCGCCGCCGGCGCCAGTGGTCTCGGCCGCCGGCGCGGTGCTGCACCCGCCGACGACGACGGTCACCCGCGCGATGGGCCCCGGGTGCGCCACGTTGGCCGAGCCCGGCTGGACGGCCGACTGCGGCGCGGCCCATGCCGTCGGCGGCGACCTGGTGTGGATGATCGAGACCGGTCCCGGCGGCGCCGACCTCCGGGCCAGCGTGTGGGCCCATGACAGCGGCCCGACGTGGCGCGAGGTGCTGACTGCGGCGGGCCCGAACGGCGGTCGCTACGACCACATGAAGGCTCGCGTCGCCGACATCAGCGGCGACGGCTTCGATGACATCGCGTTCGGGTTCGGCGTCGTCGGGACGCAGCAGCTGTTGCAGGTCGACGTCGTCGATGGTTCGAAGTCGGTGGTCGCCCACCGCGACCTCGCGCACGGCGCGGCGCGGGTGGCGAACGGCCAGCTCGACGGGTGGTCGGGCCGCGACACCGCATCCGGCCCGCAGTGGGTCCACGAGGTGATCCGCTACCAGTCCGGCGCCTGGCGGATCGTCTCGTCGACGGTGGTCACGCAGTCCGCGGTGCCACCGAGCCAGCTCTAGCAGGCGCGCCGGTCAGCCGGTCGCAGCTCGCACCATCAGCACCGGGCAGGGCGCGTGGTGCAGGACGTGATGGCTCACCGAGCCGAGCAGGACTCGCTTGAGGAAGCCCGACCCGTGCGAGCCGATCACGATCAGGTCGTACCGGCCCTCCTCGGCGACGCGGCAGATCTCGGCTGCGGGATCGCCGTGCGCGACCAGCTTGGTCGCCGGGCGGCCGAGCGCGGCGATGGTCTGCTCGATCCCGCGCTCGATCGCCTCGGTCGCCGTCTGCTCGAGCTCGGCGATCGTCTCGGGACTCGTGACTGGCAGGGCGACGCCCTCGATGCCGGCGACCGCGGTGCCGGGCGCGACGAGGGGCGGCGGGACCACGCCGAGCACGGTGGCGTCGAAGTCGGCCAGCAGCGAGCCGGCGCGGCGGGCCGCCTCGATGGCCAGGTCGGACCCATCCGTCGCGATCAGCACCCGTGTCATGCCGGTGATCCTTCCCCGTCGACGGCGGTTCGGAGATGCTCGACCAGCTCACTCCTCGACGTGCGGGCGTTGAGCCCGCTGGTCGACGGCATGACGTAGGCCGGCGCGCCGCCGAACCCGCCGGGTTGCCAGCCGGCTCGGGCCTTGGCGTCGACGGCGGTCCGCCAGCCGTCGAGGCCGACGAAGCAGACCGCGGCCGGCCGCAGCCAGGCGACCAGCCGTTGCACGCGCGCCGCGCCGGCGCGGTACTCCTTCGCTTGGATCTCGGCGGCCCGCGGCGTGGCCCGCTTCACCAGGTCGGTCATGCCGACGCGATCGTCGAGCAGCGCGCGACGCGGGTCGCGCGTGTGGGTGACGACGCCGGCTTCGACCGCGGCGGCCCAGAACCGGTTGGTCGCGCCGGCGAACCCGAACCCGGCATCGGCCGCGACCTCGCTCGGGTTGAGGCCGCACAGCAGGAGCCGCATGCCGGGCCCGACGGTGTCGGGCAACGAGCGGGCGCGCGTCGCGCCGAGGAACAAGGACTCGCCGGTGTCGTCGACCCGCCCCACGTCGAAGCCCGCGCCGGTGACGACGTCGCGCAGCTGGTCGGCGCGCCAGCAGCAGAAGAAGCGCCCGGGGAAGTCGTCGTCGGGCCGCGAGCCCTCGGCGTCACCCGCGGCGACCGACAGCATCAGCGGCGCGCCGGGTGCCAGCGCCCAGTGCAGATCGGCCAACGCCATCGGCATCCGGTTGCGTCGCACGTGGAGGTAGGAGTGCCGGGCCCACGCGCCGCCGAGGGCGCGGTCGGCGAACGGGAGCGCTTCGACGTCGGCCCGCACCCGCAAGGCACGCGGATCGGCGTCGTGGGCCAGGTCGAGCATCGCGGCCGCGGCGTCGAGCGCCACGAGCGGGTGGGGGAGGTGCGCGGCGTAGCTCCCCGGGCCGCAGCCGAGGTCCACGACCGGCCGGCCCTTCAGGCGCCGGCGCGAGAAGGTCGCGGCGCGCGGGAGGTGCTTCGGCGGCCGGCGGTCGCGGTACGCCGCGGCCTCCCGCTCGTAGATCGCGACAGTGGCCCGTTCCACGGTGACAGGCTCGCGCGCCGTACCCTCCGGACGATGCCGACCGACCTCACCGTGCGCGAGCGCGTCCTCGAGGCGACGTACGCGTGCGTGGCGCGCTACGGCATCGGCAAGACGACCGTCGACGACGTGGCCCGCGCCGCCCGCCTGTCGCGCGCCACCGTCTACCGCACGTTCCCCGGCGGCAAGGACCAGCTCGTCCGCGAGGTGATCGCGTGGGAGACCGGGCGGTTCTTCGGCCGGCTGGCCGAGGCGGTCGCCGGTGCACCGGACTTCGCCAGCCTCCTCGAACAGGCGCTGCTGTTCGCTCATCGAGCGGTGGAGGACCATGACGTCCTCCAGAAGATCCTGCAGACCGAGCCCGGCCGGCTGCTGCCCCAGCTCACCGTCGAGAGCCAGCGGACGCTCGCGTTCATCGCCGCCTTCCTCGTGCCGTACCTCGAGCGCGAGCAACTGGCCCCGGGCGTCGACGTCCCCGCGGCGGCCGACTACGTGGCCCGCATGGTGCTCTCCCACATCGCGGCCCAGGGGCGATGGGATCTCACCGATCCCGACCAGGTCAAGGAGCTCGTCCGGACCGAGCTGCTCGCCGGGATCCTCGGTCAGGTGTGACCGCTGACACGGTGAGACCGGATTGACCATGAGACATTTTCCGGCTTATTGTCTCAAAAGATGGTCGCCATCGACACCGCCGATCGCACCGCCGAAGCCTCGATCGCCGAGCCCTCGGTTGCCGAACCCTCGGTTGCCGAACGGAGAGTTGTCGACGCGACCCTCCGCTGCATCGCCCGCTTCGGCGTCGGCAAGACGACCCTCGACGACGTGGCCACCGAGGCCGGATGCAGCCGGGCCACCGTCTACCGGCTGTTCCCCGGGGGCAAGGACCGGCTGCTCGATGCGGTCGTGGTCCACGAGACGGCCCGTTTCGCCGACGGCTTGACCGACGCCCTCGCCGGCACCGGCGACGTCGAGGACGTGCTCGTCACCGGCGTCGGGTTCGCCGCCCGGCACCTTGCCGAGCACGAGGCCCTGCAGTTCCTGCTGGCGTACGAGCCCGAGCTGATCCTGCCGATGATCGCCTTCCGCCAGATGGACCTGTTGCTGGCGGCGGCGAGCGAACTCGCGGCCCCGCACCTCGCGCCCCATGTCGGCGACGGCCAAGCGGCGCGGGCCGGCGACTGGCTGGCCCGCATCGTCGTGTCCTATCTCGTCGCGCCGTCCGCCGGCTTCGACCTCACCGATCCCGAGTCCATCCGCCGTCTGGTGCGGGCCCACGTCCTTCCCGGGCTCACGCCATTCCTCCGAGGGGAGCAACTCCGTGTCGACAACTGAAGACATCATCGGTCGCACCGACATCAATGATCTCGAAGCGATCCTGTCGATCACCAACACCGACGTCGACGCGATCGCGCACGCCGTGGATCAACACGCCGACGCCATCTTCACGTGGGACTACGACAAGGGCCACCGAACCGCGCTCAACAAGCTGTACGAGAAGGCCAAGCGGTCACAGTGGAACGCCGAGACCGACCTGCCGTGGGAGACCGAGGTCGACCAGAGCGCGGTCGTCATGGCCAACGCCAACCAGTTCGGCGGCTTCGCGGTCGGCATGGACCTCACCGGCACGCCGTTCGCCAAGTGGGACGAGAAGGAGTGGGTCCAACTCGGCATCGAGAGCCAGAACTGGACCCTCAGCCAGTTCATGCATGGCGAGCAGGGCGCGCTGATCTGCACCGCGAAGATCGTCGAGTCGGTGCCGTGGATCGACGCCAAGTACTACGCCGCGACCCAGGTGATGGACGAGGCCCGCCACGTCGAGGTGTTCGCCAAGTACCTCGACACCAAGCTCTCGGGCCACTACCCGATCAACGCCCACCTCCGACTGCTGCTCGACGACATCATCCGCGACAGTCGCTGGGACATGACGTACCTCGGCATGCAGATCATGGTGGAGGGTCTGGCATTGGCCGCGTTCGGCTTCATCCACCAGCTGACCACCGAGCCACTGCTCAAGCAGCTGTTGCGCTACGTGATGAGCGACGAGGCCCGCCACGTGGCCTTCGGTGTGCTCTCGCTGCAGGAGTACTACCAGGAGCTCACCAACGCCGAGCTGCGCGAGCGCCAGGAATTCGCGTTCGAAGCCGCGGTGCGCATGCGCGACCGGTTCCTCCAGCAGGAGGTCTGGGACCGGATGGGCGTGGACGTCAAGGAAGCGGTCCAGCTGGTGATGCAGGCGCCCGACCGCATGCTCTTCCAGCAGATGCTGTTCTCGAAGATCGTCCCCAACTGCAAGAAGCTCGGGCTCATCGACGCCGGCGACGGCTGGCTGCGCGAGAAGTTCACCGAGCTCGGCGTGATCGCCTTCGAGAACTGGGAGGACACCGGTTCCGAGTACGACGCCTTCGCGCTCACCGACGCGGACCAGCGCTCGGCGTAGTCGTAGGCTTTTGCCATGACCACGGGGCAGATCCAGTCGGGCTCGATCGAGGAGCTGGCCCAGACGGTCAGCGACGCCGAGAAGCGGGAGACGGTCCACGCGGCACTGTCGGCGGGCGACGCCGTCTTCACGTGGGACTACGACAAGGGTCAGCGGGCCGCGCTGAACAAGCTGTACGAGAAGGCCAAGGGCGCGATGTGGAACGCCGAGACCGACATCGACTGGTCGATCGGCGGCCAGATCGACATGGCGCGTGACCCGGGCAACCCGTTCGCCATCCTCGGAGCGACCGACGAGGGACCCTTCGGCAAGCTGAACGACGAGGAGCGGGCGACCATGGGTCACGCCGGGCTGGCGTGGACCCTCAGCCAGTTCATGCACGGCGAGCAGGGCGCGCTGATCTGCACCGCGAAGATCGTCGAGTCGGTGCCGTGGATCGACGCCAAGTACTACGCCGCCACCCAGGTGATGGACGAGGCCCGCCACGTCGAGGTGTTCAGCAAGTACCTCACCGACAAGGTGGAGTGGCAGTTCCCGATCAACATCCACCTCCGCAGCCTGCTCGACGACGTGCTCGCCGACGCCCGCTGGGACATGACGTACCTCGGCATGCAGATCATGATCGAGGGCCTGGCCCTGGCGGCGTTCGGGTTCCAGTACCAGATGAGCCCCGATCCGTTGCTCAAGCAGATCACCCGGTACGTGATGGCCGACGAGGCCCGGCACGTCGCCTTCGGCGTGCTGTCGCTGCAAGAGGCCTACCGCGACATGGACGAGCACGAGATCCGAGAGCGCCAGGAGTTCTGTTACGAGGCGGCCTTGCGGATGCGCGACCGGTTCTTGCAGCAGGAGGTCTGGGAGACGCTCGGCATGCCGGTGCGGGAGTGCACCGAGATCATGCTTCGCAACCCCATCCAACTCGAGTTCCGCAAGGTGCTGTTCTCCAAGATCGTCCCCAACCTCAAGAAGCTCGGGCTGCTCGACGCCGGCGGCGGCTGGCTGCGCCGCAAGTTCGGCGAGCTCGGTGTGCTCGAGTACGAGGACTGGGAGGACACCGGCGCCGAGTACGAGCGCATGCAGCTCGACCAGCCGCTCCCCGCGTAGCGGTCAATTCCGCGCGGGCACCCCGCGGCCCGGCAAGTAGCCTGCGGGGATGGCCCGGTTTGGCGAAGTGATGACCGCGATGGTCACGCCGTTCGACAGCGACGGCGCGCTCGACCTCGACGCCGCCGCGGCGTTGGCGCGCTGGCTGGTGGAGCAGGGCAACGACGGTCTCGTCGTGGCTGGATCCACGGGCGAGGGATCGACGCTCACCGACCGCGAGAAGCTCGACCTGTTCGGCGTGGTTGCCGGAGCGGTGCCGGTGCCGGTCATCGCCGCGACCGGGAGCAACGACACCGCGCACTCGGTCGAGCTCACTCGACAGGCGGCCGCGACCGGCGTCGCCGGCGTGCTCGTGGTGACGCCGTACTACAACCGCCCGTCCCAGGCCGGCCTCGACGCCCACTTCCGGGCGGTCGCCGCGGCAACCGAGCTGCCGATGCTGATCTACGACATCCCGATCCGGAGCGGCCGCAAGATCGCGCATGACGTCTTCGTGGGGCTGGCCCGCGACGTCACCAACGTCGTCGGGGCCAAGGACGCCGCCGCCGACGTGTCGGCGTCGGCTCGGCTCGCGGCCGACGCGCCGTCGTCGTTCGAGATCTACAGCGGCAACGACGACCAGACGCTCCCGCTGCTGTCGGTCGGCGCGGTCGGCGTCGTGGGCGTCGCCACCCATTGGTGCGCGGCCGAGATGGCCGAGCTGATCGCGTCGTACCGGAAGGGCGACGTCGACCATGCTCGCGACGTGAACGCCAAGCTGCTGCCGAGCTACGACTTCGAGACCGGCGACGCCGCGCCGAATCCGTTGCCGGCCAAGGCGATGATGCGGGTGATGGGCCACGCGGTGGGACAGTGTCGTCTCCCGATGGGCGACGCGCCGGCCGGACTCGAGGATCGGGCGCGCGAGGTGCTGAACGGGCTCCGTGGCTAGCCCGGTCCGCATCACCTTCCTCGGCGGCCTCGGCGAGATCGGTCGCAACTGCGCGGTGTTCGAGCAGGACGGCCGGCTGCTGTTGCTGGACTGCGGGATCATGTTCCCGGAAGCCGACATGCTCGGCGTGGACCTGGTGCTGCCCGACTTCACGTGGCTGCACGAGCACGGCGACCGCGTCGAGGGCTGCCTGCTGACCCACGGCCACGAGGACCACGCCGGCGGGCTGGCGTTCCTCCTGCGTGACCTCTCGTTCCCGATCTACGGGTCGGCGCTCACCCTCGGCCTGGCCCGCAACCGCATCGAGGAGGCCGGGCTCCTCGGCCGCACCGAGCTGATCCCCGTCAAGGACGGCGAGCGCCGCAAGATCGGCCCGTTCGACTGCGAGTTCATCCCGGTCACGCACTCGGTGCCCCACGGGTTCGCGACCGCGTTCCACACGCCGCAGGGCGTGATCCTCCACTCCGGCGACTTCAAGCTCGACCTCACGCCGGTCGACGGCCGCACCACCGACCTGGCGCGCATCGGTGCGATCTCCAAGGAGCACGGCATCCGCCTCCTGCTCTCCGACTCCACCAACGCCGAGGAGCCGGGCTACACGCCGAGCGAGCGGACGGTCGGCGAGGTGATGCGCGACCTGTTCAGCCGGTACGAGGGGCGACGCGTGATCGCGGCGTGCTTCGCCAGCCACATCCACCGGATCCAACAGATCGCCGACGCCGCGGTGGCGAGCGGCCGCACGGTGGCGACGCTCGGTCGCTCGATGGGCAAGAACGTGCAGATCGCCCGGGAGATGGGGCTGCTCTCGATCCCCGACAGTGCGCTGGTGGACATCGACAAGGTCGGCGACCTCGACCCGGCCGACGTGTGCATCATCTCGACCGGCTCGCAGGGTGAGCCGATGTCGGCGCTGGCGCTGATGGCATCCGGCGACAACAAGTGGCTGCGCGTCATCGAAGGCGACGTCGTGATCATCAGCGCCCACGCCATCCCGGGCAACGAGTACACCGTGAACAAGGTCATCGACGGGCTCTACCGGCTGGGCGCCGAGGTGGTGCACGCGGGCATCGCGCCGGTGCACGTCACCGGGCACGCCATGCAAGGCGAGCTGAAGACGCTGCTCGCGATCGCCAAGCCCGACTACTTCGTGCCGGTGCACGGCGAGTTCCGTCATCTCACGCACCACAGCCGGCTGGCGCTGGAGATGGGTGTGCCCGACGCCAACGTGCTGCTGGCCGAGGACGGCGACGTCATCGAGCTCACCGACAGTGGCATCGACTTCGTCGACTCCGTGCCGGCGGGCTACCTCTACGTCGACGGCATCGTCGGCGACGTCGGGCACGGCGTGCTGCGCGACCGCCGCGTGCTGGCCGAGGAGGGTGTGGTGGTCGTGGTCGTGACCGTCGACGCCAAGTCGGGCGAGGTCCTCACCGGGCCGGAGATCATCACGCGCGGCTGGGTGCACGCGCCCGAGGCCGAGGCGCTGCTCGAGGAGGCGCGCCAGCGCGTGATCGAGAGTCTGGAGAAGGCAGCCGACGAGGGCGCCATCGACATCGAGACGCTGAAACGCCACGTCCGCCGGGCGGTCGGCCAGTTCGTCAACGAGCGCACCCGGCGCCGCCCGATGATCGTCCCGGTCGTCATGGAGGCCTGACACCTCAGGGGGCGTCGATGAAGAACTCCTCGCGGTTGAGTTGGCGCATCATCGGCTCGCCGAACTGCTCGATGAGCGGGTCGATCTGGCTGACCTGACAGCGCAGCGCCCGCATCTTCTGCGCCAGCGCGCGCTCGTCGAGCGTGACGTGCACCGCCAGATCAGACGGGTCGGTCTCCGCGGGGAGCATGCCATCCACCATCATCACCACGCTCGCGTCGATCTCGGCGAAGAAATCGGCGTTCCATGCCGGCGTCTTGGTGGCGTGCAGGATGCGCGCGCCGGGCGCCGCCTTGCGACCCGCGGCCGTCGCCCACCGGCTGACCGCCATGTGGTCGGGGTGGCCCGTCTGGCCGGTGGCGTCGAACGTGATGATCGTGTCCGGCTGCACGTCGGCGAACAGGTCGGCGAGCCGTGCGACCCCGTCGTCGTCGGCGATGTCGGCGCACCCGCCGTCGGGCAGGTCGAGCCAGAGGTGCTCGGTGACGCCGAGCGCGTCGAGGCACGCGTCCAGCTCGGCGGTGCGGATCTCGGCGAGCTGGTGGGCCGGCCATCGCGTCTCGTCGGTGACGCCGAGCTCGCCGCGCGTCGCCGTGATGCACACGACCCGCTGCCCGTTGGCGACGGCCGCGGCCATGATGCCGCCGGTCAGGTAGGCCTCGTCGTCCGGGTGGGCCCACACGCCGACGATGGTCCCGAGCTCGGCCGGGTCCGTGATGGGCGGCACTACCAGGCGCGGGTGGCCGGCATGCCGCTGGTGCCGTCGGCCGCCGTCTTCACGCCGAGGGCCTGGTGGATCGCGACGTCGTTGTTCTCGAAGCTCACGGCCGAGCCGCTCATGTAGAGCCGCCACACGCGGGCCCGGCGTTCGCCGACGATGCGGACCGCCTCGTCCCAGTTGGCCTCGAGGTTGGCGACCCACTGCCGCAACGTGCGGGCGTAGTGCTCGCGGAGGCTCTCGACGTCGCGGACCTCGAAGCCGCCGTCCTGCATCGCCTTCACGACCGCGCCGACGTCTTGCAGCTCGCCGTCGGGGAACACGTAGCGGGCGATGAACGAGCGTCCGCTGTAACGCGAACCATTGGGCGTCGAGATGGCGTGGTTGAGCAGGCGACCGCGCTCGCGCAGCGCGGCGTGCAGGACTGTGAAGTACTCGGTCATGCGGTCGATGCCGACGTGCTCGAACATGCCGATCGACGAGATGGCGTCGAACGTCTCGCCGCGCAGGTCGCGATAGTCCAGCAACCGGATCTCGACCTGGCCGGCCAAGCCGGCCTCGGCCACCCGCTTCGACGCCAGCTCGTACTGCTGCCGGGCGATCGTGATGCCGACGGCTTCGACGCCGTACGTGCGGGCCGCGTGCATCACCATGCCGCCCCACCCGCAGCCGACGTCGAGCAGGCGCATGCCTCGCTCGAGGCCGAGCTTCTTGCAGATGAGGTCGTACTTCGCGATCTGCGCGGTGTCGAGGTCGTCGTCGGGGTGCACGAACCGGGCACACGAGTACGTCATCGTCGACCCGAGGAAGAGGCGGTAGAAGTCGTTCGACACGTCGTAGTGATGGCTCACCGCCGACGCGTCACGCCGCTTCGAGTGCGTGCGGCCGCGCAGCCGCGCTTCCTCCGGCGGTGGCGGCAGCGGCCGGCCGATGACGCCGAGCTTGATCGCGGCCCGCACCGTCGACATCAGCGGCTTGAAACCGATCCGCAGGTCGTCGGGCGCGACGTCGGCCATCAGCCGCGCCGCCGCGAACATGTCGCCTTCGATGTCGGCGTCGCCGCACACGTAGGCGCGGGCGAACCCGATCTCGTTGGGTGCGTAGAGGATGCGGCGCAGGGCGTCGGGCGATCGCACGATGATGCGCGCCGGGGAGTCGGTGGGCCCGAGGCGCGAGCTGTCCCAGAACTCGACCGCGACTGGGATGTCGGGGCCGAGGATGACTGCGAACAGCGGCTCGAGCGCTTCAGCGGCTGCGAGTGTCATGCCACAGATCTTCGCGCCATCCTGGCAATTAGTCGCCGGTTGCCGATGTGGCTGCTGTTACCGTTGTTGCCACTGTGGCCACGACGCGCACGCGTTCCCGTTCGAAGCCCGCGGCCAGGAAGGCCCGACGAAAGGGCGGCTGGTTCGGTCCCCACGCCCATGACGCCTGGGGCGTGGGCCTGATCGGCGCCGGCGCGCTGAGCGCGCTCGGCATGTGGTTCGGGATGCTCGGCCCGGCGGGCGACGTCATCAGCCGGGCCGCCGGCGACGTCTTCGGCGTCGGGCGCCACGTCCTGCCGCCGGCACTGGTCGGCGCCGGGCTCGGCCTCGTCCTCGGCAAGGCCCGGCCGGTGCGGGCGCGGGCCGTGGTCGGCACCGCGGTCTCGGTCGTCGCCATCGCCGGCCTGCTGCACCTTCTCGAGGGTGCGCCTCGGCACGACCTCGCCGGCGCGGGGGGCGCGGTCGGCTTCGCCGCCGGTCAGCCGCTGAAGGCGGTCGTCGGATCGATCGGCGCCGCCGTGATCCTCGTGCTGGTCGCCGCGGTCGCGATCCTGGTCGCGACCGCGACGACGGTGCGCGACGCCGTTGGGTACGTCGGCGTGGTGCTGCGGCCCGTCGCGCTCGCCGGCAAGGCACTCGTCCTGTGGCTGGCCCGGCTCGGCGATCCGCACGACGACGACGATGCCGAAGTCCTCGAGCCGCCCACCCGCGGCCGCCGGCCGGCCGAGCTCGCCGCCGAGCCCGAGCCGGAGCCGGAGGGCGAGCCGGAACCCGACGAGGCTGGCGACGCCGCCATCGACGAGCCGGTGCCGCCCATCGAGATCCACGTGCCGAAGGAAACGCCGCCGGCCGAGCAACTGGCCACCGAGCAACTGGCCATCGACCTCGGTCCCGGCGCGGCGCCGTCGTCGTGGACGCTGCCGCCCATCACCCTGCTCAAGCGCGGCAAGGCCCAGGAGGTCGACGAGCGGCTGGTGGCCGAGGGCGGGCGGGTGCTCGAGCAGGCGTTGGCCGCGCACGGCGTGGAGACCAAGCTCGTCGGGATGACCGTCGGGCCCACGGTCACGCGCTACGAGCTGGCGCTGGGCGCCGGCGTCAAGGTCGCCAAGGTGACGAACCTGAACAAGGACATCGCCTACGCGATGGCGGCCAGCGACGTGCGCATCCTGGCCCCGATCCCGGGGCGTTCGGCCATCGGCGTCGAAGTCCCCAACCGGCAGCGCCAGCTGGTGCCCATGGGCGACATCCTCGCCTCCGAGGACGCCCGCCGGGCGAGCCATCCGCTGGAGATCGGCCTGGGCCGCGACATCGCCGGGCGGCCGGTGATGGCCAACCTGGCCGAGATGCCCCATCTGCTGATCGCCGGCGCCACCGGCGCCGGCAAGTCGAGCTGCATCAACGGGCTGATCACGTCGGTCCTCATGCGGTCGACGCCCGAGCAGGTCCGGCTGATCCTCATCGATCCCAAGCGGGTGGAGCTCGGCCAGTACAACGGCCTGCCGCACCTGCTGACCCAGGTCGTGGTCAACCCGAAGAAGGCGGCCAACGCGTTGGCGTGGGCGGTGCACGAGATGGAGCGGCGGTACGACCTGCTGGCCGAGGTCGGCGTGCGCGACATCACCGGCTACAACGCGGCCCACGACCGGGGCGACCTGAAGCCCGAGCCGGGCGCGGACGCCGTGTACCAGCGGCTGCCGTTCATCCTCGTCGTGGTCGACGAGCTGTCCGACCTCATGATGGTGGCGGCGCGCGACGTCGAGGAATCCATCTGCCGCATCGCGCAGATGGCCCGCGCCGTCGGCATCCACCTGGTGATCGCGACGCAACGGCCGTCGGTCGACGTCATCACCGGCGTGATCAAGGCCAACATCCCGAGCCGGCTGGCGTTCGCGGTCACGTCGCAGACCGACAGCCGCGTCATCCTCGACCAGCCCGGCGCCGAGCGGCTCGTCGGCAAGGGCGACATGCTGCTCCTCGCGGCGGCGTCGAACGTCTCCCGCCGGGTGCAGGGCGCGTGGATCTCCGAGGAGGAGGTCCGCAAGATCGCGGCCCACTGGAAGCGGCAGTGCCTGGACGGGCCGCGTTACGTCGAGGGCGTCGAGGGGGAGGACGATCCCCGCCTCGGCAATGGCGCCTACGACGACGGGGACGACGACGACCTGCTCGAGACCGCGATGGACCTCGTCGTGCGGTCGCAGCTGGGCTCGACGTCGATGCTCCAGCGCAAGCTGCGGGTCGGGTTCGCCCGGGCCGGCCGCCTGATGGACCTGCTCGAGCGGCGGGGGGTGGTCGGGCCGTCCGAGGGGTCGAAGGCCCGTGCCGTGCTCATGACGGTCGAAGAGCTCGACGCCCTGCGGGAACGCACCGCGTCATAGTCGGCTGGAACCCGGCGCCGAACGCGTCAATGGCGCCGCTTCCTCGCGGCGCCATTGACGGGATAGACGGGTGTTCGTCAGGCGGCCATTCGCGGCCGGCTGGGATGCTTCACCTCGGGCTCAGCGCCCTCCTTGGAGCCCAGCCAACCGAACGCCACCTTCCACACGGTCGCCATCGACCCGGCCATGAGGCCGGTGCCCCAGAGGCCCATCCAGTCCTTCCGGAGCGTGATGCCGAAGCCGCGGAACACGGAGTAGTCCGCGGCGACACAGGCACCGATGGCGAGTGCGAACGTGACGAGGCTGTGGAGCTTGGTGAGGCCGGGGACGAAGTCCTCGACCAGGTCGACCACCTTCAAGACGGCCAGACCGAGCAATGCGATGACTGCGAAGTGGTACATGAAGGCCAACCTCCTTTGGTGTTCCTTCTGCGAATGGGACCCGGCAGTCTCCGAAAAAGTGACACCGAAACTTTGGTGAATGGGGATCGGCCACTAGCCTTCCGCCATGCGAGCCCGCGCCCCGGCGTCGGCGGCCAACCTCGGCCCGGGCTTCGACGCGCTGGCGCTGGCGGTCAACCGCTACGTGGACGTCGAGGTCGGGCCGGCCGAGGTCCTCACGATGCGGATCGAGGGCGAGGGCGAGGATCTGGCGGTCGACGCCAGCCATCCGGCGGCCCGCGTCGCCCGGCAGGTGCTGGGCCACGACCGGGTGCTCATCACCGTGCGGTCGCAGATCCCGGTCGGGCGCGGCCTCGGCTCCTCGGCCGCCCTGGCGGTCGCGGTGGCGGCCGCCTGCGGTGCGTCGGATCCCCTGGCGCTGGCCGGGGCGCTCGACGGGCACCCCGAGAACGCCGCCGCGTCGGTGCTCGGCGGCCTCGTGGCCGCGACCGAGATCGGCGGCCATCCCGTCGCCGTCCGGCTGCCGCTCGACCCGGGCCTGTCGTTCGTCGCGCTGGTGCCGTCCCGGCCGCTGCCGACCGCCCGGGCCCGCCAGGCGCTGCCGGCCCAGGTTCCCCTGGCCGACGCCGCCCACAACCTGAGCCGGATGGGGCTGCTGATCGCCGGGCTGGGCGACCGGCGGCTGCTCCTGCACCACGCCACCGACGACCGCCTCCACCAGGCGGCTCGGGCGCCACTGTTCCCCGAATCGGGCCACCTCCTGGCCGGCCTGGTCGAGGCCGGAGCGCTGGCCTCCTGCTGGTCGGGAGCCGGGCCGAGCCTGCTCGGGATCTGCGCCAGCGAGGCCGCCCGGCGGGTGCAGGCGGCCGGCGAGGAGCTGCTCCGGCGGGTCGGCGTGCCTGGGCACGCCCTGCTCCTCGAGGCCGATCTGGAGGGCCTCGTGGTGGAGGATCCCGCACTACAGGCGTGAATGGGGTCAGACTGAGGCATGGCTAAGTACGAGGGCTACTGCGTCAAGTGCCGTGAGAAGCGTGAGTTCGAGGGCAGTGAGGTCGAGCTCGCCAACGGTCGGAAGGCTGCTCAGGGCACCTGCCCGGTCTGCGGCACCAAGATGAACAGGATGCTCGGCAAGACGGGCTAAGCAGAGGGACATGCCGAGCCGGCCGTCCCGCGACCTCGTCGCCGTCCCCAACCCACACCCTGGGCGGGACTACGAGGTGGTCTGCTCGACGCCTGAGTTCACCTGCATCTGCCCGATGACGGGCCAACCCGACTTCGCCACGGTCACGATCAGCTACGTGCCTGGGGAGTCCATCGTGGAGTTGAAGTCGCTCAAGCTCTACCTGTGGAGCTATCGCGACGACGGCGCCTTCCACGAGGACGTCACCAATCGCATCCTCGACGACGTCGTCGCCGCGGTCGGGCCGCGCCGCATCACCGTGCACACCGACTGGCTGGTGCGCGGTGGGATCCACACCACGGTGACGGCGTCCGCGCCGTAGCCTTCGCTCGTGCCGATCCTGGACGAGTCCCACGACTTCGCCCATCCGGTCGAAGGGGACTCGGCGTGGAGCGAGTCGTACTACTTCAACGCCTACGACCCCGGGAGCGACACCGGGCTGTTCACCCGCATCGGTGTGCGGCCGAACGACGGGACGATGGACGTCGGCCTGTCGGTGTGGCTGCCCGGCCGCTCGCTCGCCTCGGTCCACGGCGTGCGCGAACAGCGCGAGATGGTGGACACCGGACTGTCGGTGCACGGCGTGACGTACGAGCGGCTCGCGCCGCTGAAGGAGTGGCGCCTCACCTGCTCGGTGCCCGCGGCCGCGGTCGTCGACCTCGACGACCGCCTCGCCTCGTCGGGCCCGATCGAGCTGGCGATGGACGTCACCTTCTCGGCGCTCACCCCGGCGGTCGGCGTCGACGGGCAGGGCCGGCCGGGTCCGTCGGGCGCCAGCGCGTCGACCGCGGCCTCGGTCGGCAAGGGGCACCTCGAGCAGGCCGGGCGGTGGACCGGCTGGATCGAGGCCGACGGGCGGCGGCACGCGTGGGGCGCCGACGCGCGCGGCAACCGCGACAAGTCCTGGGGTCCGCGTCGCTGGGGTGGCCCGCAGATGTGGCGCTGGTTCTCGATCAACATCGGCGACGACGTGCACTTCGGCGGCATCCGCATCGCGACGCCCGCGGGTGACCTTCACCGCGGGTGGGTCTGGAAGGACGGCGCCGCCACGTCGATCCGTGAATGGCGCGTCCGGTCCGAGTTGGCCGACGACGGCGTGACGCACACGCGGTCGCACGTCACCGCGCTCGACAAGCAGGGCCGCGAGCACGAGCTCCACGGCGACGTCATGCGCGTCTACGGCGTGCCGCACCGCACGGGCGACCGCTCGACCGTCGTGAACGAAGGCCTGGCGCGTTGGGAGTACGAGGGTCGCACCGGCTACGGCATCGCCGAGTACCTCCACCAACTCGACGACGACGGCCGCCCGCTCGTCCCGATCGAGTAACGGGCCCTTTCTGTCAACGGGCGGTCGAGGGGAGACGGCGCGGTCGGTGAGCCGGAACATCGCCCGCCTCGCCGGGCGAGGCGGCCGCGACCGGGCAAGAGCCTGAACAGGTCGATATCGCCCCAGTCCTCGTAGAGTGGCGGGCGTGAACGTTCTCTACACGGCTGACGCGACGGCATGGGGTGGACGAGAGGGCCGGGCGGCCACGTCCGACGGCGTACTCGACGTGCAGCTCCGGATCCCGAAGGAGATGGGCGGACCCGGGGGCGGCACCAACCCGGAGCAACTCTTCGCGACCGGATACGCCGGTTGCTTCCACAGCGCGCTGAAGCTGGTGGCGGCGCGGGACAAGATCGACGTCAGCGAGTCGGCGATCACGGTCCACATCGGCCTCGGCATGCAGGACGACGGCGCGTTCAACATCACCGCCGCGATCGAGGCCGAGCTCCCCGGGCTCGACCGCGAGCAGGCGATGAAGCTGCTCGAAGCCGCCCATCAGGTCTGCCCGTACTCCAACGCCACGCGCGGCAACGTCGACGTCACCCTCGCGCTGACCGAAGACGACTGACTGCGCCGCGGCCGGGCGGCAGCGCCGCCCTGACGACTGCCTCGTCGCGAGTGCGCGCGAGGCCGACAACTTCGACGGTTCTTAACGCTTCCCCCGCTCGCTCCCAACAAGGGCCGTCAACCTGACGGTGCCCTCATCGCGGGGGTCACAGCGAGCAGACGAAGGGAGGTGAATGCCATGGGCATCTCGAGACGGGGCATCGCCGCAGTCGCCATGGCGGGCTCGATGCTCGCCGGCGGAGCAGTGGGGGCGACCGTGTTCAGTGCCGCTCCGAGCGTCGCCGACACGACGCCGACCACCACGGCATCGTCGGGCACCAGCAACAGCTCGACGGCGGCTGCACCCTCGCCCGGAACGTTCAAGTCCAACGAGGACGCGACCCACGAGGCCGGCGAGAGCGCGGCGCGTGAGGCACAGGAGAACGCGGGACAGGTCCCCACCGTCCCCTGATCCAATGCAACGTCGTCATCCAGTGGCGCGTGTGGGTGGGTCCTCCGGGGCCCGCCCACACCGTCGCGTTCAGCGCACGAGCACGGAGCGCAGCGCGTGGGGCGGCACGTCGAGCGCGATGCCATCGTCGTCGACGGCGACCGCCGACCCACTCGGTGTCTCGTCCACGCGGACGGCCGTCACCTGCACCGGTGGGCCGGAGAGGCGCAGGACCGCGGCCGCCGGTGTATGAGTCGGATTCAGCACCCGCGCGACCAGCCCGTCGCCGACCGCGGCCGGCTTGAGCGCGCTGAGCACGACCGGGCCGTCGAGTGCGAACGCCGACGTGTCCGGCGGCAGGAGGGGAGCGGGCCCGGCCGGCACGGCGCGCAACCCGAGCTCGGCCGCTCGCACCGCACCCGGGTCGGCATCGCCGGCGAACAACGAGATGCGAGCGCGCGTCGGGCCGATGCACTGCGCGCCCGGCGTCGGCAGGCCGGGCCCGGCGGGGATCGGCCGCGTCGACAGCGTGAGGCGAGCGAGCCACGCCACCGCGCGCACGACCGTGATCGCGATGGTGCCGTCCGGCGTCACCTCGGCCTCGGGCAGCCCGGGCGCCGCCACCGTCAGGCCGTTGGCCGAGACCCAACCCTGGTGCGGGAACGTGCGGGGCGCGGCGTGCACCCAGCCGGAGTCGTCGGCCGGCGCGGTGCTCCGGTGTGCGGTGTCGAACGTCGTCGCGGCGTGGAAATGGTCCACCGGCCGGCCGGTCGGGAAGAGGAGGCGCAGTCGGTGGTCACGCGCCTGGTTGTCGACGTCGACGTCCACGTCGATGCGGTCGATGCCGGCCGCGAGCCGCACGGTCGTGCGAATCTCGACGCGTCCTGTCGGCCGCTCGAACATGCGGGTGACCGCCAGCTCGGCGATGCCGGACGGGTGCCGGCGCCGCTCGATGGTCACCGTCGCCGGCCGGGTGACCGGGTCGTCGTCCGCGACCGGGTCGAAGTCGTAGGTGTCGCCCACGTCGGCGACGTCCTCGACCGCCAAGAGGCCGGTCCATGTGCGGGCACCGACCCGCACCGTCAGCGTCCCGTCGGTCTCGTCGGCCACCGCGCTGACGTCGCCGGCTGCGATCTCATGACCATCGTCGACCGTGTCGGGTGACGCGTCACCGGGGGCGAGGTGGAGCCGCCGCCACCCGAACGCCGGCACGTCGCCGACGATCACTTCGACGTCCCAGGGCTGCTGCTCGGGCAGGATCCGGAAGCGGTTCGGATCGGAGGATGGCACGACGCGCGCCGGTTGGCCGTCGACGGTGAAGCCGGCGCGCATCAGACTGGCCATCGCCAGCGGATGGACGTCGGCGTTGTCGTCGGTGACGAGGAACGTCGGGACGCCGTCGAGCCGGATGCGCACCACGTCGGTGCGCGCGAACGGCGACGGGTTGAACACCGCCACGTCCAGCTCGTCGCTGAACGGTGGGCGCCGATCGGTCGGAAGGCCGGCAAGGCGCTCGAGGACGCGGCCGGTGGTCTCCTCGGCCAGTTCGATCGCGGTGGCGTACCGCCCGAGCATCTGCTCGTGCACCTGCTCGGCCGAGCAACCGCCGATCGAGTCGTGCGCCTGGTTGGCGAGGAGCTCGCGCCACGCGATTCGCAACGAGGGCGCCTCGTCCCCGGCGCCGAGCCGGCGGCCCAGCGCGACCCACGGCTCGGCCCAGCCGACGAGCGCCGCCTCGGCCCGCCGATCGAGCAACTTGAGCGGCAGGCGCGAGGACCACACGCCGGGGAGCAGGTTCGCGGTGCGGGCGCCCATCAGCTCGCCGCGGTGCTCGAACCGGTCGGGCACCACGTCGAGGCCGTCGACGAAGTCGTCGAGCAGGCCGCGCCCGACCTTCCAACCCGTCGCTGCCGCGAGTGCCTCTGCGACCGCCGCGGTGTGGGCATCGGGCCCGGCGTGGTCGACGCCGTTCATCAGCAGCACCCGCTCGTCGCCCTTCGCGGCAAGGGCTTCGACGACCCGTCGGAGTCGGACCACCGCGGCGTCGACGTCGTCGGGGAGATAGGCAGCACCGAAGTAGCCCTTGCCGAGGTGGCACGCCGTCATGCTGGAGCCATCGGGGCCGATCCATCGGTACGTCGCGGGGAGCCGGTCGATCTCGTTGCCGTTGCCGCGCCAGTAGACGAAGCCGTCGAGGCCGAAGCCGGTGAACAGTTGCGGGAACTGGGCCGGGTGGCCGAACGAGTCGGGCGTGTAGGCGACGCGCGACACCGGGCCGAACTCCGACGCCACCCGCCGACCTTCGAGCAGGTTGCGGACGTGACTCTCGCCCGACGGGAGGAGCGAGTCGGGCTGGACGTACCACGGCCCGATCCCGATGCGGCCCGCCCGGCAGGCCGCCTTCAGCGCGTCGGCGCGGCCCGGTCGGACGGCGACGTAGTCCTCGAGCACCGCTGCCTGCCCGTCGAGCACGAAGCTCCAACCCGGGTCGGCGTCGAGCAGCTCCAGCACCCGGTCGATGGTGTCGACCAACCTCGCCCGGAACGCCTGGAACGTGCGGTACCACTCACGGTCCCAGTGCGTGTGCGACACCAGCACGCATTCCACGACCGGGCATCGTAAGACGGTCAGGCCCCGCAGCAGACCTCGTATGCCTCGTCGCGTCCGCACCAGCAGCGCTTGCCGGGCGCGGGCGGCCAGTGGCGCACCCGGCCCCGCCCGGCGACGTCCATGGCGTACGTGGCCCGACTCGCGGGCGCGGCCGAGTCGAGTCCCTCGCGAGCGCACCACTTGACGTAGTGCTTCACCTCGATGGGTGCGAGCAGCACGTCGGTGCCCGGCACCAGCTCGAGCTGGCGGATGTGGCGGTCAACACCGCGGCAGTACTCGGCGTAGCCGCTCGCGTCCCAGCCCTCGAGGAGGTCGGGCCAGAGGGCGAGTGCCTTCTCCAGCTCACCCGCCGGGAACCAGCCGATGGCGAGGTGCTTGGTCACCGGCCGGCCGCCCCGCTCACTCCTTGGTGGCGATCTGATTCGGTACGACGTTCATCTTCGGCTCGTAGGCCGCGACCTCGATGATCTCGCCCTCGCGCCGCATCGTCGCGACCAGCTCGGACCGGCAGGTGCCGCACGGGCCGTAGAACTGCTCGGTCGCCGGTCGAGCGCAGCGCGGGCAGGTGAAGTCGGTGGTGTCCGCCATTCTCCGATCGTACCGACCATCGGTCACGTTCGGGCGATGCCGATCGTGCCCGACACCAGGGACTGGAGGGTCGTAACCTTCGCCGATGGCCGACTGGCCGACCATCGCATCGCTGGCGACGGCGAGCGGCACCCTCGTGCTGGCGGCGGCCACGTTCGCGTCGGTGCGGTCCGCCAACCGGGCGGCGCGCGCCGCCGAGCGCTCGCTCATGGCCGGGCTGCGGCCGTTGCTGCTCGCGTCCCGGACCGAGGACCCGCCGCAGAAGATCATGTGGGCCGATCGGCACTTCGCCCGCGTGGAGGGTGGGCGGGCGGTCGTCGACGTCGAGGGGGATGTCATCTACCTCGCCGGATCGTTGCGCAACGCCGGCACCGGCGTCGCCATCATCCACGGCTGGCACGTGCGAGTCGTGCCCATCGAGGAGACTCGTGTCCACAGCGACCCCGACACCTTCCGCCGGCAGTCCCGCGATCTCTACGTCGGGCCCGGCGACGTCGGCTTCTGGCAGGGTGCGATCCGGGACGCCGACGACGCCGACCGGGCCGTGCTGCTCGACGCCATCGAGGCGCGCGAGATCATCCTCCTCGACGTGATCTACGGCGACCAGGAGGGTGGGCAGCGGGTGATCACCATGTTCACGCTCACGCCAGTCGACAGCGGCGCCTGGTTGTTCAGCGCGTCGCGTCATTGGAACCTCGATCGCCACGACCCGCGGTAGGCAACCTCTGCGTTGCCCCCCAGCAGGTCCGCAGGTTCCTCACAGGTGCGTGCTCCAAACTCACCAGTGCGATGAGCGAGCCGTTCGACCTCCCCGTGATCGAGCTCCCATGGGAGCCGGCGCCATC
>JAODBK010000052.1 GCA_025463925.1 Acidimicrobiales bacterium | reverse complement strand
CCGACCGCCGGCGAGCCGGGCCGGCCGGAGCGCGGCTGGGGCACGCTCGCGGCCGGCACGGGGATGGTCGGCGCGCCGCCGGCGCCGACGGCGTCGCGGAAGGCGCGCTTGGTGCCGTCCGGACTGGCGATGGTCGCGGCGTCACCGAGCAGGACCGCGCCGAGCAGCACGGCCGTGCCGGCGATCAGCATGCCGGTCGAGACCTTCCGACGCAGCCGGCCGATGGTGCTCTGCACCGCTCCCATGTCGTCCCCCTCGCCTGGTCTCTCATCCCATCGGCACGCGGACTAGTCACCTTGAGCCATGACGTGAATCCACCCGGCGCAACGCGCACCGAGCACTAGGGTCGCGACCCGTGCCCGAGTACCGCGCGCCGGTCGGCACGCGTGACGTGCTCCCTCCCGAGTCGGCCCGATGGGCCGGCCTCGTGGCGCGATTCGCGACCCAGGTCGGGCGCGCCGGGTACGGCCTCGTCGTGAGCCCGATGTTCGAGGACGTCGAGGTGTTCGGCCGCGTCGGCGAGACCACCGACGTCGTCCGCAAGGAGATGTACGACTTCGAGGACAAGGGCGGCCGCCGGATCGCGCTGCGTCCCGAAGGCACCGCGTCGCTCGTCCGCGCGTTCGTCCAGCACCGGCCGCCCACGCCGTTCAAGGCCTGGTACGCGGCGCCGTCGTTCCGCTACGAGCGGCCGCAGGCCGGGCGCTACCGTCAGCACCATCAGCTCGGTGTCGAGGTGCTCGGGAGCGAGGACGCCGACATCGACGTCGAGGTGATCGCGTTGGCCGACGGGCTGTTCCGGGAGATTGGCTTGACGCAGGTCGACCTGCACCTCAACAGCCTCGGCGACGATCGCTGCCGCCCGGCGTACCGGGAGGCGCTGATCGAGTGGTTCACGGCGCGGCGCGGCGACCTGTGCGACGAGCACCGCGAGCGAATCGCCGAGAACCCGCTGCGCATCCTCGACTGCAAGCGACCCGAGTGCCGGGCGGTGTCGGAGGGCGCGCCCCGGATGGTGGACATGCTGTGCGAGGACTGCGCCCCGCACTTCGCGCGCGTGAGAGCCGGGCTCGACGCCCTCGGCATCGCGTACACCGTCGACCCGCGGCTCGTGCGCGGGCTCGACTACTACACCCGCACGACGTTCGAGTTCGCCGCCGCGGCACTGGAGTCCTCGCAGAACGGGATCGGCGGTGGTGGCCGGTACGACGGGCTGGCCGAGGCCCTGGGCGGCGATCCGACGCCCGGCATCGGGTTCGGACTCGGCGTCGAGCGCATCCTGCTGGCGTGCGACGCCGAGGGCGTGTTCGGCGCGCCCGACGCCGCGGTCGACGTCTTCGTGATCGACACCACCGGCGGCGACGCCGCGCTGGCCATCACCCACGAGCTGCGGGCCGCGGGCGTCGCCGCCGACCGGGCGTTCGACAACCGCTCGTGGAAGGCGCAGTTGAAAGCGGCGCAGCGCGCCGGCGCCGCGCTGGCGATCTCGGTGGAGGCCGAGGGCATCACCATCCGGACGCTGCGGGAGAAGGGCCAGGCCGAGCCGGTCGACCGGGCCGACATCGTCGAACACGTGAGGAAGCGACTTGCCGCTGCGGACTGATTACTGCGGCGCCCTGCGAGCCGAGGACGTCGGCCGCGAGGTGTCGGTGTGCGGTTGGGTGGCGAGCCGGCGCGAGCACGGGGAACACCTCGCGTTCGTCGACGTGCGCGACCACACCGGCATCATCCAGTGCGTCGTCGACGGCGCCCACGATCTGCGGAGCGAGTACGTCGTGCGCGTCACCGGGACGCTCCGCCGCCGCCCCGGCGGGACCGAGAACCCGCAGCTGCCCACCGGGCAGGTCGAGCTCGGCGACTGCACGGTCGAGATCCTCAACACCGCCGAGCCACCGCCGTTCCCCGTCACCGACCGGACGGAGGCCGACGAGACGGTGCGGCTCCGGCACCGCTACGTCGACCTGCGGCGCGATCGCATGCAGCGCAACCTCCGATTGCGGGCCAAGGTGAACAGCGCGCTGCGCGGCGCGATGGAGGCGCAGGGGTTCGTCGAGATCGAGACCCCGATGCTGATCGCGTCGACGCCCGAGGGGGCGCGCGACTTCGTCGTGCCGGCCCGGCTCGCGCCCGGCAACTTCTACGCGCTCCCACAGTCGCCGCAGCTGTTCAAGCAGTTGCTGATGGTGGGTGGCGCCGACCGCTACTTCCAGATCGCGCGTTGTCTCCGCGACGAGGACTTGCGGGCCGACCGCCAGTTCGAGTTCATGCAGCTCGACGCCGAGATGGCGTTCGCCGAGCAGGAGGACGTGCTCGCCGCGATCTCCGCCGCCATCGCCGATGTCGCCGAAGCGGTCACCGGCACCCGCCCGGCGGAGATCCCGCGCATGACGTGGGCCGAGGCCGACGACCGCTTCGGCACCGACAAGCCCGACACCCGCTTCGGGATGGACCTGGTCGATGTCGGCGAGGTGCTCGCCGGCACCGAGTTCCGGGCGTTCGCCGAGGCCGGCGCCGTCAAGGGCATCCGCGTGGCCGGGCGGGGTGACGCGACGCGATCCGAGCTCGACCGGCTCACCGACCGCGCCAAGTCACTCGGCGCCGCCGGCCTCGTCTGGATGCGGGTGCGGGAGGGCGGCACGGTCGAGTCGCCGGTGGCGAAGTTCCTCGCCGACGACGAGCTCGCCGGTCTGGTCGGCGCCCTCGGGGCGGCTCCTGGCGACCTCATGCTGTTCGTGGCCGGCGAGCGTCGCCTGGCCAACAAGGTGCTCGGCCTGCTGCGGCTCGACCTCGGCCGGCCACCGGTGAGCGAGGGCCCGCACGACTTCTTGTGGGTCGTCGACTTCCCGCTGTTCGAAGGTGTGGGTGACGACGGGCGGCCGATCCCGGCGCACCACCCGTTCACGATGCCGCACCCCGAGGACATCGACCGGCTGGAATCGGATCCGCTGTCGGTCCGGTCGCAGGCCTACGACCTGGTGCTGAACGGCTGGGAGCTGGGCTCCGGCAGCGTCCGGATCCACCGGGCCGAGCTGCAGCAACGCATCTTCTCGCTGCTGGGCATCGCGCCCGAGGACGCGCAGTCGCGCTTCGGCTTCCTGCTTGACGCCTTCCGCTACGGCGCCCCGCCGCACGCCGGCTTCGCGTTCGGGCTCGATCGGCTGGTCGCCATCCTCGCCGGCGAGGACAACATCCGCGAGGTCATCGCCTTCCCGAAGACGCAGTCGGGGGCCGACCCGCTCACCGGCGCGCCGACGCCGATCAGCGAGAAGCAGCTTGCCGAGCTCGGCCTCAAGTTGCTGCCACCCAAGACGTAAGGTCGGGCCATGCCGGAGATGACGGAGTACAAGCCGGGCATGCCCTCGTGGGTCGACCTCGGGACGCCCGACCTCGACAAGGCCATCGCGTTCTACACCGCGTTGTTCGGTTGGCAGGCCGACCGGGCCCCGCAGCCGGAGGCGGGTGGCTACACGATGTTCTCCCTGCGCGGGAAGTACGTGGCCGGCGCCGGCCCGTTGATGTCCGAGCAGCAGCCGCCGGCGTGGTCCACCTACTTCCACGTGATCGAGGCCGACGCCGCGTTCGCTCGCGTGATCGCGAACGGTGGCGGCGTGCTGATGGAGCCGCTCGATGTGCTCGACGTGGGGCGGATGGCGGTCTTCACCGACCCCGACGGCGCGGTGTTCTCGGTGTGGGAGCCCAAGGCCCACACGGGTGCCGGTCTCATCTGGGAGCCCAACACCTTCGGGTGGACCGAGCTGTGGACCCGCGACCCGCACGGCGCGAAGCACTTCTATCCCGAGGTCTTCGAATGGGGCGTCAAGGAGAACGGTGAAGGGCCGCAGGCGTACACCGAGTGGCAGGTGGACGGCCGCAGCATTGCCGGCATGCTCGAGATCGGCCCGCACATCCCCGCGGGCGTGCCACCGCACTGGGTCGTCTACTTCGTCGTCGAGGACTGCGACGGCATGGTCGCGAAGGCGAGCGAGCTCGGCGCCACGACGGTGACGGAGCCGATGGACATCCCGTTCGGGCGCTTCGCGATCCTCCAGGACCCGACGGGCGCCAACTTCGCCGTCATCAAGATGGGCCAGGCGGGCTGACGGCCAAGGAGGCCGGCGACGACCTCTTCGGCGCCGCGCTCCAGGAGCGCCTGGCCGGGCAGGCGCCACTCGCGGCCCGGCTGCGGCCGGCGACGCTCGACGAGGTCGTCGGCCAGGAGCACCTGCTCGGCAAGGGGCGGCCGCTCCGCGCGTTGATCGAGGCCGACCGGCTGTCGAGTGTGATCCTCTGGGGTCCGCCCGGCACCGGCAAGACCACGCTGGCCCGCCTGATCGCCGGCGCGACGAGCAGCGCGTTCGAACCGATGAGCGCGGTGACCGCCGGCGTGAAGGACGTCCGCGACGTGGTCGAGCGGGCTCGCCGCCGCCTGGCCGAGCACGGCCAGGGCACGATCCTGTTCCTCGACGAGGTCCACCGGTTCAACAAGGCGCAGCAGGACGCGCTGTTGCCATCGGTCGAGGAGGGGCTGCTGACCCTCATCGGCGCGACGACCGAGAACCCGTACTTCGAGGTCAACGCGCCGTTGCTCTCGCGCTCGACGCTCTTCCGCCTCGAGCCGCTGCCCGACGCGGCCATCGCCGAGCTGCTCGACCGCGGGCTGCGCGCCGAGTCGGCCACCGCCGCCGACGACGCCATCGCCCACCTCGTCGACCGGGCCGAGGGCGACGCCCGCGCCGCGCTGACCGCGCTGGAAGTCGCGGTCGCGCTGTCGCGTGGCGGGGCCGAGCCGGGACGCGTGACCCTCGCAGACGCCGAGGCGGCGTTGAGCGCGCGCGCCATCCGGTACGAGCGCGACGAGCACTACGACATCGTCTCGGCGTTCATCAAGAGCATCCGCGGCTCCGACGCCGACGCCGGCCTGTATTGGTTGGCGCGGATGCTCGAGGCGGGCGAGGACGCGCGCTACATCGCCCGCCGGCTGGTGATCCTGGCGTCCGAGGACGTCGGCATGGCCGATCCGATGGCGCTGCTCGTCGCCGACGCCGCGGCGCGGGCGGTCGAGTTCGTCGGCCTGCCGGAGGCGCAGCTGAACCTGGCGCAGGCGGTCGTGCACCTGGCGACCGCGCCGAAGTCCAACCGCTCGGCGGTCGGGTTGTGGAACGCCCAGGCCGACGTCCGCGAGCGCGCCGCCGGCGCGGTGCCGGCCGATCTGCGCGACTCCCACTACCGGAGCGCGAAGAAGCTCGGTCACGGCGTCGGCTACCAGTACCCCCACGACGACCCGCGCGGCTGGGTGCCGCAGGACTACCGCCCACCCGAGGTCGCGGGTTCCGTCTATTACCGACCCTCCGATCGCGGCCACGAGCGCGAGGTGGCCGAGCGCCTGCGTGACCTCCGGGGCGACCCGCCGACCGACGACCGCGACGACTGACTGGCATCGACGAGCGGCGGACCGGCTCGCGAGCCGGAACAACGCGCTCCTCGGCGCACTAGACCTAGGAGCCGACGGATGGGTCGGGAGGAGATGCGGGATGGCCGAGGTCGGCGATCGGGTGACGCTGGCGAGCGCGCAGGCCGCGCCGCGAGTCGGTGTCGTGATGGCGGTGACCGGGTCGATGGTGAGGATCCGCTGGGACACCGGCGGCGAGTCGTCGATGGTCCCGGGCCCCGGCGTGCTCAGCGTGCTGCCCGCGGCCGCGCCGGACAAGCGGGCCCCGGCCAGGCGAGCCCCGACGGCGAAGAAGAAGGCGCCGGTCGGAAAGAAGAAGGCGCCGGTCGTAAGGAAGAAGGCGGCCGCCGCCGCGCCACCCGCGGCAACGGCCGAGCCCGCGCCGGACGCCGCCCCGCCGGAGGCCGACAAGAACCAGCCGAAGGCGAAGAAGCACAAGAAGTCCAAGGGCAAGAAGGCCAAGCGCTCGTAGCGCCGAGCCACGATCGCATCGCGGGGCGGCGGGGTCGGTACACTCCGCGCTTCATGCGGGAGCGAACTGGGGTGGCCAGATGACGGCGTCGCTGTCCGGCGAGGACGTCACCGCCATCGTCGTGGCGGTCGTCGGCGGGATCCTCCTCGTCGGCGTGCTCCTCGGGATCGCGTCGATGATGCGCACCCTGCGATCCCTGCGGGCCGCGGTCGACCAGCTCCAGAAGGAGACGATCCCGCTGGTCGCCGACCTCCACACGACCGTCCGCCACGCCAACGACGACCTCGAACGGGTCGACCGCGTGCTCGAGAGCGTGGAGTCGATCTCGGTCACCGTGGACTCGGCGTCGCGGCTTGCCTACCTGACGTTCTCGAACCCGGTCGTCAAGGGGCTCGCCTTCGCCAGCGGCACCGCCCGGGCCGTCCGGCGGATGCGCCGCGACTAGGGAACTGCCGTGTTCCGCCGCCTCTTCTGGCTGACCGTCGGCGTCGCCCTCGGGTTCGGCGCGTCCTTCTGGCTCATGCGATTCGTGCGGACGACGATCGAGCGCTACTCACCGGGGACGGTCTCGGGCAACGTCGCCGAGGGGATCGAGCGGTTCCGCGAGGACCTGAAAGCTGCGGTCGCCGAGGGCCGAACGGCCATGCGGGACCGCGAGGCCGAGCTGCGAGCCGAGCTGGAGTCGCGCCGCTCGCGGTGAAGTAAACCCGGAAAGTAGTGACAACGGCCGGTATGTCCGGTTTACACTGGCGCCAGTGCGCGACACCGGAGTCGATCCCGGGCAGTTGCTGGCCGAGGACGATCGCCTCGACGCGCGGCAGGCGGCCCGGATGGCGACCCAGATCGACCTCGTCCAACAGCGCCGCGTGGTCGGAGGGCGACGCAGCGGCGGCAACGGCAACGGCCGGCCCCGGTTCCCGTCGGAGGTCATGGCCCGGGTCCGTCGCGACCTGCTGGCTGATCTCGACCCCGACCGGGTCGAGGAGCGCGTGGTGCAGCAGGTGCTGAGCGTCTTCCCGATGGCGGGGGGCGCCGCGGTCGACGAGTGCGGCGCGGACGACGCGTCCTGGCTGGTGCGCTCCCACGCCGCCGGCCTGCTGGCGGCCACCAACGGCCGGCGCCAGTCGCGCCACGGCACGATCGCGGGGGAGGCGTTGCGCTCGGGCCGGCTGGCTCGCTGCGACGACGCCGGCCTGCTGGTCGAGACCGACCGGTTGGCCCGCGTCGACGGCGTCGGATCGGTGGTGTGCGTCCCGCTCTACCGCACGCCTGGGTTCGCGGGTGTGCTCACCGTCGTCGCGCCGCGCCTGGCAGCCTTCGGTGAGTCCGATCTCGCCCGCCTCGGCGAGCTCGCCGAGTTCGTGGCCGCGGTGCTCGCCGGCGCCCGTGACGTCTCCAGCACGGCCGCGAGCGTCCTCGCCCGGCGCGACGACTCGGTGTCGGTGTCGCTGGCGGCGTTCGTCGCCGGCACGCTCGGCTACGAGATCGACGCCCACCTCCGGAAGGCCGTCGTCGCCGAGCGCATCCGGTCGGTGCTCACCGACAAGCCGCCGCACGTCCAGTTCCAGCCGATCGCGCACCTGCGCGACGGACGCGTCGTCGGGTACGAGGCGCTGGCCCGCTTCTCGGCGCAGCCGCGGCGTTCGCCCGACGTCTGGTTCGGCGAGGCCGCGACCGTCGGCCTCGGCACCGAGCTCGAGCTGCTGGCCGCGTCCAACGCGCTGGCCCACGTCGACGAGCTGCCGGCCGGCGCGTACCTGGCGGTGAACGTCTCGCCGGACACCGCAGCCTCGGCGCCCTTCGCGGCGGCGTGCCGCGAGGCGGCGTCGTACGACCGGCTGGTCATCGAGCTGACCGAGCATGCGCCCGTCGCCGACTACCCGCGCCTGACCCGCGCCCTGTCGGGCCTCCGCGCCGACGGCGTGCGGCTGGCGATCGACGACGCCGGCGCCGGGTTCGCCAGCCTGCGCCACGTGCTGCGCCTGCGGCCCGACATCATCAAGCTGGACATCGCGCTGACCCGCGGCATCGACACCGATCCGGTGCGCCAGGCGCTGGCCACCGCCCTCATCTCGTTCGCCGGTGAGGTCGGTGCGGTCATCGTGGCCGAGGGGGTCGAGAGCCGTTGGGAGGCCGACGCCCTGTGCGACCTCGGCGTCGAGTTCGGTCAGGGCTGGCACATCGCCCGGCCGGGCCCGCTGCCCGGCCTCGCCGTCGCCGGCTAGCCATTTCGATCCGACGAACGGCGCTTCGGAGACCGACCGATGTGGCCGCGCCGGCACCGAAGGCCCGACCGATAGGCTCGCCCGTCGATGCGAGCCGAGGACCTGCGCCGCGCCTGGACCACGTTCTTCGTCGAGCGCGGCCACGTCGCGGTGCCGTCGTCCGGCCTCATCCCGCACCATCCGCGCGCGCCGCTGTTCACCAATGCCGGCATGAACCAGTTCCTCCCGTACTTCCTCGGCGAGGAGCCGGCCCCGTTCGCGCGGGCCACGTCGATCCAGAAGTGCGTTCGGGTCAAGGGCAAGCACGACGACATCGAGAACATCGGCCGGTCGACCCGGCACCTCACCTTCTTCGAGATGCTCGGCAACTTCAGCTTCGGCGACTACTTCAAGGAGCTGGCGATCCCGCTCGCCTGGGAGCTCTCCACCGACGTCCTCGGGTTGGAGGGCGACCGCATCTGGGTCACCGTCCACGAGACCGACGACGAGGCCGAGGCGATCTGGCACGAGACGGTCGGCGTCCCGCTCGATCGCATCCACCGGCTCGGCGCCGACAACTTCTGGGAGATGGGCGAGACCGGCCCGTGCGGGCCGTCCTCGGAGCTCTACTACGACCGGGGTGAGCGGTTCGGCCGGAGCGGCGGCCCGGGTGGCGGCGGCGACGAGGAGCGGTACGCCGAGTTCTGGAACCTGGTGTTCATGCAGTACGACCGGCAGCCCGACGGCAGCCTGCCCGAGCTGCCCCGCAAGAACATCGACACCGGCGCGGGCTACGAGCGATTGCTGTCGATCCTGCAGGACACCGACTCCGTGTTCGACACCGACCTGTTCGTGCCGATCGTCGGCCGCGCCGCCCGCGAGGTGCACCGGCGCTACGGCGAGGACGAGGAGTCCGACGTCAGCCTGCGGATCATCGCCGACCACGCCCGCACGATGGCGTTCCTCATCAACGACGGTGTCGTTCCGTCGAACGAGGACCGCGGCTACGTCCTGCGGCGGATCATCCGCCGCGCCGTCCGCCACGCGTACTCGCGGTTCGACGTCGAGCGCGAGCTGCTGCCGCGCGTCGTCGACGCGGTCGTCGAGGTGATGGGCCCGTGGTACCCGGACCTGGTGCGCAACGCCGACCACGTCAAGGAGGTCGTCGCGCGTGAGGAGCATCGTTTCCAGGCCACGATCCGGACGGGATTGCGCCAGCTCGAGGACGAGCTGGCCGGCGGTCGCGTCACCGGCGACGCCGCCTTCAAGCTCCACGACACCTTCGGTTTCCCGATCGACCTGACGCGCGAGCTGGCGGCCGAGCGCGGTGTCGACGTCGACATGGCCGGCTTCGAATCGTCGATGGCCGAGCAGCGGACGCGGGCCAAGGCGGCGTCGATGAAGGTGCCGGCCGGCGGCGACGTCGACTACCGCGACCTGCTGGACGAGGCTGGTCCCACCGAGTTCACCGGCTACACCGAGCTCGAGAGCAAGGCGAAGGTCGTCGGCGTCATCGAGCGCGACGACGACACCATCGAGGTGTTCCTCGACCGCACGCCGTTCTACGCGGAGGGCGGCGGCCAGATCGGCGACACCGGGACGATCACCACCGACACCGGCGCGGTCGAGGTCATCGACACCACCTACGCGCTGCCCGGCCTGCACCGCCACTTGGCCCGGCCGACCGACGGGTCGATCGAACCCGGGCAGGACGCGACCGCGACCGTCGACGCGGTGCGCCGCGACGCCATCCGCCGCAACCACACCGGCACCCACCTGCTCCACTGGGCGCTGCGCGAGGTGCTCGGCACCCACGTCAAGCAGGCCGGCTCCTACGTCGGGCCCGACCGGCTGCGCTTCGACTTCAGCCACCACGCGGCGGTCAGTGCCGAGGAGCTGGCCCGGGTCGAGCAGCTGGCCAACGAGCGGGTGATCGCCAACGAGCCGGTGCGGGCGTTCGAGACGTCGATGGACGAAGCGCAGCGGCTCGGGGCGATGATGTTCTTCGGCGACAAGTACGGCGACTTCGTGCGGGTGGTCGAGTCGGGCTCGCGCTCGACCGAGCTGTGTGGCGGCACCCACGTCAACGCACTCGGGATGATCGGGCCGATCAAGATCGTGTCCGAGGGCTCGATCGGCTCGAACCTCCGCCGGATCGAGGCGCTCACCGGCGCCGCCAGTCTCGAGCACGTCCGCGAGGAGGAGGACACGCTCTCGCGCGCCGCGACGCTGCTCCGGGTGAAGCCCGACGAGTTGGTGGCGCGGGTCGAGCGCGAGATCGAGAGCCGGCGCGCCCTCGAGGACGAGCTGAAGTCGCTGCGACGGAAGTTGGCCGGCGGCGAGGCGTCGGAGCTGGCGTCGGTGGCCGTCGACGGCGTGGTCGTCGCTCGGCGCGACGGCACGACGCGCGACGAGCTGCGCGACCTCGCGGTGTCCCTGCGCGATCAGCCCGGCGTGCGGGCCGTGGTGCTGGGCGGCGAGCCCGACGGGGGCGGGGTCGTGCTCGTGGCCGCGGTCGCGAGGGACAGCGGCCTGGTGGCATCGGACCTGATCGTCGACGCCGCCAAGCTGGTCGGCGGCGGTGGTGGCAAGAACCCGGACCTGGCCATGGCCGGCGGCCGCGACCCGTCCAAGCTCGACGCCGCCCTCGACACCGCTCGGCGCGCCGCGGGCGTCTCGCAGTAGTGCGGGTGGTCGGCCTCGACCTCGGCTCGCGCCGCGTCGGCGTCGCCGTCAGTGACGCCGGCGGCACGCTGGCGTCGCCCCACACGGTGATCGTCCGCAGCGGCGACGACGGGCGCGACCGGCTGGCCATCCGGGCGGTGGTCGACGAGTACGAGGCCGAGCGGGTCGTGGTCGGCCTCCCGCTGTCGCTCGACGGCACCGACGGGCCGGCCGCCCGGGCGGCGCGGGCCGAGGCCGAAGCGCTGGGCGCGGTGCTGCCGGTGCCGGTCGAGCTCTGGGACGAGCGGCTCACCACCGTCAGCGCCGACCGCGATCTGATGGCGCTGCGGATGAAGGCCGACGCGCGCCGCCGGGTCGTCGACAAGGTCGCGGCCGCGGTGATGCTGCAGTCGTGGTTGGACGCCCGTGGCTGACGTCGGCCTGATCGACGCCGCGCCGCCGGAGACGATGCCGCCGCGGCGGCGACGGCGCTGGGTCGTGATCCTGCTCGGTGTCGTCGCGGTGTTCGTGCTGGCCGCGGGCGTCGGCGCGGTGTGGGTGGCTCGCCAGGTCAACCCGCCCGGCCGGCCCGGCGCGGGCATCGACGTCGTGATCCCGCCGGGCTCGTCGACGACCCGCATCGCCCACATCCTCGAGAAGCGCGGGGTGATCACCAACGCGTTCGTCTTCCGGATCTACGTGAAGGTGCAGAGCGCCGGCCCCTTCCTCGCGGGGACGTACTCCATCCGCCGCCACGAGTCGATGGGTGGCGTGGTGAAGGTGCTCGAGGCGGGCGAGAAGCTGACCCTCGATCGCGTCACCATCCCGGAGGGCTTCACCCTCGAGCAGATCGCGGCGCAGGTGGGCGCGCTGCCCGGTCGCTCGGCCGCCCGGTTCCTCGAGTTGGCGCGCAGCGGCGCCGTGCGGTCGGCGTTGCAGCCGGCCGGGTCGACGAGCCTCGAAGGCCTGCTGTTCCCCGACACGTACTTCGTCAGCAAGCAGGACGACGAGCTGGCGCTGCTGCGCCGCATGGTCGGCGCGTTCGACCAGGTCACGGCCGACCTCGGCATCGACGCGCTGGCCCGGGCCGACAACATCACGCCGTACCAGGCGGTCATCGTGGCGTCGCTCGTCGAGCGCGAGGCCCGGGTGCCCGACGATCGCGCCAAGGTGGCGCGGGTCATCTTCAACCGGCTGGGCAAGCCGATGCTCCTGCAGGTCGACGCGACCATCCAGTACGCGCTCGGCAAGCAGAAGGCCCGGCTCACGTTCGCCGACCTGAAGATCGACTCGCCGTACAACACCTACCTGCATCCCGGTCTGCCGCCGACGCCGATCGCGTCACCCGGCCGGGCGTCGTTGCGGGCCGCGCTGCAGCCCGATGCCGGGCCTTGGCTCTACTACGTGCTGATCGACGCCGACGGCCACCACGCGTTCGCGACGACCGCGGCCGAGTTCGACCGGTACCGCCGCGAGGCGCAGGCGAAGGGCTTGCTCTGACGGCGGGCGCGGGGTGGCGGCCGACCGCGACCACCCGCGTGGTCGGTGTGATCGGCTGGCCGGTGCGCCACTCGCTGTCACCGGCGATCCACAACGCCGCGTTCGGGGCGCTCGGGCTCGACTGGGCATACGTCGCGTTCGAGGTGGAGCCGGGCCGGGCGGCGGACGCGATCGGCGCCGTCCGGGCGCTCGACCTGGCCGGGCTCAACGTCACCATGCCGCACAAGGCCGACGTGGTCGGCGCGGTCGACCGGCTGTCGGCCACCGCCGAGGCACTGGGCGCGGTGAACACGATCAGCCGGCGGGGTCGCGCGCTGGTCGGCGACAACACCGACGGGGCCGGCTTCCTCGACGCCATCCGGCTCGACGAGGGGTTCGACCCGGCCGGCCGTCGCTGCCTCGTCATCGGCGCGGGTGGCGCGGCGCGCGCCGTGGTGCGAGCCCTGGCCGAGGCCGGCGCCGCCGAGGTGGTGGTCGTCAACCGCACTGCCGACCGGGCCGCAGCCGCGGCCGCGCTGGCCGGGCCGGTCGGCCGGGTCGGCACCGCGGCCGAAGCGGGCGAGGCCGACCTGGTCGTCAACGCCACGCCGATCGGCATGCCCGACACCGACGAGCCCGCGCCCATCGACCAACGCCGGTCGGCACCGGTGCCGGTCGACCCGGCCCACCTCGGGTCCGGCCAGCTGGTCGTCGACCTCGTGTACCACCCGGCGGTCACCCCACTGGTGGATTCGGCGCGGGCCGCCGGCGCGGTGGCGGTCAACGGGCTCGGGATGCTGATCCATCAGGCGGCCCACGCCTTCCGGCTGTGGACCGGCGAGGACCCGCCGCTGGAGGTGATGTCGGCGGCCGCGCTGTCCGAGCTGGGCGCGCGAAATGAGGCCTCAGGACTCCTCCCGAACTTGCCGAAGAAGGTCTAGGTCCCTTCCGAGGAGGTTCATTCGTGACGCTGCAGGGATCACTGGACGCGTTTCCCCTGCCCGATGTCCTCGGGCTGCTGGCATCCACCAAGAAGGCGGGCGAGCTGCTGGTCCGCGGCACGTGGTCCGACGGCCGCGTGTGGGTGAACGCCGGCGAGCTCGTCGACGCCGAGGCGCCGCGGGCGACCAACCTCGTCGACGCGATATTCGAGCTGCTCCGGCTCGAGGAGGGGTCGTTCGTGTTCGACCCCAACGCGTCGGTGCCCGACGGCCCCAGCCAACCGGTCGAGCCGGTGCTGATGGAGGCCCAGGCGCGGCTGGACGAATGGCGGATCATCGAAGCCGTCGTCCCGTCGGTCGACACCCCGGTGTCCCTCGCGGCGCGGGCGCCGTCGGCCAAGGTCGGCCTCAGCGCCGAGCAGTGGCGCATCGTGGTCGCCATCGGCAGCGGCGGCACCGTCGAGGCAGTGGCCAACGAGCTGGGCCTCGGCGAGTTCGGCGCGTGCGCCGCCGTGAAGACGATGGTCGACGCCGGCCTGCTCGTCGTCGACGGGGTGGGTGCCGGTGGTCCGTTCGACTTCACCCCCGACCGGCAGGCGGAGCAGTTCGACGACTTCCTCACTCCCGAGCCCGCCAAGGCCAAGCGCACCACCCGTCGCCTCAGTGGTCCGGGGTCGGCGGCGGCCGCGCTCTACGACGTCGCCGCCGACGTCGACGTGTCGACCGCCGTCGCCAGCCTCACCGCCGAGAAGGCGCGCGAGCTGGCGGCCGAGCTGGCCGAGCTCGGCACCCCGGCGGCCGAGGCGGTCGAGGCCGCGGCGGCGGCTCCCACCGACGAGGAGCGGGCGATGGCCCTCACCGAGGCGCTCACCGACGAGGACGGCCAGCCGATCAACCGCGGCCTCCTCCTCAAGTTCCTCTCCTCGGTCCGGTCGTAGCGGCTTCCCTCACGAGCGGGGCCCGACCCGCCGATACCTGAGGTAGCCATGTCCGACTCCAACCAGCTCGGCGCCCTCCTCGTGGCGCGAGGACTGCTCACCAGGGAGCAGCTCGACGCCGCGCTCCTCGAGCACGAGCGCACCCGGATGTCGCTCGGGCGCGTCCTCATCGAAGAGGGCATCGTCTCCGAGCCCGACCTCGTCGCCACCCTGGCGGCGCAGATCGGCCTCGAGTACATCGACCTGGAGGACTATCCGACCGACGCCGCGGCCGCCGGGATGATCCCGTCGGCGCTGGCCCGCCGCTACCAGGCGCTGCCGATCGGGTGGGACGGCGACCGGCTCGTGGTCGCGATGGCGGACCCGTCCAACGTGTTCGCGGTCGACGACATCCGCACCATCACCGGCGCCGAGGTTCGGACCGTCGTCGCCACCCGTTCCGGCATCGCCGAAGCCATCGACCGCTACCACCGGCTCGACGCCGACGTGGAGAGCGTGTCGGCCCTGGCGGCCGGCGAGTTCGAGACCGAGGACGACCTGTCGTCGGTGCGCGAGGTCACCGAGGACGCGCCCATCGTCAAGCTGGTCAACCTGCTGATCACCCAGGCGGTGCAGGACCGGGCGAGCGACATCCACATCGAACCGGGGGAGCGCGACGTGCGGGTGCGCTACCGCATCGACGGTGTGCTGCACGAGGTGATGCGGTCGGCCAAGAACATCCAGTCCGGTCTCACCAGCCGGCTGAAGATCATGGCCGACCTCAACATCGCCGAGCGGCGCGTGCCCCAGGACGGGCGCATCACCGCGATGGTGCAGGGCAAGGCGGTCGACCTTCGCGTGGCCACGCTGCCGACGGTCTTCGGCGAGAAGGTCGTCATGCGGATCCTCGACAAGTCGACCGCGCTGCTCAACCTCTCCGACCTCGGGTTCCTGCCCGACGCGCTCGACCGGTTCCGGTCGGCGTACACCAAGCCGTACGGCACGATCCTCGTGACCGGGCCGACCGGGTCGGGCAAGTCGACGACGCTCTACGCAACCCTCAACGTCCTCAACGAGGAGTCGAAGAACATCATCACCGTCGAGGACCCGGTCGAGTACCGCCTCCCCGGCGTCAACCAGGTGCAGGTGAACGTGAAGGCCGGGCTGACGTTCGCCGCGGCACTGCGGTCGATCCTCCGGTCGGACCCCGACATCGTGCTGGTCGGCGAGATACGCGACCGCGAGACCGCGGTCATCGCGGTCGAGTCGGCGCTCACCGGCCACCTCGTGCTCTCGACGGTGCACACCAACGACGCGGCGTCGACCGCCACCCGCCTGGTCGAGATGGGCGTCGAGCCGTTCCTCGTCGCCAGCGCGCTCGACGCCATCGTCGCCCAACGGCTGGCCCGCAAGCTGTGCGAGCGGTGCAAGGAGGCCTACATCCCCTCGGCCTCCGAGCTCGGCTCGGCCGGCTGGGCGGGCGACGACGAGCTGCCCGAGATCTTCCGGGCGGTCGGCTGCTCCTCGTGCGGGCGCACCGGGTACCGCGGCCGGTTCGCGTTGCACGAGGTGCTGCTCGTCAGCGAGGACGTCGAGCGCCAGATCGTCGACCGGGCCCACACCGAGGACATCAAGAAGCTGGCCATCGCCCAGGGGATGATGACGCTCCGCCAGACCGGGATGGCCCAGGTGCGCGCCGGCCACACGTCGATCGAGGAGATTCTCAGGGTCGTGGCCTGAAACGCCGATACCACGGCCCATGGCTGCTTCTGCCGCGTCGCGGCGGTTGGGTGAGTACCTGGTCGCCAAGGACCTGGTGGCGATCGACGACATCCGGCTGCTGATCCTCGAGGAGGAGGCCGAGGGGATCCCGCTGCCGAGGCTGCTCGTCGAGTCGGGCCTGGTGGAGCGCACGGACCTCATCGAGGCGGTCGCGTATGTCACCGGCCGCGACATCCCGCACGACCTGGACGACGAGGACGAACGCCCGCGGTTCGGCGCCGCCATGCGGGTGTCGACGGTGCGGCACGGCGGCGTCGGCACCGGCGAACGGGCCGACATCGACGAGCTGCTGGATCGGGTCCTCGACGAAGGCGGCAGCGACCTGCACCTCACCGTCGGCGCGCCGCCATGCATCCGCGTCGAGGGCCGCCTCCGCCCGCTCGCCGAGTACGGCGTGCTCGAGCGGGGCGAGACCCGCCGGCTCGTCTACCAGTTGCTCGACGACCGCCAGCGCGAGGCGTTCGAGCGCGACCTCGAGCTCGACACCAGCCACACCGCGGAGCGGGCTCGCTTCCGGGTCAACGTCTTCCGCCAGCGCGACGCCGTCGGCGCGGTCCTCCGCGTCATCCCGAAGGCGATCCGGCCGCTGGCCGAGCTCGGCCTCCCGCCGGTCGTCGGGCAGCTGGCCGAGCTGCCGCGCGGCCTCGTGCTGGTGACCGGGCCGACGGGATCGGGGAAGTCGACCACCCTGGCGTCGCTGGTCGACCACGTCAACGCGACGCGTGCGGTGCACATCATCACCGTCGAGGACCCGATCGAGTTCCTGCACACCAACCAGCGAGCCATCGTCAACCAGCGCCAGGTCGGCGAGGACACCCACAGCTTCGCCAACGCGCTGCGCCACGCGCTCCGGCAGGACCCCGATGTCGTGCTCGTCGGTGAGCTCCGTGACCTCGAGACGATCTCGATGGCGGTGACCGCGGCCGAGACCGGCCACCTGGTGTTCGGCGCGCTGCACACCCAGGACGCGCCGCAGTCGATCGACCGCATGATCGACGTGTTCCCGCCGCACCAGCAGGCCCAGGTGCGGGTGCAGCTGGCGGCGTCGCTGCAGGCGGTCGTGACGCAGCAGCTGGTGCCGGCCGCGACCGGCGGGCGGGCGCTGGCGTGCGAGGTGCTCGTCGGCACGCCCGCGGTGCGAGCGCTGATCCGCGAGGGCAAGACCCATCAGCTCGGGTCGGCGATGCAGTCGGGCGCGCGCCACGGCATGGTGACGATGGACCAGTCGCTGGCGCGGCTGGTGCAGAGCGGCGCGGTGACGATGGCCGACGCCGCCGAGCTGGCCGTCAATGCCGACGACCTGAAGCGGCTGGCCGGGCCGAATGTCGCGGTGGTGCGCTGATGGCGGCGACGTTCACCTACAAGGTCAGGGACCGGCAGGGCCGGCTGGTGGAAGGGTCGCTCGAAGCCGACAACGGCGCGCTGGTCGCCGAGAAGCTGCGGCAGATGGGCTATGTGCCGATCGCGATCGATCGCAAGAGCGGCCAGACCTTCGAGCGTGACCTGCACATCCCGTTCGTCGGCGACCGGGTGCGGATGCGCGACATCGCAGTGTTCAGCCGCCAGTTCGCGACGATGGTGAATGCCGGCCTGACCCTCTTGCGCACGCTGACGATCCTCGCCGAGCAGACCGAGAGCAAGGCGCTGGCCGCGGTCGCCGACGACGTGCGGGCCGACGTCGAGAAGGGCGCGTCGCTTTCGCAGGCACTGGCGAAGCATCCGAAGGCGTTCAGCCGGCTCTACATCTCGATGGTGCGGGCCGGCGAAGCCGCGGGCGTGCTCGACCTGGTGTTGACGCAGCTGGCCGACACCATCGAGAAGCAGGTGACCCTGCGGCGCAAGATCGTCTCCGCGATGGCGTACCCGGTCGTCGTGTTCGGGCTCGTCGTCACCATCGTCACCGCGATGCTGCTGTTCGTCGTGCCGATGTTCACCAAGCTCTACAAGCAACTGGGTGGCGCGCTGCCGCTTCCGACGCGCGTCCTGGTGAACGTTTCGAACGCGATGACCAACTGGTGGTGGCTCGTCATCGGTGCCGAGGTGATCGGCTTCGTCGCGCTGCGGCGGTGGATCAAGACCGACGCCGGCCGCGAGCGGTTCGACGCGTGCAAGCTGCGGCTGCCCGTTGTCGGCGGGCTCGTCCGGAAGGCGGCGCTCACCCGGTTCTCCCGCACGCTGTCGGTGTTGCTGCGGGCCGGCGTGCCGATCCTCGAGTCGCTGGAGATCACCGCTGACACCGTGAACAACGCGGTGCTGGCCAAGGCGGTCAAGGCGACCCAGGCCGGCGTGAAGGTGGGTGAGTCGGTGGCCCGGCCGCTGGCCGAGCACTCGTCGTTCCCGCCGATGCTCGTCCAGATGATGGCCGTGGGGGAGGAGACCGGCGCGCTCGACACGATGCTCGACAAGGTCGCCGACTTCTACGAAGCCGAGGTCGAGGCGACGGTCGCCGGGCTCACCTCGCTCCTCGAGCCCGTGCTGATCGTCGTGATGGGCGGGTGCGTCGGCGGCATGGTGGTGGCCCTCTACTTGCCGATGTTCAACATCATCAAGCTCATCAAGTAGCGATCGCCAAAATGGGCCTCAAGTCACTCTGGGTGCGCACCGAAACCCCACTTGCACGTTTCTCCCAGCACCCACAGAGAGGCCCATCAATGCTCGACAGCTTGCGCGCACGGCGGGCGAAGGAAGACGGCTTCACGCTCATCGAGCTGATGGTCGTCGTGCTCATCATCGCCATCCTCGTGGCCATCGCGATCCCGACCTTTCTCGGCGCCCGCGGCAAGGCCAACGACCGGGCCGCTCAGGCCGACATCCGCAACGCGTTCACCGCCGAGCGGACGTACTACGTCGACAGCCAGGCGTACGGCGACAAGGACCAGATCACCGCGATCGAGAACTCGCTGAAGTACACCGACGCCGCCGGCGTGGCCACCGCGCTGGCCTCGACCAACACGGTGATGGTGGTCGTCTCCGACGGGGCGCAGCCGGCCGGCAAGGTCACGCTCGCCACGTTCAGCAGCTCGGGCCACTGCTTCTGGCTGCAGGACGAAGCGGCCAGCGGCACGAAGTACGGCGTGACGGCGAAGTGCAGCGATGATCCGAGTGCGACCTACAAGGACACCACCGACGGCTGGAAGTACTAGGTCAGACGGGTTCCGGGCGAAGGGGAGCGGGCGACCGCTCCCCTTCGTCGCGTCCGGGAGGGCTCAGCGCCGGACGGTCGTCGGGTCCCAGAAGGCGCGGATGTGGGCGATGCGGCCGTCGTCGTCGAAGCGGCCGAAGTCGATGATCGAGATGACCGTCGGCACGCCGCCGACCTCGACGTGGACCTCGAAGGCCCACGCCGCCTCCTGGCCGCAGACCGCCGGCGCCAGGACGGGCTTGACGGTGCCGCGGGTGTCGCGCTGGTGGATCGCGTCCCAGAAGGCCGCGACCGCCGCCTTGCCTTCGGCCCGGTGAGAGCCGACCGGGTCCTCGAGCACCGCGTCGTCGGCGAACAGTGCGAGCCAACCGTCGCGGTCGCCGTCACTGAAGGTGCGCTGGTACTCCGCGATCGCGGTCCGGATCGCCTCTGGTTCGACCATGGGGAGGGATCGTACGTGCCGCGCCGCGCCGAAGCCCCGGCACTAGCCTGCGCCGCCACATGAGCACCGTCCTGATCGCGATCCTCTGCGGCGTTCTCGGCCTTTGCGTGGGTTCGTTCCTGAACGTCGTCATCCATCGCGTGCCGCGCAAGGAGTCGGTGGTCCGCCCGCGCTCGCACTGCCCGTCGTGCGGCACCGAGCTGGCCAACCGGGACAACATTCCGCTGCTGTCGTGGATGCGGCTCGGCGGGCGCTGCCGCGAGTGCGGTGAGCGCATCTCGGTCCGGTACCCGTTGGTCGAGCTCGGCACCGCGGCGCTGTGGATCGCGGCGGCGGTGCGCTTCGACGGCGACTGGGTCCTGCCGGCCTTCCTCGTGTTCTTCGCGTCGCTCCTCGCCATCAGCGCGGTCGACCTCGAGCACTACATCATCCCGAACCGGATCGTGTACCCGACGATCTTCGTGTCGATCCCCCTGCTCGCGGCCGCGGCCGCGGCCCAGGACCAGTGGGGCCACTTCGCGCACGCGCTCCTCGGCGGTGCAGTGGCGTTCCTCGTCCTGCTCGCGGTGCATCTGGTGTCGCCGCGTGGGATGGGGTTCGGCGACGTCCGGCTGTCGTTCGTGCTGGGGCTGTTCCTCGGGTGGCTGAACCCGTGGGCCGGTCACGTCTTCCTCGGCCTGTTCCTCGGCTTCCTGTTGGGCTCACTGATCGGCCTCGCGCTGATCGCGCTCCGGCGGCGGGGCCGGAAGGACCACATCCCGTTCGGGCCGTTCCTCGCGGGTGGGGCGGTGTTGGCGGTGCTCTTCGGCAAGCCGGTCGTCGACTGGTACCTCGGCAGGTAGGCACTACAGGTCGGGCGCGACCGAGCCGAAACCAGTGGAGGTATGTCGCGACCTCCCACGCGCCGAGCACGCCGCCGTCCGCACCTCGTCACCGGACGGGCAGTCGGTCTCGACATCGGGACCCACGCGGTCCGGGCCGTCGAGCTGGCCTTCGGGCGCGACGACGCGACGATCACCCGGTTCGGCCAGGTGGCGTTGCCGGCGGGCGCGGTGGTCGACGGCGAGGTCGTCGACGGGCACGCGGTCGCCACCGCCATCCGCCGGCTCTGGTCGGAGTGCCGGTTCCGCACCCGGAGGGTGATCGTCGGCTTGGCGAACCAGCGGGTGATCGTCCGCCAGGCGGAGGTGCCCGCGCTGCCGGAAGAGGACCTCCGGTTGGCGCTGCGCTACCAGGCCGGCGACCTGGTGCCGTTCCCGATCGACGACGCGCTGCTCGACTGCCGCGTGCTCGAGCCCGTGGACGTCGGCGAGGACGAGGATCCGCGCGTTCGCATCCTCCTCGTCGCCGCGCAGCGCGACATGGTGCTCTCGATGCTCGGCGCGGTCGAGTCGGCTGGCCTGCAACCGGTACTCGTGGACCTGGCGCCGTTCGCGCTGTTGCGAACGTTCGACCCCGACATCGCGAGCGACGGCGGCGCCGAAGCCCTGGTGTGCATCGGCGCGGGGGTCACCACCGTCGTCGTGCACGAGGCCGGTGTGCCGCGCTTCGTCCGCATGCTGCTCGTGGGTGGCGCGTCCACGACCGAGGCGATCGCGGCCGAGCTGCAGATCGGGCTCGACGCCGCCGAGGAGCTCAAGCGAGCCGGTGACGCGCGGGTCGACGAGTTGGTCGACCGCCAACTGGCGGCCCTGGTGGACGAGGTCCAGGGATCGCTCGACTACTACGTCGCCCAGGTCGACACCGCGGCATTGCGGCGGGTGGTCGTCACCGGCGGCGGCAGCCTCCTCGCCGGACTGGCCGAACGGCTGCAGGCGACCGTCGGTGCGCCGGTCGAGGTCGGGCATCCGCTGCTCGCGGCGCGCGTCGGCCGCACCGGTGTTCCCGAGGCTCGGCTCATCGACGCCGAGCCCATGCTGGCGGTCCCGATCGGCCTGGCCCTGGCCGGTCGCCCGTCGCCCGGTCAAGGTCGGCCGCTGTCGCTGCTCCCGGACGAGCTGGCCGCGGCGCGGGTCGAGCGCCGGCGCACCGCACTGGCCGGAACCGGCGTCGTGGTGCTGGCCGGGCTGCTGATGGCCGCGTGGACGACGCGCGCCGGCGACGTCGACGCGCAGCGGGCCAAGGCCCGGCTCGCCAACGGGCGGGCGGCGGCGATCGTCGCACGGAGCGGGCGCCAGACGACTGTTCCGCTGGCGACGCAGGTCGGGCAACGGCGGACCCTCGTGAAGGGCGCGCTCACCGACGACGTCGCATGGGACGCCGTCCTCCAGCGCATCGCCGGTGTCATGCCGAACGACTCGTGGCTCGTCTCCTTCTCGGCCACCAAGGGCAAGAGCGGGACTGCGGTGACGTTCTCCGGTTTCGGCGCCGACCAGAGCGCGGCCGCGCGGTGGCTCATCGCGATGCAGGACGTCGACGTGCTCTCGGGGCTGTGGCTGCCGCAGTCGACGAAGAGCGGCAACGGCGTGCAGTTCACGTCGACCGCCACGCTGACGCCCGCGGCCCTCACCAATCGACTGGGGATCTACACCGGGAGCCAGCAATGAGCCGGCGGCCGCTCGTCGTGGGCGTCGGCGGCGCCGTTGCCGTCGCGCTGGCCTGGTACGCGCTCCTGTGGTCGCCGCAGACGACCTCGCTGGCGAAGCAGCAGCAGGCCGCGGCTGCCGCTGAGGCCAAGCTGGCCACGACCCGCAGCGCCGCCATCCGCCAGCGGGCCGGTGCCAAGGACGAGCCGGTGCAGCGCGCGCAGCTCGACCTGCTGAAGGCGGCGATCCCCGACAACGCATCGGTCGGGACCTTCATCCTCGAGGCCAACGACGTCGCGGTGCAATCGGGTGTGACCATTCTGTCGATCGCGCCTCGCGCCGCCGACCCCAAGGCCCCTGCGGCCGCCGCCGGTCTGGTGGCGACGCCGGTGACGATCACCGCGTCCGGCACCTACGACCAAGTCGTCGGGTTCCTCGCTCGCCTTGAACACATGTCGCGCCTGATCGTCGTCGACGGCATGTCGGCGACGGCGGCCACCGGCGGGTCCAAGGTCAACGTGTCGCTCGCGGCCCGCATGTTCTCGACCAAGGCGGCGTCGTCATGAGCGGGCTGAACGCGCTTCCGCGCGTCGCCAAGCTGGCGGTGGTCGGCGCGCTGCTCATCGCGCTCGCGCTGGTGGCCAAGGGCTTCGGCCCCGCCAACGGGCAGCCGATCGGCGTGTCGTCGACGCCGATCGCTCCCCGCGCCGGTGTCCTGCTCACACCACGGGGGACGACCACCACGACGACGCCCGGCCCGCTCAACCCGACCGGCCGCAACCCCTTCGCACCCGCCAAGTAGCGGCTTTTCGCGCCGCGCGAGCGCGGAATCCGCGCTCGCGGGGAGGCAAAACGGGGGTCAGGCGTTGGTGAGCTGGTGCCAGTCGGTGACAGTCCAGCCGCCGAGCTGGACGTCGTCCAACGCCGGGTCGTGGCGGAAGGTGTGGAAGCCGGGGCGGGTGGCCACCGAGCCGATGCTGACGGCGCCGGTCACGTCGACCTGCCAGTCGCCGAGCACCAGCCGGGCCGACGGGGCTTCGATGGCGCCGACGAACGCGGACGCGGCAGTTTCGCCGAGGCGCACGTCGCCGCCGGCGGCGAAGAGCAGCACGTCGGCGGCGGACCCGCCGCCATTGACGACGCCGTTGACCCGCACCGAGCCGCCGACGTGGAGCACCAGCGGCGCGGTGCCGGGGGCGAGCGTGACCGGGCCGTCGAACGTGACGTCGTCGCACACGTACTCGCCGCGGGGGACGACGCCGGTGAAGGCGCCGCCCGACGGACAGGGCGACGCGCCCGCCGGCGCGGCCGGCAAGCCGACGCGCCACGGGCCGGTGCCGGG
>JAODBK010000038.1 GCA_025463925.1 Acidimicrobiales bacterium | reverse complement strand
GGCCGTCGCCGCGGCCAGCGCGGCGACGATGTCGTCGTCGCTCGCCGGCTCGGGCTCGGGCGCGCCGTCGAGGACCAGCACGAACTCGCCGCGGGGCTCGGACTCGGCCAGGTGGGTCGCGGCCGCGGCCAGCGAGCCGCGCCAGACCTCCTCGAACGCCTTGGTCAGCTCGCGGCAAATCGCGACCCGCCGGTAGGGACCGCACGCCGCCACCAGGTCGTCGACCGTCTTGCGCACGCGGTGCGGGGCCTCGTAGAGCACCGTCGTCCGGCGCTCCCCCCCGACCGCGGCCAGCCGCTCGCTGCGGCCCGACCCCGATCGCGGCAGGAAGCCCTCGAAGCAGAACCGGCCGGCCGGGAGTCCGCTCACGACGAGCGCCGCGACCGCGGCCGACGGGCCCGGCACCGTCGTGACGTCGTGGCCGGCCGCGGCCGCCGCGGCCACCAGCCGCTCGCCGGGGTCGGACACGCCGGGCGTCCCGGCATCGGTGACGACCACGACGGTGTCGCCGGCATCGAGCCGGGCCAGGACGGTGCGCACCTGCGCGGCCTCGTTGTGGTCGTGCACCGCGAGCAGCCGGTTGCCGGCCTTGACGCCGGCGTGGGTCAGCAGCGCGCGGGTCCGGCGGGTGTCCTCGCACGCGATGACGTCGGCGGTCGCCAACGCGTCCACCGCGCGCGGCGCCAGATCCCCCAAGTTCCCAATCGGCGTGGCCACCAGCACCAGGCGGCCGCCGCCGTCAGCCACTGATCTCGAGCTGGTCACCGGGCCCGAGACCCCACCGCTCGAACGCGCCCGCCTGCGCCTCGAGCACCGACCGGGCCCGCAGCCGTGGCCGCCCGACGCGGTGCCGGCCCATGCACACCGTCTCGAGGACGACGAGATCACGATCGCAGTACGCCACGTCGATCGGGAACCGCATGCCGACGGTGTGGATCGACCGGGCCGGCTTCAGCCAGTACGCGCCGTCGAGCCCGTCACGGCCGAGCAGCCCCCGCAGGCGCGGCGCGAACCGATCGGCGACCTCCACCGCGGCCAGCACCTGCCCGTCCCGCAGCAACCAGGGCACGTCACACCGCGCCGGTCGAATGCGCCATCGAACCCGCAGGAACGGAGCGCGCGGGGCGAAGGGCGTGCGACATTCAGACGTTGAAGCGGATCTCGAGGACGTCGCCGTCCTGCACCTCGTAGTCCTTGCCCTCGACGCGCAGGCGCCCGACGTCCTTGGCGGCGTTCCACGACCCGAGCTCGAGCAGCTCGTCCCAGCGGATCACCTCGGCGCGGATGAAGCCGCGCTGCAGGTCGGAGTGGATGACTCCGGCGCACTCGGGTGCCTTGGCGCCGGCCCGGAACGTCCACGCCCGGCTCTCCTTGTCGCCAGTGGTGAGAAACGTCCGGCGGCCGAGGAGGTGGTATGCGGCGCGGGCGACGCGCGGGAGCGCTCCCTCGCCGAGCCCGTAGCCCTCGAGCAGATCGGCCCGCTCCTCCGGCGGGAGCTGCGCGGTCTCGGCTTCCAGTTGCACGCTCACGCCGACGACCTCGGCCGCGCCTCCCAGCTCAGCCGCGACCGGCTTGATGACCGCGTCGGCGTCGGCGAGCTGGTCTTCGCCGAGGTTGACGACGGCCAGCACGGGCTTGTCGGTCAGCAGGAAGAACTGCTTCAGCTCGGCCCGTTGCTCATCGCCGAGCGAGCTGCGATAGATCGGCGTGCCGGCATTGAGCACCGGCAGCGCGGCGTCGAGCGCGTCCACCGCGGCCTGCTGCGACTTGTCCAGCTTCGCCGCCTTGCGGCGCTTCTCGACCTGGCTCTCCACCGACGCCACGTCGGCCAGCACCAGCTCCAGCTCCAACGTGTGCAGGTCGGCCAGCGGGTCGGTGTCGCCCACCACGTTGGGGTCCTCGAACGCCCGGAGCACGACGATGAGCGCGTCGGCTTCGCGGATACCGGCGAGGAAGCGGTTGCCGAGCCCTTCACCGGTGGACGACCCGGCGACGAGGCCGGCGATGTCGACGACTTCGACACTGGCGGGGACGACCTTCTTCGATTTCGACATCTCGGCCAGTCGCCGCAAGCGGTCGTCGGCGACGTGGGCGATGCCGACGTGCGTCTCGGTCGTCGAGAACGGATGGGCCGCGACGGCGGCCGACCCGCCGGTGAGCGCGTTGAACAGCGACGACTTCCCGGCGTTCGGCAGCCCGACGATCCCGAGTCGCTCCATCTACGCCGCCACCGGTTCCAGGACCGCGGCCGGCTCGGCCGGGCGGCGCACCGCCACCCACACCCGCACGGCGCGCTCCAGTCGCATCGCCGTCAGCATGATGGCCACGGCCACGATGCCGTCGAGATAGAAGTGGTTGGCCGTCACCGTCACCGCCATCACCGTGAGCACGGGATGCACCAGCACCCACCACCGGCGCCGGCTGGTGCTCGTGCCGATCACCGCGACCGCGATGAGCACCGCCCACGCGACGTGCACCGACGGCATCGCCGACAGTTGGTCGGCCATCCCACTGCCGATCGCGGTGTAGACGGACTGGTGGTACAGGTGGCCGGTGTCGACGAAGCCGAGCGCCGGCAGCAGCCGCGGCGGCGCGACAGGGATGAGCTGCATCGCGAGGCACGCGCCCGTCGTGATCGCGATCGTGTTGCGCCAGGTGGCGTAGCGATCTCGGTGGCGGAAGAACAGCCACACCAAGAACGCGATCAGCGCCGGGCCGTGCACCGCCAGGTAGTAGAGGTTCAGGGCTTGGACGAGTTCCCGGTGCGGGAGCGCCCACCGCTGCACGGTGAGCTCGCGCGGCAGCGGCAGGAACCGCTGGGCCGACCAGATCCATCGGCCGCGGCCGATGGCGCCGTCCATCTGCATCACCGACAGTGTGCCGGCCAGCTGCCACAGGCTGTAGAGGCCGACGACCAGCGCCGCCTCACGGGCCACCGCGGCCGCGCCCCGCCAGCGCGGCCGGTGGGGCCGCGGCGCGAACCCGAGCGCGGCCAGCACCGTTGCCACGACGGCCGCGGCCTGCCACGAGAGGAACATCGCTCGCCAGTCTGGCCGACGCCGGGACGGTCGGCGGTCACGCCGTACAGTTCGACGGTCATGACGCCACCGGCCGCCCTCGCCGACCTGCTGGCGCGGGCCGGCCGCGACGTCGAGGACGGGCCGCTGCCGTCGTGCCAGCTCGCGGTGGCCCGCCATGGCGAGCTGCTCGCGTTCGAGACGATCGGCGACGCGCCCGACGGCAACGCGACCCGGTACGTGACGTTCTCCTGCACCAAGGGCGTGTTCGCGTCGGCGGTCTGGGCGCTGATGAGCGACGGGAAGCTGGACGTCGGCACGCGAGTGGTCGACATCGTCCCGGAGTTCGGCACCAACGGCAAGGACGCGGTCACCGTCGACCACCTGCTGACGATGACCGCGGGCTTCCCGCGCGCGCCGCTCGGTCCTCCGCGATGGGAGACGCGCGACGGCCGGCTCGCCGCCTTCGCCGAATGGCGACTCGACTGGCCGCCGGGCTCGCGCTGCGAATACCACGCCAGCTCGGCCAACTGGGTGCTGGCCGAGGTCGTCGAGCGGGTGGCGGGCGTCGACTACCGCGTCCACCTCCACGAGCGGGTGCTCGACGCGATCGCACCCGGGCTCCGGCTGGGCGACGCCGGGCCGGTCGCGCCGATCGCGTCGGCCGGCGCGCCGCCGTCGGCCGAGGAGATGGAAGCGCTCACCGGCGTCGGCGGCATCGAGCTGCCGGAGGTCGCCGACGACCACCTCCTGCGCTTCGCCGACCCGAACGTGCGGGCCCTCGGCCACCCGGCGGCCGGCGTCGTCGGCACCGCGGCCGACCTCGCCCTCTACTACCAGGCACTGCTCGACGACCGGGCCGGCGTCTTCGATCCCGCAGTGCTCGCCGACGTCACCGGCGCGGTGCGCACGGGCGACCTGGTCGACCCCGTGCGCGGTGTCGTCGCGCAGCGCACGCGCGGGCTGATGCTCGCCGGCGACGACGGCGGCGCGACGCGGCGCGGCTTCGGGCGGGCGATGTCGCGGCGCGCGTTCGGCCACGACGGCGCCGGGGGCCAGGTCGCGTGGGCCGATCCGGAGACCGGTCTGTCGTTCGCCTACTTGACCAACGGCCTCGAGGCCAACCCGGTCCGCATGGCGCGGCGCGGGGTCGCGCTGTCGGACCGGGCCGCGGCCTTCGCCGCGACCTGATCCGACACCAGCCCGGCATCGGTGAGCGATTCGGCGACGAAGCGGTTGACCTTGCCGGACCAGAGGTAACCGACATGGTTGCCGGCGTACCAGGAGATGCGCGGCCGGCCCCAGTGGTCCCAGAGCCGGTAGGCCTGCGCCGGGGTCGCCATCCGGTCTCCGAGGCCGGCGTAGACGTACCGCCGCTCGAAGGCCACGCGCGGCTGGTTGACCAGCGGCGAGATCACGCGGTGGACGTCGGCCGCCGGATCGCCGACGAGCAGGTAGTGGCGCGCCCGTTTGTCGAGCGACCGGGGCGAGTGGTGCTCGAACAGCGCGGGGAAGTCGGTGGGCGGGATGCCGGCGATGACGCCGTGGATGTCGGCCTCGAGCGTCGACAGCAGCGCCGCCGAGTAGCCGCCCAGCGAGATGCCGTAGACACCGATCCGCGGCGCGCCCTGGGCCCGTACCCATGACAGCACCCGGCGGGTGTCCCACATCGTCTGCGCCATCGCGTGCACCCCGTCGACGAGGTCGTACGTCATGAAGCCCTCGCCGCTGATGCGACCGGCGCGGCGGTGCCCGTGCAGCGGCAGCGTCGGGAACACGAGGTTGAGGCCGAGCGTGCGGTGCAGTCGCCGGGCCCGGAAGCCCGGGATGTCCATGAACGGGGTGCCGGTACCGAACCCGTGGAGGCACACGAGCCACGGCCGCGGCTCGTCGTCGGCGTGACGGAGCACCCACGCGTGCGCGGTGCGGTTGCGCTCGTGCGCGAGCCAGCGGTCGCGGCCCGGCTCGTCGGGCCACGGCTCGTAGCCGCTGTCGAACGCGAGCCGCTCGAAGCGCAGGCCGAGGGCCTGGCCGCCGGCGACGTCGATGTCACCAGCCGCCAATGGCGGCGGCCGCCGGTGGAACGCCGCCGGGTCGGCAAGCCAGCCGCGATCGGCGTAGAGCTCGCGAGCCGCCGGCACCTCGGTGGCGAGCCGGTGGTAGTCGGCGCGGCGCGGCATGCGCTTGGGGCTCATCATCACCGCGAGCACGGCCTCGTCGAGCGCGACCTGCGCGGCCAGTCCCGGCGTCGGCCGCGCCACCGGGAGATCGAGCTTGCCGCCGCCCGGGCCGGGCAGCCGGCGGGCCTGCGCCATCAGGTACGACATGGTGAGGAAGCGCGCCGTCCTCGGCACGACCGGCAGGAGCCGCAGGCCGGGCACGCGAGCGATCGTGCGGCGTACCGTTCGGATGACGTTGGAGGGAACGCGAGGCACAGAGTCGAATCTTACGGTCCGTCAGATGCCGGGTCGGTGAGGGAGGGCGCGATGCAACGGCTGAGCGGCATGGATGCGTCGTTCCTCTACCTCGAAACGGCCAGCATGCACATGCACGTGACCGGCGTGATCGTGCTCGACCCGACCGACGTGCCCGGCGGGTACTCGTTCGATCTGATCAAGCAGATGCTCGAGGAGCGGATCCACCTGCTGCCGCCGTTCCGCCGCCGACTGGCGACGGTGCCGCTCGGCCTCGGGCACCCGAGTTGGGTCGACGACCCGGACTTCAACCTCGACCTGCACGTGCGCCGCATCGGTGTCCCGTCGCCGGGGTCGATGCACGAGCTGGCCGAGGTGGTGAGCGACATCGCCGGCCGGCCGCTCGACCGCGCCCGCCCGCTCTGGGAGATGACGGTGATCGAGGGCCTGGAAGACGGCCATGTCGCGGTCGTGTCGAAGATGCACCACTCCGCGATCGATGGCGTGTCGGGCGCCGAGCTGATGGCCCAGATCTTCGACTTCGAGCCGAACCCGCCGCCCAAGCCGGGCCCGGCCGAGGAGTGGACCCCCGAGACGCCGCCGTCCGACCTGCGGCTGGCCGCCGGCGCGGTGATCGGCCGAGCGTCCAGCCCGGTGAAGATGGCGCGACTCGCCGCCAAGACGATCGGCACAGCCGTCGGATTCCTGCGCGACCGCCGGAGCCAGGGCGACGACGCCAAGCCGATGACGTTGCCGCTGACCGCGCCGCAGACACCGTTCACCGGCGCCATCACGCCCGACCGGGCGGTGGCGTTCGCCCGCACGCACCTCGAGGACTTCAAGGTCGTGAAGAACGCCTTCGGTACGACGGTGAACGATGTCGTGCTGGCGGCCTGCACGCTGTCGCTCCGGCACTGGCTCGAGGCGCACGGCGGCGTGCCGGACAAGCCCCTCGTCGCCAGCGTGCCGGTGTCGGTGCGCACCGAGGAGGAGAAGCTCTCGCTCGGCAACAAGGTGTCGGCGATGTTCGTCAGTCTCCCGGTGCAGGAGAAGGACCCGCTGGAGCAGCTGGCGCGCATCCGCGAGAGCACCAAGAACGCCAAGGAGATGCACGGCGCCATCGGCGCCGACAAGCTGCTCGACTGGACCGAGTTCGCGCCGCCCACCGTCTTCGCGCTCGCGGCTCGCCTCTACTCGAACCTCAAGCTGGCGGACCGCCACCGGCCGATCCACAACCTGGTGATCTCCAACATCCCCGGCCCGCCGATCCCGCTGTACTGCGCGGGCGCCCGGGTGGTGTCGACCTATCCGCTCGGTCCGATCATCGAGGGCGCCGGCCTCAACATCACCGTGTTGTCGAACATGAGCAACGTCGACTTCGGCGCCATCGCCGATCGCGAGCTGGTGCCCGACCTCTGGTCGATCGCCGACGGCTTCGCCGACGCCGTCGCCGAGTTGCGCGAGCTGGCCGACACGCAACCCTGACCGACAGCCTGGTCGGGGCCCGGTGCCCTAACGTCGGCACTGGTGCTCGACCACGTCTTCATGGATGCGATCGGCGCGCTCCGTGACGCATTCGAGAGCGCGCTGCTCGAGCGGCAGGCGTTCGAGGAGCGCTTCCAGGTCGACGTGCTGCTCGGGGACGTGACGTGGGAGACCGCGTACAGCCTGCCGGGCGAAGGCCAGCCGCCTCGGGTGCTCGCCGAGATCAGCCTCGACTGGCCGACGTGGAGCCAGACGTCGTACCGCAGCTGGTACATCGGTGAGCTCTTCGGTGAGCCGCCGGAGATCGAGGTCGAGATCGTCCTGCGCATCCAGCGGCTGACGAAGACGCCCGACCCGGCGGCGGTGCTCCGGGCGCTGCCGACCGAGAGTCCCACCCTCGGCGACGAGTCGCTGACCCGGTCGCCGCCCGTCGTCGAACAGCTCTACGACGAGGACCTCACGCCGTCGGGCGCCGCGGTCGAGGTCTCCTACGAAGGCGTCTACCAGCTCGCCGAGGAGGTGCTCTCCGACGGCTCGATCATCGACACCCACTTCGCGTCGATGGGCGGCTGGATCGCGTCGACGCTCGTCCGCCTCGGCGACCTGAAGCTCGAATACCTCCCGCCCGACTGAGCGGCTTTTGCCTCCACCGGAGCGCGGAATCCGCGCTCCGGTGGAGGCAAAAGCCGGGGGGTCAGACGGAGATCAGGGCGCGCTTCACGGCGCGTACGACGGTGCGGTCGTCGTCGCGCGCGACGAACAACTCATCGGTCAGCGCGTGGGCAAGGAACAGGCCGCGACCCTGCTCGAGCTCGAGTCCCGGGAAGTCGGCCTCGTCGCGGAACGCCGGGAGCTCGAAGCCGATGCCGTCGTCCTCGACCTCGACCACGACGGCGTCGCCGTCGCTCCACGCGCGCAGCACGCACGACGACGGCGCGCCGCTGGAATGTCGCACCGCGTTCGCGCACAGCTCGGACGCGACCAGCAGCAGGTCGGCCGCGTCCGGGCCTTCGATGCCGACCATGTCCAGCCAGTCGGCCAGCAGGTGGCGGGCCAACGGCACCGTCGCCATGCTCGGCGAGAACTGGTAGTGGAGCGGCCCGAGCGCGTGGGACGGCAGCGCGTCGGGCGGCGTCCGGCGCCGCAGCACCAGCGCCAGGCTGTCGTCGCGGCGCATCGCGCCGGCCAGTGCCCGCTCCACCAGCGCGCGGGCGAGCGGGCCGGCCGGGTAGCGGGCCAGCTCGGCCGCGGCCCGGTCGAGGCTCTCGAGGCCGACGAGGATGTCCTTGGTCGACTCGATGAGGCCGTCGGTGTAGAGGATCAGCGTCTCCGACCGGGCCAGGTCGACGGTGACGACCTCGCTGCTGCCGGCGCCCGGCCACCCGATGGGGATGCCCGGCAGTGACAGCTGCCGCACGTTGCCGTCGGCGCTCACCAGCAACGGCGGCGGATGGCCCCCGCCGGCCAGCTGCGCAACCCCGTCGGCCGGGCGGTAGTGCACGACCGCGACCGTCGCCACCAGGTCGGGGCTGTGCGCGGTGACGAGCTCGTCGGCACGCGCGACCAGCCGGTCGAGCGGGCACCCGTCCACCGCGAGGAGCCGCAGCGCGTGGGTGACCGCGACCGCGTCCTTGGTCGCGGCCACGCCCTTGCCGACGACGTCGACGACCGCGAGGTGGATGGTGCCGTCCGGCAGGACGAGCCAGTCGTACAGGTCGCCACCCGTCGGCGCGCTCGGATCGGCCGGAAGGTAATGGACGCCGAGCTCGGCGCCCTCGACCGAGGGCATCGGTGGCCGGACCGCCTCCTGCAGCTGGTGCACGACCTCGCGCTGCGCTTCGCCCTGCTCGGCCAGCTCCTGGATCGTCGCCAGGTTGTCGAGCGCGACCCCGAGGTGCGTCGCCAGGCCGGCGACGAGCGACTCGGCCAACCGGTCGAAGTGGTCGGGTTCCGGATGTCCGAGCAGCAACGCGCCGTAGATGCGGTCGTCGAACGACACCACCGGCACCGCGAGGTACGACGCCACCTCGTCGAAGGCCACCCGGTTGCGCAATGCACGCGATTGCTTGTCGCGCCGAACGTCACCCACGCGGATCGGCATCCGCTCGGCCGGTCGGGTGGCGAACAGACGAGACGCGGCCAGGCCGGCGAACCCGCCCAGCTCGGACGCGCTGCAGCCGGCGACCGCCTGCAGCCCGCCGCCGACGTCGGGCGCAGCCACGTAGGCCGCGAAGCGGGCGCGGGCCACGCGGCAGGCCGCGTCGACCGTCCACTCGACCTTGTCCTCCAGGTCCCGATCGGTGCCGTGGACCCGCCGGGCGGCCTCGGCCAGGAGCTCGATCGAGCCGACGAGGCGATCGGAGCGATCGTCCTCGACCGCGGCCTGCCGCTGCTCCGACACGACGACGACAGTACCCAGGTCGGCGATAGGTTCCCGATCGTGCGATGGATCGGCGAGCCTCAGACGGCCAAGGGCGTCGTCGAGCGGCGCTTCGACCTCGAGGTCTCCGGCCACACCGTGCCGGCGATCGTCTGGGCCCCGGAAGCCATCGAGGGGCCCCGGCCGGTGGTGATGATCGGGCACGGCGCGTCGCTCCACAAGCGCATCCCGTACGTGCTGGCGGTCGCCCGCATGCTGGCTCGCCACCACGGCATCGCGTCGGTGGCCATCGACGGTCCCAACCACGGCGACCGCCGGGCCGACGGCGGCCTCGACCCGGTGACGGTGTTCGCCGAGTTCGCCGCCGAGTGGGCCCGGCCGGGCAGCATCGACGACATGGTCGAGGACTGGCGGGCGACCCTCGACGCCGTCCGCGCCCTGCCCGAGATCGGCGACGGGCCAATCGGCTACTGGGGCCTGTCGATGGGCTCGATCTACGGCATCCCGCTGGTGGCCGCCGAACCGCGCATCCAGGTCGCGGTGTTGGGTCTGCTCGGACTGTCGGGACCGACGAAGGAGCGCTTCTCGATCGACGCCGCGAAGATCAGCTGCCCGGTCCTCTACCTGCTGCAGTGGGACGACCAGCTGTTCGCGCGCGACAAGGTGATCGCGCTGTACGACGCCATCGGCTCGGTCGACAAGCGGTTGCACGCCCATCCGGGCGAGCACAGTGCGGTGCCGCCGGAGGAGATCGGCTTCTCGGTCGAGTTCCTCGCCCGTCATCTCGCGCCGTGATCGCGGCAGCGGGCGGTGTAGCCCGCCGGCGTCACCTGCACGGTGAGTCGCCGTCCGCACTCGTGGCAGAAGCGGGGCGGATCGAGCGGGCGCCGGCAGCTCCCGTCGCACTCGGTCGACGGCCGCCCGCACCCGACACAGCGCATCAGATCACCTTGGACAGCACGCCGACCGGCATCTTGAGGTCGGCCAACATCTGCAGGTCATCGGCCGGCGAGCGGCCGAGCGTCGTGAGGTAGTTGCCGACGATCAGCGCGTTGATGCCCGCCGTCATGCCCATGGCCTGCAGCTCGCGCAACGTCACCTCGCGGCCGCCGGCGTAGCGCAGGATCACACCGGGCAAGCCGAGCCGGAAGAGCGCGATCCACCGGATGGCTTCGAGCGCGGGGACCAACGGCCGGTCACCGAGCGGCGTGCCCGGCCGGGGGTTGAGGAAGTTGACGGGCACCTCGGCCGCATCGGCGTCGCGCACCTGCAACAGCAGCTCGATCCGCTGCTCGTCGGTCTCGCCCATGCCGAGCAGCACGCCGCAGCACAGCTCCATGCCGTGGCGGCGCACCCGGGCACAGGTCTCGAACCGCTCTTCCCACGTGTGGGTGGTGACGATGCGGCCGAAGAACGAACGGGCGGTCTCGAGGTTGTGGTTGTAGCGATGCACGCCCACGTCGGCGAGTCGGGCGGCCTGCTCCTCGGTGAGGATGCCGGCGCTGACGGCCACGTTGAGCCCGGTGGCGTCGCGCACGAACGGCACCACGTCGCACAGGTTGCTCATGATGCGCTCGTCGGGACCGCGCACCGCCAGCACGATGCAGAACTCCGATGCGCCCAGCGCCGCCGTCTCCTGCGCCGCGGCCAGCACCTCGTCGCGCGTGAGGAACGGCGTCGCCTGCACCGGCGATTCGAACTTGGCCGACTGGCTGCAGAAGTGACAGTCCTCCGGGCAGCCGCCGGTCTTCGCCGAGAGGATCCCCTCGACCTCGACCTCGGGCCCGCACCACGACAGCCGGACGTCGTGGGCCAGCGCGGCCAGCGCCGGAACCGCCTCGTCCGGAAGCGCGGCGAGCGCGTGCAGCTCGTCGCCGGAGAGCGGGCGGCGCGCATCGAGCAGCGCGCTCGCGGTGTCGGCGAGGAGGGTGCGGGCCGTCGCGGTCGTCACGATCGGCACGCTACCGATCGCGTTACAGCTGCAGCGACTTCACCTCGAGGAACTCCTCGAGGCCGAACTTGCCGAGCTCGCGCCCATGGCCCGACTGCTTGTAGCCGCCGAACGGCGCCAGCGGGTTGAAGGACCCGCCGTTGACCTCGACCTGCCCCGTGCGCAACTGGCGCGCCACCTTCTTGGCCCGCTCCGGGTCGCCCGACCACACGCCGCCGGCCAGACCGTAGATGGTGTCGTTGGCGATGCGGACGGCGTCCTCCTCCGTGTCGTACGGGAGGATCGACAGCACCGGCCCGAAGATCTCCTCCTGGGCGATGGTCATGTCGGTGGTCACCTCGGAGAAGACGGTGGGCTTGACGTAGTACCCGGTGTCGAGGCCGTCGGGCGCGTCGGCGCCACCGGTGACGAGCTTGGCACCCTCGTCGATGCCCTTCTGGATGTAGCCGCGCACCCGCTCGCGCTGCGTCGCCGAGATGAGCGGTCCGAGCCCGACGTCGCCGCCGACGGGGTCGACGAGCTGGTAGCCGTCGGCGGCCGCCTTCGCGATCGCCTCGACCTCGGCGAGCTTCGACCGCGGCACGAGCATCCGCGTCAACGCCGAGCACGTCTGGCCCGAGTTCAGGTACGCCTTGCCGACGCCGTCGGTGACGGCCTGCTCGAGGTTGGCGTCGTCGAGGATGACGTTGGGCGACTTGCCGCCGAGCTCGAGCGCGACCCGCTTCACGGTCTGGCTCGCCAGCTCGCTCACCCGCTTGCCGGCGCGCGTCGAGCCGGTGAAGCTCACCATGTCGACGTCGGGATGGGCGGCGATGGCTTCGCCGACCACCGGGCCGGTGCCGGACACCAGGTTGAACACGCCGTTCGGCAGGCCGACGTCGTCGATGATCTCGGCGAGGATGAACGCGTTGAGCGGCGCGACCTCGCTGGGCTTGAGCACGACGGTGCAGCCGGCCGCCAGCGCGGGCGCGACCTTCGCCGCGATCTGGTGCAGCGGGTAGTTCCACGGCGTGATGCAGCCGACGACCCCCACCGGCTCGCGCACCACGAGGGAATTGCCGACCTCCTCCTCAAATGCGAACTCGTCGAGCAGGGCCGGCATCGAACCGAAGGTCATGGTCGGGAGACCGGCCTGGATGAGGTTGGCGAGCATCAGTGGCATGCCGACCTCGCCGGCGATCGTCTGCGCGATCTCGGCCATCCGCGACTGCAGGCCCTCGGTGATGCGCTGCAGGTACTTGGCCCGCTCCTCCTTGGGAGTGCCGGACCAGGGCGTGAACGCCGCCTTGGCCGCCGCCACCGCGCGGTCGACGTCGGCCGCCGTACCCTCCGGCACATGGCCCATCACCGCTTCGGTGGCGGCGTTCACCACGTCGATCGAGCCCTTGCCCGCCGACGGCACCCATGCGCCGTCGATGTACATCGTGTCGTAGTCCTGCACGAGAGCCTCCCCGGTGAGCGTCCACCGGGGAGTCTCGCGCGCTGGGGGAAGTTCAGCTCTTGACGGCTTCGATCTCGAGCTCGATCTTGACCTTGCGGCGGGCGACGAAGCCGGCCGTCGTGTGGGACGGCCGCGCTGATCCCCGGTTTTGCCTTCCCGTCGCCGGCCTCACAGGCCGGCGACGGGAGGCAGAACCACCAGGGGGAAGTGGCAGGCCGCGAAGTGGCCGTCGCCCATCGCGCGCATGACCGGCTCCTCGGACTCGCAGCGGGCCTGGGCGCGGGGGCAACGGGTACGGAAGCGGCAGCCGCTCGGCGGGGCGAGCGGCGAGGGCAGCTCGCCCGCCAGCGGCGCCGGGCGCGGCGGCACTGTGGGATCGGGCACGGGCACCGACTGCAGCAGCGCGTCGGTGTACGGGTGAGCCGGAGAGGCGTAGACGGTGTCGACCGGCCCGACCTCGCAGAGCTTGCCGAGGTACATCACGGCCACCCGGTCACTGATGCTCTTCACCACGGCCAGGTCGTGGGCGATGAATACGATGGTGAGGCCGTAACGGGCCTTGAGGTCCTCGAGCAGGTTGAGCACCTGGCCCTGGACCGACACGTCGAGCGCCGACACCGGTTCGTCGCAGATCAACATCCGCGGCTCGAGGGCGAGGGCGCGGGCGATGCCGACGCGCTGGCACTGACCGCCGGACAGCTCGTGCGGTCGCCGGTCGATCGTCGTGCCCGGGTCCAGGCCGACGGCCTCCAGCAACGACCGGACCGTCGCGGCGCGGCCGCGGGCGTCGCCCCGGTGCCACGTCCGCAGCGGCTGGGCCACGATCTCGCGCACCCGCCGGCGCGGGTTCAGCGACGAGATCGGGTCCTGCAGGATGAGCTGCAGGTCCGGCCGGCGGGCCCGCAGCTCTTCGCCGCGCAGCTCGCACAGGTCGACGCCGTCGAGCAGCACGCGGCCGGACGTCGGCGGCGGCGACTGCACCACGGCGCGGCCGGTCGTCGACTTCCCGCAGCCCGACTCGCCGACGAGGCCGAGCGTCTCGCCGGCGAGGACGTCGAAGCTCACGTCGGCGACCGCCTGCACCGACAAGCCGGTGCGGCCGACCGGGAAGTCGACGACGAGGTGCTCGACCCGGAGCAACGCGTCCTCCGGGGCGCGCAGGTGGGCGGTGCCGATCCCGGCCATCAGCCGCGGCGCGCCGGGGACACCGCCGGCGCCGACCGCGGAAGGGGCCCGGCCACGGGGTACCAGCATCGGTACCGGTGCCCGGGCTCGGCCTCGACGAGCGGCGGCTCCTCGGCCTGGCACCGCGCCTGCACGTAGGGGCAGCGCGGCGCGAAGCGGCAGGCGGGGTCGATCGCGGTCGGGTCGGGCGGGCGACCGGGGATGACCGCGGCGCGTGAATGACTCGGCCGGTCGAGGCGCGGCACCGCCGCCAGCAGCGCCTGGGTGTACGGCATGCGCAAGCCGGCGAACAGCGTGCGGGTCGGCGCGTGCTCGACCACCCGACCGGCGTACATCACGACGATGTCGTCGCTGCGTCCGGCGACGACACCGAGGTCGTGGCTCACGAGCACCATGCCCATCTCGCGCTCGCGTTGCTCGGCCGCCAGCAGGTCGAGGATCTGCGCCTGGACGGTGACGTCGAGCGCGGTCGTCGGCTCGTCGGCGAACAGCAGCCGGGGACTGCAGGCCAAGGCGATCGCGATCGTCGCCCGCTGCCGCATGCCGCCCGACAGCTGGTGCGGGTAGCTGTCGGCCCGCAGTCGCGCCGACGGGATGCCGACCTCGTCCAACAGCGCCACGGCCCGGCTCGCGGCCGCCGCCTTGGTGAGGCCCATGTGCCACCGGAGCGACTCGGTGATCTGCCGGCCGATGCGCATGTACGGGTTCAGCGAGGTCATCGGGTCCTGGAACACCATCGCCATCTCCGGCCCGCGCACGCCGACGAGTTGTCGCGTCGACCAACCGGTGATGTCCACGCCGCGGTACCGGATGGTGCCGGGGCGATCGGCGTTGTGCGGGAGCAACCCCATCACCGAGCGGGCCAGCACCGTCTTGCCCGAACCCGACTCGCCGACGATGCCGAGGGTGCGACCGGCATGCAGGGTGAACGACACGTCCTCGACGGCGCGCACGACACCGCCCGGCACGCGGAACCGGGTCGAGAGGCCCTCGACCTCGAGGAGGGGGACGCCGGCCGGGTCGACGTCGGGGAACGGACTGGCGCGCTTCACGACAGGCCGGACTCGCGGATCTCGAAGAACGACTGCAGCCGGTCGCCGACCAGGTTGAGCGCGAGCACGGTGGTGAAGAGGGCCAGCGCCGGCACGAAGGTCACCTGCGGCGCGTGGTCGAGGATGATGCGGCCCTCGTTGATCATCCCGCCCCACGTCGGCGTGGGCGGCGCCACCGACAGCCCGAGGAACGCGAGCCCGCCTTCGGCCAGCATCGCGATGGCGACACCGATCAGCGCGTAGGCCGCGGCCGGCAGGGCCACGTTCGGGAGGATCTCCCGCACGATGATCTCGCGGTCGCGCGCGCCCATCGTCCGGCTGGCGAGGACGAAGTCGCGCTGCGCGTACGTGAGCGTCGTGGCGCGGATGAGCCGCGCGATCGGCGCGATCGACAGGATGCTGATCGCGAGGATGACGTTCGAGAGCTTGCCGGGGCCCCGGAACGTCACGATCGCCAGCGCCAGCACCAGCGCCGGGAACGCCAGCAGGACGTCGACCGCGCCCATGATCAGCCGCTCGACGCCGCCCCGGTAGTAGCCGGCCAGGATGCCGAGCAGCCCACCGACGAGCAGGCTCAGCGACACCGACGTGACGCCGACGAGCAACGAGACGCGAGCGCCGTGGACGGTGCGGGCCAGCAGGTCGCGGCCGAGCGAGTCGAGCCCGAGCAGGTGGCCTCCGCTCGGGCCGGCGCCTCGCAGCCCGACGGTGTGGTTGGTGCTGGCCAGCGGCAGGACGTCGGCGAGGACGGCGGCCAGCACCACGATCGCGAGCCACCCCACCGACACCCAGAACGCCGGGCCCAGACGCCGTCGGGCCCGCGGCGCGACGTCCTCCAGCAACGGCGCCCCGCCGGCCGCCGCCTCGGCGCCGATGACCTCAGGTGAGCGCACGAACATCCTTGATGCGCGGGTCGAGGAACGAGTAGCTGACGTCCACGAGGAAGTTGGCCAACACGTAGCCCACCGCGATCAGCACGACGGTTCCCTGCACCACGAGATAGTCGCGATTGAAGATCGAGCTCACCGTCAAGGTGCCGATGCCCGGCAACGCGAAGATGTACTCGACGATGAACGCGCCACCGATCAGGCGGCCCAGGTTCAGGCCGATCACCGTCACCAGTGAGAACGTCGACGGCCGGAACGCGTGGCGGAGCAGGATCCGGCGATCGGGCAGACCCTTGGCCCGCGCCAGTGTGATGAAGTCCTGCTGGAGCGTCGTCACCATCTCGGACCGCAAGAGCCGGACGTAGACGGCCACGTCGGCGGCCGCCAGGGTGACCGCCGGAAGCACGAGGTGGCGGAGGTTCTCGAACGGGTTCTGCGTCAGCGCGGTGTACCCCTCCGCCGGCAACAGGTGCCAGTGGAGCGCGAACACGTACACCAGCACCACCGCCAGCATGAAGTTCGGGACCGCGAGCAACCCGAACGCGGTGGTCGTGGTCACCCGGTCGAAGATGCCGTTCGGCCGCCGCGCCGCGAGGATGCCCATCGGGATCGCCAGCGCCAACGCGAACGCCTCGGCGAGGATCATGAGCTCGAGCGTCGTCGGCAACCGCTGGCGGATCGCTTCGAGCACCGGCTGCCGGTTGACGTACGACTGCCCGAGGTGCCCGGTCGCGATCCGCTTCAGCCAGTGGACGTAGCGCACGGGGATCGGCTCGTCGAGCGCCAGCTCCTTCCGGAGCGCGGTGACGTGCTCCTGCGTCGCGCCGGGCCCGAGGATCGTGATCACGGGATCACCCGGCAACAGGTTGATCAGCAGGAACGACAGGAACGTGACGACGAACAGCACCGGCACGAGGTGCAGGAGCTGCCGGCGGACGAAGCGCACGCGTGGAGGCTCAGCCGCGCCAGAGCTCGGCGACGGAGAACGAGCCGTTGTCGGGCCCGGTCGCCGCCGATCCGTCGACCTCGGTCCCGCCGCCGAGGCCGTGGATGTCGGGCTTGGCCGCCAAGGCCCACACGGTGTGGCTCAGCCACACGTACGGGAGGTCCTCGGCCAACACGCGGCCGACCGTCGCGTACGCCGCCTTGCGGACTGCGGGGTCGTCGGAGTGCCGGCCCTGCTCCTGGGCGTCGTCGATCTGCTTGCTGGCGTGGCGGGCGAAGTTGAGCGCCAGCGCGCCCTCCGGCGCGGCGTACTTCGAGTTCCACCACGGGTACTCGAGGTCGGGATCGCGCGCGCCGAACTGCCGCCAGAGGATCCCCTGGTAGTCACCCTTCAGTGCGTCGAGGATGTACTGGCTCTGCTCGACCTGCTTGATCGACGTCGTGATGCCGACCTGGCTCCATTGATCCTTCAACAGCTGCGCGACCTGCAGCGTCGCCGGGTCGGCCGTCGCCTTGAGCTCGATGTTGACGGCACCCTTCTCGGCCTTGATCTGCTGCACCAGCGATCGCGCCTGGGCCACGTCCATCTTCGGGTAGCCCGTCGGCGTGTACCAGGGCGAGCCCGGCGCCCACGGGCCGTCGGCGGTGGTGCCGACACCGGCCCCGGCGATGTCGATCACCTGCTGCGGGTTGGTCGCCAGTGCCAACGCCTTGCGCAGCCGGATGTCGTCGAACGGCGGCTTGCCGGTGTTGAGCATGACGAAACCCTCTTCCGTCTCGCCCGTCTTCTCCTCCTGGACCTGGAGGCTCGTCTCCTTGCGGAGGTCGGCGATGCTCTGGCCGTCCGACGTGTGGATCATGTCGACGTCGCCGGCGCGCAACGCCGACAGCCGTGAGTGGGCATCCGGGATCGGGCGGATCTCGATCTCGTCGAAGTAGGGCAGGCCCTTGCGCCAGTAGTTGGGGTTCCGGGCCAGCACGAGGCTGCTGCCGGGTGTCCACGACTTCAAGCGGTACGGACCGGTGCCGATCGGATGACGGCCGCTGTCCGGGTCCTTGCGCATCGCCGGCGCCTGGATGGTGCCGAGCGCGGTCGCCATGTAGGACGGGAACGCCGGGAGGGCCGAGTTGAGGCGGACCCGGACGCTGAGGGGGTCCACGACGTCCACGCCGACGATCGGGTTCAGCAGCGGGCCGGTGAGCGCCGAGCTCTTGATGGCCTGGATGTTGCCCTGGACGGCCGCGGCATCGAGCGGGGTGCCGTCCTGGAACGTGACCCCGGCCCGGACGTGGATCGTCCACTCGGTGAAGTCGGCGTTGTGCTCGGCCCCGGTCGCGAGCGACGGCTGTGGCTTGTCGTACTTGTCGAACACGTACAGCTGGTCGTAGATCGCGCGGAACACCACTGTGCCGGAGGCCGCGGGCCGGTTCTTGGTGAGGTCGAACCCGTCGGATTCGGCTTCGACGCCGATCACCAGGCGGCCGCCGGACTTGGGCGGGCCGGCCGACGTCGGGGTCGTGCTGCCCGCGCCGCGCGTGCTCCCACCGCCGCTGCTGCAGGCCGCCGTGACCAGCGCGACGAGGAGCAGCAACGTGAGCAGCACACGACGGCGACGATGCACGACGTTCCCCCGGGGTCTCTCTGGCGGGCCCCAGTGCCCACGTTGCTTGCCGATGGTACCGAACTACTTCGCGTCCGCGGCCGTCGCCAGCGCGCTGATCTCCTCCACGAACTGGCCGATGAGCGCGCGCGGCAGGTCGTGGCCCATGCCGGGGATCGTGATCAGACGCGCACCCGGCACCGCGGCGGCGGTGGCCCGGCCGCCGCTCACGTCGACGAGCGGATCGGATTCGCCATGGATCACCAACGTCGGAACCGTGATCGTGGCGAGGCCCGGCGTGCGGTCCGGCGACGCCGCGATGGCGAGCATCTGCCGGCCGACACCGACCGGCTCGTAACACCGGTCGAAGCTCCGCCGACCGCGGTCGCGCAGGTAGTCGGGGTCCGGCGGGTACCCGGGTGAGCCGATCGCGGTGAACGTCCGCACGTGGTTCGCGGCGAACCCCTCGCGATCCGCGGGGGCCCGCTCCAGCAACGCCGGCAACACCTCGGGGTGCGGGAACCCGACCGCCGGGTCGCCGGTCGTCGACATGATCGACGTCAAGGAGCGCGCCCGCGACGGGTGCCCGATCGCGAGCGCCTGGGCAATCATCCCGCCCATCGACGCGCCGACGACGTGCGCGGAGGCGATGCCGAGGTGATCGAGGAGGCCGGCGGCGTCATCGGCCATGTCGTCGATGGTGTAGGCCGCCGAGCTGGTGTCGCCCGCCAACGCCGCGAGGAGGTCGGGCAACGGCGCGTCGCGGAACTTGGTCGACAGGCCGACGTCCCGATTGTCGAACCGCAGGACGAAGAACCCGCGGTCGACGAACGCCTGGCAGACCGAGTCCTCCCAATGGATCGACTGGGCGCCGAGCCCCATGATCAGCAGCAGCGGCCGGCCGGCCGGGTCGCCGAACGTCTCGTACCAGAGCTCGATCCCGTTGCTGGGGGCGAAGGGCACGGTCGGCGAAGTTAGTGCCTCGCCCGTCGTCCCAGTTGCCCCACAGTTGCTTCTCAGGTTGGCTGGGCAGGATGGCCGTCATGGATGCCGACCAGAGCCCCATCGCGGTCGAACCCCCCACGCTGGAGCAGGAGCCGCTCGAGCCGATGCCGGTGGACGACACCGCGCCCGTCGAAGCGGTGACCGACACCATTCCCCCACCGCCGCCGCCCTCCCCACCGCCGGCGCCTCCGGCGGCGTCGGCATCGCGGCGCTGGGTCGTCGCCGCCGTGCTGGTCGCGCTGGTGTCGGGCGGGGCCGCCGGCGCGGTCGCCGGCCGGGTGACGAGCAAGGACACGAAGACCGTGATCGATGCCGGCCCCGGCGGTCGCATCAGCAACCCGACCGACATCCACGGCGTGCTGGCCAAGGTCGAGCCGGGCGTGGTGTCGATCAAGACCGAGGCCTACCAGGCCGGGCCGTTCTTCCCCTCGAGTGGTGCCGGCACGGGCATCGTGCTCACCGCCGGCGGCGAGGTGCTGACCAATGCCCACGTCGTCGACGGCGCCAGCTCGATCACGGTCGAGCTGCCCGGTGAGACGAGCGCCCGCATCGCCGACCTGGTCGGCATCGACACCGCCAACGACATCGCGCTGGTGCGCATCCGCAACGCGTCCGGCCTGAAGACCGCGGAGCTCGGCGCGTCGTCGTCGTTGCGCGTCGGCGACAGCGTCGTCGCCATCGGCAACGCGCTCGGCCTCAAGGGCGGCCTCACGGTGACCGAGGGGATCGTGTCGGCGCTCGACCGCAGCATCGACACCAGCTCGGAGAGCCTGTCCGGGCTCATCCAGACGGACGCCGCGATCAACCCCGGCAACTCGGGTGGGCCGCTGGTCGATTCGGCGGGCCGCGTCATCGCGATGAACACCGCGGTCGCCGGGCAGGCGCAGAACATCGGCTTCGCCATCGCGATCGACAAGGTGAAGCCGGTGCTCGAACGACTGCGCCGCGACCATTCGGGCGCCCGGCAGTCCACCAACCCCGTCGCCGGCGGCGCGTTCCTCGGCGTGAGCACGCAGACCGGTCCCGACGGTGCCGTCGTCACCAACGTGTCCGGCGGGACGCCGGCGGCCGGCGCCGGCATCCAGGTCGGCGACGTCCTCCTGGCGATCGACGGCCAGCCGGTCTCCGGACCGACCGACCTCGCGGCCGCGATCCGGAAGCACCAGCCGGGTGACAAGGTCACCATCCGGTGGCGCCACGCCGGCACCGACCAGAGCACCCAGGTGACGCTCGCGACCAGGCCGTCTCCGTAGGCTCGTGGTGGTGACCGAGGCCGACCGCGTGCTCGTCGTCGACGACGAGGCCAACATCACCGATCTCGTCGCCACCGCTCTGCGGTACGAGGGTTACGACGTCCAGGTCGCGGCGACCGGGCGTCAGGCGTTGAAGGCGGCGGCCGACTTCCGGCCGGACCTCATCGTCCTCGACGTGATGCTGCCCGACATCGACGGGTTCGCGGTCACCGAGCGCCTGTCGGCCGACGGCCGCCCCGTGCCGGTGCTCTTCCTCACCGCGCGCGATGCCACCGAGGACAAGGTCCGGGGCCTCACCATCGGCGGCGACGACTACGTCACCAAGCCGTTCAGCCTCGAGGAGCTGGTGGCGCGGGTGCGGGTGGTCCTCCGGCGCAGCCGCCGCATCGACACCGGCGGCCGGCTGCGCTTCGCCGAGCTCGAGATGGACGAGGACACCCATGAGGTGTGGCGCGGCGACCGGGCCATCGAGCTCACCCCGACCGAGTTCAACCTGCTGCGGTACCTGCTCGTGAACGTGCGGCGGGTGCTGTCGAAGTCGCAGATCCTCGACCACGTGTGGCAGTACGACTTCGGCGGCGATCCCAACGTCGTCGAGACGTACATCAGCTACCTGCGGAAGAAGATCGACCGCGACGGCGCGCCGCTGATCCACACCGTGCGCGGCGTGGGCTACACCTTGCGTCTGCCGCCGGAGCGCTGACCGCGATGTCACTGCGGGCGCGGCTCATCGCGGTGATGCTGGCGCTGGTCGCCGCCGGCCTGCTCGTCGCCGACGTCGTGACCTACTCCTCACTGCGGTCGTACCTCGCGCGCCGCATCGAGCAGCAACTGGTCGGCGCCCAGGACCCGGTCCGGCATGCGATCGTCGAAGGTGACCCCTTCGGGTTCCGAGGGGGCTCGCCGACGCAGGTGCCGCCCGGGACGTACGGCGAGTATCGCGACGGCAACGGCCAGACGGTCGGCCGGCCGATCGTGTTCGCGTACGACCAGCGCACCAAGCCGATCGGGCCCCGCCTGCCGGCGTCGCTGCCGGGGTCGGGCGAAGCCGGCAGCGCGCGGGAGTTCAACGCGCCGGCCACGAGCGGGAGCGGCAACTTCCGCGTCGCCGTCTACCCCGTTCAGCCGTCCGGCACGTTGATCATCGCCATCCCCCTGGACGAGATGAACTCGACGCTCAGGCACCAACTCGCGGTCGAAGGGCTGGTCTCGGGGCTCGTGCTGGCCGGCCTGGCGCTGCTCGCGTGGTGGCTCGTGCGGCGCGAGCTGCGGCCGTTGCAGCAGATCGGCGGCACCGCGGCCGCCATCGCCGGTGGTGATCTCTCCCGGCGCGTCGACTCCACCGACCCGCGCACTGAGGTCGGGCAACTCGGCATCGCCCTCAACGAGATGCTCGGGCAGATCGAACATGCCTTCGACGAGCGCACCGCGTCGGAAGCGCGGCTGCGACAGTTCGTCGACGACGCGTCCCACGAGTTGCGGACGCCGCTGACGTCGATCCGCGGGTACGCCGAGCTGTTCCGGCGGGGCGCCGCCGACCGGCCGGAGGACCTGGCGAGCGCCATGCGCCGCATCGAGGAGGAGGCGGCGCGGATGGGCCGGCTGGTCGACGAGCTGCTGCTGCTGGCCCGGCTCGACCAGGGCCGGCCGCTGGACTCGTCGCCGGTCGACCTCGCCGCGATCGCGGCCGACGCGGTGGCCGACGCGCGCGTCGTCGACCCCGACCGGCCGGTCGACCTGGAGGTCTCGCCCCCGGGGTCGAACGTCGTCGTCACCGGCGACGAGGCCCGGCTCCGGCAGGTCGCGGCCAACCTGGTGGGCAACGCGCTGGCCCACACGCCGGCCGGCACGCCGGTGCACGTCCGGGTCTGCGACCTCGACGGCACCGGCGCGTCACTCGAGGTCGCCGACGAAGGCCCGGGCCTCGACGCGGATGTCGCGGCCCGCGCGTTCGAGCGCTTCTACCGGGCCGACCAGTCACGCGCGTCGGGCGGCGGCTCCGGCCTCGGCCTGGCCATCGTCGCCGCCATCGCCGATGCCCACGGCGGGACCGCCTCCGTCGCGTCGATACCCGGCACCGGCGCGACGTTCACCGTCTCCCTCCCCCACTGACCGTTCTTTTCCGGGGAAGAGCACCGAATCCGTTCCGAATCGACGACGAGAAGGCCGGGTAGCGTGCCGGCGATGGACGTGGGGGTGACGATCTTCGCCACCGATCGGTCGATGCCGATCGTCGACGTGGCCCGCGCCGCCGAGGAGCGGGGCTTCTCCTCGCTGTACCTGCCGGAGCACACCCACATCCCGACCAGCCGGAGGACGCCGCCGCCGACCGGCGAGGCCGAGCTGGCCGACGAGTACAAGCGCACCCTCGATCCCTTCGTCGCGCTGAGCGCGGCCGCCGCCGTCACGACCACGCTCAGGCTCGGCACCGGTGTGTCGCTGGTCGCGCAGCACGACCCCATCGTGATGGCGAAGGCGGTCGCGACGGTCGACCACCTCTCCAACGGGCGCATGGTGCTCGGCGTCGGGTTCGGCTGGAACGAGGACGAGATGGCGAACCACGGCGTGCCGTACACCCAACGGCGGGCCATCGGCCGCGAGAAGGTGCTGGCGATGCAGCGACTCTGGGCCGACGACGTCGCCGAGTTCCACGGCGAGCACGTGGACTTCTCGCCGAGCTGGTCGTGGCCGAAGCCGGTGCAGCGGCCTGGGGTGCCGGTGCTCGTCGGCGGCGCGCCCGGCCCGAAGCTCTTCGCCCACATCGCCGAGTACGGCGCCGGCTGGATCCCGATCGGCGGCGCCGGTGTGAAGGCCGCGATCCCCGAGATGCGGAAGGCGGCCGAAGCGGCCGGGCGCGATCCCGACGAGCTCAGCGTGATCCCGTTCGGCGTGATGCCCGACCCGGGGAAGCTCGACTACTACGCGTCGATCGGCATCACCGAGGTCGCGGTGCGCCTGCCGAGCGCGCCGGCCGACGTCGTGCTGCCGTTGCTCGACACGTACGCGGCGTCAGTGCTGTAGGAGCTCCGGGTGCCGGGCCTGCACCATCCGGCGCAACCCGTCGCGCCAGTCCACCGCGCACGCGCCGATCAGCTCGTGCATCTTCGTGGTGTCGATGGCGACGCTCTCGATGGTGCGCTCGGTCGGGCCGAACGTCGGGTCGAGGCCGGTGAGCCGGCCGAGCTCGGCGCACCAGTCCTCGATGCTGACGATCTCGTTCCCGGCCCAGTTCACGATGGTGGCCGGCACCGCGGCGGCGTCGAGCAGCCGGGGGACGGTGGCGATGATGTCGTCCTCGTGGATCAGGTTGTACTCACTCGGCGCGTCGACGTGAACCGGAACCGCGTGGCCGGCGATCATCATCTCGAGGTGGAAGGCCGGCCAGCCGCCGTTGTCGCCGAACGGGGCCGACAGCCGCGCGATCGTCGTCGGCAGGTTCAGCTGGCGCGCCTCGGTGCGCACGACTGCTTCGGTGGCGATCTTGCTGATGCTGTAGGTGGGCATGAACCCGAAGGCGCGGTGGTTGTCGCCGAGCGGGTCGGTCTCGGCGAAGCGGTGGTGCCCGTCGGGCTGGTACACCGCGGTGGACGAGCAGTGGAGGAACGCGCGCGCCGAACGGCAGTGAGCCATCAGCAGGCCAGTGGCCTCGGCATTGCCGGCGAGGTCGCGGTCGAAGTCGTTGGTCTTGGCGACGCCGAAGTTGAGGACGTACCCGAAATCGTCGGGCACTCCCGTGAAGTCGGCCTTCTCGAAGTCGACCACGACGCACTTCACGCCGGCGGCCTCCAACCGGGCGCGCGCGCCGGCGTCGTTGAAGCGGGCGATCGCCCACACCTCGCTGTCGGCCGCCAACGCGATCGCCACCGGCAGGGCGACCTGCCCGGTGGCGCCGGTGATGAGGATCTTCTCGCCGCTCAGAGCTGTCATCCCGCGAGTATCGCCCGTCCTAGAGTGCACGGGCCATGGTGACTGCGAGGTGAGCGGCGGCGTCGTCGCCGAGGGGCTGGTCAAGCGTTTCGGATCGTTCACGGCGTTGGCCGGTGTCGACTTCTCGGTCGAGGAAGGCACCGTCGTCGGCCTCCTCGGCCCGAACGGCGCCGGCAAGACGACCACCATTCGAATCCTCACCACCCTGCTCCGGCCCGACGGGGGCCGGGCCGCGGTGGCGGGCTACGACGTCGCCCGGTCGCCGCAACTGGTGCGCGCCGTCATCGGCCTCACCGGCCAGTACGCCGCGGTCGACGACGACCTCTCCGGCCGCGAGAACCTGGTGCTGGTCGGCCGGCTCAGCCGGATGGCGAAACGGGCCGCGTCCGAACGGGCCGCGGTGCTGCTGTCGGCGTTCTCGCTGGTCGAGGCGTCCGACCGCCTGCTTCGCACGTACTCCGGTGGGATGCGCCGTCGCCTCGACCTCGCGGCCAGCTTGATGGTCGCGCCGCCGGTGCTCTTCCTCGACGAGCCGACGACCGGCCTCGACCCGCGCAGCCGGCTCCAGCTGTGGGACGTCATCCACGGGCTGCGCGCGCAGGGCACGACGATCGTGCTCACCACGCAGTACCTCGAAGAAGCCGACCAGCTCACCGACCGGATCTCGGTGATCGACGGCGGCCTCGTCATCGCCGAAGGCACGGCCGACGAGCTGAAGGCCGCGGTCGGCGGCGACGTGCTGGATCTGAAGCTCGCCGATCGGGCCCGCACCGCCGATGCCGCAGCCACGCTGGCCAAGGCGTTCGGCGTGCCCGAGGACGAGCTCACGGTCGACGCCGAGCTCGGGTCGGTGCTCGTGCCCGTGAGCGGCGCCGCCGCGCTGATCGAGGCGGTGCGGGCGCTGGACGCCGCCCACGTGCCGGTCGCCGACATCGGACTGCGCCGGCCGTCGCTCGACGACGTCTTCCTCAGCCTCACCGGCCACGTCGCCGACGAGCGACCCGAGATGGCGGCCCCGTCGGCGCGCCGCCGTTCGATGATGGGCGCCTGATGGCCGGCATCACCCTCCCGGCGCAGCTCGCCGGTACGCCGGAGAGCCGGGCGGCGCTGCCGCCGGCGCGGGTCGTCGCCGACATCGCGCTCGTCGCCGGCCGCAACCTCCGCAAGGTGCTGCGCAACACGCGGCTCATCGTCTTCTCGACGATCCAGCCGCTGCTGCAACTGATCCTGTTCGCGTACGTCTTCGCCGGCGTCGCCCGCGTGCCGGGCACGTCGTACAAGAACTTCGTCGTGCCCGGTGTGATCGTGCAGACGATGGTGTTCTCGGCAATGGGCACGGGTGTCGGCATCGCCAACGATCTGCACACCGGCATGATCGATCGCTTCCGGTCGCTGCCGATCGCCCGCTCCGCCTTCCTCGTCGGCCGAACCGTCAGTGACAGCCTGCGACTCGGCATCCAGTCCGTGCTGCTCGTGATCGCGGCATCGATCATCGGTTTCCGTTTCCACAACGGCGCGCTGGCGGCAGTCGGCATGATGGTGGTCGTCGTCCTGTTCGGCATGGCGCTCACCGCGTTCTCGGCCTGGCTCGGGTTGACGCTTCGCGATCCGGAGAGCGTGCAGGCGGCGGCGTTCATCCCGATCCTGCCGCTGATCTTCACCAGCTCGGCGTTCGCGCCGGTGAACCGCCTGCCGGGGTGGATGCAGCCGCTGGCCAAGGTGAACCCGGTGACCGCGGCAATCGACACCGCGCGCGGGCTGGCGTTCGGCGGGTCCCACACCGCGACCGCGGCCTGGCACTTCGCAGCGTGGTGGGTCGCCATCGTCGCGGTGTTCACCGCGCTGGCGGTGCGCCGCTACCGGCTGGGATGACTCGGATGACTAGTCACCTCGGAATGCCTCTCAAGTGGACCGCGGGTCGCACCGAAGGGTGTCCGTGCTCATCCTCGTGGCTGCTGCCGTCGTGATCGCGCTCGTCTCCGCGGCGCTCGCCGTTCGAGCCCGCCGGTCCGTGGCCGCGGCGCCGCCGGACCAGGAGCACACCGAATGGCTGCAGCAGGTCGCGCGGGCCGCGACCGGCCTCGACGACCTCCCCAACGTCGAGGCCGAGCACCTGTAGCGCCCGCGTCCCTCGACAGTCCGACCCTCCTTGTGTAACAGTGTTCCGGTAATCCGCCGGGACCGGGGAGGGCCACATGTCGGTGCGGTACGGAGCACGTCAGCCGGAGCAGCAGCGCAACCGCGAGCTGGAGGCGACGCAGTCCGGGGAGATCTGGTCGCAGGCGATCACCGCGATCTACGAGACCGATCCCGAGATCATCGCCGCGGTGCTGCCGCCGCCCCTCGAACCACCGTCGGAGCCACTGGTGCGGGCGACGATCACCATCGTCGACATGCCCGGGCTGCCGACGTTCGGTGCCGGCTACTACGCGGTGCGGGCCCGGCACGAGGGCACCGAGGGCGAATACCCACTGTTCATGCCGATGACCACCGAGCAGGCGACGGTGGGCGGCCGCGAGACGTATGGCGAGCCCAAGAAGATCGCCAACGTGTTCGTCGAGCGCGACGGCGACCACGTGCGCGGCGTGGTCGAGCGCCTCGGGTTCACCGTGATCGAGATCGCCGGCCGCATCGCCGAGGACCTGCCGCTGCCCGGCGAGCGCACGAAGACCGACTTCTACTTCAAGTTCCTCATGAATCCGGACGGCAAGGGCTTCGACAACGACCCCGCGCTCGTCTACTGCTACAAGAAGGAGCGGGCCCGCGTGCTGCAGCGCATCGAGGGCCGGATCACGCTCGGCGAGTCACCGGTCGACCCGGTCGCCGACATCGTCGTGCGCGAGGTACGCGAGGTCACCTTCGCCGAGCGCACCACGTTCCAGACCGGTGAGATCCACAGCCGGGTGCCGAGCGACTGGCTGCTCCCGTACGTCCACCAGCGGTACGACGACCTGTCGGTGCTGGGCGGCAAGTGATGGGCGGCGACGAGCGCTACCTCATCATCTCGTCCGACTGCCACGCCGGCCTGCCGTGCCCGGAGTACCGGCCGTACCTCGACCCGAAGTACCACGCCGCGTTCGACGGATTCCTCGCCGAGAAGCAGGCCGACCGGGCGGCGAAGATGGCCGAGAACGCCGACTACATCAACGCATGGGAGGAGCAGGAGGGGCTCCAGGGCGCGTGGGACAGCGAGCGCCGCGACAAGGAGCTCAACGCCGACGGCGTGGCCGGCGAGGTGCTGTTCCCCGACGCCGACGCCATCACCGGCATGGAGTCGCCGCCGTTCGGCGCCGGGCTCTCGGCCGGCGCCATCGCCGATCCCGAGCTGGCGTTCGCCGGCGCCCGGGCCCACAACCGCTTCCTCGCCGAGCTCTGCGCGGTCAATCCGTCGCGGCGGGCCGGTGTCGCGCTGGTGCCGATCAGTCACGACATCGACCGCGCCGTGGCGGAGATCGAGTGGGCCGCCGAGAACGGCCTGCGCGGCGGCATCCTCATCCCGACGATGTGGCACCACCGCACGCCGTACCACGACCCGGCCTACGACAAGGTGTGGGCCGCGTGCCAGGCCCACGACATGCCGGTGCACACGCATTCCGGCGAGGCTCCGCAGGACGAGTACGGGGACAACATCGGCATCTACCTCGCCGAGGTCGTCTGGTGGGCGGCCCGACCGATGTGGTTCCTGCTGTTCTCGGGCGCGTTCGAGCGCTTCCCGCGGCTGAAGTACGTCGTCACCGAGAGCGCGGCGTACTGGGCCGCCGACATGTTGTGGAAGTGGGACACGTACCTCGGCGGCGGCCACACCACCAAGAAGCTGGCCGCGCAGCTCGCCGGCAAGGTCAGCCGGCTGCCGAGCGACTACTTCGGCGACAACATCTTCATCGGCGCGTCGACGATGTCGCGCGAGGAGGTGCGGCGCCGGTACGTCATCGGTGTGGGGACGCTGATGTGGGGCAACGACTTCCCCCACCCCGAGGGCACGTGGCCGAACACCGTCGCCCGGCTCGAGGAGACGTTCCACGACGTGCCGGTCGAGGACGCCATCCGGATGCTCGGCTCGACCGCCGCATCCGTCTACAACTTCGACGTGGGCGCGCTCCGGCCGCTGGCCGACGAGATCGGGCCGACGCCGTCCGATCTCGGCCAGGACGCCGGGCTGGCCGTCGACCGTGACGCGGTGCGCGCCGCCCGATGGTGGAAGGAAGGCCTGGTCGCGCCGGGCGCGGCGACGTGACCAACGCGGTGTCGCCCGGCCGGCCGGGCGCCACCACCCGCCGCGCGGTGCTCGACGCCGGCCGGCGAATGGTCGAGTCCGGCGGTGCCGCGTCGGTGAGCATGCGCAAGCTGGCGGCCGAGCTCGGGGTCGCGCCGCCGTCGATCTACCGCCACGCCGGCAGCCGCGAGCAGGTCCTCAACCAGCTCGTCGACGAGCTGCTCGCCGAGTTGGGCGACATCCACGCGTCGGGCGCGACGCCGGCCGAGCGCGTCGCGTCGATCGCGCGGACGATCCGCCGGCAGGTGCGCGACCACCCCGAGCTGGTGTCCCTCGCGCACGAGCTGGGGCGAGGTCCGGCGACGTCGTTCCCGGGTCAGGTCGCGCTGGCGCGTGAGGTGACCGCCGCCGGGCTGTCGGGCGCCGACGCGGCGCGTGCGGTGCGTTCGGTGCTGTTCCTCGTCGGCGGGTTCATCCTGTTGGAAGGCCTCCCACCGCCGCCGCCCGGCACCCCGCCGACCCAGTCGGCGTGGCGCAAGGTGAACGACGACGCCATCGAGCCCGGCCTCCTCGCCGAGATGCGCAAGGCCCCGGACACCGACGACCTCTTCGAGTTCTCCCTGTCCCGCCTCCTCCGCTCGCTCCTCTGAGCGTTGGCGGCGGTCACCAGGCGCGGATGATGGCGTCCTCGTCGAAGGCGTTGCAGGTGGAGTCGGGCGGGTAGCGGTCGAGCGGCTTCGCGACCTCGTCGACGGTCGGGCCGATGCGACCGGCGACCTGGCCGAGCAGGTCGAGGTCGAACCCGTAGACGCCGGCCGCGGTGCCGGCCAGCATCGCTCGCACCTCGGGCTCGGGCACGTCGGCGAAGGACGCCCGGAGCGCCTCACGGGTGTACGGCCACGACCCTTCGCTGTGCGGGTAGTCGCTCCCCCACATGATCCGGTCGACGCCGATGTCGTGACGGACCGTGCACTCGATCGGGCGGAGGAAGCTGGCCCCCACATAGCAGTTCCGCGCGAAGTACTCGCTCGGCGTGAGCGACAGCTTCCGCGCCACCTGGCCGCCGAACAGGCTCTCGGGGGTGCCGGCGCGCATCATGCGGCGGTAGAACCAGTCGAGGCTGCGGAGGCCGCCGGGGATCCAGCCCGTCCCCTGCTCGGTCAGCGCGAACTTCAGTGCCGGGTGGCGCTCGAACACACCGGCGAAGATCAGGTGCCACATCGCGCGGTGCGAGAAGATCGGCAGCTCGATCAGGAGGATCGTCCGGTCGATCGGCTCGACGCCGAACTCCGGCAGCCCGCCGCCCCCGTGATGGTTGACGACGACGTCGAGCTCCTCGCACACCGCCCACAACGGCTCGTACTCGTCGGCGAACAGCGGCGGCAGATCGGTGTTCGGCGCGACGCCGGGGAGCAACACCCCGCCGGTGAGGCCCAGCTCCTTGATGCGGCGGACCTCGGCGACCGCGGCGTCGACGTCGTGCAGGAGGACCTGCCCGATGCCGGCGCGCCGGCCCGGGACCTTCGCGCAGAAGTCGGCGAGCCAGGTGTTGTGGGCCCGGATGCCGGCCCAGCGGCGGTCGTGCTCGGCGACGGTCGGCGGCGGGGCCAGCAGGTTGCCCGACGGGAAGAACGGCGGGATGGTGTTGGGGAACAGCACCTCGGCCGCGATGCCGTCGGCCTCGAGCTCGCGCTGGCGACGATCGCTGTCCCAGCTCTTCGGCGCGACATCCGGGTCGAGCAGGTCCGCGAAGGGATTGACGTAGGCCGCGGCCCACGCGTCGAACTCGGCCAGCCACTCCTTCGCGAGGAACGGCCGGTACTCCAAGAGGTCGGCGCCCGCGTGGCCGTCGGCCGAGATGACGACGTAGTGGTCGGACGCGTCCCGGTCGGTCACGGAATCCCCCTTCGGTGTTCCGGAACAGCGTTCCACAATGACCCGGCACAGTAAAGGCGCGGCCGGTTACCCTCCGAATGCATGCCCGATGACGACGCCGCCGGCACCATCCGCTTCTCGGAGGCCTCGGGCAAGTGGATCGTCGCCGGCGCGGTGCTCGGGTCGGCGGTCGTCGCGCTCGACGCGACCGTGGTCAACGTGGCGTTGCCGACGATCGGTCGCGACCTGCACGCAGGTGTCGCCGGCCTGCAGTGGACGGTCGACGCGTACCTCGTCACCCTGGCCGCGCTGATCCTGCCCGGCGGCTCGCTCGGCGACCGGTTCGGGCGCCGCCGCATCTTCCTGGTCGGCCTGGTGTGGTTCGCGCTGGCATCGCTCGTGTGCGGGATCGCGCCGAACATCGGGGTGCTAATCGCGGCCCGCGCCCTCCAGGGCATCGGCGGCGCGCTGCTGACGCCGGCCAGCCTCGCCATCATCCAGGCGGCGTTCCATCCCGACGACCGCGGCGCCGCCATCGGCGCGTGGTCGGGCCTCGGCGGCGTGGCGACAGCCGTCGGGCCGCTGGCCGGCGGGTGGCTCGTGGGCGCGGTCAGCTGGCGCGTGATCTTCCTGCTGAACCTCCCGCTGGCGGGGATCGCGGCGATCGTCGCTGTCCGGCACGTGCCCGAGAGCACCGATCCGTCCACGGCCGGTCGGGTGGACTTCCTCGGTTCGGGCCTGGTCGCGCTCGGGTTGGCCGGCGTCACCTACTCGCTCATCGAAGGACCGCCGCACCATTGGAGCGGCATCACCGTGCCGGCCGCCGTGGCGGGAGCGGCCGCGCTGGCCGGGTTCGTGGTGGCCGAACACCGCCAGGCGCATCCGATGCTGCCGCTCGCCGTCTTCCGGTCGCGACAGTTCACCGGCGCCAACCTGGCGACGCTGGCCATCTACGCCGCACTGAGCGGCGTGTTCTTCTTCTTCGTGGTCTTCCTCCAGACGTCGATGGGGTACTCGCCCCTCGAAGCCGGCGCCGCCAGCCTCCCGATCACCTTGCTCATGCTGCTCCTGTCCTCGCGAGCCGGCGCGCTGGCGCAGCGCATCGGCCCGCGGAAGCCGATGACGATCGGGCCGATGATCGTGGCCCTCGGCATCCTCGCCATGGCGCGCATCTCGCCCGGCGACCACTACTTCGCCGCGGTGCTGCCGGCGGTCATCGTCTTCGGCCTGGGCCTGTCGCTCACCGTCGCGCCGTTGACCGCGACGGTGCTGGCCGCGGTCGACGTCCGCCATGCCGGCGTGGCGTCGGGCGTGAACAACGCCGTCGCCCGGGCCGCCGGGCTGCTCGCGGTCGCCGCCCTGCCGCCCCTCGCCGGCCTCACCGGCGCCGACTTCCGCGATGCTCATGTCTTGGTGAACGGCTTTCACACCGCGGCGCGCATCTCCGCCGCGCTGGCGTTCGCCGGCGGGCTGACCGCGTGGGCCATGATCCGCGACCCCGAACCGGCGGGACCCACGCGCGAGCACCACGACTCCCACTGCGCGCTCGACGCGCCCCCGCTCCGCGTCGGCTGACGGGGCGCGGCGCGTCAGTCCCTCGGGCCGCCGCGGTCGCGGCGCGCGCCGGCGACGAGTGACAGCCCGAAGAACACCGCGACCGCGCCGATCACCGCCCATATGGCGTTGCCGGTCATGAACGAGCCGCCGATGGCGCCGACTCCCTGCCCGATCCACACCGCGCCGACGAGCACGAGGACGATACCGACGACGAGCCGCGGCGTCACCCGCACTGCTCAGCGCCCCCCATCGAGGTCGCGCAACGCTTCCTCGATGCCGCGATGGAACGTCGGGTACGCGTAGATCATGGTGCGCAGCCGATCGGTGGGGATCTCGGCGTGCACCGCCAGCGCCAGCAGCCCGATCACCTCGCCGCCGCCCGGGCACATCGTGGTCGCGCCCACCAGCACGCCCCGGTCCCCGTCCTCGACCAGCTTGATGAACCCCGGGGCCTTGTGGATCCAACCGCGGGTCGTCCTCGGCACTGATGCCATCCCGACGCGCGCCCGCACGCCGTTCTCGGTGGCCTGCTTCTCGGTGATGCCGACCGCCCCGACCTCGGGATCGGTGAACGTCACCCGCGGCAGCGCCCGGTAGTCGGCCGGCTCGTGCGGCCGGCCGAGGATGTCGGCAACCGCGATGCGCGCCTGGTACATCGCCACGTGGGTGAACGCGCCTTTGCCGGTGACGTCGCCCACCGCCCACACCCCCGGCGCGACGCGCAGGTGCTCGTCGACCGGCGCGGCGCGGGCGTCGGGCGGCACGCCGACGGTGTGGAGCCCGGCCGCGGCGACGTCGACCCGGCGGCCGGTCGCGACGAGGAGATGCTCGCCGGTGACGCGATCGCCGTCGTCGAGATCCACCACGATGCCGTCACCGCCCTTGCCGACCTCGGTGGTCGTGCGGCCGAAGCGCGTCGCGATGCCTTCGGGGCCGAACACCTGGGCGAGCATGTCGCCGGTCTCGGGCTCCTCGAGCGCGAGGAGCCGTTCCATCCGCTCGACGACCGTCACCCGCGCGCCGAAACGGGCGAACACCTGGCCGAGCTCCACGCCGACGGCGCCGCCGCCCAGCACCACCAGCGACGCCGGCACCGCCGTGGTCTCGATGGCGGCGCGGTTCGTCCAGTAGTCGACGTCGGCCAGCCCCGGGATCGGCGGGACGGCAGCCTGCGATCCCGTCGCCACGACGACCGCCGTGCGGGCCTCGAACTCGCGGTCGCCGACGACCACCCGGCCCGGCCCGACGAGGCGGCCATGGCCCCGCACGAAGGTGCCGCCCTTGCCCTCGAACCGCTCGACCGCGACCCGGTCGTCCCAATTGTCGGTGGCCTCCTCGCGGATGCGGCGCGCGACCGGTGCCCAGTCGGGCTCGACCTCGGCGGTTCCGGCCATGCCGGGCACGCGGCGCGCCTCGGCCAGCAGGTCGGCAGCCCGGACCATCATCTTCGACGGGATGCAGCCCCAGTAGGGGCACTCGCCGCCGACGAGCAGCTCGTCGATGCCGACCACGGCAAGGCCGGCGACGGCGAGCTTGCCGGCAGCATCCTCGCCCCCCGGCCCCATCCCGATCACGACGACGTCGACGGTCTCGGTCACGATCGACGTTCTACCGCGCCGGGCGCCGGCGGCCGCGGCGCGATCGAGGCGAGCGATGTTCCGGCCTGGTGACCGCGAGCTCTCCCGTCGAGCGGCATTTGTCCGGCGTCCATGAGAGGATCGCACCAGGCCTCACGGGGGAGACGCACCCGCATGCACGACCTCATCATCCGGGGTGGCACGGTCGTCGACGGCACCGGGACCGCGGCCCGGGCCGCGGACGTCGCCGTCGACGACGGCATCATCACCGAGGTCGGTGCCCTCGACGGCACCGCCGCCAAGCAGACGATCGACGCCGACGGGCTGCTGGTCACCCCTGGCGTCGTCGACGTGCACACCCACTACGACGGCCAGGTCACGTGGGATCCGCTGCTCACGCCGTCGTGCTGGCACGGCGTGACGACCGTCGTGATGGGCAATTGCGGCGTCGGCTTCGCGCCGGTGCGGCCGGGCGACGAGGAGTGGCTCATTCAACTGATGGAAGGTGTCGAGGACATCCCCGGCACCGCATTGGCCGAGGGCATCACGTGGGGCTGGGAGTCGTTCGGCGAGTACCTCGACGTGATCGAGCGGATGCCGCACGCGATCGACGTCGGCACCCAGGTGCCGCACGGCGCGGTGCGGGCATACGTCATGGGCGAGCGCGGCGCGCACAACGAGCCGGCGACGCCCGACGACATCGCGGCGATGGCCGCGCTGGTGCGCGACGGCGTCGCCGCCGGCGCGCTCGGCTTCTCGACGTCGCGCACGATCATGCACCGGGCGGTCGACGGCGAGCCGGTGCCCGGCACGTTCGCGGCCGAGGACGAGCTGTTCGGCATCGGCCGCGCGCTGGGCGAGCTCGGCGCCGGCGTGTTCGAGCTGGCGCCGGCCGGCGTGATGGGCGAGGACCTGTCGGCGCCCGAGCGCGAGGTCGACTGGATGCGCCGGCTGTCGGCCGCGACCGGCCGCCCGGTCAGCTTCGCCCTCTCGCAGCACAACCTGGCGCCCGACCAGTGGCGCGACATCCTGCGCCTCTCGGCGGAGGCCAACGCCGAGGGCGCCGACCTCCGGGCCCAGGTCGGCGGCCGGCCGCTCAACATGCTGGTCGGCTGGCAGACGTTCCACCCGTTCAAGTTCCGCCCGACGTACCTCAAGATCGCCGACCTGCCGCTGGCCGAGCGGATGGTCGAGCTGCGCAAGCCGGAGATCCGCGACGCGATCATCGGCGAGCAGTCGGCCAACGACGACCCGGTGATGAAGTACATCGGCGCCAGCCTCGACCGCATCTTCCCGATGGGCGAGCCGCCCGACTACGAGCCCGGCCCCGACCGGTGCGTCGCCGCCATCGCGGCGCGCGAGCGCCGCCCGGAGGACGAGGTCCTCTACGACCTGATGATGCAGCACGACGGGCGCGAGCTGCTGATGTTCGCGCTGCTCGGCTACAGCTACGGCAACCTCGACGACATGCGCGAGATGATCCTGCATCCCAACGCCGCCCTCGGGCTGTCGGACGGCGGTGCGCACTGCGGCGTGATCTGTGACGCCAGCATCCCGACGTTCATGCTGAGCCACTGGGCCCGCGACCGCTCTCGCGGTGAGCGACTGCCGCTCGAGCTCGTCGTCCGGAAGATGACGCGCGACACCGCGCTGCTCTACGGCCTCGGCGACCGCGGCGTGGTCGCGCCCGGCTTCAAGGCCGATCTCAACGTCGCCGACCACGACCGGCTCGATCTCAAGCTGCCCGAGCTGGTGTTCGACCTGCCGGGCAACGCCCGCCGGCTCATCCAGCGGGCCGACGGATGGGTCGCGACGATCGTGTCCGGTGAGGTCACGATGCGGGACGGCGAGGAGACCGGAGCCCGGCCGGGTCGGCTGGTCCGCGGCGGCCGCTGATGGCGATCCTCGGCCGCGAGCTCACCGACGACGCGCCGGTCGGCGCCACGATCACCAGCGGCACCGGCGCCCGCAAGCCGGTCACCGTGCCGGTCCACCGGTACATCACGCACGCGTTCGCCGACCTCGAGCGGCAGCGACTGTGGCCGCGCGTGTGGCAGCTGGCGGCCTCGGTCGATCACGTGGCCAACTCCGGTGACGTGTACGAGTACGCCGTCGGCGACCTGTCGGTGCTCATCGTGCGGGGCGACGACGGTGTGCTGCGGGCGTTCCAGAACGCGTGCCGGCACCGCGGCAGCGAGCTGTGCTCCGGCACGACCGCCGGCAACACCGAGATCCGTTGCCCCTTCCACCGGTGGACCTACGACCTCACCGGCAAGCTGCGCGAGGTGCCGTCGCGCAGGGGGTTCGGCGCGCTGCCGAGCGCCGACTACGGCCTGCTGCCGGTGGCGGTCGACACGTGGGGCCCGCTGGTGTTCGTCAACCACGACCTCGATGCCGAGCCGCTGGGCTCGTTCCTGGACGGCATCCCCGACGACAGCGCGTTCCTCGGCCTCGACGACTTCCGGTGCACCTTCCTCGTCACCATTCCGCTGCCGTGCAACTGGAAGACGCTGATCGACGGGTTCAGCGAGACCTACCACGTGCAGGGGATCCACCGCGAGATGCTCCCGTGCGTCGACGACGTCAACGGGCCACAGCAGCTGTGGCGACACCACGGCAAGCTCGAGCAGCGGTACGGCCTGCCCTCGCCGCGCTTCCGCGCCCGGCCCGACGACCAGGCGGTGTGGGAGTCGTTCGTCGAGATCATGGGCACGCGGGCCGGCGTCTCGATGGACGGTGACGTCGGTCCGGCGCCGGCGGTGCCGGACGGCAACGACCTGCGCGGCGTCCTCAGTGGCATGGTGCGCGCCGCCAACGAGGCGAAGGGTCTCGACTCCGGCGCGTTCTCCGACGACCAGCTGCTCACGATGCAGCAGTACAACCTGTTCCCCAACGTGACGATCGTGACGTTCCCCGATCTGTTGTCGGTCGTGCGCTCGCGACCGGGACCGTCACCCGACGAGTGCTTCATGGACGTCTTCGCGTTCGAACGCCAGCCGGCGGCCTCGACGGCAGCGCGGGCCCAGCCGATGGACGTGACGCTCCCCGAGGGCAGCGAGCTGCCGGTCGGCCTCGTGCTGAATCAGGACGTCACCAACGCCCGGCGCGCCCAGCGGGGCCTCCACCAGCCGGGCTTCACCAAGATCACGCTCTCCAGCGAGGAGTGCCGCATCCTCAACCTCCACCGAAACCTCGAGCGCTGGCTCGGGATCGCGCCCAGCGAGATCGAGAACGACGTCAGCCCCTCGTGACCCGACGCCATGAAGCGCCGATCATGCCGCCAGACGGCTAGCTGACGCGGCGTCAGGCGTCGGCTACTCTCGCCCCGTCGAGCGGTTGCGTTCACATTCTGGCGCTCCCCGGAGGGCCGGAGACAGGGGGAGCTTCGTGCAACGAAAGAATGCTGTCCGCAGTCTCGCTTTGCTCGTCGTGTTGACGTTCATCACGGCGGCGTGCAGCAGTGGCCGAGGCAGTTCCACAGCCTCGGGGACGACAGCCACCACCGCGGCGGCGGCCGCTGCGGTCAAATTCGGAACACTCGATTCACCTTGCGGCAAAGGTGACGCCAAGGGCGTGACCGAACAAGGTGTGACCGACACGTCGATCACGATCGAGTACGGCGACGACTCTGGATTCGCCGGATCGCCCGGGCTGCAGCACGAGATGGGCAACGCCATCAAGGGAATGATCAAGTGGTGCAACGACCAGGGCGGCATCCTCGGTCGTCAGATCAACGGCATCTACGGCGACGCTGCGTACGCGAACGCCACCGCCCGGGTGCAGGAGGCCTGCAAGACCGCCTTCATGCTGGTGGGTGAGGGCTGGGCCGCCGACGAGTCAGCCGAGCAAGTACGACTCGGCTGCAATCTGATCGCGGTCCCGGGCTACTCAGTCGGGCCCAACTTCGCCAACGCGCCGGAGATGTACCAGGCCGTCCCCAACCCGGACGACTACCTTCCCAACTCGCCGGCGTACCAGATGGCCGCGCAGTTCCCGGACGCGGTGAAGAAGGCGGCCTTCCTCCACACGACGCTCACCTCGGCAACCGAGTCGTCGTTCGCCAAGTCGGAGCAGGCATTCCAGAAGGCGGGATGGAACTGGCTCAATTGCGGCGTCACGATCAACTACTTCGGCGAGCCGGACTACAAGCCGTTCGTCAAGAAGTTCCAGCAGTGCGGCGCCCAGCTGCTGTTCATCAACATCTCTCCGGGAGCACCGCTGTTCAACTTCATCCAGGCGATGGACCAGCTGAACTACCACCCGGTCATCCTCGGCGAGGCGAACCTCTACAGCGCCGCGATGGCGGCGTGGAACACCAAGGGGCTCGGCGACAAGATCTACGTTCGCGAAGCCTTCAAGCCGCTCGAGGACACCGCCGACCCCGCCATCAAGGCGTACCTGGACATCGTGAAGGCGGTCAACGGCGACGTCAGCCAGCTGGGCGCGCAGTCGGCGTCGTCGTTCCTGCTGTGGGCGACCGCGGCCAAGGAGTGCGGGTCCACGCTGACCCGTCAGTGCATCGTCAACAACATTTCGAAGGTCCACGACTGGACCGGCGGCGGGCTCCACGCCAACACCGACCCAGGCGCCAACCTCCCGCCGAAGTGTGGCCTCTTGATGCACTTGACCGGCACGAAGTTCGAGCAGTTCTTCCCGACGACACTCGGCGAGCTGGAGTGCAAGGACGAGTACCGCGTGCAGATCACCGGCGCCGCGGTCGGCACCACCCTCGGGCCTGACCGGATCGCCACCAAGTTCCTCGGTGGCACCCTGATCAAGCCGCAGTAGCCCCGCCGGGGCGGGGGTCGTTCCCAAACGGTCCCCGCCCTGCGGCCCGCGCGAAATCCATGCACACCTTCGTTGAATTCACGATCTTCGGGCTGATCCTCGGCGGCGTCTACGGCATCGCCGCGTCCGGCCTGGTCCTCACCTACAACACTTCGGGCATCTTCAACTTCGCCCACGGCGCCGAGGCCATGCTCGGCGCGTTCCTCTACTGGCAGGTGCGCTTCGGCTGGCACTGGCCGGCGCCGCTGGCGCTCCTCTTCGTCCTCGGCGTCTTCGGCCCGCTCATGGGTGGCGTGCTCTATCTGCTGATCATGCGGGGTCTCCGCGACACCGCCGAGGTCACCAAGATCGTGGTCAGCGTCGCCCTGATGCTGGGCATGCTCTATCTCTCGGTGTGGATCTGGAATCCATCGACTCCCCGCACCGACGAGAAGTTCTTCGGCAGCCGGAGCGGTGTGCATCTCTTCGGCACGATCGTGACGACCCACGAGATGATCGCGCTGGCGGCCGCGGTCGTCATCGCGGTCGGCCTCAGGATGCTCTTCTACCGGACGCGAGCCGGCGTCGCGATGCGGGGTGCGGTCGACGACCCCAACCTGCTCCAACTCAATGGCCACAACCCGGAGCGACTGGCCGCCTTCTCGTGGGCCCTCGGAGCGTTCCTGGCCGTTCTCGCCGGTGTGCTGATCACGCCGATCAGCGGCGGCGCCGTCGAGGCGAACGCCCTCACCCTGCTGGTGATCGACGCGTTCGCGGCCGCCATGTTCGGTCGGCTGCGCAGCGTTCCCCGAACGTTCGTCGGCGCGGTCGTTCTGGGATTGGCCAACAATTACGTCGCCGCCTACTTCCCGAAGACCTGGAGCTGGGCCAGCAACTTCCGCATCTCGCTGCCGATGATCACCCTGTTCCTGGTGCTCATCGTGCTGCCGCAGGATCGACTGCGGGGCGCGTCCATCCAGCGCTCCCGAGAGCGCTCGCGGGTGCCTTCGGTACGCACGGCGGCGATCGCCGGCGTCGCGTTGGTGACGGTGGTGATTCTGCTCCGGCAGCTGATGGTCGACTCCGACATCACCGCGCTCACCATCGGGCTCACCTTCGCGGTGATCGCGCTCTCGTTGACGCTCCTCACCGGATATGCCGGTGAGATGAACCTTGCCGCGGTGTCGTTCGGCGCCATCGGCACGTTGATCGTGTTCCACCTGGGCGTGCACGGTCACGGCCTCGCGGCGCGCACCACGATCGGCGGCATCCTGCTGGGCGTTCTCGTCACTGCGGTCGTAGGCGCCATCGTGGCTCTGCCGGCGCTCCGCCTCCGCGGTCTCTACCTTGCCCTGGCGACCATGGCATTCGCGGTGTTCATGACCGCGATGGTCCTGCACGACGGTCAGCCGCACAAACTTCCGCTGCTCCACTCGAGCTTCTCCTTCTTCCCGCTCGGGACGATGATCATCCCGGCGCCGAAGGTCGGGCCGATCGATCTCCAGGACGGCACAACCTTCCTGATGACGGCGACCGTCGTGTTCGCGCTGATCGGCACCGGGCTCATCGCGCTGCGCAACAGCAGCTTCGGCCGCCGGCTCACCGCCATGAAGGACAGCCCCGCGGCGTCGGCGACGCTCGGCCAGAACCTGATCAAGCTGAAGCTGAGCGTGTTCATGCTGTCCGCGGCCATTGCCGGGCTCGGCGGCATCCTGATGTCAGCCGCGTTCACCTCGGTGACACCGGACCACTTCAGCGTGTTCGTGAGCCTCGCCCTCCTGATGCTCGTCGTGGTCTCCGGGATCACGTACGTCACCGGTGCCCTCCTCGGCGGTCTCCTCGCCGGCGTCGGGTTCAGCCTCATCGTCGCGACCTTCAACGCCCTTTCACTCGAGCACGCCAGCCTTCACGGGTTGTTCGCCATGCTCGCCCACCTCGCCGCCGTCGCCCCGGCTCTGATCGGGATCGGTCTGGGACGGAGCCCGAGCGGCTCGGTCCACGACATCGTCGAGAGCTATCGGCACATGCGCGACGCCAAGGGCGTGCTCCTTGGCGGTGCCATCACGGAAGCGGCGGTGTACCTGTTGACGCTCGGCGGCATCGTGACCAACTGGTGGTTCGCCATCCTCACGGTCGTGGTGATCCTGCTGCTGCCCGTCGTGGGGCAGATGGTGAAGCCGGAAGCATTCTTGGGCGAGGCGGAGGTGGCCCGGCGACGGGCCGAGGTGCCGCTCGCGCTCGTCGGGATCGACACCCCGTACACGCGGCAGATGCGCGACGAGATCGATCGTGCGCTCGGCATGGAGATCACGCCCGAACTGGCCGCATCGATCCTGGAGTCGACCGATGCCCCTGCTTGAGACCGCGGCGGTATCCGTGCGCTTCGGCGGGAACGTCGCCCTCAGCGGTGTCAGCATCGCAGTGGAGCCGAACACCGTGACCGGGCTGATCGGTCCGAACGGCGCCGGGAAGACGACGCTGTTCAACGTCATCACCGGGCTCCAGCGGCCAGCCGCCGGGCACGTGCTCCTCAGCGGCGCCGACGTGACCCACATGAGCCCCTACAAGCGGGCGCAGCGGGGGCTGGCCCGCACGTTTCAGCGCCTTGAGCTGTTCATCTCGCTCTCGGTCCGCGACAACATCCGCGTCGCCGGCGACATGCGAAACGCTTCACGGCGTGGCCCGCGCATCGACGTCGGCCGCGAAGCAGACCGCGTGATCGAGCTCACCGGCCTCGCGGACGTGGCCGGCCGCGACGTGGCCGAGATTCCCACCGGCCGGGCCCGTGTCGTCGAGCTGGCCCGCGCGTTGATGACCGACCCGAAGGTGCTGTTGCTCGACGAGCCAGCGTCCGGGCAGACCGAGCAGGAGACGGAGACGTTCGGCGAGCTGCTCAGGCGACTCGCCGGCGACGGGCTCGCGATCTGCCTCGTCGAGCACGATGTGTCGCTGGTGATGCAGGTGTGCTCGACGATCTACGTCCTCGACTACGGCGCCGTGCTCGCGTCGGGAACGCCCGCCGAGATTCGTGAGGACCCAGCGGTGATCACCGCATACCTGGGGACGACCGAGGGCGTGGCGTGAGCTCGACGATCTCGCCGGCAGGGTCGGCCGCGCCGGTCGCGCCCGACGAGCCACTGCTCGAGCTCGTCGGCGTTCGCGCCGGCTACGGCGCCATCGAGGTCCTTCACGGTGTCGACCTCCGGGTGCCACCCGGTGCGCTCGTCGCCCTTCTCGGCCCGAACGGCGGCGGCAAGACGACGACGCTGAAGTTGTGCGCCGGTCTCGTGCCCGTCACCGATGGTGAGTTCCGCCTGGCGGGTCGAGTCGTCAACGGCGTCACCGCCAACCAACTCGCCCGATTGGGCGTGTGCTCGGTGCCCGAAGGGCGCGGCATCTTCCCGAACCTGACCGTGCGAGAGAACCTGTGGCTGGCGACCGGCACCGGCAAGCGGATGGAGTCGATCGAGGCCGCGGCGTACCGCCGGTTCCCGATCCTCGGTGAGCGCCGGCGGCAACTTGCCGGCACGCTTTCGGGCGGCGAACAGCAGATGCTGTCGCTGGCCCGAGCGCTCGGCACGGACCCGACCCTCCTGCTGCTCGACGAGCTCTCGCTCGGGCTCGCGCCGATCGTGGTCGCGCAGATGTACGAGACGGTCAGGCAGCTGGCCGCCGAAGGCTTGTCGATCCTCGTCGCCGAGCAGTTCGCCCGGACGGTGCTGCCGATCGCCCAGTTGGCTGCGATCATGTTGCACGGGCGCATCGTGCGCGTCGGGACGCCGAGCGAGATCGAAGAAGACCTGTCCACCACATACCTAGGCGGGTGAGCCGTGATGCTGGCTGACGAACGGCGCGAGCAGTTCAAGGCGGATGTTGCGAGCATGAAGTTGAAGACCGGGACATCCCGGCGTGACTCCGTCCTCCTCGTCGTCGGCGCGATTCTGATGATCGTCGGCGCAGTCGGCGCCTTCGTCGTCTACCAGGCCTCGCTCACCCAGAAGAATCAACTCGACGTCGGCTCAGAGCAGATCCTCGCCATTGCGTTCCTCGCCGTGGCCGTGATCGGGTCCGGCCTGTTCGCGGTGGGGTCACTCGCCCGGGTGCTGCGGTTCTGGTTGTTGCGCCAGCTGTACGAGGCGCAAGCGCACGTCGACCAGCTGGCGGAGGCGATCCGACCGCGCTGACACGGGGTACACGTTTCGGAGGATGCGCGCCGCCGGGGAACAGTTGAACGCTCAACAAGGTTGGAGATGGTATGCCGATCATGCGTTTGAACCATGCCGTGCTGTATGTCCGGGATGCCGACCTGAGCGCGGCCTTCTACGAGCGTGTGCTGGGGTTCACGCGGCTCGATCTGGGCGGGATGAAGGGCGCGGCGTTCATGCGCGCCCCCGGCTCCACCAACGACCACGACCTGGGGCTGTTCAGCATCGGCGAGGGGGCCGGGCCCACCACCGCCGGCCGCAGCTCGGTCGGGCTCTACCACCTGGCGTGGGAGGTCGACACCCTCGACGAGCTGGAGCGGCTCGCCGGTGTGCTGTCGACGAACGGCGCGCTCGTCGGCGCCAGCGACCACGGCACCACCAAAGCGCTGTACGCCCACGATCCCGACGGCCTCGAGTTCGAGGTGTCGTGGCTCGTGCCCGCCGACCTCATCACCGACGATGCGACCGCCGCCAAGTCCACCATCCGCCCGCTCGACATCGCCCAGGAGAAGGCGCGCTACGGCGGCTCGACCCGGGGCGGCGTCGGCGTGTCCGTGCCGACCTGATCACGTGCCGACGCGGTGGCTCGACGAGGACGAGCAGCAGACGTGGCGAGCATTCATCCACGCGTCGCGCCTGCTGATGGACCAGCTCGACCGCGAGATGCAGGGTGACGCCGGCATCCCGCACGCGTACTACGAGATCCTCGTGCGCCTGTCCGAGGCCCCGGACCGCGCGGTGCGGATGGCGGACCTGGCCGATCTGACGTACTCGTCGCGCAGCCGGCTGTCCCACGCGGTCGCCAAGCTCGAGCAGCTCGGCTACGTGGAGCGGACCGAGTGCCCGACGGACGGTCGCGGGACGCTCGCCGTCCTCACCGACAAGGGCTTCGCGTCGCTGAAGGCGGCGGCGCCGGGCCACGTCACCGGCGTGCGCACCCATCTGTTCGACCAGCTCAGCGATTCCCAGGTGCGCCAGCTCCGCCGGATCAGTGAATCGGTCGTCGACCACCTGCAGGAGCCGTCGGTGCCGGGCCGTGGCTGAACCGGCGGTCGACCGGCTGCTGAACGAGGCCCGCCGGGCCATCGGCCGGCGGGCCCGGCCGATGGACCTCGCGGTCGTCCTCGCTGGCGGGGGCCTCGTGATCGACACGCGCTACGCCGCGCAACGCGAGCGGGACGGCGCGCTCACCGGCGCGATCGTCGTCGAGCGCAACGAGCTCGAATGGCGGCTCGACCCGACGAGCCCCGACCGGCTGCCGGAGCTCACCGGGCCCGACCAGGCGGTCGTCGTGGTCTGCAACGAGGGCTACGCGTCGAGCTTGGCGGTCCCGGTGCTGCGCCGGCTCGGACTGACGAACGTCACCGACCTCGAGGGCGGGTACCAGTCGTGGGTCATGAGCTGAGCCACTGACTGCGCAGGTCGTCGAGCCAGGGCGGGAAGTCGAGCTCGACGTCCGGCAGCGGCTCGGCGCCCTGCTCGGCGAGCACCGTCTCGAACGCCTCGGGATCGTCACCCCACGACCGGGGGTCGCCCATCATCACCTCGAAGAGGGTGGCGCCGTCGGCGCCGGCGCGGAACGGGCCGAAGGACGCGCCGAACGGCAACTCGATGTGCGTGCCGACGGTGCACAAGCGGTCGCCGCACCAGATCGAACCGTCGATGACGAAGACGACGTGCGGGCTGTAGTGGCCGTGCTTGCGCACGATCATCCCGGGGTCGTACTTCGCGTACACGGACAGGTACTGGGGGTCGGCCGAGAACGCCAACCACTTCTCCCACACCGACGACTCCGACCCGTCGGCGTTTCGTTGGTGGCGCACCTGCTGCCACGGCACATCCGGGTCGTCGAGGTGCCGGAACACCGGCTCCTTCCCCGGGATCCTCGGGTTCATCGGCACGTCGGTCATGGCGCGGACGGTACCCTCCGCGACCGATGAGCGCGCCGTTCGCACCGGGGTCGGTGTCGCTGCGCATCTACCCCCACAACGACCTGCCGGCGGCCGAGATCGCCGGCGAGCTCTGCGACCAGGCCAGGCTCGCGGCCGAGCACGGGTTCGACGGCGTGATGACCGCCGAGCACCACGGCGGCTTCGCCGGCTACCTGCCCAACCCGGTGCAGGCCGCGGGCTGGATGCTCGAGTCGATGGCGGCCGGCTGGGCCGCGCCGTGCCCCCTGCTGCTCACGGTGCGGCCGCCGGCGATGGTCGCCGAGGAGATCGCATGGCTCGCGGCCCGCTTCCCCGGTCGCGTCGGTCTCGGGGTCGCGGCCGGCGCCCGGAAGGACGACTTCGACGCGATGGGCGTGTCGATGGCGGGATCGACGGCGCGGTTCGCGGCCGCACTCGAGACCGTGGCCGCGATGCTCGGCGGACGTGACGGCGGCCTGATCGCCGGCGATCGCGCCATCGCGCGCTGCATCGAACACCCGGTGCCGGTGTTGAGCGCGGCGATGGGGTTCACCGCGGTGCGGCGGGCGGCGGCGAACGACGTCGGGCTCGTGTTCGACTCGCTGTCCGGGGCCGATCGCGTGCGGTCGCTGGTCGACGCGTACCGCGCCGCCGGTGGGACGCGGCCCGCGGTGTTGATCCGCCGGGTGTGGCTCGGCTCACCGCGGCGCGACCTCGTCGACCAGCAGATCGACGTGTACCGCAGCTACTCGTCGGTGTCGGCCCAGGCGCACTGGGAAGGCGACCAGCTCGTCGGCGCCGACGACCCGGGCGCGATCGTCGACGGCTTGGCCGACGCGCTGGCCGGCACCGGCACCGACGCGCTGAACCTCCGCGTCCACGTGCCGGGGATCTCGCCGTCGGCGGCGCGCGACCAGATCGCCGCGCTTGGACGCGACGTGCTGCCGGGCCTGCGCGAACGAGTGTCCCGGCTCAGGTGAGCCAGTCCCGGCGGACCTCGTCGTTGTGGGCGCCGAGGCCTGGGCCCGACGACGTGATGGCACCGGGCGTGCGGCCCAGGCGCGGCGCGGGCGCGACCATCGGCACGCCGTCGACGGTGACGACGTCGCCGCGGGCCTGCACCTGCGGATCGCCGAGGAGCGCGGCCAGGTCGTGCACCGGCGCCGCCGGGATGCGCGCGTCGAGCAACGTGGCCAACACGTCGTCGCGGTCGCGGTCGGCGATCCACCGGGCGACGAGCGAGTCCAGCTCGTCGGCCACCCGGAGGCGGGCCGGCGAGGCGCCGAACCTCGCGCGACCGTCGTCGGTGTCGAGGCCGAGGATCCCGAGCAGGCGCCCGACCTGCGCGTCGGTGGTACCCGAGACGACGATCCACTGCCCGTCGCCGGTGCGGTAGACGTTGCGGGGCACGCCGCCCGGGACGCGCGAGCCATGGCGGTGGGGCGGCGGGTCACCCGGATGCCACGACGCGATCGTGACGCCGAGCAACTGCAGCACGGGCTCGTACATGCTGACGTCGACGTGCTGACCTTCACCGGTGCGGTGCCGATGGTGCAGCGCGGCCAGCACCCCGAGAGCGCCCACCGTGCCGGTGAGCAGGTCGCCGAGCGGGACCGAAGGCAGCATCGGCGGGCCGTCGGCGTCGCCCGTCATGTGGGTGAGTCCGGCGAACGCCTCGGCCAGCGTGCCGGCACCCGGCCGGTCGGCGTACGGCCCGTCCTGCCCGTAACAGCTCACGCTCGCGAGGATCAAGCCGGGGTTGAGCGGGTGCAGGTCGTCCCAGGTGCAGCGCCAGGCGCGCTGCACCCGCGCCGGCGCGTTCTCGACGACGACGTCGGCCACCGCTACGAGCCGGCGGAACTCGTCCTGTCCATCGTCAGTGGCGAGATCGAGCGTGATGCCGCGTTTGTTGCGGTTCACGAAGGCGAACACCAGAGACTGCCCGTCGCGTTGCTGGCCCATGCCCCGCAGCGGGTCGCCGCCAGGAGGCTCGACCTTCACCACGTCGGCGCCGAAGTCGCCGAGGATCGCCGGCACCTGCGGCGCCGAGGCGAGGTTGGCGAGGTCGAGCACGCGGAGGCCGTCGAGAGCACCGATGGGCCGGGACAGTACCGTGACGGTGGTGCAGATCCTCGACCCGCGGGTGACGTTCGACGACGACGAGGTCGCGCCGACCTTCGACGTCGGCGGACCGCTCACCGGCGTCGTCGTCGGGCTGCGCCTCGACCACGCCTGGCGCTCCTACATTGCCGTGGTCGAGGAGTGGCAACGCCTGCTCGCCGCGGACGGCGCGATCCCGCAGGTCCATTGGACCGGGGAGCGGGTCGGCGACGCCGGGGAGCAGACGCGCGCCGATCTCGACGAGTGGGCCCGCCTCGTCGACTGCGCGGTCGTCGGCCTCGGCAATTGAGGCTCGTGCACGTCGTGGAGTGTCCACGACGCCGTGGTGGTGGAGGACCTGGCCAAGCCGGTCGTGCTCGTCGTGACCTCCGAGTTCACCCGCATCGCATCGGAGCTGGCCCGGCTGCGCAAGCACAGCGCCCTGCGCACCCTCGTCCTCCCCTTCCCGCTCGAGGGCCGGCCCGACGAGGAGGTGAGGGGCATTGCTGAGCGCGCGTACCCGCAACTCGTTCAGCTCCTCGGCGCCAAGCACTGACGCGCTGCTGAGCGCGCGGCTCGACGTGCCGGACGACGCCGGCGCGCTCTACGCGCGGTCGCTCGAGGAGGGCTGGGGCGACGGCTTGCCGGTGTTGCCGCCGACCGAGGACGCGGTGCGGGCGCTGGTGGCGGCCACGCCGTACGCGCCCGACGACCTCATCTGCATCTTGCCGCCCCGCATGGGCAACGCAACGGTCGAGAAGGCGGCGGTCAACGCCGCCATGGCCGGCGTCGAGCCCGACGCGTTCCCGCTCGTGATCGCGGCGCTGGAAGCCATCACGATGCCGGAGTTCAACCTCTCGGCGCTGGCGGCCACGACGTCGAGCGTGTTCCCGATGATCATCGTCAACGGGCCGTCGCGCCACCGCCTCGGGATCGACTGCAGCCACGGCTGCATGGGTGGTGGCGGGGGTCGCGGGTCGATGACGATCGGGCGAGCGGTGGCGCTGGCGCTCCGCAACGTCGGCGGCCAGCGGGTCGGGGAGACGTCGAAGAGCGTCTTCGGCCAACCGGCGCGCGCCGGCGGGCTCTGCTTCGCGGAATGGGAGGAGGAGTCGCCGTGGCCGTCGCTCGCGGTGCAGCGCGGCTTCGCCACCGACGACGAGGTCGTCACCGTGCACGGCGGCAAGGGAACGCACGCCATGGCCGACATCCACGTCGACGACGCGCGCGAGCTCCTCGAGCTGGTCGCCAAGAGCATGGCGTTCCCGCTCGGCAACAAGTTCCTGACGCCGACCGCCGACACCGGCGAGGTCGTTTTGGCGATCAACCCCGTGTGGGCGCAGCGGTTCGGCGTGGCGTTCCCCGACGTCGACGACCTCCGGTCGTTCCTGCTCGGCACCGCGTGGCAGCCGATCGAGCTGTGGCCGCAGGGCAACCGCGAGATCCTCGAGCGTCAGGGCCGGGTCGACGACCGCGGGCGGGTCCATCTGTGCGCCCGGCCCGAGCAGTTCGTCACCGTCGTCTGCGGCGGCCGCGGCAGCTTGCACGCGGTCGCGCTGCCGAGTTGGGGAGAGAGCGCGATCCAGAGCGTCGCCGTCGCCCGCTGACGGTCAGGCGGGGCGTTCCGGCAAGAGCCGCTCGAGCAGCCGCGGTTCGGCGGGCCACGCCTCGAACAGCACATCCCGCGGCACCTGCCGGGCGGCGTAGCGCAATGCCAGCGCGACCACCACGACGTCGTCGAGCGGGCCGATCACCGGCAGGAACTCCGGGATCAGGTCGATCGGCGACACCACCCAGACGGCCGCGATGCCCACCGCGACCTTGGCTCGGCGCGGCACGCGCGGATCACGCCGCAACGCACGAGCAGTCGTCACGCACGCCGGCAGGATGGTCACCAGGTCCTTGGCGGCTCCCGGCGGCAGCCGGCGGGCCAGCAGGACGAGCACGGTCCACGACAGGAGGATGACGCCCACGCCGATCGCGACGAGTCGGACCATCCGTCAACCATGCCTCAAACCAGCATCGCCCGGATCGACTCGATGGTGTCGGCCTCGGCGGCGCGCTTGTCGGGCCGGTAGCGCTTCACCCGCGCGAAGCGGAGGCCGACGCCGCCCGGGTAGCGGTCCGACTCGTGCACACCGTCGAGCGCGATCTCGACGACGATCTCGGGCCGCAGGTGCACGACCTGACCGTCCGCCGAGGTCTGCAATGCCTGGAACGTCTCGGTCTGCCACCGGAGCATCTCGTCGGTCATGCCCTTGAACGTCTTGCCCACCATGAGGAAGGACCCGTCGGGCGCCCGGGCACCGAGGTGGATGTTCGACAGCCATCCGCGACGGCGACCGCTGCCCCATTCGACCGCGAGCACCACCAGGTCGAGCGTGCGCACCGGCTTCACCTTGCGCCAGGACGCGCCCCGGCGACCGGCCTCGTAGGGAGACGCCGCGTCCTTCACCATCACTCCTTCGTGCCCGGCGGCGATCGCCTCGTGCAGGAAGCGCTCGGCTTCCACGGCGTCGGCGGTCACGATGCCAGGAACCCGCCAGGGGCCGGCGACCAGCTCGAGGGCGGCGAGTCGATCGACCAGCGGGTGGTCGACGAGGTGGGCGCCGTCGACGTGCAGGCAGTCGAAGAACCGGAGATCCCCGCCCACCGCCTCGCCGTCGAGGACGAACGAGTCGGCCGGGAGCGAGCGCACGAGGGCCGCGGCGGCGGGCAACTGGTCGGTGACGTCGTTGAGGTTGCGGGTGAACAGGCGGACGTCGTCGCCGGCCCGATGGGCCTGCACGCGGATGCCGTCGAGCTTCCACTCCACCGAGGAGCGGTCGAACCGCGCGACGGCGTCGGCGACGGTGGGGCTGGACGCGGCCAGCATCGGCAGCACCGGATGCAACGGCCGGAGCACGAGCTCGTCCAGTCCGGCGGCGCCTCCGGTGAGCGCGACGACCGCGGCCGTCGAGAGGTCACCCGCGAACATGGCGGCCCGGCGCACCGACGCGACGGGGATGCCGGCGGCCCGAGCGACGGCTTCGGTCATCACCCCGGCGAGCGCGCCCTGGCGCAGCTCACCCACCAGCAAGCGGCGGAGGAACTCGCCCTCGTCCGCGGTCGCTCGCGAGAACAGGCCGGCGAGCAACTGCGCCCGCGTGGCCGCCGATCCGGTGCCGCTCGTCTCGGCCAGCGCGTCGAGGGCGTCGTCGACGTCGTGCACCGTCAGCGTCGGTGCCGTCGCCGGCTCGATCTCGACCGCGAACGCGGTGCGCCAGCCCACGCCGATCTTGCCCTGGCGGGGCGCGCCGGTGAGGACGGGGACCGCGATCGCGACCTCGTCGGGCAGGCAGCGACCGAGGAGGTCGGCCAGCGCGGCCACCTTGGCCGACCGGGCCGATGTCGACGTGACCGCGGCCGACGTGGCGACGAGATCGGCAAACAACATGCCGAGCGACGGTAGACGGCTGGGGACCGCGTAGTCTCGCTCCGAAGATGCCGAGGCACGACACCGGTGGCGCGACATGGGCCGTCTGAACATGCACGTCGTCGTGGCGTACCCGCCGCAGCCGGCCGGTGCGCTGCTCGACCGTCTGCGCGCCGTCAGCGCGGATGTCGACGTGATGGCCTGCGCGTACGTCGAAGACCATGGCCGTCGTACCGCGCGCGGCACGGGGGACGCGGCTGCCCTCGCCGCCAACCCGGCGCCGGAGCTCACGCCCGAGCAGCGCGACGCGTTCGCGACCGCGGAGGCCGTCATGACGCTCGACCTGCCCGTCGACGTGCGGAAGATCGCGCCGAACCTGCGGTGGGTGCAGGCGATCGGTGCCGGCGTCGATCATCTCCGCACCGCGCTGGCCGGTGAGTCGATCGTGCTGACGAACGCCGCCGGCGTCGCCGCGGTGCCGATCGCCGAGTTCGTGATCGGCCGCATCCTCGGCGTGTGGAAGCGATTCGGCGAGCTGGACGACCAGCAACGGCGGCACGAGTGGTCGGCCACCTACGGCCGAGAGCTCGACGCCTGCACGATCGGGCTCGTCGGGCTGGGCGCCATCGGCGAGGCGGTCGGCGTGCGGGCCAGAGCGCTCGGCATGCGGGTGCTGGCGGTCCGGCGCAACGCCGGCACGCCCTCGCCGGCGGCCGACGAGGTGTTCGGCACCGAACGGCTTCACGTGGTGCTGGCCCGGAGCGATGCCGTGGTGCTCAGCGCGCCGTCCACCGACGAGACCCGCGATCTGTTCGACCGCGAGACCTTCGCGGCGATGAAGCCGGGCGCGACCTTCTGCAACGTGGCGCGCGGTGCGCTGGTCGACGAGGCCGCGTTGGTCGACGCGCTCGAGTCGGGCCAGCTCGGAGCCGCCATCATCGACGTCACCAAGCAGGAGCCGCTGCCGGCCGGCAGCCCGCTGTGGGACGCGCCCAACATCTTCCTCTCGCCGCATTCGGCAGCATCACCGGAGCGCTATCTCGAGCGGCTGTTCGCGTTGTTCGAGGACAACCTCGGCCGGTTCGTGCGCGGTGAGCCGATGCGCAACGTCGTCGACCTCACCGCCGGCTACTAGTGGCGATGACGGTCGTGGACACCCACGTCCACGTGGTCGGCGACGAGGCCCGTTACCCGCTCAACCCGCCGGGCGTCGGCACCAACTGGTTCCGCGAGACACCGGTCGACGTCGAACGCTTCTCGACGCTGATGGACGGCGCCGGCGTGGACCGCGCCGTCCTCGTGCAGGCGATGGGCGCGTACGGCTTCGACAACGACTACGTCCTCGACGCCGCCGCCACCGATCCCCGCCGGTTCAAGTCCGTCGTCATCGTCGACGTGGCCGGCGACCCCGAGCCGGCGGCGGCGACGTTGCGCAGCTTGGCCACCGAACGCGGCGCCAGCGGCGTGCGGCTCTTCGCGCTCGGCGATGACTGGATCGGCGCGCCCGATGCCGCGGTGATCTGGCGCGCCGCGGCCGATCTGGGCCTGCTCGTCGTGGCCACGCTGCTGGCGCCACAGCTCCCGTCGCTCGCACGCGCCCTCGAGCGATTCCCCGAGATGCCGGTCGCCCTCGACCATTGCGGGTTCCCCGACCTGAGTGGCCCGCCGGGGTTCCGGGCCGCCGAGCCGCTGTTCGCGCTCGCCGACCACGCCAACCTGCATCTGAAGGTGTCGAGCCACATCCTCGAGACGCTCGACGAGCCGGCGGCGTTCGTCGAGCGACTGGCGTCGGTGTTCGGCGCCGGGCGGCTGATGTGGGGCTCGGACTTCCCCCAGACCCACGACCGCCCGTACGCCGGGCTGGTCGACCTGGGGCGACGGGCGTGCGCCGGCCTGCCGGCGGCGGATCAGGCCGCGTTCCTCGGCGGCACCGCCGTCGCCTTGACACCGTGGTGAGGTTCGGCCTGGCTGCGCAGCACCGCCAGGCAGCAGCCGACGAGCAGCACCGTCGCGAAGAACTTCACCGAGTAGATCGGGTTGGCGACGAGCGACTTCGGCAGGGCAAGGTACTCGGCCCCTGTCTTCAGCACGAAGGCCCACACCGAGAACGCGACCGCGGCGAGGAACGCGATCACCTCGACGTGGCGCGTCCCGTCCCGAACGCGCGCCGCCACGTGCTCGCCGACCACGAAGAACGCCGGCAGGAGGAAGATCGCGTAGTGCTCCCATGACGTCGAGAGGATGAGCACCGCGGTGGCGAGGAAGGTGGCCCACTCCAGGTTCGTGTCCAGCCGAGGACCGCGCCCCCGCACGACGAACACCACGACGACGAGGAGGACCGCCAGGCCGAGGGCGGTGCCGAGCGCGTGGGCCGCCGACGGATGGTCGCCGAGCGACTTGACGTAGGGATTCTTGATCAGGAGCCGGCCGAGGAAGCCGCTGATGCTCTGGTTGCGGACCCACACGTTCACCTTGTTGTGCTCCGGGACGACCTTGGTGAGATAGGTGTGCCAGACGTTCCAGCCCACGACCGGCAACGAGACGAGGAACAGCGCGGCGCCGGTCGCGATCGCGGCCGCGAGCGCGCGGAACTGCCGCCGCACGAGGAACAGCACCAGCAGGATGCCGGGGTAGAGCTTGGCCGCGGTGGCGATCGCGACCAGCGCGCCGGCGAGCACCGGTCGGTCCCGCCGCATCGCCCACAAACCCGCGATGCACGTGAGGAACACGAGCGGGTTGATCTGGCCCATGTAGAGGCCGTACGTCGACGGGAAGAACACCACCATCGCGCCGATGCCGATGATCGTCGCCGTGCGACGGCTGACGCGCGGGTGGTCGGCGAAGAACAACCAGATCGCCGCGACCTCGGCGAGCAGGCTCAGCAGGAAGAAGACGGGAACCGCGACGCGGTACGGCAGGAACGAGATCGGCACGAACACCAGCGCCGACGGCGGCGGGTAGACGTACAGCTGCACCTTGTCGCGCTTCACGGTCGGCGCCACGCCCGCCTCCGCCTGGCCGCCTTCGGGCACCGCGATCCCGCGTACGCCGTAGGCCCGGGCCCGGCGGTCGACGGTGTCGACTGGGTCGTAGATGTCGTGGGCGTACCCCGATCGGATGTCACGTCCGACGATGTAGTACGCCGCGAAGTCCTCCCCGCGTTTCGGGCCGAACGCCGCCCGACCGAGGTCGTAGCCGCCGTTCACCAGCACGAAGCCCAAGAGCACGAGGGCCACGATCCGTCGCACTGGCGCGTCCCGGATCGCGGCCGTCATCCGGCGGACGTTAGAACGACCGACCGGCTTCTGCCTCCCCGCGAGCGCGAGAACCGCGCTCGGCGGGAGGGAGAAGCCAGGGGCGGGTCAGGAACGCCGGGTGCCGAGGTTGCGGTCGAGCGACGACGACGGCAGCGCGCCGCTGATGATGTCGCGCGCGACGTCGGCCAGGCGCAGGTTGTGGTTGCGGGCGTGACCGCGCAACGCCGCGAAGGCCTGCTCCATGTCGAGGCCCTCTCGCTCGGCAACCATTCCCTTGGCCTGCTCGATCACGATGCGGCTGTTGAGGGCATGGTGCAGCTGCTCGTTGAGGACCTGCGCCTCGAGCGCGGCGCGGTGCTGGAGGACGGCGATGGTGGCGACGTCGGCGAGCGCCTGGGCGGCGTCGATGTCGGCTGGCCGCATCACACCCGGCTCGACGTTGAACAGGTTGAGCGCGCCGATGATGGTGCCGCGCAGCCGCATGGGCAGCGCGTGCACCGACGAGAACCCGGCGGCGAGCGCTTCCGGCGCGAACCGCGGCCAGCGACCGTTGACGTCGGCCAGGTTCTGGTTCACCACCGGCACGCCCGTGCGGTAGCAGTCGAGGCACGGGCCTTCCTGGGCCTGCAGCTCGTACAGCTCCAGCACACGCATGGCGTCGCTGGAGGATGCCATCACCCGCAGGTCGCCTTCCGGTGCGACCAGCATCAGCCCGGCGGCTCCGACGTCGAGCACGTCGACGCAGCGGTCCGTGAGCAGGGTCAGCAGCTCCACCACGTCGAAATCCGCCACGAGCGTGTCAGCCAGCTCCACGAGCGTCCTTGCGAACAGCGCCTCTCTAGCCATCGACGCCATTTTACGACCTCATGGCAAGGGGTCCTTCTCGTCGCTGCGGTCGCCGAACCGCAGCCTTCTCATCACCACGTCCACCGCCACCTCGGCGAGCGTCAGTTCGTTCCCGAACGCATGGGCCCGCAGCCGGACGAGCGCCTGCCCGACGCCGACGTCGAGCTGCGCGGCCACCATGCCGGCCGCCTGGTGCACCACGTACTGGAAGTTGCCACCCTCCGCCAGCTCGGCGGCGAGCATCCCCGGCGGCGCATTGGCCTGAAGGACCAGGACTGCCTGAGCCGCGACGTCGGCCACGACGAGTGCGTCGGCGTGCTGGTCATCGGTCAGTGGCCCCGGTTGGTCGCGGTACAGGTTCAGCGCCCCGAGGCGGACCGCGCCGACCTGGAGCGGGAAGCCGAACACCGCGCGCACACCCGCGTCGACCGCCGGCCCGGTGAACGCGATCCAACGCGGCGTCCGCGGTCGGGCGAGATCGGGCTCGAGCACCGGCCGGTCCTGGCGGTAGGCGTCGACACACGGCCCTTCGCCCAACTCGTACTGCAGCTCCTCGATCAGCGCGCTGACGTCGTTGGTCGTGCAGATCGAGCCCTCGGGCGAGTCCCCCGACATCAGCATGATCCCGGCGCCGCTCATGCCGGTGACCTCGGCGCACACCTGGCAGAGTCGCTTCGGCTCCGGGTCGACGCCCCGCGCCAGCCGGGCGAGGACCCGACGACGACGTTCGCCGGCCATGCGTCACGGTCCCCGACGAAGTCGAACGGGTGCCATACCACGCTCCTGGCGTCACGCGCTGCCGATTGACGCGCTGCCGGGGTCCCGGGCTCTCGTCCTGTGTGGTCCACCGTACACCCGAGGCTCGCGGTTCCCAGCCGAGTCGTTACCCTCGGCTCGTGGCCAGGACCGGTGAGGACGAGATCACGCTCCCGCTCGACGGCCGCGAGGTCGTCATCTCGAACCCGGGCAAGGTGTTCTTCTCGGAGCGGGGCGAGACCAAGCTCGACCTGATCGAGTTCTACCGAGCGGTGCGTGACCCGCTCATGGCAGCCATGGGCGGCCGCCCGGTGCTGCTGCAGCGCTTCCCGGAAGGCGCCGAGGGCAACTCCTTCTTCCAGAAGCGCGTCGAGCGAGGGTCGACGCCGTGGCTCGAGACCACCGTCGTGAGCACGCCGAACGGCACCACGTCGGACGCGCTCGTCGCCGCCGATCTGGCCCACGTGGCGTGGGCGGTGAACAAGGCGTGCCTCGGGTTCCACGTGTGGCCCAACCGGGCGGACGATCCCGAGCACGCCGACGAGCTGCGGATCGACCTCGATCCGACGCCCGGTGTCACGTTCCCGATGGTGCGCGAGGCCGCGCACGTCGTCCGCGAGACGCTGGCGGAGCTCGGCCTGACGGGGTGGCCGAAGACCACCGGCAATCGCGGCATCCACATCTACCTGCGGCTCGAACCGCGCTGGGACAGCTACGGCGTCCGGTCGGCGGCAGTGGCGCTCGCCCGCGAGCTCGAACGCCGACGGCCCGATCTGGTCACCGCGGCGTGGTGGAAGGAGGAGCGCGGTCAACGGGTGTTCATCGACTTCAACCAGAACGCACCGCACAAGACGGTGTTCGGCGCGTGGTGCGTCCGGGCCCGACCGGGCGCGCAGGTGTCGACCCCGTTCGACTGGGACGAGCTCGACGACGACTTCCACCCCGACCGCTTCACCATCCCCGTCGTCACCGAACGGGTCGCGTCCCAGGGCGACCCCTGGGCCGGGATGTACGCGCGACCGCAGTCCCTCGATCCGCTGCTCGCGTTGCACGAGCGCGACATGGCCGCCGGGTTGATGGACGCGCCGTGGCCGCCCGTCTACCCGAAGCAGCCCAACGAGCCGCCGCGGGTCGCGCCGTCTCGCGCGAAGAAGCCCAAGGACTGACGACTGGTTGAGTGAGTTCTCTCACGCAACCCTCTAGGCTGTGGTCATGCGGAGGACCAGCTTCGAGGACGTGAACTGCTCGGTGGCCCAGTGCCTCGAGGCGGTCGGCGAATGGTGGAGCCTCCTCATCGTTCGGGACGCCTTCCTGGGCGTGACCCGCTTCGACGACTTCCAGGCCCGCCTCGGGATCTCGCGCAACACCCTCAACCAGCGGCTGAATCATCTCGTCGACAACGAGGTCCTCACGCGAGTGCCCTACCAGGACCGTCCGCCCCGCTCGGAATACCGGCTCACCGACAAGGGCCGCGACCTCTGGCACGTGGTGACGGCCATGCGGCAGTGGGGCGACCGATGGGCCGCGCCCGGCGGCCCGCCCCTGAAGATCCGCCACACCGCGTGCGGGCGCGTCGTGAAGGTGCTGCCCGTGTGCTCGCACTGCGGTGAGCCGCTCGATGCCCGCGCCGTCAGCGCGCTGCCCGGGCCGGCCGCGTCGGACGACGACTTCGATCGCACCCGCCTCGCACACGGGAAGAGTTGACCGGACATGCCGGCGCCCGGCGCGATCGCGCCGACGTCGTCGCTCAGCCGAGTCGGATCCCGGCGAGCTGCGTGCCGTGGGCGACCAATCGGCCCGTCCGATCCCATACGAAGCACGACTCGTCGACGCGTTGCGCGTCGATGAGCTGTGCCCGCTGCAGCACCCGCACGGGACCGGGCGCCGGCAGTGCCCTGACGTAGGCCGTCAGCTCCAGCGTCGGAACCCAGCCGGCGAACTCCAGGTCGAACGTGGCCGGCGGGAAGGCGTCGACCGCGAAGAGCAGTGAGACGGGGTCGAACGGCTCGGCGCCGGGCAGCGAGAGCCACCCGCGCAGCTCGCCTCGGCCCCGCGGCCGACCAGTCGTGAAGCCGCTGGAGTCGGGCTCGAAGCGGATCTCGATCTGCTCCATGATCGCGACCCGCATGCCATTCGGCGCATGTGGCACCAAGGGGACGCCGTCCTCGTAGGCGACGTCGCTCACCGCCGGCAGCCCGCCGTCCCAGTACGCGCTCGTCGCCCTGTCCAGCACGCTGGTCGTGACGAGGGCCTCGACGCACGCCTGGTCGTCCTGTCGCATCTGGACCCGCAGCTGGCTGGCGGAGCGTCCGGCGCGGAGCAGCTCCGCGGCGATGGCCACCGGTCCGGGTGCGGGCGAGTGCAGGAAGTGGGCGCTGGCGGCGATGACGTGCTCGTGCTGGCTGGTCGACGCCGCCGCCCGCCCCAACATGGCAAGGAGGTAGCCGCCGTTCGGCTTGCCCCCGATGGTCCATTCCGGATCCACCTCACCGTCGAAACGACCCGGGCCGGTCACCGTGAGTGCCGAGACGTCTGCGAACCGAGGCATGTACGGAGCCTAGTGGGTTGCGTCATAGGACGAACTACGTCGGGAATGGCCCGAACGGGCCGGCTGGGCACCGGCAGCGCGGCAAATGTCGAAAGTCGACCGGGATTGCTTGAGTCGGGGTGCCGGAATGCCGATTTCATGCCCATGCGCATCTTCGCGGCGGTGGCCGGCGCGGTCACCACGGCAGCACTGACATTGGTCCCGGTGACCCCGGTGACGGCGGCCGGGGTGGCCGGGCCGTTCACGTCGACGACGATGCTGTCGACCGGCAACTTCGCGGTCGGCCAAGGGTACGACCGCACCCTCACGCACGACTCGTTCAGCGCTGCCGCGGTCGGTGACGTCACCGGCGACGGCCAGCCCGACATCATCGCCGGCTTCGTCGACGGGGTCCTGCGGGGCTGGCACAGCAACGGCCAGCAGTTCCTCAACTTCAACACCGGCCCCGGCGCCATCGAGGGGTCGCCGGTGCTGGCCGACCTCACCGGCGACGGCATCCTCGACATCGTCGTCACCAACACCAACGGCGACGTCATCGGCCTGACCGGTTCGGGGCAGGTCTTCTTCCACCAGCGCGACGTCGGGTTCTTCCACCGGCACGGCATCTTCGGGTCGGCCGCAATCGCCGACCTGGACCGCGACGGCCGGCCCGAGATCATCGCCGGCAGCTTCGACACGTACCTCTACGCCTGGCACTTGGACGGCACGCTGGTGGCCGGCTGGCCGACGTGGCTCAAGGACACCATCTGGTCGTCGCCGACGGTCGTCGACCTCGATCATGACGGGTACCCCGAGGTCGTCATCGGCGGCGACTGCGACGGCGCCGAGGGCCAGCCGTGCTTCAACGGCGTGCCTTACCAGAACCACGGCGGATACGTCTGGGTCTTCGACCACAACGGCGCCGTCAAGCCCGGCTGGCCGCAATGGGTTCCGGGACAGACCGTCTGGTCGACCCCCGTGGTCGCCGACCTGTTCAACGACGGTCGGCTCGAGGTCGTGAGCGGCACCGGCCTGAACTTCGCCGCCCCGGCGGGCTCCGCGGTCTACGCGTGGGACTCGTCCGGCAACACCCTGCCGGGCTGGCCGGTGGGCGTGGGCGGCCGCGTGATGGCCACCCCCGCGATCGGCGACCTCAACGACGACGGGATCCAAGACGTCGCGGTGATGGCCGACGACGGCCGCATCTACGCCATTTCGGCGACCGGGCAGATGCTGCCGGGCTGGCCGCAGTGCGCGGCGAGCAACCGCAGCGCGTGCCCGGTGGCGTTGCACGGATCGGTGAGCATCGCCGACGTGCTCGGCAACGGCCATCAGCAGGTCGTCGCCGGTGGCGAGCAATGGGTCCGCGTCTGGAACGGCTCCGGTGGCGGGCCCGCGGCCGAGCTCGTGACCAAGTCCGGCACCGAACCCTTGAGCTCGGCCCCGACCATCGCCAACGTCGGCGGCTCGGCGTGGATCGTGCAGACCGCGCTGTTCGAGAACGGCACCATCGCCAACCAGGGCAACGTCTGGATCTGGTCCATCCCGGGCCAGGCGCCCGGCCTCTCGGCGTGGCCGACGTTCAAGCACGACAGCCGCCGCACCGGCGTCGGCTTCCTCGGTTCGGTGCCGAAGGCGCGCAACGTCACCCGGCTCGCCGGCGCCGACCGCTTCGGCACCGCGGCCGCGATCTCCCAAGCCACGTACGGCCCCGGCGTGCCCGTGGCGTACATCGCGACCGGGCTCGGCTTCGCCGACGCGCTGGCCGGCGCGCCGGCCGCGGCCAAGGGCGCCGGGCCGGTGCTGCTCGTCGACGGCGGCGGCATCCCGGGCCCGACCGCGGCGGAGCTGCAGCGGATCAAGCCCGGACGCATCGTCGTGCTCGGCGGTGAGGGCGCGGTCTCCGCGGCCCAGCTGAACGCCTTGAAGGGCTACACGAGCGGCACGGTGACGCGTCTGGCAGGTGCCTCGCGGTACGAGACCGCGGCTGCCGTCTCAGCGGCGGCATTCGGCATCGGCGTCCCAGTCGCGTACGTCGCGACCGGCGCCGCCTTCCCGGACGCGCTCTCGGGCGGTGCCGCGGCAGCCGCCAAGGGCGGGCCGATGCTGCTGGTCCCCGGCGACACCATTCCCACGGCGGTCCAGGCCGAGCTGGCGCGACTGCATCCGCAGTCGATCGTCGTGCTCGGCGGGGCCAGCGCCGTTTCCGATGCGGTCATGGCCCAACTCGCGTTGACGACGACGCCGCCGGGCAACGTCCGACGGGTGTCGGGGCCGGACCGCTACCAGACCGCGACCGCGGTCGCCGCCGACGCGTTCCCGAACGCGCCGTCGGCGTTCGTGGCCACCGGCCTCAACTTCCCCGATGCCCTCGCCGGCGGTGTGCTGGCCGGACGTTCGGCGAGCCCGCTGTTGCTGGTGCCGGGCACGATCGTCCCGTTCGCGGTCCGCGGCCAGGTCAACCGGCTGCAACCGCGGGGCGCGACGGTGCTGGGTGGACCCGGCGCGCTGAACGACCTGGTCGAGTTCCAAGCCGGGTACTAGCGGCTCCCTCGCCATCTCGGTCCACGGGCCGCGATGGCGCGCGATCACCAACCTAGAGTCACCGCCCGTGCGCCTGAGCCTCGTCGCGGCATGGAAGCGCGTGCGCATCGCGCTGCTGTTCGCCACGGTCGTGGCCTACGTCTACCGGCCGTGGTCGATGCTGACCAAGCTCCCGAAGGACACCGCCGACAGCTCGTTCGTGACCTTCACCTTGGCATGGGTCTCACACACCCTCACCCGGCCGCGACACCTGTTCGACGCGCCCATCTACTGGCCGCACCACAACACCCTCGCCTACTCCGACCCCGTCCTGCCGCTCGCGCCGGTGTGGGGCGCCGTGCACTGGGTGATCGGCAGCTGGACGGCGTCGACCGGCGTGCTGGTCCTCGCGCTGGTCATCGCCAACCTCGGCGCGACCTACGCCGTCGCCAAGCGGCTGACCGGACGCACTGACGCGGCCACGCTGGCCGCCCTCGCCTTCGGGCTCTCCGACTTCGGCCTCGCGCAATGGGGTCACATCCAGATGCAGGCCCTCGCGTACGTGCCGCTCGGCTTCCTGCTCCTGTTCCGCCTGCTCGATCGCGGCCGGTGGATCGACGGCCTGCTCCTCGCGATCCTGCATGGCGCGATGGCGTTGACGACGGCCTCGATCGCGGCCGCGTGGGCCGTCGCCGCGGCGACGGTGGTCGGCGTCCACGTCGTCAGCCGGCGCGGCCGCATCGGCGCGCCGGTATGGAAGGCGCTCGCCCTCGCCGCCGTCGTGTCGGCAGCCATCGTCGTCCCGGCGACCCGCCCGTACGCCCATCTCCAGAGCGACCCCATGTTCCGCCGGCCGGTGCAACCGTTCGCGTCGTTCCGCTGGCCCGACCTGCTGACGCCGACCCGCAACCGCTCCGGTCCGCTGAACGCGCTGCAGGTCCCGGCGGTCCGGCACCACGGCGCCGAGCACGAAGCGTTTCCCGGTGTCACGACGCTCGCCTTGGCCGGCATCGGTCTCGTCGCATTGGCCGCGACCCGCCATCGACCGAAGCGCCGCCAGCAACACGAGCTGTTCCTCCTCGTCGCCGCCGGCGCGGTGTGCCTGCTGACCGCCGCCGGGCCCGGGGTGCTCGGGCCCCTCAGCCCGTACCGGTTGCTGCACAACGACGTCCCGGGCTTCTCGGGCCTTCGGGTCGCGACCCGCTTCGCGATGGTCACCCTCCTCGCGATCGCCGTCCTCGCCGCCACCGGCCTGGCGACGATCGCGGCGCGCTTGCCGGACCATTGGCGACCGCTCACGTGGGCCGCGATCGCGCTGCTGCTGGCCGAGCTGGCGATGCCGGTACGGTGGCAGCACCTCGACACCAGCCAGTCGACGCTCGCGGTGTATCGGGCGCTGGCTCGGCGGCCGGCGGGCGCGGTCGCCGAGCTTCCGATCGCGCCGTACGCCGACGGGATCGTCTGGGCGTACACCGAGGCGCCGCGCGAGGTGTATGCGACCGTCGACTGGCACCCCCGCTTCAACGGCTACTCGGGCTTCGTCGCGCCCGGCTACCTGGAGAGCATGAACCTGCTCAACCGGTTCCCAGATCAGTGCGCCATCGCCGAAGCCCGTCGCATCGGGCTGCGATGGCTCGTGCTGCACACCGGCGTCGTCGATCTCGCCAAGCAGTTCGACACCGCCGAGGCCGAAGCGCGCGTCGCCGCCCTGCCACCGGGTGCCGTCACGCGCGTCGGGTCATCGTTCCTCGTCGACGTGACGGGCCTGCCGGAATCGACCTGCTGACGGCGGCGTGGGCGGTTGACGGCCGAGCTGCGTTACCGAGCTGCGTTACCGAGCTGCCTTACCGACCGTCGGTCGCCGCCGAGATCGCACGCGAGATGTGTTCCTCCGACGCGACCATGATCTTGAGGAGGTCCCCGCGGGGATTGCCCTCGCGCAAGAACGTCAGGAAGTTCTCCCGCCCACCTGGGTCCGGTGGCCGGCCGAGCAGCGCCGCGTATGCCCGGCCGATGTACTCCTCGTCGGTCGCCTGCGGATCCGCCGGCACCGAGCTGAGGGCCTTGTCACGGTATTCGTTCGAGCGGATGAGCTGGCGAGCCACGTCGGTGACGGTCGATCGCCCGTCGAGCGCCTCGCACTGGGCGCGGAGCTCCGACGCCGCCGGCGCCCGCCCGAGGAGCTCGACGTAGCAACGCGTCACCGACTTGGCGGCCGGCGTCTCGACATCGGCGGCCACCCGGCGCGGCTTGAGCACGAGGGTGACATAGCCGTGCGGCAGGCTGCGGGCCCGCTCGACGATGACCGCGGGCTCCTGCGCCGCGGAGTCGAAGGCGCCGAGCACGACGAGGTCGTAGCCGAACTCCCGGTACATCTCCAGCACCTTCTCCGGCTCGTCGCCGAGTTGCGAGATCGTCTGCGGGTTGAACTCGGCCAGCACGATGGGCGGATGCCGGAGGATGGTCTTGGCCATCCCCTCGATCGCCACGTGGTCCATGCCCTCGATGTCGACCTTCACGAAGTCGACCAGCGCGCGCTCCGGCAGGATGTCGTCGACCGCGACACCGGTGACGCGGAGGTTCGGCTCCACGTAGTCGAGCCGGTAGGCGCGGTTGCCGCCGGTGTTGTCGGCGGACAGCGTCAACTCGACCGGGCCGGAAGCCCGACCGGCGGCCGCGTGCAGCGGCAGCACGTTGGTGAGGCGGTTGCGCTCGATGTTGGCGCACAAGAGGGCGTAGTTCTGCGGCGACGGCTCGAACGCGATGACCCGGCCACTGCTGCCGACGGCGCGTGCGAGTCGGAGCGCGTGGTACCCGACGTGCGCCCCGATGTCGACCGCGGTCATCCCGCGGTGGACGGTGGCATCGATGAACGCGCTCTCCGGCGGTTCCCACGTGCCCTTGGCGACGAGCGACGGGGTGATGAACCGATCCTGGCCGGGCAGCAACATGTGCCCCATGTCCGTCTCCGCCTCGATGACGGACGGTGGGAGCCATGCGACGGTCGCGTCGAACTCCTGATCCTGGAGATGCGACGAGACGAGTCTGCTCAGGTCGACGTCATCGACGGCCGACTGGTCCAAGCGACGGAGGAGCAGCGCGAGGCCCGCTTCGAGCCGCAAGCGGTCGGCATCCGACCCATCGTCGGCGCGGGATCGAGAGCCTGAGTCCAGCGCGTTCCGCAGGTGTTGCCATGCCTGTCGCGCGGTCTCCCGTTGCGGGCGAGCCATCCGAGCGACTGTACTCCGCCGCCCTCGACGCCGGTCCTCGTGACGGTGTGCGTTGGCGCTCCGGCTGCTGGCTAGAGTTCCGGCCCACGCCGGTCCTGTCCACACCCGCGGAGGTCGTCGAGACGTGAGCCGCTGGCTGGTCGAGCGGACGTCCGCCCTGTTGGAGCGGCGGACGTCGCGTCGCAGCTTCCTCGTGCGAACCGCGATGGCCGGTTCGGCCCTCACGGTGGCCCCGGCCGACTTCATCCTGCGCCCCGGCACCGCGTACGCCCGAGTCTGCCGCTGCGGCGACGGCCGATGCGGGTGCGGGACGGCGTGCTGCGACGGCTACACCGAGTTCTGCTGCGTGGTGAACGGCGGGCGCAACAGCTGCCCGCCCGGCACCATCCCGGGCGGATGGTGGAAGGCCGACGGCTCGATCTTCTGCCAGGGCTCCCGCTACTTCATCGACTGCAACGGGATCTGCGGCCCGACCGGCGACGGTCTCCAGTGCGGCTGCGCCGCCGGCGACTGCGGTCACCGCCAGGCCGGCTGCATCCGCTTCCGGTACGGCCAGTGCCATCAGGAGGTGGCGTGCACCGGTCGCATCGCCTGTCGCGTCGTCACGTGCACACCGCCATACCTGCTCGATCCGGCGTGCGGGACGACGTCGCTCTCGGACAATGCCACCGCCAACCACACCGCGCCCTGCCCGCCGGCGCCCGCGACGAAGGCCGTCGTGCTGCGGGCCGGCGGCGTGTCGGGCTGGCTGCTCGGCGGGCGCGGTGACCTGACGCCGTTCAACGGCGCGCCGGTCGGACCCGACACCGGTCCGTGGCCGGGTTTCGACATCGCCCGCGCCGCGGTGCTGCGCGCCGACCGGGCCTCGGGGTACGTGCTCGACGGGTGGGGCGGCATCCACCCGTTCGGCGGCGCGCCACCCGCGCCGGCCGCCGACTACTTCCCGAACTTCGACATCGCGCGCGCCTGCGCGTTGCGGCCCGACGGCGCGTCGGGGTACGTGCTCGACGGGTGGGGCGGCATCCACCCGTTCGGCGGCGCGCCGAGGGTCGCGGCGAGCGCGTACTTCCCCGGCTTCGACATCGCCCGCGACCTCGCGCTCCTGCCGGAGGGCGCCTCCGGGTACGTGCTCGACGGGTGGGGCGGCATCCACCCGTTCGGCGGCGCGCCGAACGTCGCCGACCCGGCCTACGCCGCCGGTCAGGACACCGCCCGCGCCTTCGTGCTCGGGTTCGACGGCTCGTCCGGCTACGTCCTCGAGTCCAACGGCAGCGTGCACGCCTTCGGCGCGGCCGCCCCCATCGGGTCGATGCCGGCGCTGTTCGGCACCGCGGTGGACCTGGCGCTGGCGCCCGACGGCACGTCGGGTTGGGTGGCCGACGTCGACGGCGAGGTCCACCACTTCGGCTCGAGCGCTCGGCATCGCGCCATCGCGCTTCGCGACGGCACCTCCGGCTACTCGCTCGACGGTTGGGGCGGGGTGCACCCGTTCGGTGGCACGCCGGCGTTGAGCGGTGTGCCGTCGTGGCCCGGCTTCGACATCGGGCGCGACATCGTGCTGCGCGCCGACGGCGCCTCGGGTTACGTGCTCGACGGGTACGGCGGCATCCACGCCATCGGCGGCGCGCCCGGCGTCACCGGCTCGGCGTACTTCAACGGGTTCGACATCGCGCGTGCGATCGCCCTCCGGCCCGACGGCACATCGGGCTGGGTGCTCGACGGGTGGGGCGGCCTGCACCCCTTCGGCGGCGCGCCCGGCATCCGCGACAACCCGTACTGGCCGGGCTTCGACATCGGGCGCGACATCGTGCTGCGCGCCGACGGCACCTCGGGTTACGTGCTCGACGGGTGGGGCGGCGTCCACGCGTTCGGCGGCGCGCCGTCGGTGTCACCCCCGGCGGGCACTCCTGGCCAGGACGCGGCGCGCCGCCTCGTCCTGCTCGCCGACGGCGCGTCCGGCTACGTGCTCGCCGCCGACGGCTCGGTCCGCCCGTTCGGCGCCGCGCCGCCGGCGGCGCCGTCGGCGACCTGGCCCGGATGGGACGTCGCCACGGCCATCGCCCTGGCGCCCGCGCCGGCCGGTGGCGCGCCCACCGGCGTCATCCTCGACGCCTACGGCGGCCGTCACCCGTTGGCCTGAGTCGATTCAGGGCCGTGGATCCACCGCGGCGCCGAGTCGTTGCCCTCGCCGGATCGACGCGCCGACCCCCACCGTGCCGAGGTACGCGATCGTGATGAGGGTGAGGATCGAGAAGCTCGGCGGCAGCTTGGGGGCGGCGTAGCTGAGGCCCAGGCCGCCCCACACCGCGCCCACCGCGATGGCGGTCGAGAGTGCCATGGCCCGATGGGGCCGGGACGTCACGCGCATCGCGATGCCCGCCGGGCCGGCGAGCAGCCCGAGGATGAGCAGCGCGCCGACGGCCTGCGTCGCCTCGGCGGCAGTCGCCCCCACCAGCGTGAGGAACACGAACCCGAGGATGCGCACCGGCACCCCGCGCGCTGCGGCCACCGCTTCGTCCAGGCTGGCGAACAGGAGCGGCCGACTGATCAGCAGTGCGAGCGCGAGCACCGCGGCGGCGACCAGCGCGGCGGCGCGGGTGGCACTCGCATCGAGCCCGTAGATGGACCCGAACAGGATGTTGACGCCGGCCGTTCCGTGGCCGGTGCTGTGGCCAGTGGTGAAGATCGACAGCGCCAGGACGCCGACGCCGAGGATCCACGCGAACGTGCTGCCGATCGTGACGTCGTCGGCCCGGCCGCGGGGACCGATGGTTCCGAGCAGCAGGGCGACGCCGATGGTGGCCACGAACAGCCCGGCGCGCGCGTCGAGCCCGATCGTCAACGCGACGAGACCGCCGGTGAACGCGACATGGCTGAGGGCATCTGCGGTGAAGACCTGGCTCCGAAGCACGAGGAAGTACCCGATGACTCCCGCGGTCGCCGCGATGGCAGTCCCGGCGATCAGGCCGTGGCGAATGAACGCGTGCCCGACCATGTGCTGCAGACCTGAGATCGGGTTGGCGACGGCGAGGACGGCGGCCGTCATGACGGAGCCAACCGGCGAGGGCGCCAACCGGCCCATCGGGCGACGGCACCGAGGTTGGTCGCCAGATACAGGCCGAAGGCGATGGTCGTGACGTAGAAGCCGATCGGGTAGGTCGAGTAGTACGCGAACGCCAGGCCGGCCCAGGTCACCGCCAGCGCGATCCCGACCGACAGCGCGACGCCGAGCCCCGGTCGGTCCGTGATGCGTTGCGCGGTGGCGGCCGGCAGCACCAGCAGCGCGAACACCAGGAGCGAACCCGTGATCTGGCTGGTCGCGGCGGCAGCCGCGCCGAGCAGCACCAGGAAACCCGCCGCCAGCACCCGAACCGGAACACCGCGTGCCGCGGCGACATCGGGATCGATCGACGCGAACAGGAGGGGGCGGGCCATCACCGCCAGCAACGAGATCGCGACGGCGCCGAGCGCGGCCAGGACCGCGACCTGCGCCGACGTGATGCCCACGAAGCTCCCGAACAACAGCGCGTTGATGCCGTTGAGGTTGCCCCGGTAGAGCGACACGAACAGGAAGCCACAGGCCAACCCGAACGACTGCACGGTGCCGATGACGGCGGACTCCTCACTGAAGCTCCGCTGGCCCGACTGCGGCAATGCCGCGATCACCAACGCGGCGGCGATGCAGAACGCGAAGAACCCGGCTTGCGCGCTCACGCCGATCAGCACCGCGCCGGCGGCGCCGGGGAAGCCGACGACGGCGAGGGTGTGACCGGCGAAGGTCTGGCGCCGCAACACCATGAACCACCCGACACAGCCCGCGACGACCGCGACGATCGTCCCGGCGCGGAAGGCGTTGACCATGAACGGGAACTCGAACAGCTGGCGCAGGTCGCGCACGAGGTCCCACGTGAACCGAGGGTCGGCGGCCAGCACGAGCCGGATCACGAATGCGCGTGCCGGTCGGTGTGGTGGGCCGGCGCCTCCGGCTGCCCCACCACGACCAAGCGCCCGTCGGACGTGGCCAGGACTTCGATCGGCGTGTCGTACAAGCGGCTGAGCGTCTCGCTCGTGATGACGTCGCCCGGCGTGCCGATCGCAGCGCCGCCCCGGCCGAGATAGATGACCCGGTCGAGGTACCCGAGAATGGGGTTGACGTCGTGGGCGACGAGCAGCACCGTCACGCCCTCGTCACGGCAGATGCGGGCGATCAGGGCCGCGACCGCCGCCTGGTTGGGCAGATCCAGGCTGTCGAGCGGCTCGTCGAGCAGCAGCATCCGCGGGCGTCGGGCCAGCGCCTGGGCGATCAGCAGGCGTTGCTGCTCGCCGCCGGACAGCTGTCCGATGGGCCGGCCGGCGTAGCCGGTCGCCTCGACGAGATCGATGACCTCGTCGACCCGCGCGGTCGCGGCCCGACCGCGCCCGCTCCTGCGCCCCGGCAAGGGGATGCCCCAGCGGTCGCCGTCGAGGCCGAGGCGGACCACGTCGATTCCCCGCACGCGCAGCGACCGGTCGAAGCTCCGGCGTTGCGGGAGGTACCCGATCTGGCGACGGGCGCCGCCGGGTGAGTCCCCGAGGACCTCGGCGGTGCCGGCGGCGAGCGGCAGCAAGCCCAAGAGCACCTTGATCAACGTCGACTTGCCGACCCCGTTCGGACCGAGGACGGCGACGAACTCCCCGTGGTCGACGGCGACGTCGACCGCGCTCCAGATCGTGCGCCCGCCGAGGCTCACCGACGCGCCGGTCAGCCGGATCGCAACGCGGTCGGGGTCGACGACCTCGTGCCCGATGTCGGTGGAGTCGGTCACGGTGGCGCTCACGGTCGGGGCGCCGCGGCCAGCGCGGCCTCGAGGGCCTCGAGCTGCCTGGTCTGCCAGGCCTGGAACGTGGCGCCCACCGGCGAGAGCGTCTCGGTCACGGTGGAGACCGGCACTGCGTTGGCCCTGGCGGCGTCGACCAGGCGTTGGACGTCGGGCGTCGAGTTCTGGCTGTTGAACACGAACACCTTGATGGTCTTGGACGCGACCTGCCGGTCGACGATCGACTTGTCGGCGGCGGTGGGGTCCGTCCCTTCGCTGATCGCGGTCAGGAACGACGCCGGTGTCACGAGCCGCAGGCCCAACGCGTCGGCCATGGGCGCGAAGATGCTCTCCGATGCCCCGACGGGGACGCCGGCGTACTTCGCCTTGATGTCGGCAATGGTCGCCTTGTACTGCGCCAGAGCAATGGTCTCGAAGGCGTCGTGCTGCTGGGTGAAGTAGGCCGCGTCGGCCGGCTTCAGCTTCTGGTAGTCGGCGGTGATCCGCGTGATGACGTGCTCGACGTCGCCCGGCGAATACCAGCGGTGCGGATTGTCGCCGGCCTTCAGCCCGACGAGGTCGCCGACCTTCAACACCGTGCGCCCCGCGACCGGGTTGGCGTTCAGCGCCTTGTCGGTCCACGGGTCGTAGCCGATGCCGTTGGTGATGACGTACCGCGCCGCCGCGAGGGCGCGCCCGTCGCCGGGGGTCGGCTCGTAGTCGTGCGGATCGGTGTCGGGGTTGGCGACGAGACTGGTCACCGTCACCCGATCCCCTCCGAGCTGGCGGGCGATGCTGCCCCAGAAGTCCTCGGCCGCGACCACCGCGAGCTTGCCGCTCGGCGAGCTGGTCGAGGACGAGCCGGTGCCGCACGCCGGCAGCACGGCCGCAACCAGGACCAGGGCGCCGCAGAGCAGACGGCTGCGGATTCGCATTCGGGACACCCTCGCAACCTAAACGAGAGTAGTTCTCATTACAAGTCTAGGAAATGAGAACGGGAGCCAGACCTGCCGGGTCGGTAGTCTGAAGCGGTGGTCGACATTCACGCACTCGCCGAGACCCGCCTCCGGGCCGACGGCCAGCGATACACCCGCAACCGGCGAACGATCGTCGAGGCGCTCGACCGCGCCGGCGGGCCACTGAGCCTTCCGCAACTCCTCCACCGGCACCGCCAGCTCGCGCAGAGCTCCGCCTACCGCAACCTCGCCATCCTGGAAGCCGCCGGGGTCGTGCACCGCATCGTCACCAACGACGGCTTCGCCCGCTTCGAGCTGGCGCAGGCCCTGACCGAGCACCATCACCATCACCGCATCTGCTCGACCTGCGGGAGCGTCGAGGACTTCACCCTCCCGGCCGCCCTCGAGGACAGCTTGGAGAAGGCGCTGCGCCGCGTCGCCACCAAGTCCGACTTCCAGGTCGCGTCCCACCAACTCGACCTGATCGGGGTCTGCCCCGGCTGCTCCTGACCCCCGCTCGGCGCGGGTGCCGACCCCGGCCCGTCAGGGCCGGCGGGGGATCATGTCGTGCTCGAAGGCGAAGGCGGTCGCCGCGGCTCTCGTGGAGACGCCGGCCTTGGTGAAGATGTTCGACAGGTGCCGGGCGATCGTCTTGTCGCTGAGGAAGAGCACGATCGCCACCTCCTTGTTGGTGCGCCCGGCGGCGACCAGCCGGAGCACCTCCGCCTCGCGTGCGGTGAGCCCGGCGGGGAGCGCCGGCGGCCCGGCGACCGGCTGCGAATCCCGAGCGTCGAGGCGCACGCCGAGGCTGTCGAAGAGCTGGCGCGCCGCTTCGAAGGCGGCGGCCGCGCCGGCGGCGTCGCCATCGAGACGGCACGCCTGCCCGAGCAGTGTGCGCGCGGTCGCGATCTCGTAGGGGACGCCGAGGTCCGTCCAGCGGGTGACAGCGTTGCGGAGCGTTGCGCACGCCGCGGGATCACCTTGCGCGAGCTGCAGCCGACCCCGCGCCGAGGTGGCCGCGGCCTGCAAGCCGTCGCTGGCGAAGTCGCCGGCGATCGTCTCGAGCTCGTCGACCGCGGCGGACGCGGCGTCGAGGGCCCCGGCGGCGATGGCGATCTGGGCGCGCGCCGGCAGCACCTTGGCGCGGGCGAGCCGGTTCCAACCGGCGCCTTCGAGCGTGTCGTTGATGATCGAGGTGGCGACGTCGACGCTCCCCTGCGCGAGGCGGAGCAGCGCGAGACCAGCCCTGGGCTGCGCGCAGAGCCGGTCGGCCTTGACGAACGCGGCCGCGGCTGCGTCGAGGTCGCCCATGCGCCGCCGGATGTCACCGATCTCGGCCCATGCCGCGGCCGCGTTCGGGAGGTTGATGCCGGACAGCTCCTCGCACGCGCGAGTCGCCTCCACTTCGGCTTCGGCCCAGCGCCCGCGCCACTGCAGTGCGGTGGCGTGATGGACGCGGCACAGGCCGGGGAAGACGGCGAACGGGTGGCGTTCGGCCCACCGAGCGGTCGCGGCCGTCCACTCGGCAGCGCGGCGGTGGTCGCTCACCTGCTCACACGCGCTGATGAGGCTGCAGTACACCTTGCCGGTCGAGTAGGGCGAGAGGCGACCGTCGAGGACGAACAGCATCGCCTCGTCGAGCAGCGCCAGTCCGTCGGCGGGCCGGCACTGGTCGATCCGCACCCGACCGAGCGTCTGGAGCGCCTCGGCTTCGAGGTCCGCGCTCCGCAGGCGGCGGCCCAGTGCCGCGCCCTCCTCGGCCAGATCAGCCGCGATGCTCAAGTCGCCGTTGCCGTGCGCCACCTCGGCCTCGCGCAACAAGAGCGCGCCGAACTCGGCGCAGTCCTCGTCGCCGGCGAGCGCCCGCCGGGCCCGGCGCAGCCAGCCGCCGGCGATCGACGGGTTGGCGCGGAAGCAGTGATGCTCGTACAGCCACACCGCGCACTGTCCAGCGCGCCGGTCGTCGCGCAGTTCGTCGTAGAGGAGGTAGGCCCGCTCGCGCGCGTCGACGCAGTCGTCGAGCCGGCCCAGCCACCACGCGGCGTCGGCGAGCAGCTCCAGTCGTTCGGCCTCGACCGCGGGATCGGCGCTCGGCGCAGGGGTGTCCACGACCGCGTCGAAGCACGCCCGCCAGTCCTGCCGCGCTCGCGCCGCTCGCGCCTCGACCCACTGATCCACGTCGGACACGTTCGCACCGATCAGCGGGCTTCGCTCACCCGCCCGACGCCATCTGGCCCGCGAGGTGCTCGAGCACCGGCTGGATTTCCGCGGTCGGGCTGAACTCCAGGAATGTCACGCCGTCATCGGTCCAACCGGTGTGACCGCCCGGCCAGTAGTAGACGTCACCGGCCGAGTTCAGCTCCTCGGTGCCGTCGGCGTAGCGCAACCGGATCGAGCCGGCCACCACGTAGCCCCAGTGCGGGCATTGGCAGAGATCGTCGGGCAGCCCCTTGAACAGCGGCGTGAAGTCGACGCCGGCCGGCAGCCGGATGTGGCGCGCCAGCACGCCGTCACACTCCGAGGCCCGGGTCTCGATGCCGTCGACCTGCATCTCGATGGGCATGTCGCCGAGGGGTGAGCGCATTGGTGATCCTTTCGATTGACGGTCCGCGGCCATCGTCCCGGAACGGCCGGGTCGGCGGCATCGGGCGGTCGCACCAACCGCGTCGCGAGCGCGTGGGTCAAACGCCCCATCCCCCGTCGCGCCGGTTTGGTGCACGCGACCGATGCGATCGGCCGTCCCATGGCTGAAGATCACGACATGGCGAAGCACGGCACCGAGCCGACGTGGGATGAGGTCAGCCGGCTCATCCAGCACGGCCGAGACCGAGAAGCCGCCGAACTGGCATCGCACCGACTCGCATCACCGACCCGAGGAGCCTTGATGGACCCCCGCAACCAACTCGACGAGATCCTGCCGCTGCTGAACGAGCTGGTCGCGCCGCTCGACGACGCGCAGCTCGACGCACCCACGCCGTGCGCCAACTTCACGGTCCGCAACGTCCTCGAGCACATGATCGGCGGAGCGACGATGTTCGCCGCCGCCTTCCGGGGCGAGTCGCCGGCACCGGCCGGCGCGGCAACCGACCCCGTCGCCGCGTTCCCGGCCGCCATGGCCGAGCTCCGGGCGGCGGTGCGGTCGCCGGGCGCCCTCGACCGGACCATCGCGGCGCCGTTCGGCGACGTCCCCGGCGAGAGCTTCGCCCGCTTCGTCGCCATGGACGGCCTCGTGCACGGCTGGGACATCGCCACCGCCACCGGCCAGTCGTACGAGCCGCCCGCCGGAGTCGTGGCCGAAGTCGACGCCTTCACCCGTCAGGCGATCTCGGATGGCATGCGCGACGGTGACACCTTCGCCGCTCCCGTCGAGGCTCCGGCCGGTGCGTCCGCGCTCGTTCGGCTGGTCGCGTTCACCGGTCGCGACGTCTGACCATCGATCCGCGCCACCGACCTCGGCCTTCGAGCACGCTCGACGTCTTAGGGTGGCGGCGTCGTTGTCGCTCCAGGCTGTCGATTCGCGAGCTTCCCGTTCGTCTCATGGGCGACCACCCAAGAGGAGGAAGCGATGAAGTACATGCTGATGATCCATCAGGGCACCACACCCACACCGCTCGACCCCGAGGCGTGGGCCACGCTCTCGCCGGACGAACAGCAGGCGGTGTACGCCGCGTACCAGGCGATCAACGAGACGCCGGGCGTCACGCCGGGCCACGGCCTGCAGCCGCCCGAGACCGCGACCACGGTGCGAGTGGAGGGCGGCAAGACGATCACGACCGACGGCCCGTTCGTCGACACCAAGGAAGCGCTCAACGGTTATCTGGTCTACGAGGCCGACGACCTCGACGCCGCGATCGAGCTCGCCGCCGGCATCCCGGCAGCCCGCCTCGGCGGCGCGATCGAAGTGCGGCCGATCATGGAGTGGTAGCAACGCTCGAGCAGACCTTCCGCGACGAGTGGGGGCGCGTGCTGGCCGCGCTGATCGGCTTCCTCGGCGACTTCGACCTCGCCGAGGAAGCCGCTCAGGAAGCGTTCGCCATCGCCGCCGAACGATGGCCGCGCGACGGGTACCCGGCCAACCCGCGCGCCTGGCTCATCACGACGGCCCGCAATCGCGCGATCGACCGCGCTCGGCGGGATCAGACGCGTGTCGCAAAGACGGCGATGGCCCAGGTGCAGGCCGCGGAGGGCACGATGAACCCGACGACGTTTCCGGACGAGCGGCTCGAGCTCGTCTTCACCTGTTGCCATCCGGCGCTCGCCATCGAGGCGCAGGTCGCCCTCACCTTGCGAACCCTCGGCGGCCTCACCACCGACGAGATCGCCCGCGCCTTCCTCGTACCCGAGGCGACGATGGCGCAGCGGCTCGTCCGGGCCAAGCGCAAGATCAAGGCCGCCGGCATCCCGTTCCGAGTGCCGCCCGCCCACCTCTTGCCCGATCGGCTCGACGCGGTCCTGGCCGTCGTCTACCTCATCTTCAACGAGGGCTATCACGGCCGCGGTGATCTGGCCGCGGAGGCGTTGTGGCTTGGGCACGCGCTCGTCACGTTGATGCCCGACCAGCCCGAGGCGCACGGGCTGCTGGCGATGATGCTGGTGCACGACTCCCGGCGCGCGGCGCGCCTCCGGGACGGCGAGCTGGTGTTGCTCGCCGACCAGGATCGCTCGCTCTGGGACACCGAGCAGATCGCTCGCGGCCGGGCGATGCTCGAACGGGCGCTCGCCTTGGGCGGGCGCGGGGCCTACGTCGTGCAAGCGGCCATCGCGTCCCTGCACGCCGACGAGCCCCGCGACTCGCGGCAGATCGCCGCGCTCTACGGCGAGCTGGCCCGCCTCACCGACTCGCCGGTCGTCGAGCTGAACCGTGCCGTCGCGGTCGCGGAAGCCGACGGTGCCGAGGCCGGCCTGCGCATCGTCGACCAGCTCGCCATCGAGGACTACCGCTACCTGCACACGACGCGGGGCGAGCTGCTGCACCGCCTCGGTCGCACCGAAGAAGCTCGCGACGCGTACCGCCGCGCGCTGGCGCTCGTCCACGACGACGCCGAGCGGCGCTTGTTCGAGCGGCGACTCGCCGAGCTGTGACCAACACATTCGGGTATGGCTTCGGCATCGGCGGCGACTGCGGAGGAAGGAGACCAATGGCACGACCCCAGGGCCCGGTGGCGGTGATGGGCATCGGAGCGATGGGCCACGGAATGGCGGCCAGCGCATTGCGCGCCGGCATCCCGACGATCGTCTGGAACCGCACGCCCGAGGCGACCCGGGACCTGGCCCAGCTCGGCGCGGAAGTCGCCCAGTCAGCCGCCGACGCGGCGCAGCGAGCCGCGATCGTCGTCACCATGGTCACGGACACCGATGCCGTCCTTTCGATCGCGCGCGACGAGGGCATGCTCGGGGCGCTGGCTCCGGGCGCGATCTGGGCGCAGATGAGCACGATCGGCGTGCGCGGGATCGAGCGCGTGGTGGCTCTCGTGGAGAAGGAGCGGCCTGACATCACGCTCCTCGACGCGCCGGTGTCAGGCAGCAAGGACCCGGCGGAGCACGGCCAGTTGACGATCTTCGCGTCGGGGCCCGACGAGGCCCGCCCGCTCGTGACGCCCCTCTTCGACGCGCTCGGCCAGCGCACGATCTGGGTTGGACCGGTGGGGACTGGTACCCGACTCAAGATCGTGAACAACACGTGGCTCGCGTTCGCATCCGAGGCGGTTGCCGCGTCGGTGGCCCTCGCTCGCCGGCTCGGCCTGGACACTGCGACGGTGGTCGACGCGCTGGGGGGTGGCCCGCTCGTGTCCGCCTGGCAGGGAGCCAAGCTCCAACGCATCCTGAAGGGCGACTTCTCGGCCCAGTTCGCGTTGTCGCTCGCGCTCAAGGACGTTCGCCTCGCGCTCGAGGCGGCGGACGGCGACCGTTTCGCGGCGCTCGGCTGCCTCGCTGAGGAATGGCAACGGGTCGTCGATCAGGGGCTCGGCGACCAGGACCTCACCGTCGTGACGCGCGCCCTCGAGGCGCAAGGAGGAACACCATGACGCTGATCGGGTACACGATGATGTGCGAGCAGGCAGGCCCGAAGCAGTTGGTGCGCGATGTCGCGCTCGCCGAGCAGGCCGGGTTCGACTTCGCGGTCATCAGCGACCACTACTTCCCGTGGCTCGATTCGCAAGGCCACTCGCCGTACGCGTGGAGCGTGCTCGGCGCGGCCGCTCAGGCGACCGACCGCATTCCGTTGATGACGTACGTGACCTGTCCGATCCGCCGGTATCACCCGGCGGTCGTCGCGCAGAAGGCGGCGACGATGCAGCTGTTGTCCGACGGTCGTTTCACCCTCGGACTGGGCGCGGGCGAGAATCTGAACGAGCACATCGTCGGTGGGCATTGGCCGATCGCCGGCGTGCGCCACGAGATGCTCGAGGAGGCGGTGGAGATCATCCGAGCCTTGTGGAGCGGCGGGAGCGTGACCTATCGCGGCAAGCATTTCGACATCGAGGCGGCGAAGATCTGGGATCTGCCCGACACCCTTCCGCCGATCGGCATCGCGGTGTCGGGGCCGGCAAGCTGTCGCCTCGCGGGACGGCACGCCGACGTCATGATCGCCGTCGAGCCCCGATCCGAGCTCGGGCAGATGTTCGACGACGCCGGCGGTGGCGGGAAGCCGCGCATCGGTCAGATCGCGTTGTCGTACGACGTCGACCACGACATCGCGCTGAAGCGGGCCATGGATCAGTTCCGCTGGTTCACGGGCAACTGGCGAGTCAACGCGGAGCTTCCGGTCCCGGCGTCGTTCGACGCCGCGTCCAAGACCGTGCGCGAGGAAGACGTGTCGAGACAGATGCCGTGCGGGCCCGATGTCCAACGACACGTCACCGGCATACGCGAGTTCGAGAAGGCCGGCTTCACCCACATCGCCTTGGTGCAAGTCGGCGGTGAGACGCAAGAGCAGTTCATCAGCTGGGCGGCAACCGAACTGCTGCCCGCCCTCCGCGCCGGCTGAAGTCGAAACCGGCTCAGGCGGGCGCGATGCGCACCGTCGTGCCCGCGCCCGTCGCCGGAGCGCTCGGGATGCCCATCACCGCCACGCTCCCCACCGCGGGCAGGTCGAGACCGAGCGGCACCGTCAGGTGCAGTCGTCCCGTCGCGTCTGCGACCGCGATCGTGACGTTGCGGCCCAAGGTGTTGGCGATCGTCACGCTCGAGACGGAGCCCGGCGGGTAGAACGCAGGCGTGGTCACTGAGGCGGTGCCGGTGCCGCTGATCGTGAAGCCGTCGCGGCGCGCCGCGCTGAGCTGGCTGAACTGCTGCACTGCGGATCGCCGGATGGCCACCGACCAGCCCCAGTGCGACCAGCTCTCGTCGATCGATTGGTACGACACCGCCACTGGCGGTGCCGGTGGGTGGGCGAAGGTGTTCATCAGCGGGCCGAGGTACTCGCGCAGGTCGCGTGCCCAGTACGGCCACGTGTGGGTGCCATAGGTGTAGTCGTGGAGGTGCACCGGCACGCCGAGCTGTTGTGCCCGCTGCACGAAGCTGATCGTCGACCCGTGCGTGAGCGACTCGATGCCAGCTGCACCCGGGTTCGGCGCGACTGGGTCGTATGGGCCCGGCGCACCGGTCGCGGTGAACAGCCACAGGTCGACCGCACGCAGGTTGGTCACCAACGTGGCCGGGTCGTGGCCCTGCCAGTTGATCTCGTTGGTGGCGCGCGATCCGAACATGGCGCCGGGTGCGACCCCGTCGAGCCCGACTGCCGTCGCCTCGATGACTGCAGTCGCGCCCGCGGCCACGATCGGGTTGTAGTCGACGTCCGGAGCGCCCGAGAAGGACGCGGCCGAGACGAACAGGTCTGGGTGACGGGCGGCGTACGTCGTCGAACCAAATCCGCCTTGCGACAGTCCGGCGATGCCTCGGCCTTCGCGCGTACCGATCGTCCGCAAGTTCGCGTCGACCCACGGGATCAGCTGACCGACGTGGAAGGTCTCCCACTGCGATGCTCCGAGCACGGTCGTCGTGTTCACCCAGTTGGTGAACCAGCCTCCGCCGTTGCCGTTGAACCCGGCGTCCGGCATCACGACGATCAAGGGCAGACCGTCGGTGGCCCGCTCAGCGTCTCCCGAATGGACCCAATCCGAAGCTCGCCCGCTCGTTCCATGGAAGAGATAGAGCACCGGAAGCCGGGTGGGCTGCCGGTCATAGTCAGCCGGGACGAGGATGCGGACATCGACGGGCCGGCCGAGGGCCCGTGACAAGACCGTGACGTTGTATTGGCGTGCGCTGAGCCGGGTGACCGACTCGACGTGGATGCCAGCGGCGTCGCTGAACGTCGGTGCCGCGACCATGTTCGCCGAGCTGCGCGGCGCGAGGATCGCCGCGAGCGCCACCACGACCGCTCCGATCCGCGCCCCCCGGCGAAATCGCACCTGTTCCAATTCGATGGCGCTCGACGGGGATCCTTCGCCGCCTGGCCCGCCCCCTGCCGCCCGAGGCGCTGGGCCTCAACGTCCGAGGCGCTGGGCCTCAACGTCCGAGGAGGCGGGGCCGCTCCCCTCGAGCCCGAAGAGCTGCGGGCGCGCTCACGTCAGCGACGCAGGACCCGTTTGAGGAGCTCGGCGCCCGGCCTTGCCAGCATGTCGGACTCGCCGAGCCTCACCCACGCTTCTTCCACCGTGAACAGTCGGCGATCGAGGCAGTCCTGCACGATCCGCTCCAGGTGGTCCGGCTCCACGTCCGGCGCGATGTCAATCACCGTCCGCAGCGCAGTCGTGCAGCGGATGCCGTCGACGGTCGTGATGTCGGTCTCCGGGATGTCGTCGTAGTGGACGATCACCTCTCCGCCGCCGAGCGCGAGCCGTTCGGTCAGGCAGCCGTTGGCATCAATGAAGAGATCATCATCGAACTGGTCGGGCATGTCGCCTCCTCGTCTTGGAACGGGAAGGGTCTCCCGACGAGGGAGGCCCTTGGAAGCGCATGCTTCGATAGTTGGTGGCGGGGGCCGGAGTTGCCCGACAGAGACAACTCTGGATTTGCCGCCGTGAAGCCTGTCTACCGCCGACAGAGCCGTCGGTACAAGGGCTCCCGCGGCCACGTTCGTCCGCCCTGAGGCACCAGCCGATGCTCGTGCGTCGGTATCGGCTCGAACCCGTGGTGCCGGTAGAACGACGCGGCCGCGTCGTCGATCGCGTCCACGCTTTACTACCGTGGGTTTGTGAGCAGCTCGCGAGTGCCCGGTGGGGTGGTGCACGAACTTCCCGCAGACCTGCGCAAGGCGCTGATCGCCAAGCCGACGGCGCTCGATGCCTGGAAGGACATCACGCCTCTGGCCCGCAACGAGTTCATCTGCTGGGTCGAGGATGCCAAGCAGGAGACGACCCGAGAACGCCGCATTCGCCGGACCCAGGAGGAACTGGACGAAGGCCAGCGTCGGCCCTGCTGCTGGCCGGGATGTACGCACCGCGAGCGCACCGGCAGATAGCAGTCGGCAGTCGGCAGGGGTTCCCGATCGCCGAGTGCCGGACCGTCCTCATCCCACGGCTGCCGCCTCCGCCTGCCGGTTCAGTCCACGAGCTGGTCCAGCAGCCAGCTCGGCCCGACGACCTCCGCTTCGGCGGCTCGGACCCGGTCGGCCAGTTCACGGTCGGCCGTGACCACGACCACGTCACGATGGGCCTGGGCGATGGCGGCAATCGTGTCGTCGCCCTCGCCGGGCGCATGCACAACCGCCACGCCGTCCACGTCCGCCTCATCGGCTCCGGCCCGGGCTCGGCCCTCGAGCACGATGGTCACGGGTGGGCCCAGCCGTCCGGCGGTCACCGTCGCCCGCACTCGTTGCGTGAAGCCTCGTGCCGCGCCTGGCCGATCGCGCCACCAGCCGGTTGGGCGAGACCCGATCACGTTGGCGGCGTCGATCACCAGCATCCGAACAGGGTCGCGCGTCCCATGACCGAACGAACCGCGGAAGGGGCCGCGGGCGCGTCATCGTTTGCGTGGCGGGTGCTCGGCGAGGAAGCCGTCGAGCATCCAGCGCGCCGCGTGGAGCATGGTGTCCTTCGCGTCTTCGGTGTCGAGCCGGCATACGTCGCGGAGGACGAGCACGGCTTCGGTTCCCCACACGAGGGCGAGCGCGTTGAGCAGCTCGAGGACGACCGCGTCGGGTAGGTGTCCACGGAGCGGCTCGACAACCTTGGCATTGTAGACCATCCGCCGGCCTTGGCGGACCGGCATGCGTTCGTCGTCAGCTGCGGCGGCCTGCTCGTACCAACGCTCGAGGCTGGCGCGTGCCAAATTCCGGTAGGGCAGCTCGTCGTCGAGCATGTGCCAGCCGACGCTCTGCACGACTGCCTGGAGACGGGCGCGGGGATCGTCGCCGACTTGATCGATCGGGTCGGTGTCCCAGTTCTCCACCATCTCCAGCGAGGCTTCCTCCCACAAGGCGTGGGCGCTGGAGAAGTAGCGGTACGCGGTCGCCGGGGACATGAGGGCGCGCTCGGCCGCGTCGGGAATCGACGGGGCGTTGCCTTCGCGGATCAGCTCGACGGTGGCGGCGAGGAGTGCTTGGCGGGTGCGCGCCTTCTGGTTGGCGCGGCCGGCCGTCATCGCTTCCATGGAAGACTTCTCTTGACGTGAGAGAGCTATCTCATAATAATAGCAACATCCAACGATGCGCGTCGAGAATGCCGCGCCGAGGAGACGACCAAGTGGAGCAGTCTGAGATGGTGGCGCTCGTCGAGCGACACCTGAAGGCGGAGGGTGCGGGCGACGCCGAGGGCGCGATCGCGGTCTACACCGATGACGTCGAACACGATGTGGTCGGGTTCCCGACCGGCGTCCTGCACGGCAAGAGCGCGGCCCGCGGCTTCTACGAAGAGCTCACCGCGAACTTCCGGACCGAAGACGAGCAACCCGCGCACCGCTTCTTCAGCGACGACGCCATGGTCCTCGACCAACAGATGACCGGCACCGTCACCGGCTCCTTCCTCGGTCTGCCCGGCAACGGTCGGCGCATCACGTTTCGCATCCTGCACGTCTTCGAGTTCCGTGACGCGCTGATCTGTCGCGAGAACGTGTGGCTCGACGTCGCCGCCATCCAACAGCAGCTCAGCTGAGCCCTCACCGACAAGAAGGACGACGCCATGCAGCGCACCGACAGGAACCCGTGGGAGTGGTCCAAGACGTTCGGGTTCTCACAAGCCGTCGAGCTCTCCGGCGCCGAACGAACGCTGCTCTGCTCCGGCCAGACCGCGACCGGACCCGACGGCACACCGCCCACGACCACCGACATGGCTGAACAGCTCACGACCGCGTTCGCGAACCTGGGAACCGTCCTCGCCGCCGGCGACATGACGATCAGCGACATCGTCAAGCTCACCGTCTACACCACCGACGTCGACGCGCTGCTCGCCGCGTACGGCTCCCTGGCCGGTTCGCTCGCACCCAATCTGCCGGCCATGACCCTCATCGGCGTGCATCGCCTCGCGTTCCCCGAGCTGCTCGTCGAGATCGAAGCAACCGCAGCCCGCTAGCAAGCGCCCTCGCCGGGCCGCCGGACGAGCGCATCGAGCATCTGCGAGACGGCCGGTTCGAACTCGTCGATCGCAAGGGCCACAAGCTCGTGTCTTCGAGGGCCGCGCCCACCACGACGTACCGAGAACGAGACGCGCTCGGCGCGAAGCCGCCCGACGACGCGTTGTTCGATCGGCAAATGCGCGTCGCAACCGATCCGGTCGAGCTCCTTCAGCCGATGACGCGGAGCTGCGCGGGACTCGAGGGAACTGCGTTGTCACCGGCGCCGGCAAGGGCGCTCGCGGTGGCGTCGTCGGCGGGGAGCCAGGTGACGAGGCGTTGCTCGTCGATGTCATCGGGGAGCAGGAGCACCTCGTAGTCGAGGCGCAGTTGGCCGAGGTCGGGGTGAACGATGCGCGTCATGCCGCGGCGCTTGTCGGTCGACGCGAAGGCCGACCAGCGTTCGTTGAAGTCCGGCGAGGCGCGCAGCTCGTCCATCAGCGCCGCGAAGTCGTGATCGTCGCCCCAGCGCGCGCTGGCGGCGCGCAGGCGGCTGACCTGGTCGTCGGCCGCGGCGACCCAGTCGGAGTACACCGTGCGCGCGTCGGGGTGCAGGAACACGTGCCGGGCCAGGTTCGGGAGCGCGCCGTCGAGCATTCCGAGTGGGCGGACGAGCCGACCCCAGGCGTCGTTCCATGCGAGCACGTCGTTGGCCGGCCCGGCGACGAACGCCGGCGTGGTGCCCAGGGCCGTGAGGAGCGCGGTCACGGTGGGCGCCACGGCGCGGGCGAGGGGGCGGGCGGCCGGGCACAGCTCGGCGGTCTGGCTGACCATCGCCAACAGGTACAGCTCGCGGCGTTGGCCGTCGTCGAGGCGCAGGGCGTCGGCCAGCGCGGCGATCACGCTCGGCGACGGCTTCGTGTCGCGGCCCTGCTCGAGCCGGACCAGGTAGTCGATGCTGACCCCGGCGAGGGTGGCCACCTCTTCGCGGCGCAGGCCCGGGGTGCGCCGCCGGCCGCTGTCGGGCAGGCCGACGTCGCCCGGCTGCAGCTGATCGCGCCGAGCACGGAGGAACTCGGCGACCGTTGTCACCCTCCCAGCATGCCCCAGGAACCGACGGATCACCCTGGCCCTGTCAGTACCAGGATCAGCCCGGCCTTCTCGGCGCGTTGGCTTGAGCGGATGATGCCGACATGACCACCGCACCCACCAGCGTCTCGCTGCCCCTGGCCCCCGGCCACTGGGCGGTCGACACCAACCACTCCTCGATCGGCTTCTCGATCCGCCACCTCGGCGTGTCCAAGGTGCGGGGCCGGTTCACCCGATTCGACGCCGACGTCGTCATCGGCGAGACCCTCGACACCACCAGCGTCACCGCCACCGTCGACGTGGCATCGATCGACACCGCCAACGCCGACCGCGACGCCCACGTGCTCTCACCCGACATCATCGACGTCGCCCAGCGCCCGAGCATGGTGTTCCGCTCCACGCGCATCGCGGGCGCCGGGTCGGAGTACCAGGTCGACGGCGAGCTGACGATCGGCGACATCACCCGACCGGTCGTGCTCGCGGTCGAGCTCGGCGGCATCGAGAACTTCCCGGGCGGCCCCCGCCACGCCGGCTTCGAGGCCACGACCGAGATCCGCCGCAAGGACTTCGGCATCGACCTCGCGATGCCGCCCGGTGTCAGCGCGGTCGCGCTCGGCGACGTGGTGAAGGTCGTGCTCGACCTCCAGCTGCTCGAGCCCGCCAGCTGATCGCGCAGTCCGCTTCCCACCAGGCGGACCGCCCGAGACGAAGGCCCCGTGATGCACACCCGCCGCGGGGCCTTCGTCGCGTCGAGAGGAGTGAGCGATGACCAACGATGCGATTGAGTTCGGATTGGATACGCCGGTCTTCGTGACGGTCGACGAATCCGGGCAGCCGCTCAGCGGTGACGTCGTCATCCGCAACACGATCGAGGAGGCCGTCCTCGCCGATGCGGTCGGTATCGACTCGTTCAACATCGGCGAGCATTACCGGGCTGACCTCATGGACTCCGCGGGTCACGTGATGTTGGCCGCCATCGCCAGCCGCACCGAACGCATCCGCCTCGGCACGGCCGTGACCGTGCTGAGCACGCAGGACCCGGTGCGGGTCTACACCGACTTCGCGACCCTCGACGCGGTGTCGAACGGACGGGCACAACTCATCGTCGGCCGCGGCTCGTTGACCGACTCGTTCCCGCTGTTCGGGTTCGACCTCGCCGACTACGAGACACTGTTCGAGGAGAAGCTCGACCTGCTCATCCGCCTGCTCCGCGACCAACCCGTGACCTGGTCCGGCACCTCCCGGTCACCGCTCACCGACCAACACGTGTATCCCCCGCTCCCCGCAGGGCACCTCCCCACCTGGGTTGGTGTTGGCGGCAGCCCGCAGTCGGTGATCCGGGCCGCTCGCTTCGGCCTGCCACTCATGCTGGCCATCATCGGCGGGCACCCAAACCGATTCGCCCCGTACGTCGAGCTCTACCACCGCGCCCTCGACGAATACGGACACCCATCACTCCCGGTCGGCATGCACTCCCCCGGGTTCGTGGCCACGACCGACGACGAAGCGGTCAACATTCAATGGCCGCACTGGCAGGCGACGCTCGAGGCCGCGTCGGCCGAGCGCGGCTGGGCCCGGCCGACAATGAACACGTTCCAGGCGGAGATCGCCGACGGATCGCAGTACGTCGGATCACCCGAGACCGTCGCAACCAAGCTCGCGGCCAACATCCGGCTGCTCGGCCTCAGCCGATTCGACCTCGCGTACGCCACCGGAGGAGTGCCCCACGAACAGCGGATGGCGATGATCGAGCTCTACGGGCGAGAGGTGATTCCGCGGGTCCGGGAGCTGCTCGATGCTCCGTCGGTTCAATCGACTGCATCCGTTCAGCCCGCTGCGAACAAGGCCGAATCCCGTGTCTCGTAGCGACACCGAAAAGCGCTGATCAACGAGGCGGCCATCCGAGCGCGTCGAAGACCGCCACGGGGTCGAGGTAGTCGCGCCAGTGAGTGACCTTGCGATCGGTGATCGTGAGTACCGAGATGTACCGGTTGGTGTACGGGGCCCCGGTCGCAACGACTCGGCCTTCGGAGGCGTACTCGAGCACGACGACGCCGGTCTTGATGTCGTGATGGACCGCGAGATCGTGACATCGGTCGAGGACGATCATCGTTCCGTAGGGCCGGTAGAGCTCGGCGACTGCCTTGCGGCTCTTGACGCGCCTTGGGTAGCCGGGGACCGTGATGATGTAGTCGAAGATGACCTCTTCGGCCAGCAGGTCGAAGAAGTGGCCACCATCGGCAAGGCCATCGAGGCCCTTCTCGATGATGCGAAAGAACGGGTCGAGCGCCTTGAAGTCGTCGAGGTCGGTGATCGTCGTCATGATGGGTCGCGTCCATGTTCGCCGGCACCTCGCGCCATTGCAGGTTCCGTTTCTGAGGTCAGAGCGACGCGTCGAGGAGGGTTTCCGCCGCGGCGCGCGCGGTCGTGGCGATCGATGGGTCGCGGTCCATGCGGGCGGCGAGGCCGGCGCCGTCGTAGATGACCTGGAGTTGTCGTGCCAACTTTCGGGGGTCGGAGGCTCCGGCCTGTTCGGCGAGCTCGGTGAACAATGCGCGGATCTGGCTTCGGTAGTCGTCGGCGGCTCGCTCGATCAGGCCGCCGCGCGGGGCCTCCGCAGTCGCGGCCACGAAGGCACACCCTCGAAAGTCACGCGCACGGAACAGTTCGCCTTGTGCCTCGAAGACGGCGAGGAGGCGCTTGCGGGGACTGCGATGCCGCTCGATGGCCGCCATGAGCCGTGCCGTCGTGCCGTCGTGGCGAGCGGCGAGGTAGGCGCGCACCAGGCCTTCCTTGTTGCCGAACAGGTTGTAGAGGGATGCCTTGGCGACCCCCGCGTGTTCGATGATGCGGTCGATGCCGACCGTCTGGACGCCTTGGGCGTCGAACAGCTCGGTCGCTGACGCGAGAAGGCGTTCGCGGGCGGAGCGGCCGTCGGCCGCTCCATGGCGCGTCGTCTGGTTCGGTCGAAGTGTTCTGGTTGCCATCTCACCGTCGCGGTGTCCGAGCTGTACAGACCGGTCTATCTCATGAGTGTACGGTCTGTCGGTCGGCGTCTGGGCCTTCTCCGGTTTCGGTGATCTGGACCCGATCTGCGTAGAAGGCCAGGTGGCCCGCGATCGTTTCCACGGCGGCGTAGGGGTGTTCGTAGGTCCAGATCGCGTCCTCGATGAGTCCGTCTGGTCCGGCGATGCTGTAGTACGAGGCGTCGCCCTTGTACGGGCAGTAGGTCGACGTCTGACTGGATCGCAGCATCGTCTGGTCGACGTCGCTGATCGGGATGTAGTGCACCGGCCGGTAACCCGCTTCGCGCAGGGTCAGCGCCGCGGTGGTGTCCGCGACGACCGTGTCGCCCACATGCACGACGATGCGCTGGCTGGCCGGTTCGATCGTGATCGGGTGATCCTGCCCCGGGACCTTCGGCGTTCGCGTTTGCATGGTCCAGCACTCCTGTGGTGTTGGTGTCGTGACGGATCGCGGTGTCAGCCGGCGATGAGGTCGAACTCGTTGCCTTCGATGTCGGCCAAGGTCGTCCAGCGCGCTCCACCCTGCTCGATGTCGCGAAGCTTGCGGGCGCCCAGACCGATCAGTCTTTCGGTCTCGGTTTCGAACTCGGTGGTGATGAGGTCGAGGTGGAGCCGGTTCTTCACCGTCTTCGGTTCGGGAACCTGATGGAACGCCAAGCGGGGTCCGTGCACACCTTCGTCGTCTACGAGCACGACGGCGTGCTCTCGGGTTGGATGCTCGGCCACCTCTCGGCCGAGCACATCGGCCCAGAACTGAGCGAGGGAGGCGGCGTCGACGCAGTCGACGGCGACACCGAAGAACGTGTTGCTCACGATGACAGCTCCTTTGGACGGGTTGGTCGTCACTCAGATCGCGGTGCGGCCACCGTCGACAGGAATCACCGCGCCGGTGATGTAGCTCGCCCGAGGCGAGGCAAGGAATCCGACGGCCTCGGCGATCTCGGAAGGATCGGCAGCACGGTTCAACAGCGTCGTGGCTCCGAGGGCGTCGAAACGTTCACGGTCCTGGGGTCGCGTGGAGACCGGGCCTGCCGCGACAGCATTCACCCGCACACCTCTCGGACTGAACTCCGCGGCCCAGGCCCGCGTCATCGACGACAACGCCGCCTTCGTCGCCCCATAGGCGGCGGCGCCCGCAAGGCCGATCTGGCCAGCCATGCTGCCGATGCTGATGATGCTGCCCCGGCCGTTCGCGGCCATCTTCGGCGCGAACGCAGCGACAAGAAAATACGGGGCGCGAACGTCACTGACGAACAGTGCGTCGAAGGTGGCCAGGTCGAGATCTGCGGTGGGGCCGAACCACGAGAAGCCGGCGTTGTTCACCAGCACATCGACTCCGCCGACGTCGTCGACGAGCCGCTGCAGCTCGACCGCATCAGCCAAATCAGCCGCAACAAACCGGGCGCGCCCGCCAACCGCGTTGATCGCGTCGACCGTCGCCGCGCCACGATCCACATCGCGACCATGCACGACCACGTCGGCCCCCTGACGGGCCATCTGCAAGGCCACGGCTCGTCCGATGCCAGACGTCGCACCGGTCACCAGAACCGCCTGGTCCTGCAGCTCGCCCCCGTCGAGTCCTTGAGTTGAGGTCACGCTGACTCCTTTGAACAGACCGGTCGCTAGGCGGATAGTAGACAGACCTGTCTGTAGAGTCAAGGGACCATCAGTTCATCGCGGCTCGGCGGACGCGCACACACCGCGCCGGGGCCACACCCCTAGTCGGCGAACACCTCTCGGCTGTGCTGGATGAAGTAGGTGTGGTCGTGGCCCTTGTTCTGGTCCTCGGCGTTGTACTTGGCGCTGGTCGCGGTCCCGTTGGGCACGTGGTCCTCGGAGTAGATGGCCCCCACCGGACAGACGTCCGGTTGATAGCAGGCCGTGCAGGAGGTGCATTCCTCGAGGTTGACGTAGAGGATGCTGTCGCCGAACACGGCGATCGCATCCGGGCTCGGCGTGTGAGTGTTCTCGATGACGCCGCTGCCCGCCTCGGCCTCTGAGAACAACAGGTTCTTGGCTGGGTCGAACTCGTAGATGCACTGGACTGGGCAGACATCGACGCAAGCTCGATCCTTCACGTCGATGCACGCTTCGGTGATGATCGCGAGGCCAGCCATCCGCACTCCTCAGTCAGCATGCGTCGACCGAGATCATGACGCGGAACCGGCGGTAGCGTCGGCTCAATGTCTGACTCCGGAGCGGCGCGGCAGCGACGACTGGCCGAGGAGCTGGAGGAGAGCGGGCTCGTCGTGGCCGGAACCGACGCCTTCCGGGCACTCCTGCTGGAGGAGGTCGACCACGTTGTCCGCCCAGATGTTCACGAGCGACGGGTGGTGAGCAGCGGCACGATCCTCGAGCCGCGTTCGGATCCCGCAACGTGGGAGCGGGGCACGCAGCTCGACATCCTGCGCGGACCCGCCGATCAGCAGCCCCTGCCCGATGCCCGACGATTTGCCGACGGACTGTCGAGCTGGCTGCTTCGCCGGACTGACGGCACAACCGAATGGATGGTCTTCAACCGTCCCGCTGGGTCGGAGCGTGATCTCGTGGTGCTCGCCACGGTGCTCGACGCCACGATCGTGCAGCGACATCCCGCGGGCTCCGTCCGGATCGTCGGACCCTTCGGCGTCCTTCGCTGGGACGGGTTCAGCTGGCACCACGAGCCGCCGGCTCGCACCTGGATCGACGCCGTCGCGATGTCAGCCCCGCACGGCGATGCGGCGGTGATCGAGGACCTGCTCGAGTTCGCCATTCACGATCTCGGATCAATGCGGATCGGTGCGCTCCTCATCTACCGACCGCACGACGATCCCGGCCCCACGGTCGAGGAGCGGCTCCCGACTCCGCCACCACTACGGATCACGACCGCCACCCATCTCGCGCCGCTGCGCCACGCGCTCGCCCAAGTCGACGGCGCCGCCGTCTTCGACGCCGAAGGCATACTGCGCCAACTCGGCGTACGGCTTGTGCCGAGCAACCACGCCGAACAGATCGTCGAACCAATCGGAGGCACTCGCCACACCTCCGCGCGGCGCTACAGCCACGATGACCCCCTCGCCACCATCATCGCAATCAGCGAAGACGGTCCCGTATCCGTGTTCCGCAACGGCGAGGTCCTCGCGCACTCCCACAGCGACGAGTGACACCGACCGCGTCGATCTCACCGGCCAACCGCTCCCCGTGGTGCGGCGACAATGACATGGCCTGACCACAGGGCGATGCCGGCGACGGCCGCGTCGCGACGGCTCCAGTGTCGAGCCTGGGCGAGACCCTGCCCACGCGTCGCTCGGCCAGCCATCTTCGTTGGTGGAGGGGGCGGGATTTGAACCCGCGACCTTCGGGTTATGAGATTGGCGGCCCAGCGCGCATGTCGTCTGCGCTCGTTTGCTGCCGTGGGCGTTGGTCCAGGTCAGCGGATACTTCCTTCACCATGACGTGTGCTGCCGTGAGCGTCAATGAGCTTCCGGTACATCGGTGGTGCGCTGACAAATCCGCTGACAAGCGTGTCGGAGCCGACTGCGATCAGGCGACCGTGCGGTCGAGCAGGTGCCGGTTCTTCGCGACCGATCCCGGTAGGACGGCGAAGTGGACCTGGCCGTCATCGTCGACGGCGAGCACTCGGACGACCGCCTGCGCGTAGCGGTTGCCTGCGAGGAGCATCGCCCCTCGTCGAACGCGGCTCGGCTCGCGAGCGTTCGACAGCAGCGACCAGCCGTTGCCGTCGTCGTCTTGAGCGTTCAGATCTGCTCTGAGGTCGATGTCATCCATTTGGATCAGTCCTCATAGTACGGGTTGACCCAGCGCTGGTGCTCGCAGGAGCGGAGGTCCGCGATGCCTTGCTCCAGGTCGTCGAACCCGATCGTGAAGTGCCTCGGGTTGCGGCCCGTGGGGTCAAGCCGGAAGCCAGCAGCGCGGAGCACACCGACCTCCATGAGCGTGAGCACTTGGAAGCGGACGAGCGGGGGTAGCTGCGCCAGCTCGTCGACCGAGATATCTCGCGCCGCGAAGACCGACAGCCCGTAGGTGCTGTAGACCGCCTGGTAGTCCTGCGCGTCAGCTCGGAGCTCGTCGGCGTCGAGCTCACCACCCCGCACAACCACGATGTCGTCGTCATCGAGTTCGCCGCCGTCCCGTAGCCGACGCTGCTTGGCCATCGTCTCCGAGTCTCGCCAGGTCGGCGCCGCTTGTCGATCAGGTCAAAGCAAGGCCGCTGGACGGCTGGCGAAGCCATGGGCCACGTCCTCGGCTCGTCGCCCTTCGTGTCACACCCCCTGCGTAAGGTCTGGTGACAGGGTTCGGTGGATCGAGGGCCGTCTCATCGCAGGACGACCGGGGACCATTCCGGGCCGGTGTGAGGTCATTGCAGATAGAGGGTCGGCGGCGCAGCAGTTGGGAGACAAGGCCCGATGAGCGAGGCGGTCGGTGAGCTCCGACTCGTAGAGCAGGCGTTCGCGCGCCCGACGCTACGGCTCCTTAACGGCAAGTGGGCGCCCGTGCAGGTGAGTGTGCTGAGGCTCGCCTTCGACCGCGATCGCCGCAGCATCCCTACCGACCGCTTCCACGCGGACGTCGATGAGATTCTGGCGATCCTGCGCGGTGTGGGAGTAGAGACGCCGGGAGGAACGGGGCGCGAGCTCAGCCGGCGCTGGATGGCCAGCAAGTGGCTCGTCCGGCTCAACGCCGATGACGGCTCCGGCGAGGTGTACGAGCTCACGTCCTACGCCCTCGAAGCTCTGGAGCTCGTGCAGAGCCTCAGCAGCGACCGCCCGCTGCTCACCGAGTCGCGGCTCGCTGCGATCATCGACGTCGTGCGTCGCCAGGCGATCGAAGCGACCCCAGACGCGCACGGCAGGGTCGAGAGGCTCAACACACAGATCGCCGAGTTGGAAGCCGAGCGCGACCGGCTTCTCGAAGGCGGCGAGCCGGAACCCGCATCGTTCGACAGGATGATGGAGGGCTACGCGAACCTCGTCGACCTGATTTCACAGCTGCCCAGTGACTTCAAGCGCGTTGAGGAAGCGGTCCGCGGGCACCGCGACAGCCTGCTCGCTGAATTCCGCAGCGAAACGCGACCGCTCGGCCTGGTGATCGACGAGTACCTGGTGCGACATGACGATCTCCGCGCGACACCCGAGGGCAAGGCGTTCGATGGAGCCTTCAGCCTGCTGCGGGACGAGGTGATGCTCAGCCAGCTGAAGCGCGATCTCGACGTCATCGCCAGCCATTCCTTCACCGAAGCGCTCACTGCCGACGAGGTCCGCGCATTCAGGGGAACCGTCAAGATGGTCCGCCGAAGCCTCGAGGACGTCTTGGACCAGCGAAGCCGCATCGCGAAGACGTTGCGAGATCACCTCGTCAACCACGACGCCGTCAAGGAGCGTGAGCTCTCCGACACGCTCGCGAGACTCAACGGAGTACTCGCCGAGTGGATCAGGCGCACCTCGACGCGAGCACGAACCGACGTCGGGCTGTTGCCGGAGGCGGTCGACACTCTTCCCCACGTCCGTGAACGGTTTTACGACCCAGGTGACCACGTCGCGCCGGAAGGCCTCGACGAGACCGCCGCTGACGCAGGTGTCGCGCTCACGCTGGAGGAGATTTTGCGGCAGGGAGGACCGCTGCTTGCTCGGCTCGCTGAGCAGCTTTCAACCGCTGGCGCCTCCGTCAATACCGCAGGTGCGAGATTCGCGGCCTTCCCAGATGACTTGCGACGGCCTGTTGAGGTTCTCGGCGTCCTGCACCTGTTATCGAAGATCGGAGCCCTGGAAGCAGCCGAGGACCGGGAATCAGTCCTCACTGTTCGTTCGGACGGCACCGAACGGCTCCTCCGCATCCCAGCAGTGACCATCACCGACGCACACGTTGACCTCCTCGCTGCCTTGGAACTGACGTGACCGACACCGACGTCCCCGAAATCGACGACTGGGATGTGCCGCGGGACTCATCAAGTGTTGCGCTGTTCTCCGGCGACGCCGGCGGCCTTCCGTTTGACCAGCGCCGGTGCCTCGTTCGGATCTTGAAGGAGCGCTACCTCAGCAAGGACGCCCATCCCGATCTCTGGGAGGTGCTGATCAGCAACGAAGAGGTGCTGCGCTCCCGGCTCAACGACTTGTTCCTCACGCTCCACGTCGACCGCGACGCGGAAGTCGCGTACAAGCGCCAGGCGGTTCCCGACGAGAGTCAAAAGAAGTTCCCGACGTTGCTGCACGACACCGCGTACAGCCGTGAGGAGACGGTCCTCCTCGTCTACCTGCGGGAGCGATTTCAGCGCGAGCGCGCTGCTGGTACCGACCCGGTTCTCGTCGATCTCGAGGAGCTCGTCGATCGAGTCGCCGAGTTCCGCCCTGCGGACACAACTGACATCGCCGCGGAGACCAAGCGGGCCAACAACGCCGTCGACGCGCTCAGAAAGGCCGGAGTGCTCCATCTGACTGCAGAACCTGACCGGTTCACGGTGTCGCCTGTGCTCGACTCATTGCTCCCACTGCCCCGCCTGAAAGAACTCCTCGACTGGTTGCGAGCTGAATCCGGTCCGACCCCAATGCACGAAGAAGCCGAGGATTCGAATGTGAGCGGCGGTGAGCTCGATGAGTGATCAGGACATCCGGCTGCGCCCGGAGCAAGGACCGTCGCAGTGGCGACTCGAGTCGATGCAGCTCGTCAACTGGGGCGGCTTCCAGGGCTTCACGTCCATCGAGTTCTCGCCCACGTCGACACTGATCTCGGGAGCCTCCGGCACCGGCAAGTCGACGATCCTCGACGCCTGGCTGGCGCTGATGATGGACTCGAACACTCCGTTCAACGGTGCATCCAACGACGCTGGGCGAGGCCGGGCACGAGGCGTGACACAACGCGGCCTCCTCACCTACCTCCGGGGAAAGCTCGACGACATCCGGGAGAACGGCGAGGCGGGCGAGCGGAACCTGCGCGGCTCAAGCTCGTGGACCTGGGGTGCCATTGCCGCAACGTTCGTCGACGAAGTCGGTCAGCGCTTCACCACGCTTCGCCTGTATCACGCGGCGAGGTCCGCCGTCCGCGACAGCGATGTCACCAAGAAGCTGTGCACTGCCGTCGAGCGGGTTGACCTGAAGGAGTTCGAGCCGCTGGCAGTCGACCGGTTCGACAAGCGAGCAATTCGGTCCAGGTTCCCAACGATCAACGTCCACGACAGCTACGACGCGTTCGCCGTCGCCACCGCCCGTCGGCTCGGCATCGGCAGTGGAGGTGACGGAGCGAGCGCGCTGCGTCTCCTCGCTCGCATCCAAGCCGGCGCGCCCATCACCAACATCGACCGCCTCTACAAGGAACTGGTCTTGGAGGAGCCAGCGACCTTCGCTGCCGCCGACCGTGCCATCAACCACTTCGCGCACCTTGAAGCTGCGCACGCAGAGATGGCGACAGCAGCCGCAAAGCAGAAGGCCCTCGCGGCGCTCCCAGATCTCTGGGCGGACTACGAGTCACAGGTCGAGAAGGTCAACGCGATCGACGAGCTGCATCTGAACCGACCCGACTCGCCGGCAAAACGGTGGGTCGCCGTTCGCGAGGCGCAGATGGCGACCGAGGCTCTACTCGCCAACCGTGAGGAACACGAACGTCAGGCGTCGATCTTCGAACGGGCGAAGGGCCGTGACGCCGAGCTCAAGCGTCAAGTGAGAGATCTTGAAGCAGCCATCGACGAAGCCGGCGGCGGCGAACTCAAGACGATCGACTCGCAGCTCGAACATCTTGCCGATGTGCTCAGCGAGACCGAAGCGGCACGGCGCGAGTTCAACGACCGAACGATCGTGCTCAACCTGCACATCTCCTCTGGCGAAGAGTTCGCTGCAGCCAAGGCCGCCGCCGATTCGTTCGTGACGGACGGCTACAGCTCGGCTGCTGGACTTCTGACCAAGGAGCGTTCCGAAAAGGAAGAGCTGGCCTTTCCCCTCCGCCGGGAGGCTCGAGATCTACGGACCGAACGCGAGTCGCTCCGCGGACGGGAAGGCCAGGTTCCACAGGACTGGCACGCCGCTCGCGTCGAGGCCGCACAGGCGGCTGGTCTGCAGCTCTCAGACCTGCCGTTCGTCGCGGAACTCATCGACCTCCGGCCCGAGCACGCAGACTGGCGCACCGCCGCCGAGCTCACATTCCGTTCAGTCGCGCAGGTGATGCTCGTCGACCAGCATCACCTCGGTCGCCTGTCTCGCGCCATCGACCACTTCCAGTGGAAGTCCCGGATCAACTTCGAGGGCGTCGAACTCCGCCCTTTCGTGAACAGGCAGATGGATCCGGCGATGCTGTCCGGCAAGCTCCTCTACAAGGACTCGCTGTTCACTGCGTGGGTGCAGGACCGCCTGACCAGCGCCGGCACCGACGCGCTCTGTGTACCGACCACGGACGCCTTGGACGGCCCGGGACGACGGGTGACAACGTCCGGCCAAACTCGCGACGGCCGACGCGGCGCGCACGGAGGCAGCCAACGCCCGATCATCGGGTTCGATAGCAAGGCAAGGCTCGCAGCCATCGAGGCCGACCTTGTCCGGATCGCCGAGCAACTGAATCGCATCGACACCGAGTTGGCCGACATCGGCGAGCGTGAAGGGCGCCTGCGCCACTCTCTCGCGGCGCACAACGTCGTTGCGGCAGCGCGATGGGCATCCATCGATCACAAGACGATCGCCGCCCAGATCGAAGACCTTGAGGAACGCAAGCAAACGATCCTTTCGGCGAGCGATGTACTCCGGGTGCTCGAGTCGCAGAAGGCCGCTCTCGAGTCCAGACGCGAGGAGGCAGCGGCTGAATGGGTCCGCGCCGATGACGAAGTCAAGAGACTTGACCGGTTGCACGGCGCCCTCGAAGACCGCGTCCGCGCCCTTACGGACGAGATCAAGGAACTCGACTCCCGCGGCGCGACTGTCGCCGACGACCAGGCGACAACGCTTCGGGATCGCTTCGACGCGATCGTCGGCGAGGACGACTACACGCCTGAGTGGTTTGCCGGCTGTCTCGCGAGGCTCATCGAAGCTCTCGACAAGGATCGGGCCGACGCGTCGCGCAACAGCGATCGCGTAGCCGCCACGCTCCACGGCATGTTCGAGCACTACCAGCAGCGCTGGCCAGACCCGAACCTCGGCACCGACGCAGCATCCGCTCCCGACTACCGCAAGATCCTCGACGAGATCACCACAACAGGCCTACACGAACGCCTTCAGGAATGGGTAAGGAGGATCGCCGCCTGGACCGGAGAGGACCTGCTCCCGCTACACGTCGCGTTCGACACCGCCATCGAAGACATCACCGATCGGCTCGCTCCGGTCAACACCATCCTCGCAGACCTCCCATTCGGCGCGAATCGCGACCGACTTCGTATTCAGTTACGCCGCCTCACTCACGACAAGCAAGTGAAGTTCCGGCTGGCGCTCAAAACATTGTCCTCCGGAGCATCCGGCCAGCTCACAATCGATCAGGCAACCGAGAAGTTCAAAGAGCTTCGAGCCTTCATCGATCTGATCCGGCCTGCCAGCGGCAGCGGGGACAAGAGCGACCGCGACTATCACCTCGACGTTCGACGCCACATCGAACTCTCAGCAGAAGTCGTCACGGTCGACGGCACCGCTCGCGCTGAGTACTCGACCTTGGGTGGCAAGTCGGGTGGTGAAACCCAAGAACTCGTCGCGTTCATCATTGGCGCAGCACTGCGCTTCCAACTCGGCGAAGAAACAAACGACCGTCCGACGTTCGCACCGGTACTACTGGACGAAGGTTTCGTGAAAGCCGACTCGGAGTTCGCGGGGCGCGGAGTCAAGGCGTGGCTCGGTCTCGGGTTCCAGCTCATCGTCGCCGCACCGTTCGACAAGGTGACAGCGCTCGAACCACATGTCGCCCAGATGCTGCAGGTCACCAAGAACCCGCTCACGGGACACGCGCGCATCGACGATCTCATCGCCAAGTGAAGAGCCCCGCTGACATCTCCCGAGTCGTCCTCGCGCGACTGCAACGAACCTGGCACCTCGACGCGACCGGCAGCGGTTGCAACTGGCCGCACACGATCGCCCTCGGCTCCTACAGCTCCGCCGAACTGGCAGCCGAGTTCCCCGCCACGCGCGAGAGGATCCAAGCACTCCGTGAGTGGGCCAGTGCCAACGACCTCGCCCTGACCGACGGCAACCGAAGAGTGCAGGGAACGACCCAACCGATTCCGACACACGTCACGATCGCCGACGTCGACACTGCTGCTCGGCTGAGCGGAAAGCCGTGGGTCGACCGCCTGCAACGCGGTCGGACCCGGGGCGCGACACTCGCGAACCGGTACCCGGGCTGTCCGAACGTCCCGAAGGCCGTCCGGCTAACCGACAGCTGGCACGAGGTCGACTTCGTACTTCTGCAGACTGTGTCCGACTGGTTCACCTCCAACAGGGCCGCCGGCCTCACACCTCGCCAGGTGCCCGTACCCGGCGTCCATGCAAAGTGGCTCAACACAGGACGACCCGTCGTCGAGCTGCTCATCGGTCGATCGCTCGAGCTCCTCGCCCGGCACCCGGCACGCATCCACTTCACCTACCTCGACCCAGATCACCTGGCAGCCGGGGGCCGGCGCTTTGACTCGGCAACCGTGGGAGACACCAACGCCGTCGCCTACGAGCCCGACATCGTGATCATCACCGAGAACAAGGACACCGCGATCAACTTCCCCGCGACGACGCAAGCGATCATCGTTGAGGGCGACGGATTCGGCGGCAGCACCGCCGCGAGGTTCAGGTGGATCGTCGACGCACCGCTCGTCGTCTACTGGGGCGACATCGACGCGGAAGGCTTCGAGATTCTCGACGGCTACCGACGCGACGGCATTCCCGCTGCCAGCATCCTGATGGACCCCAACACACGACGCGCGTACGCCGCTTGGGGAACCAACATCGACAAAGACGGCCAGCCCATCAAGGTTCGTACACCGAAGCCGTTGCCGACCCTCAACAACGAGGAGCGCGTTGCCTATGCAGCGGCGTGTTCCGGAGACGACGGACTGCCGCTTCGCATCGAGCAAGAACGAATCCCGCTCGAAGAGGCCCGCTGCTCCGTCCTACGAATCGCTGCGATCACACGATCGGGCTGACAGAGATCCTTCGCCCGAGCCTGCCTGGCACCGCGAACTGAACCGAAGGTCCGACAGTTGTGACCGTCGGGTTGCGAACCCGAAGGACGGCCGCAGGCCGAAGGTGGTGTCGCCACGGAAGCCGGCGATCGCCTGCTCGGACCGACGGCAAGACCGTCCTTCGAGCCGTGGTTGTTAGCGCCTTGTCATCGCTCCGCTGACAAATCGCTGACAACGCGGCGAGGCCCTCCCGATGGGAGGGCCTCTGACCTGCGCAAAATGGTGGCGGGGGCGGGATTTGAACCCGCGACCTTCGGGTTATGAGCCCGACGAGCTACCAGACTGCTCCACCCCGCGGCGTGGGCGAGAGATTATCACGGTCCACCGGCGCTCCGGCCGGGGTCGTTAGCCTCGGCGCATGCGCTGGCGACGGCGGTCGAGCCGCCCCGACCCGAACCCGACCACGCTCGCACTCGTGCCGGCGCCACGGGTGGAGCGGGCGCTCATCGCACTCGCAGTGCAGACGCAGCGGCTGGACGACCGTATCGACCGGATGGAGCGCCGGCTCGACGACCAGGTTGACATCACCGACAGTCTGCCGACGCACGAGGACGTGATGGACGTCCGGTTGCACTCGGCGCGTGTCGCCGCCGAGCTGGTGCGGGTGGCGGTGGAGCTGCGGGCCGAGATGGAGAAGCGGATGGCCGAGGCCCACCCGCCACCGACGGCCCGAGAGCGCCGACTGGCCGCGCTGGCCGAGACGATCGTCGACCTGTCGGACCGCATCGACACGCTGCCGTCGGACGTCGGCAACATCGGCAACCTCGGCGACGTCGGCAACGTCGGACGCGCCGCCACCGCGTAAACGCGGGCGCGCGCGAAGCAACCTAGGTGGACGTCGGTTTCGCGGTCGTCGTCGTGGCCGAGGGCGTGGTCGTTGACGTCGTGCTCGACTGCGACGCGCTCGCCGCCTGCTGGACGAGATCTTCGCCCTTCTTCGTGTGCGACTGGTAGCCCGCCAGGTCACCGCTCTTCAACGCCTGGTCGGCCAACGTGAACTCCTGCAGCGCCTGGTCGAGGAGCGTGCTCACCTGCGGGCTGATCGTGCCACCGGGCGTCGTCGGCGGGGTGGGCGTCGAGCTGCCGGGCGCCTGCTCCAGCGTCTGAGCGCCCCCGCCGAAGAGGCTGTTGAGCGCGTCCTTGAGGGTGTTGGCGACGGCCACCTTGCCGGCGTAGACGACCGCGACCTTCTTCAGCTGCGGCACCGGGGTGTTGGCCGCTTCGACGAAGTACGGACGGATGTAGAGCAGCGACTGGTTGACCGGGATCACCAAGAGGTTGCCCTGGATGACCTTCGATCCCGACTGGTTGAGCAGGCTGATCTGCGGCGAGAAGTTCGGGTCCTGGTTGATGAGGCCGTCGACCTGCGCGGGCCCGATGACCTGTTGGTCCTCGGGCATGACGAAGGCCTCGAGCCGGCCGAAGTCCCCCGGGTCGCTCTTCGCGATCATGAACGCCGTCATGTTCTTGCGGCTGTTGTTGTCCGAGTGCGGGACGAACGGCTGGAGGATGAGGAAGCTCTCCTGCTGCTCGTTCGGCAGTCGCATCAACAGGTAGTACGGATCCAAACGGTCGCTCGGACCGGCCACCTGCCCGGGCACCGCCACCGACGGCAGGGTCGTCGGCGTAGCCGTCACCTGGCCGGAACCCGGGTCCTGGGCGATGTCCCACAGGTCCGACTGCTTGTAGAACGTCGTCGGGTCGGTCATGTGGTAACGGGTGTACATGTTGGTCTGGACCTTGAAGAGGTCCTCGGGGTACCGCAGGTGCTGACGCAGCGCCGCCGGCATCTCGTTGGCGTCGGTGAACAGCTTCGGGAACGCCTTCTGGTACACCCGCAGGATCGGGTCGCTGGTGTCCCACGCGTACAACTTCATCGTCCCGTCGTACGCGTCGACGACGATCTTCACCGAGTTGCGGATGTAGTTGAAGCCGCCCGACGCGAGGTCACCGAGGGCCCGGGAGCCGTCGGCCGACTGCGAGTACGGGTACTTGTTGCTCGTGGTGTACGCGTCCTGGATCCATTCGATCCGGCCGCCCACCACGACCGGGTACGGGTCGCCGTCGTACTTGAGGAACGGCGCCAGCTTGCGCACCCGATCCTTGATGTCGCGGATGTAGAGGATCCTCGACGACGGCTTGATCGAGCCGGACACCAACAAGTTGTAGTCACCGAAGCGGAGGAAGAACGCCGCTCGTCGCAGGACCGAGCTCATCTTGACGCCGCCCTTGCCCTGGTACGTCGTGGTGACGTCCTTGGTGCCCGTCGGATAGTCGAGCTCGGCCTGATCGGTGTGCACGACCGAGAAGCCCGGCAGGCCCTCGCCGTAGTAGATCGCCGCCGCCTGCTGGTCGATCGTCGGCGCGCCCTGCTCGGACTTCGGCGGGAGGTCGTGGATGACGAGGTCGGGGTTCCCCGCGGAAGTGACCGCGTTGGCGGGCGACATCACCGCGCCGTACCCGTGGGTGAAGACGAGGTGACGGTTGACCCACGAGTTGGGCACGCCGGACGGCAGCAACTCGCGCAGTGACAACCAGACCTGGGTCGTGTCCGCCGGCGTGCCGAGGGTGTACCGATCCACGTCGACGTCGTTGAACTCGTAGTACGACCGGAAGCCCTGCAGCTGCTGGTACGACGTCTTCAGGTTGGCCTTGTCCCAGAGCCGGACGTTGCGGATCGTCGGCGCGTTGTCCGCCAGCGCCTGGGCGGTCAACTTGTTGTCGTTGGCGAACGCATTGACCGCGATCGCCTTGGTAGGGCCGCCGCCGGGGTCGAGATTGAACGCGGCGCGCGTCGCCTTGATGTTGCGGGCGATGTACGTGCGCTCCTTGTCGGCCTCGTTCGGCTTGACCCGGACGTTCTGGATGAACGCCGGGTACGCAGCACCGACCGCGACGGCGAGGAAGGCCCACAGCCCGACCGCGATCACCGGCAGCACCCAGCCGCGTCGAGAGATGTTGACGATCAGCAGGATGGCGGCGAACAGCGAGATCGCCATCAGCAACTTGAGCGCGGGGAGCTGCGCCTTGACATCGGTGTAGGTGGCGCCCTGCACGGTGCCGCGCGTCGAGAAGTTCAGCTCGTACCGCTGCAGGTAGTAGCCCACCGCCTTCAGCAACGCCAGCACCGCGAACAGCACCGACAGGTGGGCCTTCACCTGCGGCGTGACCCGTTGCAGCGGCGACTGCAGCCGGATGCCCCCGTTGAGGTAGTGCGCGACCAGCGTGACCACGACGATGATGATCAACGTCGCGAATGCCCAGTCGATGAGGAACTTGTAGAACGGCAGCTTGAACATGTAGAAGCTGACGTCCTTGTGGAACAGCGGGTCCGTCGTGCCGAACTTCACGTTCGAGCCGTTGCGGAAGAGCAGCCAGTTGTTCCACTGCCCCTGCGCCGCCGGCCCGGCGATGACGGTGAGGACGAGGGCGACGACGATCCGCACGAGCCCGGCCCGCTGGCCGACCACCTCGCGGTACCGCTCGACGAACTCCTCCTCCGGCCCGGCCGGCCGGAACTTCGGCGCGATGCGGTCGGCGATGATCAGGTCGACGAACAGCAGCGCGAAGAACACCACGCTGAAGACGACCGCCAGCATGATCTTGGTCCCGAGCACGCCCCGCCAGACGCCGGTCTGCTTGAGCTCCCGGAACCACAGGTAGTCCGTCCAGAACCCGGCGATCCCGCGGAGCGAGATCAGCAGGACGAAGACGACCGCGGCAATGACGATGAGACCGACCCGGCCGCGTCGACGGGCGGGGCGCCGCGGCAGATCGGTCGGCGGCACGCGCACGGGGCGAACCCTAGTGGTCGGCCGGCACGAGCAGGCACCGGCAGCCCAGATGGGCCGGCGGGTGCAACTGCCCGGTGGGGAAACGCTCGCCCCGCGGCGTGGCGCCGGCGAGCGCGTTGTCGTCGCAGTCGGGGCACGGGCCACCCTCGTCGTCGACGACCCATCGCGTCGGGGCACCGTCGTTCAGGGCGCGGTACGCACCGGCGGACCACGCCCACGCCAGGTGGTGCCGAGCGACCGCCTCGACCCGTTGGGACTTCCACTGCCGGTACGCGGCACCGACTCGATCGACGACGTCGGCATCCTCCGGTGGCCCCTCACCGTCCTCGCCGCCGCCCTCGACGTCGTGCAACGCCGACTCGAGCCGCGTCCGCAGCTCGCTCACCAGCTCGGCCGCCAGGTCGTTGGACAGCTCCATCACATCGGCGTCGTCGGTCACGACCGCGCGGCCCGAGCCGCCGCCGAGCGCGTCGGCCAGGCTCGGCGCCACCGCCTGCCCGTAGCGCGCCGCGTGCTCGGCGACCGCCGGGAGGATGGTGTCCGCCGACGGCTTGCCGCGCACGGTCCGCAAGCCCTCGAGCACCTCGTTCTGCTCGTCCTGCAACACCCGCTTGAGCTTGCGGGTCAGCGTCGACTCGAGCGGCGCCAAGTGCTCGTCGCGCCGCTGGAGCGCCGACTCGTCGGCGTCGGCGATCCGCGGCTCGACCGCGTCGTCGGGCACGGAGTCGTCGTGCACGGAGTCGTCACGCTCGGAGTCGCCGCGCTCCGAGTCGGCGACCGCCGGTTGGTCGGGCGCCGGGGTCAGCTCGACGGGCGGGGCCGGCGGCTCCGGCGTCGATGGCGGCGGAGAGTCGGCCAGCACCTCCTGCGCCTTGGCCACCGCCTCGGCCCGATCGGCCTTGATGCGGGCGAACAGGTCCGACACCGCCCCGGCCTCGATCGGAATGTTCACCGGCTCCACGGCGTCGGGCTCGACATCAGCCTCCACCTCAGCCTCGACCTCAGCCTCCGGCGCCGGCCGCAGCAGCCGCACGCCCTCGTCGACCCGCGAGCCCTCGACGGCGACGACCGATGCCGGCGCCTCGGCGGTCTTGTCGTGGCGGCGGGGCCGCAGGATCCGGAGCGACGAGGACCGCCGCTCGTCGCGCGGGAGCTCCACCTCGGCCTCTTCGGCCGCCGCCGGTGTTTCGTCCAACGGTGTTTCGTCCACCGGAGCCGCGGGCGCGGCCTCGGGTGCCTCGGCCTTGGACGCTTCGACTGCGGGCGCCTCGGCCGCCGGCGGCTCCTGCGGCGGCGTGCCCGTGACCGGGAGATCCATGACGGGCCCGTCGGTCCCCCGCGCCGCCTCGAGCTCGGCGTCGATGTCGGCCGCGGTCACCTCGGCCTCGGCCGCCGCCTTCCGGGCCGCCGCCTCGGCGGCGATGCGGGCCTCGGCCTCGGCGACGGTGAGCTCGTCGGTGGCCTCGTCGAGGGTGCGGCGCACGACGCCGTACGCCTCGAGGAGGCGCTCCCGGCCGGCCCGCAGCTGCTCGACCTGCAGGTGCGCGATGCGGCGCCGGCGGGCGAGATCGGTGAGCACCCGCTCTCGGACGGCCTGCGCCTCGACCACCATCTCCTTGCCGCGGGCGCGCGCCGCCTCGATCTCGGCCTCGGCCTCGGCATGGGCATGGGCCCGCAGCTCGTGGGCGTCGTGCTCGGCCGACTGCCGGATGTGGGCCGCGGCGGCATCGGCCTCCTCGATCCGGCGGGCCAGCACGCCCTCGGCCTCGCCGCGGATGCGGGCCGCGTCCTCCTCGGCCTCGCGCACGAGGCGGGCGACCGACTGCTCGGCCTTGGCCCGGATGTCGGCCCCCGCCTCGCGTGCCGAGCGCAGGATCGACGCCGCCTCCTCGCCGAGCGCGTTGGTCAACGCCTCCTCGTCGAGCTCGGGGTGCGCCGCCTTGTGGCGCAGCGCGTCCATCTGCGCCTTGAGCTCCTTCTCGCGCTCGACCGCGGCGGTCAGCTCGTTGGCGACCCGCTCGAGGTAGTGGCGAACCTCGCCCTGGTCGAACCCGCGGAACGACGACGCGAACGTGCGGCTCGCGACTTCCCCAGGGCTCAGGCTCGGCTCGCTGGTGATGACGATTCGGCCATCAGCCATGACGGTCAGCCTACGAGCTTCGCTAGGAGTTTTGGCGCAACTCCTGCACGAGGCGGAGTTGTTCGAGGATCCGCCGGCGCCGTTCGGCCTCGTCCTCCGCGTTCCGCGGCTGCATGGCGCGGTTGGCCCACTCGACGAGCGACAGCGGGTTGAACGGCTTCGAGACGTACTCGAGGATGCCCTCCGACCAGCCACGCATCTGCTCGTTCTCGCCGGTCTTGGCGGTCAGGAGGATCACCGGGATGTCGGCGGTCGTGTCGTCCTCCTTGAGATGGCGGAGGACGTCCCATCCGTCCATCTTCGGCATCATGAGGTCGAGGAAGATGATGTCCGGGCGCTCCCGCCGGGCCAGCTGCAATGCTGCCTCGCCGTCGGCGGCGTCCAACACCTCGTATCCCTCGAACTCGAGGTTCACCCGGCACAACTCCCGGATGTCGTCCTCGTCGTCGACGACCAGCACCCGACCCGTGCTCATTGCCCGGCCACGCTACCGCCCCGCCTACCGCCGTGGGGGAAGGATCGGCCCGAGCAGCCCGTTGATCGTGTCCACCAGCGACTTGGCCACCGGGTCGGCCGGCGTGCCCGTCGGCGGCGGCGGTGGGATCACCGGCTTGGTGGTTGGCGGCGAGGTCGGGGGCGGCGACGGACGGGTCGACGGCGGCGCCGGCGTGGTGGGCCCCGGCGACTCGGTCGGCGCGGTGGTCGGCGACGGGCCCGAGGCGCGGCCCGACGCCACCCCGATCAGCGACGACGGCGCGAGCGTTCCGAGCGCCCGATCGACGGCGTCGAGCACGCCGACGCGGTCGACACCCTGGTCGAGCGCGACGAGGCCCCATCGCGCGCCCTGGTCGCGGAAGCCGAACACCGACTGCACGCGGTCGACGAACTGCCCGCGCGTCCCGGCGGCAGTGATGGCCAGGCCGACGAGCGTCTCGCCGGTCGGCCGCTGCCCGTTGGCGCGCAGCTGATCGACGATGTTCTGGTCGAGCAGTGACTGGCGCGCCAGATCCGGAACGAGCTGGCGGTAGAAGCCCGGCGTCGTGCCGTCGCGCGGCGTCGTCGACGCGGTCACGGCGCGGCTGCGGCTCGACAGCGCGGCGCCGAGCGAAATGGCATCGCTGAGGAAGCGGAGGTCCCACGGATCGGGGTGGGTCTCGTCGTAGTCGAGCGGTGACGGCCGGTCCTGCAACAGCCCGGGCGCGGCGATCGTCACCTGGCGCAGCGCCGGCACGCCACCGTCGAGCCGCCGGCCCGCCGAGTCGACGTCGACCAACCCGCGGTACACGCCGACGACGACCGCGCCATTCCGGTTGGCCAGCCGGGCCGCGCCGTCGGTGAGCACGACATTGGTGCCGCCGACGACGACGGTGAGACGCGAGCCGAGCGCGGTGACGAGGGCGTCGGCGGAGATGAGCTCGGGCGACGCCCCGAGCGCGACCTGCGACCCGTCGCGCAGCTCGATGCTCCGGCGACCGGCCAGCTCCATGCGCGCCGAGCCGGTGGTGACCCGCACCTGGTCGCCGCGGTGCAGCGTCGTGGCGTGACTGACCGGCGCGAAGGCATGCCCGGTGCGTTGGACGTCGACCCGCCCGGACGGCACCAGCCGGGCCTCCCCAGGCGCGACGGAGTGGCCGCGACAGCCGGCGCCGGCCAGCCCGGTCGCGACCACCACCGCCACCACAAGGGCTCGTGGCGTCTTCACCGCTTCCTCTCCGCGCGCTTCTTCACAGACCTCTTCGGCATGACGGGCAGGACAATTGAGAATCGCGATCCTTTGCCGGGGATCGAGTCGCACTCGAGCTGGCCGTCATGGGCCCGCGCGATCCGCTGCACGAACGTCAACCCGAGGCCCAGGCCACCGAACTCACGCGTCGCCGATCCGTCGAGCTGCGCGAAGTCGGTGAAGAGCTCGCCGATCCGGTCGGGCGGGATGCCCACGCCTTGGTCGCTCACCGAGAGCTCGACCGACGAGCCATGGCCGTTCTCGGACACCGACGCGGTGAGCGTGACCTTGCCGCCATCAGGCGAGTACTTCACCGCATTGTCGAGCAACTCGTCGATCGACCGCTCGAGCAGGCGGCGGTCGCCCAGCACCGGTCCGACGCCGCGCGCGACGCGAGTCCGCAGCGGGTGGTCGGGGTCGAGCCGGCCCTGCCACCGCGCCGCGGTGCCGCTGAACAGTGAGCGCACGTCGAGCGCCTCGGTCCGCAACGTCAGGCGGCCGGCCTCGATCGCGGCGAAGCTCACCAGCAGGTCGACGACGCGCTCGAGGCGCTCGGCCGACTCGAGGATGCCGCTGAGGAACTCCACCGACTTGGCACGCGGGAGCTCGCGGCCCTTCATCATCTCGGCGTAGCCCTTGATCGGCGTCAGCGGCGTGCGCAGCTCGTGGCTGATGTTGGAGAGGAACTCCGTCTTCATGCGCTCGACCTCGCGCTCGCGCCGCATGTCGCGCAGCACGTACACCGAGCCGACCTGGTCGCCGTCGACGCCCGTCAGCGGGCCCGAGCTCACCGCGACCGGGACGTGGCCGAGCATCTCGGTGCGCGACCAGGACGCCGGGCCGCCGACGAGATCGGTCACCGGGTGCTCCAAGGCCTGCGCCGCCGGCACCCCGAACAGCTCCTCGGCGGCGTGGTTGAACGTCGTCACCACGCCGTCGGCGTCGACCGCGATGACGGCCTCACCCATGCCGGCCAGCACCGCTTCGAGCCGGCTCCTGAGCCGGGCCTCGCCCTCGGCGGCGTGACGGAGCTCGCTGGTCATCGACTGGATCGAGCCGGCCATGGAGTCGAACGCGGTGCCGAGCACGCCGACCTCGTCCTCGCTCTGGACCGCGGCCCGCACGCCGAAGTCGCCGCCCTGGATCCCTTCGGCGGCGCGCGTCAACCGGCCGACGCCGGCGCCGATGCGCTCGCCGACGGCCAGCGCGAAGGCCAAGCCGACGAGCGCGGCCACCAGCGCGACGAGGAAGAGCGAGCGGAAGAGGTTGCGCCGCGTCGCTTCGACCGTCGACGTCGGCGTGGCCGCAACCATGGCGAGCACCGGCCGACCGCCGCTGATGGCGCCGATCGGGCGGGCCGCCAGGAAGGTGCCGCCGGCGGTCGCCGACGCGTCGCCGCTGCCGGCCAGCACCGATCGGGCCAGGCGCAGCGCGGCCGCCGCCGGCACGTCGACGGTGCCGGCCCGCGCGACCGGCGCGTCGGCGCTGACGAGGGTGAGGCCCAGCCCGCCGTCGTTGAGCAGCTTCTGGCTGAGATAGCCGTCGTCGAGGCTCACGGTCGCGACGACGACGCCGACGAGGTCGCTCGGGTCGTCGGGCGTCGCCACCTCGATGGCGTTGACGGCGACGACGTAGGCGTGACCTCCGACGACCTCGACCGAGCTTCCGACCTGCTGCCGGTTGCCGATCACGTCGCGCACGACGTTGCTCCCGGCCAGGGCCAGCGCGCTGGCGGCATCGATCCCCTTCGACACGCCGATCGGCACTTCACCGCGCGTGACGTACACCAACGGGCCGGTCGCGAACGACGACAGGCGCAGGTTCTCGAGGTCGGCGTCGATGGCCTCGTCGTGCACCGGTTGCGCAGCCAACGCGGCCAGCCGGGCGCCGTGCCTCGCGGTCAACGCCAGCGCGGCGTTGCGGGCGCCGCGCAGTGCCTCGTTGCGAACGGTGACGTCGACCTGTTGCGCCTCGGCGCGGGCCCTGGTGTCGGCGCGCCGCAGCGCTTCCTGCTCGACGTTGTGGCTGATGACGACGGAGCCCGCGACCGAGACTGCGGTGACGACGACCAGGAGCGACCCGACGGCGCTCACCGCGACCCGTGCGGTGATCGACCGCCGCGCCGCGGTGAGCAACAGCAGCCCGACCGCGATCGCCCCGCCGGCGCGGAGCCACTCGGCCACCGCGGTGTGGCTCGGCGAGGCGATGGCGACCGCTTCGGCGGCCACCAGCAGCACGAGCGCCAACACCAGCCGGGAACGGGCGGGACTCGGCCGCCACGCGGCCAGCGCGACGGCGAGCAGGGCGATGCCCGCGACCCGCACCGCGATGACCGCGCCGGCCTCCCGTTCGTGGCCCACGAGCAGTGACCCGTGCAGGAAGCCCGCGGCCGCCAGCGCGAGGAACCCGGCGGCCGGCCCACCGCGGAGGCGGCGCGGGACGGCAAGCAGCTCGGGTCGCAGCGCGACGACGCCGGCACCGGCGAGCGCGACGATGAACGACGCGAACTCGACGGCGAAACGCAGCTGGGCGGCCGAGCTGGACATCGCTCAGCGACCCAGAGAGGGAGGGCGGGTGGGCATCATCGACGGCCTCGCGGCCCTCGTGATGGTACCGCCGCTCAGCAGGGCGAGGCCGCCTGCAGGTACTGCCCGGCGTTGCTCCCCGGGAGCGTCGCCAGCGCGCGAAGGGCGTCGTCGATGGTGTCCACCGGGACGACCTGGAGCTTGCCGGCGTGGGCCTTCGCCTTGGCGTAGTTGGCCCGCGGCACGATGAACATGGCCACGTGCTGGCTCCGGACGGTGGCCGCCTTCTCGGCCTCGCCGCCGATCGGCAGCACCTTGCCGCTGCCGTCGGTGTCCAGCTCCCCCGTCGCGGCGACGCGCGCGCCGCCCGTCAGCTCGCCCGGTGTCATGAGGTCGAGCAGCTCGAGGGCATAGGCGAGGCCGGCCGACGGGCCGGTGACGAGGCCCGAGTTGATGTCGACCGCGAAGCCGGTGGCGAACTTGGTCTCGAGCTGCACGCCGAGGAGCGGCGTGTTCTGCGGCCCGGCGGCCAGCGTCGCCTCGGCGGTCTGCTGCTTGCCGTCGCGGATGAAGGTGACCGAGATCTTGTCGCCGGGCTTGTGGGCCCGGATCCCGCCGACCGCGCATTCGGTGGCGGTGACCTTCCTGCCGTCGATCGCCACGATCACGTCGTGCACCTTGAGGAACGCGGCCGCCGGTCGGTCGGGCACGACGACGCTCACCTCGGCGCCGGTCGCCTTGGGCGCATTCGGGCCGGCGCGACTGATGGCGACGCCCTCGGCCAGTAGCTTCGAGTCCGACATCAGTGTGGTGTTGATCACCTGCTCCTGCTTGTGGCTGTACGACTTCGGCAACCGGTAGAAGTCGCGGTCGGGGCTGACCCACGCGGCCAGCAGCTGGAGCGGCGACACGTTGTCGCGCACCCCCACTGTCACGAACAGCACCGCGCCCTTTGCCCGGAACTCGGACGTGCCCTTGATCGAAACCAGCCCGCTGAGGTCGTTGGCACCACCCGGCGAGACCACCTCGTACGGCAAGGAGACGAACACCGACGCCACCGCCAGCGCGGCGAGGACGACGAGCGCGACTGGCCACAGGTGCCGCCGCTTTCGCGGCAGCGGCAGCGGCGGGGCCCAGCCGAGTGGGTCGCTGCCTAGAGTCGTGGGCGGCATGTTCGCGTTCGTGGTGTGCCTCGTGGTCGTGGCCGGTGCGATTGCCGGTGTCGTGCGGTCCCTCGATGTCGAACGGATCGCCGGCCGGCGGGTGGAGGATCAGCCTGCCACGGCGCCGCGCCGGAGTCGCCGCGAGCCCACGAGGTCGGCGCCCCGGCTCCGGGGCGCGATCGGCCTGGCCGCGGTGGTCACGACCGTCGGCGCCGTCATCGCGGCGGTCGTCGGTGCCGCCGCCTTCCTCACCGACATGGCACTGCGGCACGCCGCCCGCTGACCGTCAGACCGGCTGCACGGACTCGAGCGCCAAGCTCACGACGTACCGGTACGTCGCCGAGTGGGGCGGATGGCAGCCGAACAACGTCGCCGTCGGCGTGGCCGTCTGGTTGGCGATCCACGTCTCGCTCGGTCGCACGACCCGGCTGCCGGTCATGCGGTAGACGGAGCGCAACCCGCCGACGGTGAAGATGACGACGTCTCCCGGGACCAGTTCGTTGATCCGCAGGAACGGATGAGTGTGCGTGACCCGGTGGCCGGCGAAGACCGCGTTCCCGACCTCACCGGGGAACGCGGTGCCCGGCCAGTGGCTGGGCCCGAGGTCGATCGAGTTCAGCGTGATCCCCTCGTAGATCGGGTGGACCAGGCCGATCTTCGGGATCTCGATGGTGCCGATCCGCACGATCTTCTCGGCCGCGTACCCGTTGACCGGCGGCGGGACCGGGTCGAGCTTCCGGGTCGGAGCCAGGCCGGCGGCGGTGGTCGGCGGCGCGGTCGTGGCCGGCGCGCTCATCGGGCGGAGCAGCGGGCTGTCGACCGCCCGGGCCTCGGCCGGCGCCATCGCCCGGGCCACGTACACCGTGGCGTTGGCGAGGAGCATCGCCACGATGACGATCGTCAGTGCCATCGGTCGGGTGTCGCGACGCATCAGTCGTCAGGTTCCACTCGGGCGGTGCCGTTCCCTGCCACGATCGCGGGAGATGGACGAGGCCGCCCGTCGACGGGCCGCGGCGGTGGCCGGCCACACCGGTGACGAGGAGGCCGCCCGTTCGGCGCTCGCCGACGACTCGGCGCGCGTACGGGCCACCGCGCTGGCCGCGCTGGTGCGGATCGGCCGCGCCCGCGCCACCGATGTCGCGACC
>JAODBK010000011.1 GCA_025463925.1 Acidimicrobiales bacterium | reverse complement strand
GCCTGCCACCAGTCGGTGGCCTGCTCGTCGGCCAGCGCCGCGACCTCGCGCTCGATGCGGACCGCGAGCACGCGAGGGTCCTCGCCTTCGGCGGCGCGCATCGGCCGGCCGAACGTGACGTGCACCGTCGACGGCGTCGGCAGACGCGCGCCCTTGCGCATCACGCGCCGCGTGCCCTCGAGATGGACGGGCACCACCGCTCGACCGCACCGGATGGCGAGGTACGCCGCGCCGGCGCGGAATGGCTGACCCCATCCGTGCGGACTGCGGCCGCCCTCCGGGAAGATGATCAGGCTCCAACCGTCGTCGAGCATCTGCGCGGCGTCGTCGGCCGACTTCCGGCTGACCTTGGCGCGCTCGATCGGGAAGGCGCCGATCGCCAGTGCCCACACGGCACCCTTCACGCGGTTGTCGAAGAAGTAGTCGGATGCCGCGGCGACGACGAGCTTGTGGCGGAAGCGCTCGGGCACCGCGGTCAGGAGGATCGTCGTGTCGAAGTGGCTGTGGTGGTTGGCCGCGAAGATGACCGGCTCGTCGTCCGGCAGCGACGCCAGGCGGTCGAGCCCGCTCACCTGTGGCGACGCCATCACCTTGATGATCGGCGTGAACACGTCGTCGACCAAGGCGGCCCTCGCCACCCGTGCCGGGTAGCGGCGCGCCCAGTCGGTGTCGTAGTGCATCCCGGTCTTGCGCTCGAGTGGCGCCCGCTCGACGCCGCCCGGCCACGTCGGCTTGGACAACGGGAACGGCGCGCGGAGCGACAGGCGCCTCACGTGACGTCGGCGAGCAGGATCGGTGGTGAGTGGAGATGGGTCACCGACGGATCGCGGCCGACGACGTCCTCGGCCATCTCGAGCGCGTCACGCAGCGTCGTTGCCGGCTTGAAGCCGAGCCGCCGGACCGATCGGGTGTCGCCGCCGACGACGATGACGCCGCCGAGATGCTGCAGCGCGTGCGCGCCCCAGTACCACATGTAGAAGGGATGGACGCCGTGGTAGGCGTGGGTCGTTCGGTAGAGGTGGATGTACCACGGGTCGGTCGCGAACGACTCCTCGTACTTCGCCTCGATCTCGGCCGGATCGGTGGTCTCGGCCAGGACCTGCTCGAAGAAGTCGATGTAGCTCGGGTGATGCACCGGGTGGAACTCCCAGGGCGTCGGGTGGCTCATGATCAGCACGCCGCCCGCTCGGACCAGCGGCTTGCCTCGGTACAGGTTGAAGAAGTAGCCGAGGCCGAGGCACATCACGAGGATCGGGTTCATGATCGAGTTGACGTTGTACGGGCAGATGTACGGCAGGCCCATCGTGAGGATGTCGGCCTGCCCTGCGACCGAGACCAACTGCTGCTCGTAGACGTGCTCGGTGGTCTGCGCGTGGACGGCCTCGACCTCGCCCGCCTGCACGCTGGTGAGGCCGTAGGGGGCCCGCTGCCCCTGGAAGATCTGGCGGGCGATGCGCGGCGGGGTGCGCTGCAGCGCCTTCGACGACGCGGTGAATGCGGCACGGTCGCGGAAGGACCACTCCCACTCGCGCTTCTGGAGGAAGTCGAAGGCCGGCGGGAAGGTGTTGTTGTTCAGCGTCGTCTCGATCTGGAACACGTTCACGCCCGACGCCGCGATCAGCCGGCCCATGCGCCAGTTCGAGGAGTGCAGCTCGGAGCGGTGCTGGTCCATGAACGAGCGACTCTGTTGCATGGTCTGCACGTTGTGGTGGTGACGGAGCGACCGGTACGACGCCAGGCCGGTGGCCACGCTCTTGTGGCCGCCGTCCATGGCGACGAGGTTGACGTTGACGTACACCAGCAGGTCGCTCGTCGCCGCCCGCTTGTTGATCTCGACGTCCTCGCCCTGGTCGGTGACGCCGAGGTGGAGCATGCCGTCGGGGTCCTCGGCGTCGTGCTGGAGGAGCATGCCGTGAGGCTCGAAGGCGTCGTACACGCGGTCGCCCAGTGCCTGACGCAGCTCGGATTCGGTCATGCGCCGGTGCAACGCCAGCGCCGCGATCAGCACCACGTCGTCGACGCCGGCCCCGGCGGCCATTTCGAGCACCGCTTCGACGACGCGCTGCCGGACGTCGGGTCGCTTCATCGGCGGCAAGGGCAGCGACACGTCGTCGAACGCGATCGTCAGCTTCATCCCGCCGCGCAGGAGCGACGGCAACGGCTGGCTGTCGCCGAGCGGGTTGTGCAACGCCTGCCGGATCGCCTCGTCCGGATCGGCGATCGCGTCGAGCGGCTCGGCCGGGTACACGACCCGCGCGCCGACCGGCAGCTTCTCGAGGCGGAAGCCCTCGCCGTGGTGGAACAGCGTCGGCGGCGTCGACCGGTCGACCTCGAGCACGAAACCCGGCCTTCCCATCAGCGGCGCCGCTCGCGCTCGGAGCGGAGGTCGAACGCGACCTTCACCGCGCCCCGGCCGCCGGCGTGGGCGGCGTGGTCGATGGCGTCGCGGTAGCGATCGATCGGGTACGTGGCAGTCACGAGCCGGTCCAGCCCGGCCTCTTGGACGAGGTCGAACGCGGCGTCGAAGTCGGAGTCGTCATAGGCGTAGCAGCCCCGCAGGGCCACTTCACGGTGCCACAACCCGGTGAGATCGACCGCGACCGGGCCTGGCATGCCGACCAGGAGGATCGTGCCGCCGGGGGCCACGACCCGGAGCGCCTGCGCGAGCGACTGCTCGCGGCCGACGCAGTCGACCACGGTGCCGATGCCGCAGCTCAACTGGCTGCCGTACTGCAGCGAGCGGGTGGAGGAGCGCACCGCCCGCTCGAGTGCGTCGGGCGCGACCACGACGTCGGCGCCGAGCTCGCGGGCCAACCGCCGCTGCTCGGGATGCTTGGCCGTCGCGATCAGCGGTCCGCGCGGCTGCGCGATGCGCCGCACCGCGGCGATCGTCAACAGTCCCAGCGTGCCGGAGCCGATCACCGCCACGTCGTCGACCCCGATCTGGCGGGCGGCGTGCACCGCGCACGCGGCCGGTTCCACCATGACCGCGCCCTCGTCGCTCATGTCGTCGGGCACCGGCCGGAGCTGCGACTCGTGAGCCATCAGCGAGATGCCCCAGCCACCACCGGTGTCGGCGCAGAATCCGGTCTGCAGGCCGGGCTCGATGTGCCCGAACGCCACCCGCTCGCACAGGTTGACGCGACCGGCGGCGCACATGTCGCACATCGGCTCGATGCCGCGGGCCGCGCACCGCAACACCGGCACGACGACGACGCGCGACCCGTCGTCCAACTCACCGACGATCTCGTGGCCCGGCACGAACGGGAAGCTCACGATCGGCTCGAAGTAGCGGCTGCTGCGGCCGTCGATCGTCGCCAGGTCGGACCCGCAGATGCCGGCGAGCCGAGGCCGCACCCGCACCCAGCCGGGTTCGTCGACGCGCGGCTCGTCGACATCGGCCAGCGACAGCGGCCCGACCCGCGCGCCGCTTCCGGCGAGCAGCGAGCCGGCGACCCGCGCCGCCGCGAACCGCGGCAACGACCGCTCGAACACCAGCGCTTTCACGCCCGCACCAGGCGCGGCCCGATCGGCAGCAGCGGTCGGGGGCCGCCAGGTGCCCTGGCCCATTGCTCGACGTGCCAGCCGCGCTTTCGCGCGATCACCGACAACTTCGACTCGGGGTTGACCGCGACGGGGAAGCCGACTGCCTCGAGCATCGGCAGGTCGGACGCCGAGTCGGCGTAGGCCACGGACTCCTCGAGCGACAAGCCGTGGGCCGACGCGTAGTCGGCCATCACGAGGGCGCGGGCCTCGCCGGTGGGCGGCCCTTCGATCAGCTCGCCGGTGAGCCGGCCGTCGCGCTCACCGAGCGACGCGCACACCACGTCGTCGAACAGCGGTCGCAGGGGGTCGACGACGAAGTCGAGCGCGCCGGTGATCAACAGGGTGCGATGGCCGAGCGCGCGGTGCTCGCGCACGCGGCGGACGCCGGCCGGGAACGACTTCGTCAGGAGGAGATGGGCGAACAGTTGCCACGCGTCGTTGCGCAACCGGCCCGCCGGGGCGTCCTCGTACCGGCGGTAGAAGTGGCGGAGGAAGTCGCCGCGGTCGCGCCGGTCGAGCGCGAGCAACGCCGGCGCCTCCTTCAAGGTGCGGAGCACGAACCGGACGCGCTCGTCGTCCGGCATGCGCCGGGTGGCCAGCCACGCGTACGAGTCGACGACGTTGGAGGCGATGAGCGTGTTCTCGAGGTCGAACACCGCGAGATGCCGGTCCGGCGACAGCACCGCCCGCCGGCCGCGTTCGACGCGGTCGGGCCCGGACCGGCCGCCGCCGGTGGTCCGGACGCGGGCGTGGTGGACGACCGACGGCAGGTGCACACCGTGCACGTAGTGGGCCCAGTCGATGCTGTTCGCGTCGAAGTTGAACGACCCCTGGTCGCCGGCCGGCAGCCGATCCCACAGCGCGCGCAGCCGGGTGTCGTCGAACAGCGCCTCGGTCTCGCTGTACGCGCCGTAGAGGCGGACATAGCTCAGCGCCCGCTCGGCATCCTCGCGCTTGCTCTCGATGCCGCTCGACGTCTCGGCCTTCTTGCCCCGAACCGGGAGCGCCGCCATCACCTTCTCTGCCGCCTTGAGGGCGCGCACGGTGCGCTCGAGCTGCCCTTGCACCTTCCCACGGCCCGGGAACGACCACTGGGGCACGACGATCGGCTGGCCGTCGGCGTCGTAGAGCGGGTTGGCCTTGAAGTACGCGCGCACCAGGTCGACGAGGACCCGGTAGCGCAGCGGGTTCCGCGAGCCCGACGCCACCTGGTACACCGACGGGCCGTCCGGCGAGGGACCGGCGGCCGCGACCGCGATGATCGCGGCGACGACGTGGTCGACGGGGATGACATCGACGACGCCCTCCGGCAGGCCGGGGAACTCTTTCAGCAGCCCGCGCGCGTAGGAGATGATCACCGGCTCAGCCATGCGGAAGCCGCGGATCCACCCGGGCACCGGCTCGGCCAGCGACGACTCGATGATGGACGGCCGGACGAAGGTGATCGGCACGTCGCCGTGCGTCTCGATCAGCGCCCGCTCGCCGAGCGCCTTGGTGTACGCGTACGCGTCCGGCCAGCCGAGGGCACCGGCGCGGGCCCGCCCGAGCTCGACCATCTCGTCGACGACCCATTGCTCGCGGCGGCGTTCGGCGCGCGTCGCCAGCAGGGGAGTGCCGGCCGCGCCCAGCTCCGCCCGGGCCTCCTTCATGAACCGGGTCAGGCGCCCGGGCCGGCGGCTGTCGGCGTCGATGTCGGCCCGAGCCCGCCGGGCGGCGTCGACCTCGGCCCGCCACTCGACCTCGGTCGAGAACGGCGTGTCGGGCAGCAGCGCCTCGGGCGCCCGGCCGCGCCGTGACCCGGCCACGTACGCGGTGGAGACGGCGACCAGATGGGCGGTGGCGCCGACGTCGGCCATCGCCTGCGCGACACGGGTCGGCCCGAGCAGGTTCACCTCGACGGCGGCGTCCAGCGGCGAGTCGAAGCTGACGCTGGCCGCCGAGTGGATCACGGTGGAACAGCCGGTCAGGAGGGCGCGGCCCTCGTCGTCGAGCCCGAGCCCGTCGACCGCGACGTCACCTGCGATCACCCGCACCCGTGACGCGACGAGCGCCTCGAAGTCGTCGGCCTCACTCCGCAGCCGCGCGAAGCAGTCGTTGCGGAAGATCTCGCGGCGGGCCCGGTCGGCCGCGGTCGCGCGCCGCCCCGGCCGGACCAGGAGGACGATCTCGGCGTCGGTCTCCCGCAACAGGCGCTCGACGACTGCGGTGCCCAGGAAGCCCGTGCTGCCGGTGACGGCGATGCGCCTCCCGGCGAGGGCCTCTCGGATCACGCCTTCTCTCTAGCATCCCGCGACCGCCAGTAGCCTCCCGGCGGTGATCCCCATGGTCGGCATCGGGCAGCCCGTGCCCTGCGTCGACGGCGTCGATCGCGACTATGTCGACCTCGATGCCGCGGCGTCGACCGCGGCCTCGGCCTTCGTGCGGACCAAGGTCGACACCTTCCTTCCGTGGTATTCGAGCGTGCACCGCGGCGCCGGCTACAAGTCTCGAGTCGCGACCGCGGCCTACGAGGACGCCCGCGCCGCGGTCCTCCGTTTCGCCGGCCGCGATCCGCAGGGTGACGACATCGCGGTCTTCTGCCGGAACACCACCGAGGCCATCAACCACCTCGCCTACCGCCTGCGCCTGTCGCCCGACGACACCGTCGTCACCACGGTCGTCGAGCACCACGCCAACCTCCTGCCATGGGCCCGTGTCGCGCGCCGCCGGTGGGTCGAGTGCGACGCCAGTGGCGTGTTCGACACCGCCGCCGTCGCGGCCGCGCTCGACGCCGGCCCGTCGCCGCGCCTCCTGGCCGTCACCGGGGCGTCGAACGTCACCGGGTGGTTGCCGCCGATCGACGAGATCATCGACGCCGCTCATGACCGCGGGGTCCCGGTGCTGGTCGACGCCGCCCAGCTCGCACCGCACCGGCCGCTGCCCTCCCGGGCCGACTACCTCGCGTGGAGCGGCCACAAGATGTACGCGCCGTACGGCAGCGGCGCGCCCATCGGGCCCCGCTCGACGTTCTCGGAGGGCGACCCGTTCCTCGCCGGCGGCGGCGCCGTCGACCTCGTCGACCTCGACGAGGTGATCTGGACCGATCCTCCCGAGCGCGAGGAAGCCGGGTCGCCCAACGTCGTCGGCGCCGTCGCCATGCACGCCGCCATCGACGCCCTCGGCGACGTGGGATGGTCGGCGATCGCCGAGCACGAGGCGGCGCTGGCCATCCGGCTGCGCGAGGGGCTGGCCGCGATCGACGGTGTGCGGGTCCTCGGGCCGGGCCCGGCCACCCAGGGCTCCGGCTCGGGCCACGAGACGCTCGCGGTCGCGGCCTTCGTCGTCACCGGCGTGCACCACGCCCTCGTCGCCGCCCGCCTCTCGGCCGAGCACGCCATCGGCGTCCGCCACGGCTGCTTCTGCGCCCATCCGTACCTGATCCGGCTCCTCGGCCTCACCGAGTCCGAGGTCCACGCCTACCGCGACGGCGTCCTCCGCGGCGACCGCAGCGCGATCCCCGGTGCGGTGCGGGCCAGCTGCGGCATCGCCACGAGCGACGCCGACGTCGACGCGCTCGTGGCCGCGGTGGCGGCGATCGCGTCGGGTGAGGAGCCGCCCGTCGCGTACGTGCAGGACCGCTACACCGGTGACTTCTGGCCAGAGGGGGCCGCGCCCGGCTGGAGCGAGGACGACCGCGCCATCGGCGCGTCATGCGCGCGCAATTGACTCGTCGCGCCGGCGGCGCGGTCAGCCGGGTCGGCTGACGGCGTCGAGATCGGCGTACCAGCTGAGGGCCAGGGCCCACCCGGCGCCGATGAGCATGACGAGGGTGATCGACGAGTGGTTGGCGACGACCCCGCCGGCGAGGACCCCGAGCGGCACGGTGCCGCCGAACGCCATCATCCAGATGGCCATGATCCGGCCGCGGACGTTGTCGGTGAGGTGCTCCTGCAACACCGTCGACATCGAGGTGATCGCCGAGAAGTACGCGAAGCCCAGCACGACCGCGAGCGGGTACGCCGCCGCCTTGGTGTGCACGGATCCGAACGCCGCGAGCAGCGCCGCGAAGGCGACCAGCGCGACGCGCGCGATGCGGGCCTTCGAGCGACGGGCCAGCACGGTGCCGACGCAGATGGCGCCGATGGCCGCGCCCATTCCGAAGCCGGCGTACAGCAGTCCGTAGGCCTCGCTCTTCGGGCGGATGTGCAGGTTCTTGGCGGCCAGCGCGGGCATCAAGCCGACGAAGGTCAGCGAGAAGAACGAGAAGGTGAACATGATCGTGAGGACCCGCCGGACGAGCGGGTCGGCCCACGCCAGGCGGAAGCCGGAGAGCAAGCGGGCCAGCCCGCGCTCCTCGATCCCGCCGTTGGCCGGGCGCCGGTCGTACCGCGCGAGCATCAGCCCGGCGACCGCGAAGAAGTACGTCGCGGCGTTGATGACGAACACGGTGGCTGCGCCGGTACGCGCGTAGATCGCGGCGCCGATCGCCGGCCCGATGACGCGTGACAGGTTCATCTGCACCGATTGGAGGGAGACCGCGCCCGGCAGATCGGGCCGCGGCACCAGGGTCGGGAGGATCGCCGACAATGCCGGCGCGCTCAGCGCGTTGAAGATGCCGATGGCGAGGACGCACAGCACGATGCCGGCGTGGGACGGGTGCTTCGGAACCACCAGCGCTGCCAGCACCAACGAGAAGACGAGCTGCGCGACCTGGCCGAAGATCAGCAGTTTGCGGCGGTCCAGCGCATCGGCCAGCACACCCCCGACGGTGGACAGCACCAGCAACGGTCCGAGCTGCGCGAAGAAGAGCACGCCGACGAACGTCGCCGAGTGGGTGAGCTCGTAGCCGTACGCACCGAGGAGCACGTTCTGCATCCACGTGCCGATGTTGGACGCGAACGTGCCGCCCCAGACGATGCGGAAGTCGCGGTTGGCCAGCGCCGCCATCGCGGTGCCCGGTGCCCACGCACGGTCGCCGTCGACGAGCGCGTCGGTCGCGTCCTCCGGCGATGACTCGCGAGTCAGTTCGCTGACCATGTCATTTCCTTGGGGTTCATCCGATCAGCACGCCGGGGTTGAGCATGCCGGCCGGATCGAGCGCGTGCTTGGCCGCCGACAGCGCCAATGCGAACGGGACCGGCCGCTGCCGGTCGTACCACGGCCGGTGATCGCGGCCGACGGCGTGGTGATGGGTGATCGTCCCGCCGTTGGCGAGGATGGCGTCGGCCGCCGCGGTCTTCACCTCGGCCCACTGCGCGAGCTGGCTCCCGTGGCGGCTCGGCGCCAGGACGGTGAAGTAGGGCGCCGGACCATCGGGATGGACGTGGGTGAAGCGGCAGGTGATCCGGCCCCCTCCGCACACCTCCTTCAATGCCCGCTCGACCGCCCCGGTGACACCCTGGTGCAACGCGTCGAAGCCGCTCCATGTCACCGCGGTCTCGAAGGTCTCGGCCACGCAGCCGAGTGCGACCATGGCATCGCGGCCGTACGGCGCCCGGAGGAACGCCGACCGCCACGCGTCGGCGGTCCCCTCGCGTTGCTCGTCGGGTTTGGCAGAGACCTTGATGCCCTCCGGCGTCTCACCGCCGTGGTCGGCGCAGCACTCGACGGCGCGTCCGATCCACGCGTCGAGCGGATGGTCGGCCGACTCGAACCCGAGCACGAGCACCGCCGACCCGTCGTCGACGCCGGCCGACGCCCGTGCCTCACCGGCGTCGAGCAGCCGGCAGTTCGTCGGGAACAGGCCGGCCTGCGCGACCGCACGGGCCGCGGCCACACCGGCGGCGAGCGACGAGAATCGCACCGCGGCCGACGCCCGGAACGTCGGCCGGTCCTGCAGCCGCATCCACGCTTCCGTGATGATCCCGAGCGTGCCCTCGGACCCGAGGAACATGCGGTCCGGCGACGGGCCGGCGCCCGACCCCGGCAGCCGTCGCGACTCGCTGATGCCGGACGGCGTCACGACCCGCATCGACTCGACGAAGTCGTCGATGTGCGTCCAGTTGGTCGCGTAGTGGCCGCCGGAGCGCGTCGCCAGCCATCCGCCGAGCGTCGAGAATTGAAACGACTGCGGGTAGTGCCGCAGCGTGAGGTCGTGCGGCCGCAGCTGCTCCTCGAGGACGGGCCCGAGCGCGCCGGCCTGGATGCGCGCCGCGCGCGATGCCCGGTCGATGTCGAGCACTCGGTCGAGGCGGGTGAGGTCGACGCTCACCACACCGTCGAAGTCGGTGGCCCAGTCGCCGCCGCCGTCCACGCCGCCGACGACCGACGACCCGCCGCCGTACGGGACCACCGCGGCATTGGTGTCGGTGCACCACTGGAGGAGATCGACGACGTCGGCTTCGTCGCGGGGAAATGCGACGAGGTCGGGCGGGTGGGGGAGGTCGGCGTGGAACCCGCGCACCACGTCGCGGAACGACTTGCCGTAGGTGTGGCCGGAGCGGTCGTAGACGTCGCTCGAGCAGATGTCGGCGAGGCCGGCGGGCGGCGTGAGGCGCGGTGGCGCGAGGTCGAGGTCGCCCAGGTCGGGTGCCGGGCGGGGCTCGACCTCGGCGCCGAGCGCGGCGGCGACCGCCGTCGCCAACTTGGCCGCCGAGTCCCCGGTGAGCGCCTCGTCGGCCCATCCCCACCCCCACCAGGAACGCCGTCGTTCGGGCACGTGCTCGAAGGTAGTGCCACGGCTAGGGTCCGTCCGAGCCGAAAAAGGGGAGCGCGATGGACCGCATGAGCCCGCTTGACGCCTCGTTCCTGCACATCGAGGACGACAACAGCCACATGCACATCGCGTCGGTGGCGGTGTTCGAGGGGCCGGCACCGGCGTACCGCGAGCTGGTCGACATGATCGCCGGAAAGCTGCCGCTGGTGCCGCGTTACCGCCAGAAGGTGAAGTTCGTGCCCCTCAACGTCGGCCGCCCGGTGTGGGTCGACGACCCGCACTTCAACATCGAGTACCACGTCCGCCACACCGCGCTCCCGGCACCCGGCGCGGCCGACCAACTCCGGAACCTCGTCGGCCGGGTGATGTCGCAGCAGCTCGACCGGTCGAAGCCGCTGTGGGAGGTGTGGATGATCGAGGGCCTGGAGGACGGCCACTTCGCCCTCGCGTCGAAGACCCACCACGCGATGGTCGACGGGATCGCCGGCACCGACCTGCTCGCGGTCGTGCTCGACACCGAGCCCGAACCGGAGCGGCGGTCGGTGAACGACTCGTGGGAGGCCGGCGATGCGCCGTCGGACGTGCGACTGGTCGCCGACGCGCTCACCGATCTCGTCGTGCGGCCCTACGAGCAGATCCGCGCCCTCCGCGCCGCGGCGCGCCGCCCGCGCGAGCTCGTCGGCACGTTGCGCACGTTGGTGCGCGGGTTCGGGTCGGCCGCCGGCGTGGTGCGAGCGTCGACATCGGGCGAAGCGCTCAACGGCCCGATCGGCCCGCACCGTCGGTGGGACTGGGCCCGGGCCACCCTCGCCGACGTGAAGGCGGTGCGCGCCGGTCTCGGCGGCACCGTCAACGACGTCGTGCTGGCCGCGATCACCCGCGGCTTCCGCGACCTTCTCCTGTCACGCGGCGAGATCGTGCTGGGCCGCACCGTGCGAACGATGGTGCCGGTGTCGGTACGCAGCCAGGGTGAGCGCGGCACGTACAACAATCGCGTGTCGGCGATGTTCGCCGACCTCCCGGTCGGCATCGACGACGCCGCCGAGCGGTTGGCGTCGATCCGGGCGCAGATGGACGGTCTGAAGGAGTCGCAACAGGCCGTCGCCGGCGAGGTGCTGACGTCGCTGAGCGGCTTCGCCCCGCCGATGCTCCTCGCGCTCGGCGGCCGGCTGATGAGCCGGGTCAACCAGCGCAACATCAACACCGTGACCACCAACGTTCCCGGCCCGCAGTTCCCGCTCTATGCCGTCGGTCGCCGCATGCTCGAGGCGTATCCCTTCGTGCCGATCATGGGCAGCGTTCGCATCGGCATCGCGATCTTCAGCTACTGCGGCCAGCTCAACTTCGGCATCACCGGCGACTGGGAGACCGTGCCCGACCTCCACGTGTTGGCCAACGGCATCGAAGAAGGCGTCATCGAGCTGTGCAAGGCGGCCGCGGTCGCGGCGCCACATCCGGTCGGCTAAGCCGCGCGCCGGAGCAACGCCACCAGCGCCGTTGCGTCGGCGTGCCCGAGCCGCCGGCGCGCCAGGTCACCGGCCTGACGGGCCGCACCGGGCCGGCGAGCCGGGTCCATGGCGTTGCCGGCGATGTCGGCGAGGTCACCGGGGCTGGGCTGGAACACCAGCACCGGCGTGCCGTGTCGGCGGATGGCGGCGACCTCGCGCCCGAGGTACCACGACGCGGCCGCTCGCACCGGCGCTTCCATCACGGGCACCGCGCGACGCCACCGGCCGGCGGCGGACATCGACGACGACACGATCACCAGGTCGAGCCCGAGGCGGGCCACGAGGTCGGCGTTCGTCGGCGAGTGCACGCCACCGTCGACGTAGCGCACACCGTCGATCTCGACCGGCGCGAAGTATCCGGGAATCGCGCACGACGCCGCGACGGCATCGGCCACCGACCCCGGCGGCCCGTCCTCGCGGCCGAAGACCACGCGCCGCCCGGTGTCGAGCCGCACCGCGCAGAGCCACGTCGTCTGGTCGGGCCAGCCGCCAGGGAGGAGTCGCCGGTACGGCCCGGCGACGAGCTCGGGCGGCACCGTGCCGCGCGGGAGCGCGGCGGCCGCCAGCGCGCCGGGTCGGACGCGGAATGGCCGCAGCGCGGACCGCACGAGCAGCGACGGCTCGGCCATGCGCCCGAGGAGGTCGGCCGGTCGCGGTCGCGGCGGCAGCGGCGGTGGCGGAGCGCCGTCCTCGGCCTTGGCGAGCAGGCGCGCGCCGGATCGCGACATCGGTTGGTCAGTCGCCCGAGCCAGCAGATCGCCGGGCGAGAATCCGGCCCGCAAGAGGGCCGCGACGCCGGCGCCGGCCGAGGTCCCGACGATCACCTCTGCGTGCCGGGGGTCCCACCCCGTCATGTCGTCGAGCGCCGCCAAGACCCCGGCGTGCACGGCGTGGCCGACCACGCCTCCGGCGCCGAGCACCAGTCCGATCCGCACCGCGGCAGCCTACCGTCTGCGGGTTCGCGTTGCTTGACATACCAAGCGATGCTAACTATGGTGAGCGGATGGACACCCCCCTCATCCCCAACCAAGAGCAGCTGTTCGAGACGTTGAAGTCGGCGCAGGACAAGGTCCTCACTGCGGTGCGCGATTGGACCGCCTCAGTGGAAGGCCACCTGCCAGAGATCCCGTTCGCCGACCAGCTCCCCAAGGCGAGCGAGACCGTCGACCAGGCCATCGACTTCGCGGCCAAGGTGCTCGACCGCCAGCGCGAGTTCGTCACGTCGATCCTCGACACCGTCGGCGCCATGTTCCAGCCCGCCGACGGTCCTGTCGACGCCGATCCTGTTGAGGCCGAGCCTGTCGACGTCTAGGACGCCGAAGCGCCCGCCGGAGCGGCTGGGCCTGCCCGCGACCGTCTCGGCCATGGCGGCCGATTGGGACGAGCAGGTCCAGTCGCTCGGCGCGTTCATTCGCAACCAGCGCAAGCTCGCGCAACTGTCGTTGCGCGATCTGGCCGAGAAGACGAACGTCTCCAACCCGTATCTCAGTCAGATCGAGCGCGGCCTGCACGAGCCGTCGGTGCGGGTGTTGAACGCCATCGCGCGAGCGCTCAACCTGTCGGCCGAGACCCTGCTGGCGCAGGCCGGCCTGGCGTCGTCGAAGAAGGTCCAGGGCACGTCGACGACGGAAGCCGCGATCGGCGCCGACCCGTTGCTCGACGCCGGGCAGAAGGACGCGTTGCTCGCGGTCTACCGCAGCTACATCGCCGGCAAGTGACCGACGACCGGGCCGCGATCACCGCGATCGTCCACGGGTACGCCGAGCGGCTCGACGCCGGCGATCTCGACGGCGTCGCCGAGTTGTTCGCCCGCGCCGACTGGGTGGCCGGTGGGCGCGTCACCGGGCACGGATCGGCGCACGCCCGGCGCCAGTACGACGGCGTCCTGCTCGGCGCCGACGGCACGCCGGGCACGCGCCATGTCATCGCCAATCTCATGATCGACATCGCCGGCGACCGGTCGCGCGCGTCGGCGCGGTCGTATTTCGTCGTCCTCCAACGCAACCGCCCGATCCTCGCCGGCCGCTACCACGACCGGTTCGCCAGAGACGAGTCGGGGTGGCACCTCACGGAGCGGGCCTTCCATGCCGACCTGCTCGGCGACCTGAGCGCCCACTACCGCGCGCCGCCTGGGTAAAGCTGGGCGGATGCTCGCATCCGACAGCTATCTGGCCCAACTGCTGAAGAAGCTGGGCGCCAGCGACTTCACCATCAACACCGCCGACTTCCTGTTCGGCCACGTGTTGAAGATCGCCCTCATCCTGCTGATTTCGCTCGTCTTGACGCGGGTCGCGGCCCGCGTCGTCCGGCGATCGATCACCGGGCTCGTCAATCGCGCGCCGTTGCGCACCGGCGCGCGTGCCGAGTTGCGCGCGGCCACGTTGGCCGGCGTTCTGGCCAGCCTCGTCCGCGTCGTCGTGTGGACGATGTCGACGCTGCTCGTCATCCAGGAGCTCGGCTTCAACCTCGGACCGTTCATCGCCGGGGCGAGCATCATCGGCGTGGCCCTCGGTTTCGGCGCGCAGAGCCTTGTCAAGGATTTCCTGTCGGGGTTCTTCATCCTCGTCGAGGACCAGTACGGCGTCGGCGACATCGTCAACCTCGGCGACACCACGGGCACCGTCGAGGAGGTCAACCTGCGCATCACCAGCGTCCGTTCGTTCGACGGCACCGTCTGGTACGTGCCCAACGGCGAGATCAAGAAGGTCGGCAACACGACCAAGGAGTGGTCGCGCGCCGTCGTGGATGTCGTCGTCGGCCTCTCCACCGACGTGGCCGCGGCCGTCGCGGCGATCTCCGACGAGCTGGCCGCGCTGGCCGGCGACGCCACCGTGGCCGACGGGCTGGTCGAACCGCCGGCGGTGCTCGGCGTCGACGCCGTCGGCCCGGACTCGCTCACCATCCGCATCGCAGCCCGCGTGCGACCCGACCGGCGCGTGGCCGTCGAACGCGCCATCCGGGCCCGCGCCGCCGACCGCCTCCGCCGCGACGGCCACACCCACGTGCCCGAGCAGCTCGTCGTGCCCTAGTGACCCCGGGTTTTGCCTCCCCGCGAGCGCGCTATTCGCGCTCGCGGGGAGGGAGAAGCCGGATGCGGGTGCCGGTGGCGGCGTCGGGCGGCAGCTCGCGGGGCTCGACGACGGCGGGCGCGGTGAACGCGAGGTGGTGGACCCGGCCAGGCCGGCCGGCCAGCCAGTCATCGACCGGGCTGGCGGGGGATGCCGGTTCGAGCAGCCGGAGCCGGCCCGGCCCCTTCCAGCCGAGCTCGACCCAGCGCCCGTCCTCGTCCTCGCCGCGAGCGATCTCGTCGCCGCCGAGGACGTCGACGAACAGGCGGCGTCCGTCGGCGAGCGCGGCGACCGCGTGGGCGACGTGGGCGAGGCTCGCCGCCGCGGCGTTGGCCTCCGGGAAGGTGCGCGGCGGGCGGCTCACCCAGTCGGTCGAGGCCTGGGCGAGCTGGACGACGACGCCGGGTCCGTCCTTTGGATGGATGAACGCCTCGAACCACTCCGGATCGGAGAAGTTCACGCCGACGGGCCGGTAGCCGGCGGCTTCGACGTCGGCCAGCGCGGCTCGCAGATCGGGCACCTTGAACGTCAGGTGGTGCGGCCCGACGCCGTTGCGGTCGATGAACCGTCGGAGGAAGTCGTCGACGTGGATGTCGTTCGGCTCGAGCAGCTCGACGCGCATGCCGTTGGCGTACTCGTACTGGGATGGCGCGAAGCCGGGGCCCCGGCCGCCCTGCATCCAGCGCCCGCCGAGCTCGGTGACGAAGCGGGGCCACGCGTCGGCCCATTGCTCGACCGCGATGGCGACGTGGTCCAGTTGCGCGCCGGTGATCACGGCGCCGAGCTATCAGCGAACGAGGGACTCGAACAAGTCGAGGTGCTCGCGGACCATGCGCTCGGTCGAGAAGTAGCCCTCGACCGCGGCGCGGCACGCCTTCCGGTCGATGGTGTCGATCCGCCCCAACGCCTCGGCCATCGCCGCCTCGTCGTGGCAGAGGAAGCCGGTCCGGCCGTCCTCGATCACCTCGGGCGCTGCGCCCTCCGGGAAGGCCAGCACCGGCGTGCCGCAGGCCAGCGCCTCGATCATCACGAGCCCGAACGGCTCGTTCCAGCGGATCGGGAAGAGCACTGCCCTGGCATCGGCCAGGAGCTGCACCTTGTGGTCGTGCGGGACCTCGCCGAGGTAGCGGGCGTCGTCGCCGAGCAGTGGCTCGACCTGCGTCTCGAAGTACTCGAACTCGGCCGGCTCGCGCATCTTGCCGGCCAGCAGCAGCGGCACGTGCGCCTTCCGTGCCACCGTGATCGCGGTGTGGGCGCCCTTGTCCGCCGCCATCCGACCGAGGAACAGCGCGTAGCCGCCGCTTCCGGTGCCGACGGGGAACTCGTTGACGTCGACGCCGTGGTGGATCACCCGCGCGATCGGCACCTGCGGCGCCGGTTTCCGCTGCGCGTGGGACACCGCGATGACCGGCACCCGCTTCGCGATCCGACCGTAGATGTCGACCAGCTCCTCGACGAACGGCCCGTGGATGGTGGTGACCAGTCGCACGTCGTCGAACTGCTGGCCGTAGACCGGCCCGAACACGGTGTGGTCGTGGACGATGTCGGCGGCGCGCACGAGATCGTCGTCGTAGGCCGCCATGACGTGGCGCAGCTCGGGCACGTTGGCGCCGATCCGGTTGCCCTCGGCCTCGGGCAGCAGGAACCGCCGCTCGACCGGGCAGGTCGAGTCGCCGGTCGTGAACAGAACGACGTCGTGGCCGGCGGCATCGAAGCCGCGCGCCAGCCGGTCGACGACCAGCTCGATGCCGCCGTACAGCTCGGGCGGCACCGGGGTCCACGGCGGGGCGATCAGCGCGATGCGCACCCGACGATGCAATCACACCCGGCGGAGCGCCGGTGACCGCGATCAGACCATCTTCGCCAAACGGTCGAGGACGGTCTTCCGGGCGTCGTGGGCCGCCTCGTAGGCGCGGACCGCTTCGAGCTGCGCCTCGGTCAACGCGCCGGACGCGACCAGCTTGATCACCTGCTCGGCCGTCATGGCGTCGTAGCCGACGACCGGCGCCGACTCGACCGCCACCCCGACGGTGGCCGCGCCCTCGCTGGGCCCGGTGTGCCCGCTGGGCCCGGTGTGGCCGGTGTGGCCGTTGCCGGCGCGCTGATCGGCGTCGCCGCCCCCGGCGTTGGCGGTCAGTGGTGACGTGAGCTGCTCGAGGACCTCGGGCGCGACGGGGACGTACATCACCATCGGCTGTCCGCCCGGCGCCACGCCCAGACCGTCGACGGGCCGGCCGCGGGCCAGGGCGCCCATGCCGGTGACGCCGCGCGCCGACGCGTACGCGAGCAGCAGCAACAGCCCGCCCACCACGCTGGCCGCGAACGACAAGGCGAGGTAGCCGGTGCTGCCCTTGGTGATGCCGGCGACGAGGAGACCGGCGCCGATCACGAGGAGGCCGAGACTGCCGAAGATCATGGCAACGATCCTTCCGGGCTAGAAGCAGAACTTCTGACTGTCGAACACCCAGTGATCGCCTTTGACGACGACCGGGTAGCCACACGTCCACGGCTCGCGCGGGACCTTCGTGGTCCACTGCACGACGTTGCCGAAGCCGGTGTCGAACGGGCCGAAGTGCTCGGCCGCGTTCACGAGGTTCTCGCGCGTCAGATTGTTCTGGATTCCGGCGCTCTTGGTGAGGTTGTAGAAGATCCAACCCGAGTGGTAGTAGTTGATCGTGATGAAGCTCGTGATGTCGACGTCGGGCGCGTACTTCGCCATGTTCTGACGGAACGTCTGCATCTGCGGCGACGTCGCGGTGCGCGGATCGTTGAAGACCGTTCCGATCGAGTACATGCCCTCGCACAACGGCTTGCAGTTGTCGACTTCGACCTGGAGATTGGATCCACCGCTCCAACCCTTCAGCCACTTCGAGTTCGAACCACCGGGCTGCACCGAGAACTTCCGCGCTTCGCGCAGGCACGCGAGCATCACCGCGGACGCGGTCGGGAGGACGAGGTACTCCGGCCTCGTCGCGATGGCATGGCTGAACTGTCCCGAACAGTCGCTCGCGGTCGACGCGATCTCGTTGTAGTCGGCTTCCTTCACGCCGTTGTTGCTCGCGGCGTCGGCCCACGCCTTCTTGAGGGGACCGGTGTCCACCGACGGCAGCACGTCCTGGATCACGGCGAAGGTTCCGATGTTGAAGCGGGCCTTCGCCTCCTTGATCCGGATGGTGTCGCGGACGGCATCGCTCGGTGTCGTCGGGAAGATGTAGCGGTTCGTCCAGGACTTCGGTGACAGGCCGATGTCACCGATCATCGGGAACTTGGTCTGCTGGAGGTACGCGGCGATGGCCTCGGGCGAGGTGACGCCGCCGATGTAGAGGACCTTGTCGACGTCGTGCAGGCGCTGGACGTACGAGAGCGTCTTCTGGGGGTCGAGGTTGTCGTCGTACCAGACGAGCTTGGCCTGGCGGAGGTGCTCCTTCGGCGCGATCTGGGTGTTGTAGTACGTGATCCACGCCTGGCCGCCCTTCAGGCCCTGGGCGCCGTACACCGCGAGCGGGCCCGACAGCACCGTGGTGCCGCCGACCAGGTAGTGGTCGCAGAAGACACCGATGCCCGGGTTGTAGTCGGCACAACTCGTGCCGGACGACGGGCCGGCGGCACCGCTCGATGCCGCCGCGCCCGAAGACGCCGCTGGCCCGCCCGTCGCGGTGCCGCTGCCCGTCGACCCGCCGCCCGATGTCACGCCCGCCGCGCCGACGTTGGCACCGGCGGTCGCGCCGTTCGCGGCGGTCGCGCTGTCGCCGGCCACGAGGCCGTCACTCCCGTTCCCGCTGCCGTTGGCGACGACCTTGGCATTCTTGTGGTCGGCCTTCACCACCGCGATCGCCGACAGCGCGGTGACCATCATGACGGCACAACTCAACGCCATCACCTTGCGGAGCACACTCATGCCGCACCTTCTTTCGCGCTGGCCGCCAGGAAGACCGAACGCAGCAGGTCGTCCCGCCGGAGCAACTCGCCGGACGAGCCGTCGAATCGGATGACGCCCTTCTCGATGAAATAGGCGTGGTCGGTGACCGAGAGGGCAAGGTTGGCCGACTGCTCGACGAGGATCATCGAGACGCCGGACGCGTTGATGTCGCGCACGACCTGCACGAGCTGTTGCACGATCAGCGGGGCCAGCCCGAGCGACAGCTCGTCGATCATCATGAGCTTCGGCTGGAGCATCAGCGCCCGCCCGATCGCGACCATCTGTGCCTCGCCGCCGGACATCAGACCGGCGAGCTGCTTCCGCCGTTCTGCGAGTCGCGGGAACGTGGCGTAGACGCGCTCGAAGCCGGCCTTCACCGCCGGCTTGTCGCGGCGGATCGGGTAGGCGCCCATGCGGAGGTTCTCCTCGACGCTGAGGTTCGGCAGCAGTCCCCGCCCGCCCGGTACCTGGGTGATCCCGAGGCGGACGGTCGCCTCGGTCGCGGCGCCGGCGACGTCATTGCCCTCGAACAGGATCTGGCCGGCGTCGGGCGTGAGCAGCCCCGAGATGCTGCGCAGGATGGTGGACTTGCCGGCGCCATTGGTGCCGAGCAGCGCGACGATCTCGCCGCGGTTGACGACGAAGTCGACACCACGGAGCACCTCGACCGCGCCGTAGCTCGCCCGCAGCCCGCGGATGTCGAGCAGCGCGTCAGTCACGCGACCACTTCCTCGAGAGTGAACGCGCCGCCGAGGTACGCCTCGACGACGTCGTCGTTGGCCTGGATCTCAGCCGGGCTGCCTTCGGCGAGGACCTGACCGGCGGCCAGGGCGACGATGCGGTCGGAGATGCCCATGATCAACGGCATGTCGTGCTCGATCAGCAGGAACGTGGCCCCGAGGTCGCGGCGCAGCTCGAGCAGCAGCGGCCCGAGGGCCTCGGTCTCGCGCTGCGCGATGCCCGAGCTCGGCTCGTCGAGCAGCACGAGCTCCGGCTCCATGGCGAGGATCGTCGCCAGCTCGGTGAGGCGCAGCGTGCCGTAGGACAGCTCGGACGCGACCTTGTTGGCGTAGTCGGCCAGACCGAGTCGCTCGACGAGGGTCTCGGCCCGCTCGGTGACCTCGCGTTCCGCTTTGACCGACCCGGCGGTCCCGAGCAGACCAGCCAGCAAACCGCGGACGGCGCCTCCCGCCATGCGCCGGTGGCAGGCCGTCTTCACGATGTCGACCACCGTCTCGTTCGGGAAGAGGCGCGCCGTCTGGAAGGTGCGGCCCAGCCCGAGCCACGCCCGCCGGTACGCCGGCTCGTCGACGAGGTCGACGCCCTCCAGGAGGATCCGTCCCTGGCGGGGCTTGTGGAACCCGGAGACGACGTCGAACAACGTGGTCTTGCCGGCGCCGTTGGGCCCGATCAGCCCCACGATCTCGCCCCGCTCGACCGAGAAGGCGACGTCGTCGAGCACCTGCAGCCCGCCGAACCGCAGCGACACGCCCGTGATCGCGAAGTACGCGCCCTCAGGCATGCGCGCTCTCCAGCGACTGCACCGCGGCCTCGAAGTCGCGCTCGTCGGCCTCGGCCTCCGCCACCGCGGCCGCCGGCGCGGGTGCCCCCTCGTCCCCGGCCGACGCCCACGCGACCCGCTCACCCGCGTCGAACGGCCGGAGGAGGCGCGTCCAGAAGCCGGCGAGCCCGTTCGGGTAGTCGATGACGGTGCGGATGGCGAGGAAGGCCACGAGGATGTACGGCCCGTTGTTGACGCCGGCGGCGTGGCCGAGCAGCAGCGCCGGGATGATCCATCCGACGAGAGCGGTGATCACGCCACCGGCGATGAAGCCGAGCCCGGCGATCACGATGAGCACCAGGAAGTTGAGCGAGCCGATGAACGTGAAGTTCCCGGCGACCACCGTCGTGTGCAGATACGCCGCGCAACCACCGGCCAGGCCGGCGATGCCGCCCGACAGCGCGAACGCGAGCAGCTTGTAGCGCATGGGGTTGATCCCCATCGCGATCGCGGTGTTCTCGGAGTCGCGGATGGCGCGGAACGCGCGCGACACGCGCGTGCGGCTGAGGTTGCGCACACCGACGAAGACGCAGCCGGCGACGACGAGGCCCATGAGGTACGCGGGCTGCGACAGGTCTCCATGGTTGGGCACCATCGGGTCGACCTTGTTCCGGCTGGCGAGCCACGACTGGGTGAAGAGCCACTGTTCCGCCGCGAACGCGAACGCCATGGTCGCCAGCGCGAGGAAGAACCCCCGCAGCCGCAGCGCCGGGATGCCGACGACGACCGCGATCGGGATGGCCACCAGCCCGGTGAGCGGGATGACGACCGCGAACGGCCAGTGCGCGGTGCCGGAGAGAACGGTTGCGGTCCACGCGCCGACGCCCGCGAACGCCAACGGCGCCAGGTTGATCTGGCCGGTCCACCCGATCAGCACCACCAGCGACAGCGCGATCAGCGCGAAGAAGACGGCGTCGCCGAGCACTCCCGACCAGTAGGGGACCGCGTACACCGGCACGGCCATCAACGCCGCGAGGGCGAAGGCCGCGAGGATCCAGCGGCCCACCGTCCAGTCGGCCAGCATGAGGTGCAGCGCGCCCTGCCGATCCAGGGACCGGCGGGCCCGGTCCTCGAGCTGCAGCCCGGTCGTCGTCCGCCCGATCCCGACGCCGGAGTCCTCGTCGACCCGCACGCCCTTGAAGATGAACTTCGGCCTCGTCATCAAGACGACGATGACGACGAGGAAGGCGACGAACGTCGGCGCGCCGGCCGCGCTGAAGAGATCCGAGAGCGTGCCGCGCGGCCAGTGGTAGCTCGTGAAGAGGTTCTGGACGACGCCGAGTGCGAGCCCGCCCAGGAAGGTGCCGATGAGGCTGGTGAAGCCGCCGAACATCGACGCCGTGAAGCCCGGGAGGATCAACGCCAGCAACGTGATGAACGAGAGCTGCCCGGACAGCCGGGAGACGATGAGGATGCCGGCGACGCCGGACATCATCGAGCCCACCGCCCACGCGAAGCTCGACACTGCCCCGGCGTTGATGCCGAGGAGCCGCGACGTCTCGCGTGAGTCGGCGGTGGCGCGGATCGCGATGCCGAGGTTGGTGTAGCGGAAGAACAACGTCGCCGCGATCGCGATCCCGATCGCAACCAGCGCGATCACGACGTCGTCGTTGGTGAAGCGGATGCCGCCGGCGTTGTGGAATCCCTGCGGGACGACCGTGGGGACGGTCTCCTCGAACTCGTTGAAGATGTCGATGCTGAGGTCGGTGATCAGGATCAGCAGGCCGGCCGTCGCGACGATCAGGCTGATGGTCGGCGCGCCGACCAGGTGGCGCATGAAGAGGCGGTCGACGAGCACGCCGAGGAGGGCGGTGACGACCAGCGCGAGCAGCAGCGCGCCGACGAGCGGCAGCGCCGGCAGGCGCGGGTTCCACGACAGGTGGGTGAACGGCAGCTGGAAGTGCAGCGCCGCGACGTGGAGCTTCGGCCGGGCCACGTCCCACGACTTGTAGAAGACGTAGGCGCCCACCGCGCCGATGGCGCCGTGGGCGAAGTTCGGGACGCGCGTCGACTTGTAGATGAGCGTGATGCCCAAGCCGTAGAGCGCGTAGATCGCCCCTGCGGCGAGGCCCGACACGACGACATTGGTCCAGAACAAACGGCGGCCCCCCCGGGTCGGCTGCCGGACGTGTGTGACCTTCGTCATAGAAAACGAGGATTCCTGCCCGTTTCGGGCAGGTTTGCGAGGGTTTTCCGGCGAACTGCTGTGACCGAGGACACCCACGAGCGCCTTCCGGGGGATTGCGCATGGGATCGAGAGGTCATCGCCGTCGGCTGGCCGCCCTCGCCGGGGCGGGCGCACTGCTCGCGACCGTCACCATCGGGACGGTCGCCACGTCGGTCGCCCCGCCGGCGGGCGCCACCGCCGGGCCGGTCGACCTGGCCACGCTGCCGAAGTCGATGCACGCCGCGGTCGAGACGCAGTCGGTGACGATAGGGAACGGTGCGTTGTCGCTGTTCGTCGATCCCGGTGCCGCGTACTCGTACTCGTTGGTGAACCGCGACGACTACGGCGAGGGGTCGATCGCGTACGACATGACGGCGCGCGGCGCCAACGTGAACCCCGGCACCATCGCGGCCGCGGTGATCTGGGCGCCCCCGTCGTGCACGCCGCAACCGAACGCGCCGTGCGTGCTCTCGGGGGACGGCAGCGGCGTCAACACCGGCTTGCACGAGGCGAAGGGCTTCCCGGCGTACGCCGAAGCATTGTTCCCGCCGCCGCCGAGCGGACCGTCGCAGGAGCGCGTCTACAAGTGCGTCGTCAACAAGGACGGCCCTGGCTCACCACCGACTGCCGGCCAGTTGCAACAGATCTGTCAGGCGGGTGGCGACAACGTCCCGATGACCGCGTGGGCCGAGACCGCCGGCGCCGAGGTGCGGGCCAGCGGGTTCTCGCGTGCCGCCGGATTCGACATCCCCGGCGCGCTCAGCGTCGGCGGCAGCGAGTCGTTCACCGACGTGAAGCCGGCGGCCGGCGGATTGCTCCACGCCACCGGATACTCGGAGGTGCACGACATCGCGATCCTCGGCGGGCAGGTGCGCATCCAAGCGGTGCGGTCGACGGCCGAGATCCTCGCCGGCGTCGGCGGGGCGGCCAAGACGCTGAGCAGCAGCTGCACCCTCAACGGCCTCACGGTCGCCGGGCAACCGGTGAGCATGAGCGGCAACGAGCTGCCGGCCAAGCAACTGCAGCCGCTGCTCGACGCGGTGCAGAAGGCGACCAGCATCAAGGTGGAGATCGACGCGCCGACGCTCGGTCCCAACAGCACCGACGAGTCGGGCAAGCACTCCGCCGGTTGCGCCGGTCCGATGATCAAACTCACCGATCTCCGTACCGAGCCGCTGGCTCCGGTGTGCGCGCCGATCCCGCCGTCGACCGGTGTGCCGGGCTGCATTCCTGCGCTCGGCAATCGCGAGGAGCTCTCGTTCGGCCACATCACCGCGGTCGAGTCGGTCAACGCGTTCACCGCCGTTGCCGGTGACCTGACGTCGACCGTCGCAGGCGCGGTCGATGCCGGGACGGCGACGGTGGGGTCGGCCGGCGGGGCCGGCACCGGCGCGGGCGGGGTCGGGTCCCCTTCGAGCGATTCGATGACGGCCGCCGGGGCGCCTTCGATGCCGGGCGGGGCCGGGTCGTCGGTCGGACGCCGCGGCCGGGGCTCGGTCACCCGGCTGGTGAAGCCCAACTTAGCCAGCGTCGCCGGTTTGGCCGCGGGCGCCGCCGGCAGCCTCGCTCTCGGCGTGTGGTTGCTCATCGGTGTGGTCGGGTCGCTGGCCCGCGGCACGTCGTTGCGACTCCCGGGCTTGTAGCGGTCCCGCGGACCGCGGCCCGGGTACGTTGACGGGCGTGACGTCGGTCCCGCACGCGCCCTGGACGCTCACCGGCGAGTGCGTGGCCGGCCTGGCGCGGTTCCGGGGGGCCCGGCCGGCGTTGCCCGAAGGCGTGTCGCGGATGCCGGGGCCATGCCTGGTCGTCGCGGCCGCGTACGCCGACTCACCGGTCGGGTCGTACTTCGAGATGGCGTTCGGCGTGCCGGCCCGCCTCGGCGCTCGACCCGGTTGGTGCCTCACCACGATGGCGGTCTCCTCCACCGACGCGCGCGTCGGTGGTCGGCTGAACTGGGGCTTCCCGAAGGAATTGGCCACGCTGCGCTGGTCGGCCGACGGTGACACCCGCCGCATGGACTGGTTCGAGCGGGGTATCACGATCGTGGGCGTCCCGACCGGACCGCCGGTGCCGGCGTTCGTCCCGCTGCGCAATCTCCAGCGGCGCGCCGACGGCCCCGTCGTCATCCCGGCCCGCCTCTCGGGCCGGGCCCGCTTCGGGCGGGTCACCATCGAGACCGTCGTCGACGATCCGCTCGCCGGGCTGGCCGGCCGCCACCGCGGCGTCGTCGTGCACGGGATGAAGTTCGTCGTCTCGCCGGCCCGCCTGCCGTCCGGGCTGATGTCGACGCTGCTGGCGCCGTTGCGGGCGCCCGAGCCGGCGATGTCGAGCCCGGCCGCGCCCGCCGCGTGAGCGGCGCCGGCGTCGTCCGCGGCCGGCTGCTGGAGGCCCGGGTCGCGCCGGTGCTGGGTGAGCGGGTCGAGGAGCTGGCCAGGTTCGGGGCCGATGGTGTCCGCGTCCGGGTCGAGCAGATCCTGAGCGGCGAGCTCGAGTCACCCGTCGACTATCTGCAGGACCACGACGAATGGGTCGTCGTGCTCGCCGGCCGCGCCGCGCTCGAGGTGGGCGGCGAGCCGGTCGACGTGCTCGCCGGCGAGTGGGTGCTCCTCCCGAAGGATGTTCCGCACCGGCTGCTGAAGACGTCGCCCGGCACCAACTGGCTCGCAGTGCACGCGTAGGTGTCTGCCCGTTCGGCGGACTCCACCGGTCCGGCCGGACATCGGCGCTACGCTGACGTCCCCTTCGGGCGTATGGCTCAGTTGGTTAGAGCGCCGCCTTCACACGGCGGAGGTCACTGGTTCGAGTCCAGTTACGCCCACTGCGTTCTTCCTGGTCAGAGCGTCGCGGCCGCTTCGAAGGACGGAGCTCGATCAGCTCACCCCGCGGCAACCCCGCGGATTCTTCGGTCTCTCGCGGGGCCCGCGGGGTCGTGGCGGTCACGGGCGGCGTGTTGCCGATCTCATCGAGCCTGTCGAGTACGGCCTTCTCGTGACCGGGGAAGAGATGGCCGTAGCGATCGAGCACGACCGACACCGACGTGTGGCCGGCCCACAGCGCGATCTGCTTCGGGCTTGCGCCCGCTGCGATCCACAGCGACACCGCGGTGTGGCGAAGGTCATGCGGCCGCAGGGGCGCGACGCCGGCTGTGCGGATAGCGGGCAGCCAGTGTCGTCGTCGCCACGCGTTGGCGCGGAGCGCGCCCCCGTCCGCTCCGCCGAAGACGATCGCGTCCGGGTCGCGGTCGCAGTACTGCTCGAGGTGTTGGCGCATCGCCAACGCGACGAAGCGGGGGATCGGCACGGTTCGCCGGCCCGCTCTCGTCTTCGGTGGACCGGTGAACAGCTTGCCCTCTACCTCGACGACGACTTCGGCCACGCGGACCTGGTGCGCGGTCAGGTCGAGCCGGCTGCGGCGAAGGCCGGCGAGCTCGCCGAGGCGCAGACCGCAATGGGCATCGAACAGGACAAGGGCGCGGTAGCGGGGCGCGATGGACGCGGCGAGGGTCACGATCTCGTCGGGGGTGAGGAAGCGCATCTCTTCGCGTTCGATGCGCGGCAGTCGGACGTTGTGGCATGCGGAAGCGGGGATCAGTCCGGCGTCGACCGCGGCCGCCATCATTTGCGACAGCGTCTGGTAGCTCTTGTGCACGGTCGCCGGCGCGAGGCCGTCAGCCACGAGCTGAGCGACCCAACGGCGCACCTCGAACTGACTGACCCGACCCAGCGGCGCGTCGCCGAACGCCGGGAGCACCTGGTTGCGGAGCGTCGTCCGGACCCTGGCGAGGCTCGACGGGCGGAGGCCGACGAGCGTGGCCAGCCACGTCTCGGCCCAGTCGCCGAGCCGCAGGCGTGCGCCTTCGGGGTCGCACCAGTCGCCGTGGTGGATGTCCAACCCAACCTGCCCGAGGAACAGCGTCGCGTCCCGGCGGGTCGCGAACCACTTGGACCGCTCGCGGCCATCGGGGCCGCGGTAGCGAGCCTCGTACCGCCCGTTGTTCGTTCTGCGTACGTGGCCCATCGTCAGCGTCTCCCGCGTCGGATCCGAGAGGCCACGCCGGGTGGCGATGTGTGGTGACAAGCATCGCCGATGCCGCGGTGGGTGGACAAGGAGCGGTCAGCGGACGGGCTCTGGCGCATGCTGTCCAGCCAGGCCGCCAGCTCGTCGGGATCGAACCGGAGCAGGTGGCCCCACTTGATGAAGGGGATCCGCCGCTCGTACACGAGACGGCGGACATGGCGGACGGTGACTCCCAAGTGCTCGGCCACCCCGTCGATGTCGAGCAGATGGGGGAGCGGGGCCCGTCGGTGCGAGCTGGCGTCCCCTGCGTCGGCCGTTGCGAGTTCTCCCATAACCCATCCACGTACGGTCGGCGGGCTCGATGCGCGACACCCGAGCCTCAGCGCCGTTATCGCTTTTGCGATAACGGCAAGTCTGTGTGCGTCTGAGAGATGGTGCTGCGTCGTCGACGCGGGTGGCGATTGAGGGACTGACAGATCGGTGACGCGAGGCGCGGGAGGGCGGCGAATCCGCGAAGGTCGTGCAGGCGCGAGACGAGCATGTCGCGTCGACCGTGCAGATGACTCTGAGGTGGTCTTCAGCGGCGCTCACCGGGACTGCGATCACATTCGTGATGTTCCTCGAGCCCGTGAGGGGGCGCTTGGCTCAGTGGCGACCAGGTTGGTCCCTGATGGGTTCTCAACAACTGACTTCGAGGGGCACGGTGCCGCGACAAGGGCGTCGCTGCCGCCGGCACGGTATCGCTGACCTCGACCGGCGCCGTCCCGCTACCCGTCTCGCGAGGGTGGGCGTTGCGACTCTGGGGCGGCGCGCAATTGGCGTGCTGTGCCACGCAGCATGGTCCTGGCGATGACGCCTGATGTCGCACTGGAGGAGTGATGTCGGGCGTGGTTTGGCAGGCGGGGTTAGCCCCAGAAGATGCCGGTGGGGTCTTCGTCGATCTCGGCGAGGAGCTCGTCGAGCCGTGGGGTGGGCTCGACCATGTCGTAGCAATGCCAGCGGCTGTTGCGGTCCGCGCAGTAGAGCCGCCAGAGGTGGTCGGCCGGCTCATAGCGCAGCTGGGCGACGGGTTGGCGCGTCCAATCGGGTCCGAGATCGGGCTGCCAGGGCGGTCGGCACTCGAAGATGGTGATGCTCTTCCCGCGCACATCGCACTCGACGCGCATCTGGTCACGGTGCTGAGCGGGGATCTTGTTCTCGCAATAGCGGCGCACCGCAGCGAGCGCGGTGTCGGGGACGCCCGGCCGAGAAGGCATCCGGCCAGGCTAGAGCGGCTCGCTCAGCTGGCCAGGCGTCATGATGACTGCGACAACGCGGGCAGTAGTGGCGCTCGGCGATGCCTGCTTGTCGTGCTGATCAATGCAACCGATCGGGAAGCCCGGACGGAGCGCACTACTTCGGCACCTTACGGGCGGTTTACGCGCCATCTCAGTGAAGGTCGACCTTGGTGATTGCGTGACGCAAAACGACGACCGCGACCTTTCGGGCACGCGCTGACACCTGTGTCGACGTCGGCTCCGATCAAGACGAGACGCCGCCACCGCTCTGGACTGCGGGACGGATCATCACGCTCAGCTCGCTGAGTGCAGGCGAGTTACCCGTCACCTCGCATCGTGCGAGCAGACTGGCGGTGGTGGATGAGCGTTACGAGCCCGAGACGACCGACGTCGTCCGCGACGAGGGTGTCACGATCGCATTTCTCGACGGCTACGTCGCGTCGTTCGACCTTGTGACCCTTCGCCGGATGTGCCCTTGTGCCACGTGCCGTGGCCTGCGCGATCAGCGCGAGCCAGTGTGGCCGCGGCCTGGGAGCCCCACGCCACTTCGCATCGACGACGCGAACTTCCATGGCGCGTGGGGTCTGCACATCGAATGGAACGACGGCCATTCGACGGGCATCTACCCGTTCGAGTCGTTGCGGCGCTGGCACGAGGGCGGCGTCGCGTTTCCGCGCGACTCAGGTCTCGGCGGCGTCGACGAGGCATGAGCCGCCCTTGCCAGCCGGCATCGCGTTGCGTCTCCGACAAGAGGAGCCACCTTTTCGTCAAGACCGCGGCTTGCACCAGCGATTCGCTCGCTCCGCCGGAGTGTGACCATCGCGTTGACCCGATCGGGTGCGGCACCTCCCGGTCGGCGTTACGCCTCGCCACTGCTGAGCCAGCACGGCCGTTATGTCGTCGGTGCGAAATCGTACGATCGGCGACCAGCCGACCCCGGTGACATACAGGCCATAGGCGACGTAGACGTTGCGATGGACGCTGCCGTCCCGGAGAACGACGGTGATCCGGTGTTGTCCAGGCCGAAATTGGGGCATTGCACCAACCGCCTTCTGTATCGCGGGCGGAAGGATGCGCCGATGCCTGGTGACTTTCCACGTTTGCAAGAGGCCGACTGAGCCGAAGACGACGCTTACTGCACCGGTCACGAAACCCACGACCCGGCCCGATGCAATGAGCACTGCCCCCATGGCGATGAAGCCAAACGCTCCGAGGGCAGCGTTCCTTTGACCGCGGCTCGGTGGCACTTTGCCTTCAGCGAGCTTGCGCTGGTACCTGCGTCCGAACATCTCCGTCAGAGCATTACCCGGCCCGCGCCGACAGCGCTCGGTAGCGCATAGTGCCGGGACTGGGGCGGTTATCACCAGCGCCAGGCGGCTCCGGCGACGAAGGCCGTGACGATGTAGCTGGCGTGCCGGCCGAGGTTGTGGCGGCCAGACATCCTCGACATCACCCGGAGCCGAGTATGGGTGTGTGGACCGTCCACACGAGCTGTGTCCCGACCATGACTCGCTCCCGGCCGTTATCGATCATCCGTTCCGTGGAGGTCGAGGTGCCGTTGAGCCGATCGGTGCAGGTCTCGTTGAACTGCCAACTGTCTCCCTTGTGGACACCGGTCGGAAGGGTGAGGGCGTCCGGTGGGTCGGTGCAATCTTTGTGGTCATACGGCAGTCCGTTGAGCACGAAGCGCGCGTGTCCAGCGGACTAGACGCCTATGGGCACTGATTCAATACGGCTCCCGCCCTGGTGCTTTCGCTCCTTTCGGACAACGATGTTCCTATCGCTGAACGGTGGAGGCGGACGATGAGCCACGCAATGCCAAGCGCCAGCGCGCGAACCCGACGCCGAACCGCTGTAGCGGCAGCGACGCTCATCTTCGGGCTGTCTTTGCCCGGAGCTGGGCCCGCGTCGGCTGCGCCGACTGTGCAACGACTTCAGGGCACCAACCGGTACGGAACGGCGGCCGCGATATCGCAAGCGACCTTTTCACCCAACGTTCCGGTGGCATACGTAGCAACAGGCGACGCCTTCGCCGACGCACTCGCAGGCGGACCGGCGGCCGCCAAGTCAGCCGGACCGATCCTGCTCGTACAAGTGAACGCCATTCCGTCCGCTACGGATGCTGAGCTTCACCGGCTCACCCCCGGCCGTATCGTCGTACTCGGCGGTCCAACCGCGGTTTCCGACGCCGTTGTGTCGCAGCTCGGCTCATATACGACCGGCGGCGTGCAGCGCATTTATGGGTTCACGCGCTACGCGACGTCGGCGGCGGTGTCTGCGGCGACGTTCGCGCCCGGTATCGGAGTCGCGTATGTGGCAACCGGCGACGCCTTCGCGGACGCCCTGGCTGGCGGAGCAGTGGCGGGCCGAGACGGCGGACCGATTCTGCTCGTCACGGCGAACGCCATCCCGAGCGAGGTGGCAACGGAACTGCAGCGCCTCCACCCTGGGGCAATCAACATCCTCGGCGGCTTTGGCGCGGTGTCCCAGTCAGTCGAGCAACAGCTGCACAACTTCACCTCAGGCGGCGTCAACCGAATCGGTGGCAACACTCGGTATGACACGGCCGTCAATCTCTCGAGCGCAGCGTTCAAGGCGCCACCGGTATCGAAGGTCTTCATTGCGACGGGTCTCGACTTCCCGGACGGCTTGGCCGGCGCGCCGGCTGCCGCGAGGGTCCCGGGCCCAGTGCTGCTCGTTCCAGGCACGTGCGTGCCGGATGCGGTCAATGCCGAGATCAATCGGCTGGCACCGTCCACGCTCGTCATCCTCGGTGGGCCGGGCGCAGTGTCACCTGCCGTTGAGAGCTTGACACCATGTCCGAAGCCTCCGCCGCCTCCGCCGCCTCCGCCGCCTCCGCCGCCACGCAAGACGTTCGGCAACGGAGAGTTCGTCGTTGGCGGCGACATACCGTCGGGGACGTACCGCACGCGCTCCGATGCGTCCGGCTGCTACTGGGAGCGCCAGAGCGGTTTCTCGGGGACGCTCGACGACATCATCACCAACAACTTCACGAACTTCCACGACGTCGTGACGATCGCTCCGACCGATGCTGGCTTCAAGTCCTCTTCGTGTGCCACATGGACAAATGACCTGTCCGCAATCACGTCCTCTTTGACTGCGCCGTTTGGAAGTGGCACGTGGATCGTCAATACTGACATTGGACCAGGAACCTGGACGTCCCCAGGTGGCGGCGATTGCTACTGGGCGCGGCTGTCGGGATTCTCGGGCGAGCTCGATGACATCATCACCAACGACATCGGGACGACGCATCCGGTCGTGGCCATCGGAGCGAGCGACGCCGGGTTCATCTCGGACAACTGCGGGACCTGGACTCGTACGTAATTAGTGACCGGGATTGGCGGGGAGTGAGGGCTCGAACTAGAAGCGCCGCGCCATCCGGGAGGTGTCTGGTCTTCAGGCAATTCGGGCCGCATCTGGCCGAGGCAGCCCAGCGCTGAAGACTGGCGAACTTGGGGCTGGTGACCGGTTCATCAGCGCGAGTTTCAGGCTGGTGATAACCGCCCCGGTGCCGGCATTCTCGGATGGTTCGACGTTGACCCCGCAGCGCAACAAGTCCGAGCCCCGATGACCAACCGGCACCGCTGGCGAGCGAGTCCATCAACGCGGCAAACCTGATCTCTTGCAGCCATTCGCACCAATCGCGGCCAAGACGAAGCAGATGAAGTTGATGCTCATTTGATTGACGCCCAACCGCGCCCGGCACAGGCTCTGACACGGAGGGCAGCCAATGAAGACGGAGCGTCGATTTTCGAAGCTTGCCGTGGCGGTCGCGGTTTTTGAGGGGGTTGGCTAGCTATGCGTGTTGGATCGCGTCGGCGGATGCTCGCCACTACGGGCGGGCTCGCGGTCGTCGCCGTGTTTGGGCAGGCCGGCGGCGGCGTCGTGACGACCCCGGCGGCCGTACCTGCGCCGCAACTGTCGGGGGAGACCCTCGCGCAGTTTGCCCTTGAGCAGCCCGAGGCGGCGTTGGTCCACCGGCACCTTCCACTGGCGATGCTCAAGGACGCCCTCGAGCCAGACAAGGAGCAGGCATACGGCCCGGCGCAACAGGACTACGCCGACCGAGCGTTTCCCCGCACGACCATCTCCGACGCGCAGGCCCGCGGCGCCCGGCGGGCGTTCGACAAGCTCGCCCGCAACTCCCGGACCGACGGCTCGACGCCGACCACATCGACCAGCAACGCGACGAGCAACTCGACGTTCACCGCGACCGGCGGTACGTGGTCGCCGCTCGGGCCCTTGACGAACGACGTCCCCGGCCTCGTCACCTACACCGGAACGCCGAGCACCAACTCCGGTCGCGCGACCGCGCTCGCCGTCGTACCCGGATGTAACGCGTCCGCGTGCACGGTCTACCTCGGCACCGCCGGCGGCGGCGTCTGGCGCACCGACAACGGCCTGTCCAACTCGCCGACGTGGTCGTTCGTCTCGGCCGGGATCCCGTCCGGCTCGATCGGATCACTGTTCTACGACGTACCGCGGCACACCCTCTACGTCGGCACCGGCGAGCAGAACGGCGGCGGCGACTCGGAGGCCGGCGTCGGTCTCTACCGCACCGCGGACGGCGGCGCGCACTGGTCGCTGGTCGCGAACAGCGACGTCGCCGCGCTCAGCCGCGGCATCGGCGGCCTCACCGTGTCCTCGAACGGCACCGTCTACATGGGCACCGACGTCGCCCGGCACGGCGTCTCGGCCGTCTACAGCGGCCGTCGCACGCCGCCGGACGCGGCCCCGCTCGGCCTGTTCCGACTCGCTCCGGGCACGACGACGTTCACGAAGATCTTCTCGCTGCCCGGCAACACGGTGCCGCCCTCGACCGGACAGGACTACTTCCAGGGTGGCGTCAACAACGTGCAACTCGACCCGCGCGACGAGAACACCGTGTACGTCGCGCTGTACGGCTACGGCATCTGGCGCAGCTCGTCGCGGCTCGACGGCACGTCGGCGTTCAAGCGGGTGTTCGCGACCGCGCACCCGAAGGACTTGTTCGGCGACCGCACCGAGTTCGCGTTGACCGTCAAGAACGGCAAGACCCGCATCTACGCCGGTGACGAGAACGACGAGAAGTTCCTGTCGTGGCTGTGGCGTACCGACAACGCCGACGTCGCGGCGAGCAAGCTCAGCGACTCCAACGGCAACGGCGGCTGGACCAACCTGTCCAACCCCGGCAACGGCCAGCCCGGCTTCGACTCGTACAACTTCTGCGAGGCGCAGTGCGGCTATGACATGTTCGTGGTCACGCCGCCGGGCCACCCCGACACCGTCTACATCGGCGGGTCGATGAACTACGACGAGATCTTCGGCACCGTCCCGCCGCGGTCGAACGGTCGCGCGGTGCTGCGGTCGGTCACCGCCGGAGTGTCGTTCACCGACATGACCGTCGGCACGAACGGCGTCGGGATGCACCCGGACCAGCACGCGCTCGCGTTCGTCCCTGGCCAGCAGGATCAGTTCTTCGAGGCGAGCGACGGCGGAGTGATCCGGGTCGACGGCGCGGCCAGTGTCGACGCCTCCGGCACCTGCGCCGCTCGCCATCTGAACGGCTACGACCTCCAAGACTGCCTGCGGTGGCTAAAGGCCGTCCCTACGGCGGTCCGGCCGCTCAACCAGGGCCTACAGACGCTTCAGTTCCAGAGCGTGTCGTCGTACGTCGACGGCGGTATCCGTCACTATCTCGGCGGCACGCAGGACAACGGCACGTGGGCGTTCGGCGGCAGCGACACCGGTTACGAGACCGTCGGCGGCGACGGCGGACAGTCGGCCACCGACAGCGGCAACTCCGGCGTGCACTTCCACACCTACTACGACTCGTTCGCGGACGTGAACTCCGCGCCGGCCACGGCGCAGTATGGCGCCGGCCTTGACCCGGACCACTGGAACTACATCTCCCAGCCGCAGGACTCCAGCGGCGAGCGGACGTCGTTCTACGTGCCGCTGATCGCGGCGCCCAGCATCCCGGGCACCGTCTATACGGGTCTCCAGCACGTCTGGCGCACGACCGACGATGGCGGCGACCCCGCGTGGCTCGACTCGCATTGCAGCGAGACCGATCCCGCGCGCTTCGACCCGACCGTCGTCTGTGGCGACTTCCAGTCGATCGGCGCGGACCTGACCAGCCCGTCGTTCGGCGACCGGTCCGGCTTCTACATCGCCGCGATCGCCGTCGCGCCGAGCAACCCCGACGTGATGTGGGTGGCCACCCGCGGCGCGCGGCTGTTCGTCAGCACCAACGCCCGGGCCGCCGCGAAGGACGTGACGTTCACCCGCATCGACACGTCCGATGGCGGGAAGACGCACCTCACCCCGGAGCGGTTCATCAGCGGCATCGCCGTCGACCCGGCCGACCCGATGCACGCTTTCGTGTCGTTCTCGGGCTACTCGGCATACTTCGCCGGTGGGCACGTCTACGACCTGCGGTTCGACCCGAGCGGTGGCGCGGCCGCCGCGACCGACCTGTCCGGGGACCCCTCGGCGGCGGGCGGAATCGGCGACATGCCGGTCACCGGCCTGGTGTACGACGACGCCCGACGGGTGCTTTACGCCGCGACCGACTTCGGCGTCCTGACCGCGCCGGCGACCGGCGGGAACAGCTGGTCGGCGCTCGGTTCCGGCCTGCCGGCGGTTGCGGTCTACGGCCTGACGCTCTACGGCGACCAACTGGTCGCCGCCACACATGGCCGCGGGGCGTGGACGCTGACGCTCACCTGACGGTCGGGTGGTGTGTCGATCAACCGTATTCCGCACCCGACCGATAGGTGCCGTTATTTCGTGGGGTGCTCCGGGCCGTCGTGGATACGGTGCGCTCATGGCGATCGCACGCATCGAGCTTTTCTGGGCGATAACGAAGAACGATCGACGGCTGCTCATCGAAGGTGTCGCCGACGCGCTTGTTGGCGCACTGAAGGTGCCGCCGGGCGACCCCACGGTCATTGCTGTCACACGAGATGCTGCCGACGTGGTCCTTCCGTCCAAGGTGTCCGATCGATACACGATCGTGACCGTGACGATGTTCGCGGGTCGGACGATCGAGACCAAGCGGCGCTTGTATCAGGCGATCGTGCATGGACTTCAGTCTCTCGGCGTCCCGCCGGACGATGTTGTGATCGTGCTGGAAGAGGTGCCAATGGAGAACTGGGGAGTCGACGGCGGCGTGCCAGCCAGCGAAGTCGACGTGGGGTTCAAGGTCGACATCTGACCGCACTACTTGTGCCGCGATGCGCCACCGATGTCCGGCACCGCCGGATGGTGCAGCCGAAAGTTAGCTGCGCCCGACGTGGTGTTAACACGACGGCTCCGCACCGGCTGACCACCTTGGCCGGCGACTAAGGGTCGGTTCACACTGGGAGAGGACCGGGCGCAACCGCGCTCCCTCGGAGGACGATGGTGCTGTGAACCTGCGTCGTACGCGACGGTGAACCGGCTGGTGCATCGCGTGGTCGGGTACCGGTTTCGGGCCACCTTCGGTCGCCGATGGGGCGGCTACCTGGCGATCGTGCTCCTCATCGGGTTGGTCGGTGGGATCGCCATGGGCTCGATCGCCGCGGGTCGGCGCACGCAGTCGGCTTACCCGAGATTCCTGGCCAGCACGGACCCCACCGACCTGACCCTCTCGACGTACGGCATCAGTGCCGACTCAGCCGCCAATAGCTACTCCCCAAAGGTGACGAACGAGATCGCTCGGCTCGCCCAGGTGAAACGGGTCGAGAGCTGGGTCGGGGTCTTCGCCGCCCCACTCGAGCCGGACGGGACGCCCAACTTCGCCGCCGTCGCCCAACTGAATTTGGCCGGCAGCGTCGATGGCCTCTACTTCAACGAGGACCGGACCACGGCCGTCGCGGGCCGCATGGCCAGCCCCGATCGCGCCGACGAGTTCGTCACGACTGCGGTGGGGGCTCGCCTCCTCGGGCTGCGTATCGGTCAGGTCGTCCCGATGGGGTTCTACGAGCCTGCGCAGGCAAACCTGCCGGGTTTCGGCACGGCAAAGGTCCCGCCGGAGCGCCGCGTCGACATGAAGCTCGTGGGCCTCGTCGTGTTCAACAACGAGGTGGCCGCCGACGAGACCGATCGTCTCCCGACCAACGTCTTGTTCACCCCGTCACTGACCCGCTCGTTGCTCGACGCGACGGGCACTCAGGGCACCTGGTACGGCCTTCAGCTCGTGCACGGCAGCCGGGACGTGGCCGCGGTGGAGCAGGCGATCGTCGCCTTACTTCCGCCGGGCAGTGCCTCCTTCTTCCGCGTCACGTCGCTCGGCGAGGCGAAGGTGGAGCGGGCCGTGAAACCCGAAACGATCGCGATCGGTGTGTTCGGAGCGATCGCCGCTCTCGCCACCGTCCTCATTGCCATCCAGGCCATCTCCCGCCAACTGCGGTCGGGAGATGAAGACCTGCAAGTGCTGCGTGCCCTCGGCGCCGGCCTCGCCGCGACCATCAGCGACGGCCTGATCGGCATTCTCGGCGCGGTTGTCCTCGGGACGCTCTTGGCAGGAGCAATAGCCGTCGCGCTCTCGCCTTTGGCGCCGCTGGGCCCCGTGCGCCCCGTCTATCCGTCGCGGGGCATCGCCTTTGACTGGGCCGTCCTCGGTGTCGGGCTGGCGGTATTGATCGGCGGCCTCGGAGCCATCGCCGGCCTACTGGCCTCCCTCGGCGCGCCCCACCGCGTCGCACGCAGGTCGCGCGCCATCGCGGCCCGCCGTTCGCGCATCGTGCGCATGGCCACCTCGTCGGGGCTGCCAGCGCCCGCCGTCGTCGGCGCGCGCTTCGCGCTCGAGCCGGGACGGGGCCGCACCGCGGTGCCGGTGCGCTCGGCATTGGTGGGCACCGCCCTGGCAGTGGTGATGGTGGTGGCGACCCTGACATTCGGCAGCGGCCTGCGCACCCTCGTGTCGCATCCGGCGCTCTACGGGTGGAACTGGAGCTACGCCCTCAATTCCATCACCGCCGTCCCCCCTCAGGCGACGGCCCTCCTCGATCACGACCCGAACGTCGCGGCTTGGGCGGGCGTCCACAATCTCAATGTGCAGATCGACGGCCTGAACGTTCCGGCCCTGCTCGGTGACACACACGCCGCGCTGACTCCGCCTCTTCTCGCAGGACACGCCGTAGACGACAGAGACCAGATCGTTCTGGGTGCAGCCACGTTGGCCCAGTTGCACAAGCACATCGGCGACACCGTTCTGGTGGGCTACGGGAGACCGAACCAAGCCCCGCTCAACATCCCACCGATGCGCCTGGTGATCGTCGGCACCGCCACCATGCCGGCGGTCGCCACCTCCGCCACACTTGCCGACCACACGTCGATGGGCGTCGGAGCGCTGCTGTCCACCGCCATAGTGCCGGCTGCTTTTCTGCAGGCCATCACCAACCCCGACACCATTTTCAACGGCCCCGGTCTCGTCTTCGTGCGCCTGCGCAAGGGCGTGAGCGCCGCCACGGGCCTGGCCGATATGCAACGGATCGCCGATGCCGGCACCAAGGCTTTCGCAGCCGACCCCGCCGGGGTAGGCGACACGGTTCAACTGCTGGGTGTCCAGCATCCGGCCGAGATCGTCAACTACCGGTCGGCGGGCAGTACGCCGGCCCTGTTGGCGTCCGGACTCGCCGCCGGCGCGACCCTCGCGCTCGGCCTCACCCTCGCGGCGTCGGTGCGGCGACGACGACACGACCTCGCGCTGTTGAAGACGCTCGGATTCACGAAGCGACAGCTCGCGGCCGCCGTGGCCTGGCAGGCATCGATCGCGGCGGTCATCGGGGTCGTGGTCGGAGTCCCACTCGGCATCGCCCTTGGCCGCCAACTCTGGACTCTGTTCGCCCGCAACATCAATGCCGTGCCCCAACCGACCGTCCCGGTGATGTCGGTGATCCTCGTCGCGGTCGGCGCGGTCGTGCTCGCGAATCTCGTCGCGACGCTCCCGCGTCGCAGCGCAGCCCGCACTCCTGCCGCCCAAGTTCTGCGAGCGGGATGATTCCCCACTCTTCATCTGGGGCGGCGCGCTTCGGGTCATCTGCGTTGCGAGCTCACTGGACTCGTGCCGGGCTGGGCATCCGATAAGTGCCGCGATGCGCTACCCAGGTCCGGCAATACCGTGCGGTTGGCTCGCGGCAAAGCGCGGCATCATTCAAAGATGGCGCAAGTCCGAATCGGCCGTCGCGAGGCTGAGCGTTGGGTGCTCCTCCGTGACGCCAGCGATCCGTTCCGCGACGGCTACGACTTCGTTGACTTTGTGACGGAGGTTCACGGCCCCGGGCTAGAGGCGTCGTCATTTGTGCGCTCTGTCGAAGGCTCGCAGGGCCTTGCCGCCTTCGTGTGGTCGCTTGCTGCTGACTGGCGCGGTTGGGAAGGCGTGCGGACTTGGGAGGCCATCGAGCACGACCTAACTCTTGAGGCCCGTCACGATCCTCTCGGGCATGTCGCTCTCCGGGCAACCCTCCGTCACAGTTGGAAGCCGGATGCCTGGCAGGCGACCGTGGAAATCGCCGTTGAAGCGGGCGAAGAACTGCGGCGATTGGCCGAAGAGGTCACCGAGTTCCTGGCACTCCCGACAAGCGCATAGGTGCCGCTCCAGGTCGCCCTCCGTCCAGAGTGAGTGATGGTGCAATCTGTCCCGGTGCCGCTCGCGACCGAGCACCGATGGGTGGGCCTTGTCATCGCTGCGGCGCTTGCGCCGATCCCCGTGGTCCTCGTCGTCTTGGCACGAAAGGCTTGGCTCGCGAACGATGAGCGGCGGGTCCACCTTGCAGTCGGGGCCGCGTGTTACGCCCTCCTCACGCTCGGAATCGCGATCGGGGCCTACAGCAGCATCGCGGGTGGTGTGTTCGTCGGGGTTGGCGTTCTCGGCCTCGTCGGGCGGGGCGTCATCACGGTCCGCAAGCACCGAAGGTGACGCAAACCACCCGACCTGGAAGTGCCGCTACCGCTCGCCGGGCACGCGCACCATGCAAGATGACGGACGTGAGAACCGCCGCCGTTGTTGCCGTGCTGGTAGTCCTGCTGGCGGGCCTCATCGTCTACCTGCGCTACGGGCTGAGGCTCTCCAGCGCCGACAGTGCGGAGAAGCGAGCCTTCTTCGAGGCTCACCGCAACGAGTACTTGGTGCTCGTCGTCGGGAAGGGGGCCATGATCCAGTGGCCCATCGAGCGACCTGGAGTCGTCGGACCCACAAAAGGCCGGGGGGTTGAGCTACTTCGCGACGGGAAGGCAGTCGTATTCGCCTACGGCACGATCAGAGAAGTCCGTGACGCCGCGGGTCACACAGTGGTCGAGTGGTGAAGAGCGCATAGGTGCCGATCCAGGAGAGTTGGCGCGTCCCTTCGATACCCTTTGATTGGTGCCGGGCTGGATCGGCCTTTGGGTTGTCTTCGGCCTCTTCTACGCAGCCGCGGCCACGATTGCCGTCTTGCCACTCCTCTGGCTGACAGTGAAGCGATCGCAACGCCGCGCTGCTAGTCGCCGCAGTGAGCGGGTCTACGTCGGCACAGTCTGGCTCGTGACGGTATGCAGTTGGCCTTCTCTCGTCGCCGTCAGCCGCGGCCCCAACCGCTACGTCCCGATCGGGGTTGCCGTGTACGCGCTCGGTCTCGTTTTGTGCCTCGCCGTAACTCGTCAAAGGTCCCGTGACGACCCCGTGCCATCGACCGACCGATAGGTGCCGAAGTAGTGCGCACGCGATCGGCCGGAGGAGCTTGCAACCACAAGCTCGCGAGCGGGCGCCTGCAAGACTCCGTCGATGCCGGGCGACGATGAACCGCCGGACGCGGTCAGCTACACCCTTGAGGAGGCTCTGACCCTGTTTGCCGCATTGGAGGATGCCAGAGACGCCCTCATCGACAGCGGCCACCTGGCGGCCGTCGTAACAGTGGAGACCGAGATCCGGCTGCTCAGCCGTAGACTTGGGTTTGACGATCCTTCCGGAGGAACCGATGGCCGCTGATCCTCTTCGTGCTTCCGAGGCTGCCCGCCGGCTCGGCATGCCCACCCGAGACCTCCTCGTGCTCATCCGAGAGCACAAGATCCGGTACGTAATGGTCGACGGCATCGCCCACATCCCGGTTGATGCTCTCGAGGAGTATCGAGCGAAAGCGTCGTAGGCATCCGCTGACTCGCTCAGCGTCGCCAGTTGGTTCATGCAGCGCGGTCTGTAGGGTGTTCCACCCCGCGGGCACCGCGCGGAACCCTTGAAAATGGCGGTCAGTAGAGGTCTCTCGCGGTTGGCGCGAAACACCGCGTGACCAGCACTTACGTGCTCGGAGCAGGGTCGTCGGGAAGGTCCTCTTTCGAGTTCACACGGCGGAGGTCACTGGTTCGAGTCCAGTTACGCCCACGGAGTCGTTGACCTGCGGTGAAGCGGCGGGAAACCTGACAGGGCGCGAACCAGCGCCACAGCTGTTAGCCCAAGATCGGCGATGTCACACCGAGTCGTTACCCTCGATCTATGCGGCCGGCAAGGCTTCTTGAACGCATACTCCGCGGTGACCTGGCCAACGTCGACTTCACCGATCTCGTCAATCTGGTGCTGGCGCTTGGCTTTCAGGAGGTGGGAGGTCGGGGAAGTCACCGGGTGTTCGCTCGAGTCGGAGTCACAGAGCTCGTGAACCTGCAAGAAGAGAAGGGCCAGGCGAAGCGATACCAGGTCCGGCAGATCGTGACACTCGCACGTCGCTACGATTTGCAAGTGGAGGACGAGGGATGACCGGATACCCGATCGAGGTGTTCTGGAGCGACGAGGACCAAACCTGGATCGCCGACGTTCCCGATCTGCCGTTCTGCACGGCGCATGGACCGACGCCTCACGAAGCTGTTGCCCAGGTCGAGCTCGCCACCGAGGCGTGGCTAGAGGCGGCGCAGAAGAATGGGCGTCCTGTCCCCGAGCCCTCGCCTCGCGCAGTTCGAGCCTGATTCAGCGCGAGCCGAGCCCGATGACCAGGCCGGCGATGGTGGCCCGGTTCGTATTGTGTGTTGTTGCGCCCACTGCGTTCTCCGGGCTGACGGCCCTGCAGCTATTGAACGTCCCGGTCGGTCTACTTCTCTTTCCCTACGAGCGCGGATTCCGCGCTCCATTGGAGGTAGAAGCGCTCGCAAGGCCGGACGACGCACGCTGATCCTCTCCGCGCGACCGAGGGCTGCTCGTCACTTGGTATGTCGACCGGGGAACTCCTTGTGCTCGTTCGCGAGCACAAGATTCGCTCCGTGAGCAGCGATGGATTCACTGGGGCAACGAGTCGCGTGCCACTGACCCAACGTCCCGGGGCGGGCGTTCGCTCGTTCCTCCAAATGCTTTGGTCGTAATCCGTTCGTCGGACGGTCGCAGCGTCGAGAGACTGATGTCGTGGCGGTTCGTATGCACGACGACGAGGTTGAGGTGGACGAGGCGCTCGTCCACCGTCTGCTCACGTCTCAGATGCCCGATCTCAGCGAGTTGCCGCTCGCAGTCGTCGAGCCGTGGGGGACCGATAACGCCATCTGGCGCGTCGGCGCGGACCTCGTCATTCGTCTGCCTCGCATTCATTGGGCGGCGGGACAGGCGGAGCACGAAGCCAAGTGGTTGCCCCTCCTGGCTCCGCACCTTCCGGTAGCGATACCCGAGCCGGTCGCCGTTGGCGAGCCCGGTCACGGCTACCCGTACCGCTGGGCCGTGCACCGTTGGATACCAGGTGACGGCGCGGCGCTCGACCGGATCGACGATCCCGTCGCCTTCGCGTCTGCTCTCGCCAAGGTTGTCCGGATGCTCCAAGGCGTGCCGCCGGCAGGCGCCCCATCGGCCACCAATCGGGCCCGCCCACTGGCCGACTATGACGACGCGACTCGCTGGGCGATCGACAGGGCCAGCGACCTGATTGATGCCGCAGCAGCCGTCGATGTCTGGGAAGAAGCATTGGCGGCCGAACCCCACGTCGGTGCTCCAGTGTGGGTACAAGCGGACTTGGAGGGGAACTGTCTGGTGCGGGACGGCCGGTTGTGCGGCATCGTCGATTGGGGTTCGGCGTGCGCTGGCGATCCCGCCGTCGACGTGCAGGTTGTGTGGTCGCCGCTGTTCACCGACGACTCCCGGCGCGTGTTCATCGACGCGCTCAATGTCGATGACGCCACACTCGCTCGGAGTCGCGGCGCCGGCATCAACCAAGCATGCGCCGCATTGCCGTACTACCTGCACACGTATCCCCGGATCGTCGAGCGGTCGTGGCACAAGCTCGCCGCGCTCGGAGTACGGCCGCGAACGTCGACGTAGCCGGCGGTCTGGGGCGGGCGTGTCTCCGTACCCTGCTCGAGCAGGGGCGTGCATCTGGGAAGGCAACGCTCCCGTTGGCTCCGGTTGACAATCCGATCGTGTTAGGGTTACCTAACACGCATGGGTGTTGCCCTCATGGCGATCTATGGCCTCGTCGCACTGGTATGGCGCAGCTTCCGGCACCGTCGGAGGACCGGCGCCTCTGGCTCGCGTCTCGCCTCGACCACCCGCACTGGCAAGGTTGCTGCGGCGCTCATGATCACGGCTCACGGCCTGGCCCTCTTCGGTGTCGTCACCCGAGCGGCTTCGACCGCTGCGCCGGCGCTCGTCGCCGTCGGCGTGGCTGTGTTCGCGGCCGGCCTGGTGCTTGTCGTGCGCGCACAGGCGGCGATGGGCGACTCGTGGCGAGTCGGGGTCGACACGAACGAGCGCACGGAACTCGTCACGCACGGTCTCTTCGCGACGGTGCGCAACCCGATCTTTGCGGGCATGACGCTTTGCCTCGCCGGTACGGCGCTCGCGTCGGGTTCCTGGATCGCCGCGATAGCGGTTGCCGCGTTCGTCGTCGGCATCGAACTCCAAGTACGGCTCGTCGAGGAGCCTTATCTACGGCGCGTGCACGGGCAGTCGTTCACGACCTACGTGCAGCGAACCGGCCGGTTCGCCCCTCGATGGACCGCGATGGTCGGCAATCGAGCTCCCACCGGCTAGCGACGACGCGGAAGGTGCGGCGCGCGCAAAAGACGACCAGGACCCACCTCGGGACATCGGTGGTCCACCGCGCGCCATAGTGCGGAGATGCACGAGCACGAACGCGGCGAGCAGCCATCCGGCGCGACGGCACAGGCCGCCGAGTGGGACGCGAGGTACCGCGAGCGCGACGGCACGATGTGGAGCGGGCGGCCAAACGGTCGGCTCGTCGCCGAGGCCGCCGGCCTCAGCCAGGGCCGCGCGCTCGACGTCGGTTGTGGCGAAGGCGCGGACGCGATCTGGCTCGCTCGGCGCGGCTGGACGGTCGTCGCCATCGACATCTCCGATGTCGCCGTGAGCCGGGCACGGGAGGGTGCCCAGCTGGCCGGCGCCTCGGTCGACTGGGTCTGTGGGGACGCGCTCCACACGCCGTTCCCGCCCCGCTCGTTCGACCTCGTGTCGATGCAGTACCCGGCGCTGCCCAAGGCCGCCGGCGAGGCCGCCGTGCGGAGGTTGCTCGACACGGTGCGCCCAGGCGGGTTGCTGTTCGCCGTCTACCACGACCTCGACGACGAGCACCGCGACCACATGAAATCGCGGGGCGTCGACCCAGCGGACTACGTCGGTGCCGACGACCTCGGCGGGCTGCTCGGCGACGACTTCACGGTCGAGCTGCGCGTGGTCACGCCGCGCATCGACCCACCGCCCGGCGCCCCGCACATCGCCGACGTCGTCCTGCGCGCCCGGCGTCTTTGACCGCCCGGCCGGCCGTCGGCGGTACCGACTGGCATCCCCCGAACGCCGCATGGCGTTCGCGCAATCGCGGCGTCACGTCGCGGTTGGCGCTAGCGGCGGGACCTGCGTGGCTCCGGAGTTCCAAACGGGAGCTGGATGCGCTGCCATCGAAGGAACGCGAGAACCAGCGGTGCGGCGACCACGAGCGCCACCGCCAGCGGCCACGCCACGGCGAGGAGGTAGAGGAACGCGATCGGCAGGATCGTCCACGGCGCGTAGCGCTCGACCTGCGCCCTCCGACGCGGGTTGTTCCGGGCGATCGGGTAGGCGAGGAGCCTGACCGCGGAGGACACGACGAGCGCTGTCACGAAGATGGCGATCCCGAGCGGCATCGTCGGCAGTTAACCGACCGAGCCGGGCTTGGCGCCGAGGTCGCAGGCGGCTTGGGATGCCTTGAGCGCCCTCCGCCGAGCCTGGCGCTCGCGTACCTCCTTGAACAGCTCGACGAGGCCGAAGACGACACCCATGGCCTGACCCCCAGCAGATCGACTTGCCTGAAAGGGTACGCCCGAAAACCGCGAAGTGGCGACCTGTGCAGCAGGTATCGTCAGCGTCTCCCGCGCCGGATCCGAGAGGCCACGCCGGGTGGCGTTTGGCGACAAGCACTGCATCGCCCGCTGAGCGCGAAGTGAACGAGGTCTGCCTCGAAGTCGAATCTCTTCCGGAGGGCCCGAGCAAACGCCGCGGTCACCGTCGCCGGGACTTCGATCGAGGCGCCGCACTCGTCGCAGACCAAGTGCGCGTGCCGTTCGGTCGCGAGGTGGTACATCGCCGGCCCGTGCGCCAAGTGGCTGTGGACGACGATGCCGAGTCGGGTGAGGTCCTCGAGGGCTCGATAGACGGTGCTCTCGTGGACATCCGGGAGGGCCTCCCGGACGCGATCGGCCAACTCGCCCGCCGCCATGTGGCCGTCGTGTTCGACCAGCTGAGTGATGACCGCGCGACGCGCTGCCGTGATGCGTCGGCCCTGGGCTCGCAACCGGGCAATGACGGCCTCGACCTCGTCTGCCACCGCTTGATGCTACCGGTAGGGCCCGGCCCACTTGCATGCTGGACGCATTAGTGTCCCCCGTCATGGGCTGCTCCGGAGCACAGGTGAGCCAGCGCTGATGGCACTCGGCGAAGCGGTGGTCGCCGCCGGCTCGGAGGGTCTCCGACTGGGACTCGTCGCGACGACATTCGGATTCGGGTTCCGACACGGCATCGACTGGGATCACATCGCGGCCATCGCCGACATCACGAGTTCGCAGGACACCAAGCGTCGTTCGATGCTCTTCGCGACCTTGTACGCGTTGGGGCACGCAGCCGTCGTCTTCGGCCTCGGGTTCGCGGCGATCGTGCTCGCCGAGCGGCTGCCGTCGGGAGTCGACGGCGTGATGGAGCGCGTCGTGGGCGTCACGTTGGTGCTCCTCGGTGTCTACGTCTTCGTGGCGATGGTGCGCCAGGGGCGCGACTTCCGGATGCGGAGCCGTTGGATGCTGATCTTCGCCGGTGTGCGCCGCGGTGCCCGCTGGGTGAGGAACCGGCCCTCGACCGGCGTCGTCGTGATCGAGCACGACCACGAGCATCCGTCCAGCGAGTCCCATGTCGGGGCGGCCGAGATGGCGGCGGCGATGATGGGGAGCGAACCACTGGCTGGCCATGCGCTCGTCCGTGGCGCTCACCGGCACCGGCACCGTCACGTCGGCGTCACGCCGGACGATCCCTTCATGAACTACGGCCGAGCAACGGCGTTCCTCGTCGGGATGATCCACGGCGTCGGCGCCGAGACGCCGACCCAAGTACTCATCTTTCTTGCCGCGGCCGGTGCTGGTGGTCAGGCAGCGGGCGTGGCGCTGTTGTGCTGCTTCCTGATCGGCCTGCTGACGTCGAACACGCTCGTTGCGCTGGCGTCGACGTGCGGATTTCTCGGGGCTTCTCGGAACTTCCGGGTCTACGCCGCGGTCTCGATCGTGACCGCATCGTTCAGCTTCGCCATCGGGATGCTGTTCCTTCTCGGGAAGGGCACGATCCTTCCCGCGATCTTCGGCGGCTGATCGCGTTCAGCGGCTCTCGTCGGGTTCGTCGAGAGGTATCGCAGTTCGTCGGACAGGGCGGCACGACGCGCCGAAGTCTCGGCATGGCGACTACAGGGCGAGGTGAACGCCGACCCTTTCGCCGTTGATGAAGCTCCCGATGTCGGGCGGGACCCGAAGGCGTTCGTCCGTCAGGTACCGGCCGCGGATCGCCTCGAAGTCGTCGCTGGTGGCGAGCTTGGCCACCTCGTCGACGACCGCCGCCGCCTCACCGGTCACCGGATCGTGCGGGTCGGACTTCATGCCCCACGCATCCCAGGGCAGCAGCTCGACCTTGTTGAGGCACGCGAAGTCAGCGATGACGTTGCCGGCGATGAAGGCGAGTCCCCACATGTCGAAGATCCCGAACAAGTCGGGGTCAACTTCTCCCGCGCGTGCCGCGATCCACGCCTCACCACCAGCGAGGAACTTTCCGGGCGGTTGGTCGTAGGGATCGAAGTCGAGTTGGAAAGTCTTGCGCTGCAGGTCGTCGATCTGAGGATCGTCGCGGATCCACCGCTGCCCGTTCCACCGCTCGATGATCCAGTGGTCGAACCACTTCGGCGGGTCGAAGTAGTTGCTGAACCCGCATCGGACCCGCGCCGGCACGCCCGCGGCGCGCAGCAGCGCGGTGTGCACGAGTGCGAAGTGTCGGCAGATGCAGAGCACCCGATCGACCGGCTGGCGCGTCACGGCGATCGGCGCCGCGGAGATCTCGAATGCTCGGTTCAACACCTCGGCGGTCGACCGCAGATGCTGTTCATTGATGCGTATGGCATCGCCGACCACGCCATAGGCCGGCGCCAGGTCGCGGTGAAGCATCAGGCCCTGCACGACGCGACGCAGATCACCGGGGTCCGACGGCCGATCGACGAGCGCGGGATGGTCGGGGAGCGCGGTCATTGCACCCGGAGCCCGATAGAAGTTCAGGGCCGATTGGCGCACATGGTCACGGTACGACGCTGGGTTGGGCGAAGCTGGGTTCGAGCCCCGTTCTGCCCGCCCCGGGGTCAGGTCAGGTCAGCTCCTGCCGGAGGCGCCGAGCCCGACGACCGACTCTCAAGAGGCCCGAACGTCGCGCCGGCGGGGTCGAGGTGGAAACGAGCTGACCCATGTCGGTGGCAACGAAGTCGTAGGAGGAGTCCTCCGAAGGGCCGCGGACCGTCTCCTGCGGTTCGAAGGTCAGATCCACGACCGTGTCCTTCTCCACTGACGACAGCGTCGCCGCTTGCGACCGTGGGGAAGCATCCGTGTTCAGCGAGAACAGCATCGACGGGAGCGACGACTCGAAGCCGGGATCAGGTGCGAGGCCGTGGTGTTTGCTGAGGTGACCTGCGAACCCGGAGAACGAGGCGATCGCGCGCTCGCAGAGGAGACAGGTTCCCGAAGGATCGGCGTCGCGACCGATGACCGGCTCGACTGACGGCTCGGGGCCGGTGTCCGGCTCCGCCGTCAGGCGATCCAGCCGCCTCAGCACGGTCACCCGTGCCTTGGTCGCCCGCTCGTGACCGGCCAACGCAGCAAGTTCCCGGCGAGACAGTTGGTCGATCAGGCCGAGGACCTGCGCCGCGGTGAGGCGGTCGTACTCGGCGGTCGACATGCCTTCCGTCAGCATCAAGTCATATTGGATCATTTCGATCACTCGGTGCCCGCAACCGACGGCCAACACTTGCCCAACGGCGCTTTCCCGGGGCGTCAGCCCTGCGACGACGCGCTGGAGCCCGTCCACGTGTTCACGTCGACCGACCGATTTCCGCCGAAGGGAATCCCGATGGGACCGTTGACGACCGGGAGGATGAACTCGGGACGCCGATCGACGTCGAGGAACACGGCCAGGCGATCACCGACGTGAATGACGCCCAGATGTCCGTCCGTGTGGAAGCGGTTGGCCGTCCCACCAAGGATGTCGAGGGTGAGGCACGGCCCGGCATCGCCCTTGATCTGGCGATCAACACTCATGCGGACTACCCGCGACACGCTCCGAGTGGAATCGCTGGCTTGCGCCGGCTCGGGCCCGGTCGCATCGAAGTCGGCAATCACCGTGCCCTGTGGACGCTCGTGCGGGAAGTCTCGGCCGACGACGTGGACGAGCGCGATGGCAGTGAATCCGGCCATCGTGTCGGGTCCGGTCGGCGCGACGTAGTCAGCGTTGTAGCCACCACCGAGGTCGTAGTCGGCCGACTCGTCTCGCACCGAACGGTCGACCCCGTCCGTGTCAGCCGGCGCGGCGCAGGGATCTTGCGTGACGGTTGCCGACGCGGTCGCATGTGCCTTCGTGGTTCGCACCGCGGTCGACGACGACGTATGGACCACCAACGAGCACGGCGCCGACGACCAGGACCACCGCGGCAAGAACGATGACTCGCTTCATGGCTTCCTCTCAGCAGGAGGAACCCCCATGATGGCCCATCAACGACGAGGAGAGAGTTCTTCCGGCTCGCACGCCGCTCGGTGTCCCCTCGATGCGACCAGAGCGAGCAAGCCGTGCGGGCCGCGACTACGCGGGAGTGGCCTCGGCGCCGGCGGGGAAGTCGGCGAGTATGCCGGCGAATCGGGTCTCCACCGCGGGCCGCTCGCCGGCGTGGGTGATGATCCAGAAGCGACCGGTGCGAATGGCGTCGAGCGTGCGGGCCGCGACCGCGGCCGGCGTCAGACCGGTCGGTCCGGTGAACGACTCCCGGATGGCGAGCCGCACGGACTCGGCCATCTCGGTGCGCTGCTCGGTGCCGAGCTCGGCGGGCCGCCCGCGTTCGGACTCCATCACGCGCGTGTCGACCGAGCTCGGGCAGAGCACGCTCACACCGATCGGCGTCTGGTCGATCGCCAGCTCCTGGGACAGCGTCTCGGAGATCGACACCACGGCCACCTTGGTGGCGCTGTACGGCCCGATGAACGCCACGCCGCTCAAGAGCCCGGCGATCGACGCGGTGTTGACGATGTGGCCGGGAGTCCCTTGACTCCGCATGATCGGGACGAAGCTCTGCAAGCCGTGGACCACGCCCCAGAGATTGACGTCGAACACCCAACGCCAGTCGTCGAGCGTCTGATCCCGGAGCAGGTTGAACGTGGAGACCCCGGCGTTGTTGCACAACACGTCGACGCGGCCGAATCGCTCCAGTGTGCTCGCGGCGAGCCGGTCGACTGCGGCGGCGTCGGCCACGTTCACCGCCATCGCCTCGGCCTCGCCGCCCGACGCTCGGATGCCGGCCGCGACGGCCTCCGCCTCGGCGCCGTCGAGGTCGGCGACGACGACCGCCGACCCGGCGTCCGCGAACGCCTCTGCGAGGGCGCGCCCGATGCCGCTCGCCGCGCCGGTGACCACCGCCACCCGCCCGGCACCGATCACGTCGTGCGATGCGTCTGTCATGTCTGTTCTCCGATCAATGGGTTCTCGCGCGGTCGGGCGGGTCAGCCGCCGTCGAGGAGGATCAGCGATCCGGTCAGGTACGAGGAGGCGTCGCTCGCGAGGTAGAGCGCCGTTCCGACGATCTCGCCCGCGGAAGCGATCCGACCGAGGCTGACGTTCGACGCCATCTGCGACTGCAGCTCCTCGGACGGCAGCGACGCATGCAGGCTGTCGGTGTGGAACGTGCCGCAGACGATGGCGTTCACCCGGATGCCTCGCGGCCCGAGCTCATCGGCGGCCGCCTTGGTGAGCGCGTTCAGCCCGGCTTTCGCGGCGGCGTAGACGACGGTGAACGCGGTCGGGTACAGCGACGCCTTCGAGCTGACGTTGATGACTGACCCGCCGGTCGGCATGTGCTCGGCCGCGAGCGCGGTCAGTCGCAACGGGCCCTTGAGGTTGACGGCGATCGTCTTGTCGAACAAGTCGGACGTGACGTCGATCAGCGACGGCGGGACCGGGGCGATGCCCGCGTTGTTGACCAGCACGTCGACGCGCCCGAATTCGGCGACGGTCGCGTCGATCAACGCCGCGCACTGGTCCCAGTCACCGACGTGGACGCGCACGGCCAACGCCCGCCGGCCCATTGCCCGCACCTCGTCGGCAACCGCCTCGCACGGCTCGAGCTTGCGGCTGGCGACGACGACGTCGGCGCCGGCCTCGGCGAAGCCCAGCGCCATCGCGCGACCCAGGCCCTTGCTTCCGCCGGTGACGATCACGACCTTGCCGTCGGCCCGCAAGCTCGGGATCGTCATCGACGGGTCCGCCGACGGGTGGCGCCTTCCGATGCGAGGTCACGCGTGATGCCTTCGATCACGTAGCGGATGTGGAGGTCGAAGAGGGCGTCGACCTCGCCCGCGTCCGCACCTCCGGGATCGCCGCCCGGTCGCGCCCGCCGCCGGCGCCGGCCCGGCGGCTCCACGCCGCTCTCGACGGCCGCGAACCCCACGGTCGCCCACGTGAGGAGCCGGCAGGCCTGCACCGCGGCATCCGTGGCGAACCCGTCGCGACGCATTGTCTCGACGAGCGGTCGTGTCGCCTCCACGTACGCGCCGCGTCCCGGCCAGACGATGAGCCGGCTGTCGCGGGCCCGGCGCAACCGGACGCGCAGCTCCCGAGCCCACCGCATCCCGTACTCGCTCCAGGCTTCGCCCTTCTTGCTCGCCGGGGCGAGGTCGACGAGGAGGCGGTCGGCGATGGCGTCGAGCAGGGCGTCCTTGTTGCCGACCCTGCTGTAGAGCGGGACGGGCGACACGCCAAGTCTCGACGACACGCTCCGCATGCTCACCGCGTCGAGTCCGGACTCCTGGAAGATCTCGACCGCGGCGGTGACGATCTCGTCGACGTCCAGGTCGAGGGCCGAGGGCTTGGTCATGACACGAGCACCTGCTTGCCGACGATGCCCCGCTCCGCCATGCGTTGGAGCGCGCCGGGCAGCTCGTCGAACGGGACCTCCGCCGTCACCGCGTTGCGCAGCCGACCGTCATCGACCAGGGCCGCCAGGTTGGCGTGGATCGCGTCGAGCTCGTCGCGCGAGTACCCGCCGGCGAACACACCGATCAGCGAGGTGTTCGTGACGACGAGGTCGTGGGTCGCCAACGTCGGCCACGCACCGCTGGCGAACCCCACCGCCAGCAGACGGCCGTACCGTGCCATCGCGCCGGCCGCGTCCTCGGCCGGCGCGCCACCGACCGGGTCGTAGATGACGTCGACACCGTGCCCGCCGGTGGCGTCGCGCAAGGCCGGCGCCAAAGGCCCGTCGCGGTGGTTGACCGTCGCGTCAGCCCCCAGCCCGAGGCAGAACGACGCCCGCTCGTCGTTGCTGACCACCGCGATCACCCGCGCGCCGAGGGCGCGCCCGAGTTGCACCGCGGCGATCCCGCTCCCGCCGGACGCGCCGAGCACGACCAGCCACTCGCCGTTCGCAATGCGGCCGCGGTCGACGAGGCCGATCCACGCCGTGAGATGCGGGATCCAGAAGCCGGCCGCCTCGGCGTCGGTGAGACCGTCGGGCACCGCGAAGGCGGAGTCCGCGGCAACCAGGCACTCCTCGGCGAAGGACCCGTGCCCCTGCCAGAAGGCGGTCACGCACATGATGCGGGTGCCGACCGCGATGTCGACGCCTTCGCCGACCGCGGTCACGGTGCCGGTGGCCTCCTGGCCCGACGTGAAGGGCAGAGGCGGCGTCAGCGGATACGTGCCCCGGCACATGAACACGTCCGGCAAGCCGATCCCCGCGGCCGCGACGCGGATGCGGACCTGTCCGGGTCCCGGTTCGGGCGGGTCGACCTCGACCATGTGCAGGACGTCCGCCGGCTCGCCGGCGCGCTGCACCTGCCAGGCACGCATCATGTCGGTTCTCCTCCATCGATGAGGGTCGTCGCGCTCCCGAGCAGCAGGTCCACCTGGGATCCGAAGTGCTCGTGGATCGGCTTGTCGGAGAGGCCGCGGAGGAACTTCGCGTAACTGCCTTCGAGGACGATGGCGAGCTTCCAGCGGGCGAACACGTCGTACCAACCGATCGGCGAGACGTCGCGGCCCGACCGGGTCGCGTAGCGATCGACGAGTTGCGCCCGGTCGGGGAGATGCGCGGTGTCGAACGTCGGGGCCTTGGCCATGCCCAGGCGCATGGTGCCCTCGGGCCCGGGGTGGAAGATGAGGGCCCACGCCAGATCGACCAGCGGGTCGCCGATCGACGCCATCTCCCAGTCGACGACCGCGAGCAGGCGCGGTGGCGCGTCGGGGGCGAACAGCACGTTGTCGAGCTTGTAGTCGCCATGGCACAGCGCGTGCTGCTGGTCCGCGGGACGGTGAGCGTCGAGCCAGCCGGCGATCCGCCGGGCGGCGGGCAGGTCGCGCCCGCCGTACGAGTCGAGTTGGCTGACCCACCGGGCGAGCTGGCGCGACAGGTAGTCGGCGGCGGGAGCCATGTCGCCCAGCCCGCACCTTCGCCAGTCGACGGCGTGGATCGCGACCAGCGCGTCGACGAGCTCCTCGAGTGCCCGGCCGTGCGTCTCCGGGGCCGCCGCCCACCCGTCGGGCACGCCCTGAAGGATGGGGCGGCCGTCGATGCGATCCATCACGTAGAAGGGCGCGCCGAACACCTCTGCGTCGTCGCAGGAGACGACGGGCCGGGCGATCGAGACCGGCTCGTCCTTGATCGCGTCGAGGATGCGGAACTCGCGCAGCACGTCATGGGCGGTCGACGAGCTGGCGTGGCGAGGCGCCCGCCGCAGCACCCATCGAGATGGACCGCGCCCGACGGCGAACACCTCGCAGGAGCCGCCGCCGGTCATGGGCGTCACGGTGATCGGCACGCGGTCGCCGAGCGCGCCGTCGAGGAATTGCTGCAAGGGCGCGGTCGTCATCGGCGAACTCCCACGCCGACGATGTCGAGCACGTCGCCGAGGGCGTGGATCACGACACCTGGGTGCCCGTCCCCCGGGTCGGCCCCCGCGGGTGCGAGCCACGCGGTGGGCATGCCGATCGACGCCGGGCCTTCGACGTCGTGGCGCACGCTGTCGCCGACGAACAGGCCCTGCGACGGCTCGATGCCGGCCTTCGCCAACGCCATCCAGTAGATCGCGGGGTCGGGTTTGCAGGACCCGGCTTCCTGGGAGCTGGTGGCGGCGTCGATCACCTTGCGCAAGCCGAGGCGGTCGAGCATCGGGTCGAGCTGCTCGTCGTCGATGTTCGACACGATCTGCACGTGGATCGAGGCGGCGCGCAACGCCTCGACCGTGCTGAGGCAGTCCGGTCGGAGCACGGCCGCGTCGATCGTCGCCCGGTACTGGCGATCGACGGCCTCCTGCGCGGTCGCCTCGCCGATCGTGCCGCCGAGCGCGTCGGCCATCGCCGTGAAGGCGGCACCGAACAGTTCGCGGTGCCGGTACGAACGCCGGCTCGCCACCGTCCGGTAGGCCGCGCTCATGCCCTCGCGGTAGGCGGCGCGGAGCTGGTCGTCGGATGCCGGCACGCCGGCGGCGGCGGCCACGAACCGCAGCTGGTGCAGGTGGACCCCGCGCAGGGCGCGATCGTCGAACAGCGTCCCGGCGAAGTCGAAGAACACGGCACCGATCGCCCGCCGACTCACCCGACGGTCGTGATCGATCACGCGATCCCGGCCCGGGCGCGCAGCTCGGCCCATTTCGCCTCGGCCGCGGGACGGCGGCTCGGCAGGTGCTCGGTCGGCCATCCCTCCACCGGCGAGTACCGCTTCATCAGCGTGCGGGCCAGCACCGACTTGTGCAGCTCGTCGGGGCCGTCACCGATCGGGCCGAACCGTGTCGAGCGATACCACGATTCCACCGGGAGGTCGCTCGAGTAGCCGAGCGCCCCGCACACCTGAATCGTCCGGTCGAGCACCGCGAGGACGACCTTCGACACGTGCGCCTTGATCATGCCGAGCTCGGCCCGCACCGCGGCGGCGCCGTGTCTGTCCATCTTCCACGCCGTCTGGAACGTGAGCAGCCGGGCGGCCTGGATCTCCATGTGCGACAGCGCGACGTAGTCCTGCACCATCTGATGCTGCGCGAGCAGCTTGCCGTGCGAGGTCCGCGACACCGCTCGCTCGCACATGATGTCGAGCGATCGCTGCGCCTGGCCCAGCCATCGCATGGCGTGGTGGATGCGACCGCCGCCGAGTCGCTGCTGGGCGAGCGTGAAGCCCTCGCCCGGTTGGCCGATCAAGTGGTCGGCCGGCACGCGGCAGTTGCGGAACACGATCTCCGCGTGGTTCCCCGGCCGCCCGTACTCGACATCGGGGTGCGCCATCGTCCCGATGTCACGCACGATCTCCATGCCCGGCGTCCCCGCGGGCACGACGAACACCGAGGCGTGCCGGTGCGGCCGACCGTCGGGGTTGGTCTCGGCGAACACCAGCACGATGTCGGCCACCGACGCGTTGGTGATGAACCACTTGTGGCCGTTGATCACCCACTCGTCGCCGTCCTGGACCGCAGTGGTGCCGATGACCGTCGGGTCGGCGCCCGCGAAGAACGGTTCGGTCAGCGCGAAGGCGCTCGAGATGTCACCGCGAAGGTTCGGCCAGAGCCAGCGTTCCTTCTGGGCGTCCGTGGCACCGTGCGCCAGCAGCTCCATGTTCCCGCTGTCGGGTGCCTGCACGCCGAAGATCGTCATCGACATCATGCAGCGGCCGATGATCTCCGACATCAGCGCCAGGTGCAGTTGGCCGAGCCCGTCGCCGCCGAGCTTCGGGTCGAGGAACGCGCCCCACAGACCACGGGCCTTCACCTGATCCTGCAAATGGCGCTTGACGACCTGCCACTCCGCGGCCGGCAACTCGTCGAAGAGCGGCTCGAGGGGGATCAGCTCCCGGTCGACGAATGCCCGCATCCACGCGAGCTGTTCCTCGAACTCCGGCTCGGTCTCGAAATCCCACGCCACCGCTCACCCCTGGGTGCTGTCTGGATCACATCGTAATCTTGGCGTTTTACGGACGCGGTCACGGTGTCCCGGCGACCTTGAAGTACCCGCCGTCGGCGCAGCGGAAGGCGGGCGGCGGCGAGTCGAACCGCTCGAACTTCCCGTTGTCGATCTTGACGACGATGTAGCACGTGGGCGGAGCCTTCGTGCCGGGGTTGGACGGCGCGATCAGCCCGTGGACGTCGTATTGGCCGAGTTTCCGGATGGCGTCGTTGACGCTCGCTCTCGTGATCTTGGGCCCGGCTGCCTTCAGTGCATCGGCCAGCAGCCGCACCGAACCCCAGCCGTACACCGCGAAGAGGTCGGGCTTGTAGCCGGGCCTCACCTGCTGCGCCCACTTGTTGAACAGCTGCACCTCGGGGATCGATGCGTCCTCGCCGTTGTACATCGTCATCTGCTGCTCGCTGTACACGCCGTTGGCCGCCGGCCCGGCGAAGGTGATGAAGTTCGGGTCGTAGGCCACGCCGCCGGACACGAACGCGTCGACCGCGAAGTTCTGCTGCGCCATCGCCTTGGCGAGCCGGGCCGTCGCCTTGTAGTCGAGCGCCGTGAGGTAGGCGAACTTCACGCCGCTGCTCCGCATGCGCACCACGTCGGCGGTGAAGTCGGTCTCGGTCGGCTGGACGCCGCGGTCGTAGATGATCTTGTAGCCCACCGACTGGGCCGCGGCCTTCCAGCCGTCGTAGGACCCCTTCGCCGAGGGGATGTCGTAGTAGATGGCACCGGTCTTCAGCACGCTGTCCGGGAACTTGGCCTTGAAGTAGTTGAGCGGGCCGGTCCGCCAGCCCTTGTGGCCCGGCGCGACCGAGAAGTTGTTGCTGATCGCCCGGCGAGCGTCGGTGAGCGCGACCGAGGCGTCCACGATGCCCGACGACTTGATCTCGTTGACGGCGGCGTCGTCGTACGACGAGAACGATCCGGCAAAGGCGAACACCTTCCCGAGCAGGTCGAGGGTCACGGCGCGGTTCTGTCCGGTGTCGAACTGGTCGTCGCGGGAATCCACCTTGAGCCGGCGACCGTAGATGCCGCCGAGGCTGTTGATGTAGGCCACCGCGGCTTGCGTGCCGATCACGGCACCTTCGAAGACGCCCGGCACCGGACCGGTCAGAGTCGAGACGTTGCCGAGCGTGATCGTGGTCGCGGTCACGCCGACATCGGTCGCGCCGCCGTTCCCGCCCGCCGGCTCGGCGGCCGCCGGGCCGTTCGCGGTGCCGGCGTCGGTGCCGGTACCCGTCGCTGATCCACCGCCCGACCCGGCCGCGCCGGCGGCGTTGCCGGCCGCCGATCCGTTGTCGGTGCCGGCGACTCCGGCGCCGAGGCCGCCAACGGCCGCGCCCGCGGC
>JAODBK010000113.1 GCA_025463925.1 Acidimicrobiales bacterium | reverse complement strand
TCACGGTGATGCGACGCGTGGTCCGCAGCAGCAGTGTGACGCCGAGCCGCGTTTCCAGTTCGCCGACGATACGCGAGATCGAGGGCTGCGACAGTCCGAGTTCGCGGCCAGCGCGAGAAAAACTGCCGCTCTCCGCGGCACGCACAAAAACGTCCAACTCCTGCAATCGGTCACTCATTCGAATTTCAGATAAATGTTGTCCATACTTGCCATATACCCCTTTCCCGGCAAATGGACCAGATGTTGCGGGCCAACCCAGATAATGGAGATTCCGATGGACCTGCAAGACCGCCTCGATGCCTTCAAAGCCGATTTCATCTCTGGCCGGTGGCTGCGGCAGCCGACCAAGGAGGCGCTCGATACGATGAGCCGCGCCACTGCCGAGCTGATCAAAACCGGCCAGGCGCAGCGTGCGAAAAAGGCCGGCGACGCCGCGCCGGAATTCACCCTCAAGGACCCCGACGGCAACCCGGTTTCCTCCCGCGAACGGCTCGCTCGGGGGCCTCTGGTGATTTCGTTCTATCGTGGCGTCTGGTGTCCGTACTGTAATCTGGAGTTGCAGGCGTTGCAGGCCGCGCTCCCGGACATCGCCACACGCGGCGCCAGTCTTGTCGCGATCTCACCGCAGACGGCGCCAAACAGCCGCAAGTCGCAGCGCGAAAACAAGCTGGGTTTCCCGATCCTGAGCGACGTTAGAAGCGAAGTCGCCAACGCATTCGGTATTCGCTTCGCGTTGCCGGATTATCTGGTGGAACTTTACAAGGGCTTCAAGAATGACTTGCCTGTCTTCAATGACGATCCGTCCTGGGTATTGCCGATGCCGGCGCGTTACGTGATCGGCACCGACGGCACCATCGCTTACTCCGAAGTCAACCCCGACTACACGCAGCGTCCCGATCCCTCGGAACTGCTGCCGGTGCTGGACCGCCTGAAGGCAAGCAAGGCGGCCTGATCAAAACGGCCGTCGGAGCGGTGTAGGCGCCGGCCTCGGTCCTCCAAATCGAAGTGTCACCATCGGCGCGCGCTTGCCGAACGGCCGCGCGCGTCCAAAGAAGGGAACTGTGTCATGTCCAAACTGAATGGAAAAATTGCCGTCGTCACTGGTGGATCGAGCGGCATCGGCCTTGCGGCTGCGAAGAGGTTCGTGGAGGAGGGCGCCTACGTGTTCATTGTTGGGCGCCGCCAGAGCGAACTGGACAGAGCCAAAACCGAGATCGGCAAGAACGTCACGGCGGTGCAGGCCGACGTTGCCAACCTGGACGACCTTGATCGGCTCTATGGCAGGATCAGGGACGAAAAAGGCGCAGTCGACATCGTCGTCGCCAGCGCCGGCTTTGTCGAACGCGTGTCCACGCAGGATGCGACGCCTGCGCATTTCGACAAGACGTTCGGGATCAACGCCCGCGGCGTCTACTTCACCGTACAGAAGGCGTTGCCCCTGATGCGCAAGGGCGGTTCCGTCGTGCTGGTCTCTTCCGGCCTGCATCTGAAGGGCTTGCCCGAACACGGGACTTATGCGGCGACCAAAGCCGCGATGCGCTCCTTTGCGCGGACCTGGGCGATGGAATTGAAGGATCGCGGCATCCGCGTAAACACATTGTCACCGGGGGCGATCGATACGCCCATCATCGACGGTCAGTTCAAGACCAGGGAAGAGGCCGATGGCGCCCGTGCGTTCTTTTCCTCGATCACGCCGCTCGGCCGGATCGGCCGCCCGGAAGAGATGGCCTCCGCCATTCTGTTTCTGGCCTCGGACGACAGCAGCTATAGTACCGGTATCGACCTGGTGGCCGATGGTGGTATCACTCAGGTCTAAGGCGCTGGCGCCGGCGGGACGGAGATCCCGTATCCGCCGGTGCCAGGAAACGCGTTAGACGGGTGGGGCAATGCAGTTCGGCATCTTCGATCAAAATGACCACGGGCGTTACCCGCTCGGCGAACAATATGAAAACCGGCTGCAATTGATCGAGTTCTACGACCGCGCCGGATTCCGCACCTATCATATGAGCGAGCATCATTCGACGCCGCTCAATCTAGCGCCGTCGCCAAGCGTGTTCCTTGCCGCCGTCGCGCAGCGCACCAAACGCCTGCGCCTCGGCGCGCTCGTCTACGTGCTGCCGGCGCATCACCCGCTGCGGCTTGCCGAAGAAATCTGCATGCTCGATCATTTGAGCCAGGGCCGGATCGAGGTCGGCATCGGCCGCGGTGCATCGCCGCATGAGTTGCACTATTTCGGCGTCGACCCGGATCAGGCGCCGGCGATGTATGTCGAGGCCTATACCGTCATCATGCAGGCCTTGACGCAGACGGAAGTGAATTTTCGGGGCAAGCACTATCATTTCGAGAACGTGCCGATCGATATGAAGCCGGCGCAGCTTCCGCATCCACCATTATGGTACGCGGTGCCGGTGCCCGACGGCGTGGCGTGGCCGGCGCAAAACAGGATCAATGTCGTCTGTGGCGGGCCGTTGCCGCGGGTGCGCGAGATCACCGATCGTTATCGTGCCGAATGGGCGGCGGCGGGAAATTCGCCGGATCGATTGCCGTTGCTCGGGATCAACCGCTTCGTCGTCGCGGCCGATACCGATCGCGAAGCGATGGAACGCGGCCGCCGGGCCTGGCCGGTATTCCATGCAAGCTTCATGAAACTCTGGAAGAAGCACGGCACCCAGCCGCGTTATGCCAGGATCCCCGAGGATTTCGACAGCGTCGTGCAGAACGGTGGTGCGATCGCGGGATCGTCAGCTACGATCCGCGAGCAGGTGAGAAAAATGGCCGAGGAAGCCGGCGCAAATTATTTCATCAGCCAGTTTTCATTCGGAAATCTCAGTCAGGAAGAAGTGTTGCATTCCGCCGGAATTTTCGCGCGCGAGGTGCTGCCGGCCGCGCGGGAACGTGTGGCGCAGGTTGTCTAGAAACATCGAGCCATCATCATCCGCAGGCACGCCGAGCATCCGCCAGAGCCTTCCGTCTCCGGATTCGCCATGACCGCGGTGGTCAGGATCGCGTGCTGAGAACGGGTTTGTAGTCCTGCCGTTTCGACCAGGAGACGTAATAGGCGTCGCACGTCATGATCGAAATCCCTGCGACGCTGAAGAGAACCTGCATGGCAAGCGAATCAGGTCCCGTGATCATGATGAAGTGCCCGGCAAATGACAGAAAGACTCCTGAGCAAAACACCGCCAGT
>JAODBK010000004.1 GCA_025463925.1 Acidimicrobiales bacterium | reverse complement strand
CCAATCCCGGTTGCGCGACCGCACCGAGCCCGACGACCAGCGCCAACGCGGCGACGCGCCGGGCACCGCGGCGCGACGCGACGACGAGCACGACCGCGGCGAGTGCGAGCGCGAGCAGCTGTGGCCCGCGCATCTGCCCGAGCGGCAGGTCGGCGGCGACCGATGCCACCCGCCCGACCCACCCGATGGCGAGCGAGGTCGGCACGTGGAGCAGCATCGCCAGGCGGCCGCCGGCGAGGCCGGCAGGGATCCCCGCCGCGAGACCCCACATCATCACCGGCCCGGCGGCCGGCAACGCCAGGAGGTTCGCCGGCACGGTCGCGACCGGCAACCCCCCGAACGCCGGCAGGAACGCCGGCGCGACGCCGATCTGCGCGGCAACGGTGACCGCCAGCGCGGCGGCGATCGGCCGCGGCCCGGGCAGCGCGTCGGCGAGCGGCCGGGCCAGCAACGCGATGCCGACGGTGGCGCCGACCGACAGGAGGAAGCCGGTCGAGCCGACGAGCAGCGGGTCGGTCAGCAAGAGCCCGGTGACGGCCAGCGCCAGCAGCCGGATCGCCGAGACCGGGCGGCCGGCGACGATGGCGACCAACGCGATCGCGGCCATCGCCTCGGCGCGCAACACCGACGGCTCCCACCGCGTCAGCACGCCGAACAGGCCGAGGATGGCGAGGCCGCACACCAGCCGACCGGCCAGCGGCAGGCGCCCGAGCAACGGCGCCGCCAGGGCCAGGACGAAGGCCACGTTCTCGCCGGAGACGACGAGGAGGTGAGCGAGGCCCGACGCGCGGAAGTCGGCGACGACGTCAGGAGCCTGGCCGCGCGCGTCTCCGAGGACGAACCCGGTGAACAGCGAACGCCGCGCCGCCGGCATCGACGCCGCGCCCCGCACCAAGGTCCGCCGGACGCCGTTGGCGAGGCCCGCGGCGCCGCCGGCCGGCGTCCAATCACCGACCGAACGCACCGTGATGCGCCCGGCGACGTGACGCGCCGCGAGCTCCCGCCGTACCGCGGCCGGCAGTCGCGGTGTACGGCTCACCCGGCCGTCCACGACCAGCCGGTCGCCCGCCAACCGGTCGCGGGTCGCGTCGGCGGCCCGCCCCCAGGCCCAGCCCTGCAGCCGCTTCCCGTTCACGCGCGCGATGAACGTGATCGCGCCGGAACCATCGGGTGCCGGCGCCGGATCGGAGACCAACGTGACCGGGCCGGACCACTCGCCGGTGGTCACCGGGTGAAGGCCCGACCACGATCGAGCCGCCAGCCCCGATCCGGCCAGCGCGACGGCGAGCCAGAGCAGCATCGGCCACCGGCGCACGAAGGCCAGCAACGCCGCCGCGACCGCCAGCCACAGCGGCACCGGCTTCGCCATCCACGCGCCAGCCGCCGCGCCCATCGCCATCATCACTGCGGCGACGTCACTCACGATCGGTCACCGGACGACGACCAGCGCCTCGAGCCGGTCGAGCTTCGACCGCCCGATGCCTGGGACGTCGAGCAGGTCCTGCACCGAACGGAACCGGCCATGCCGCGTGCGCCAATCGACGATCGCCTTCGCGGTCGCCGGCCCGACGCCCGGCAGGCCGTCCAGCTGCTCGACCGTGGCCCGATTGAGGTCGACCGGGCCCGCCGGGGCCGCGCTCCCGTTGGCGTTCGCGCTCGGCATGGTCTCGCCGCGGCGCGGCACGTACACCCGGTCGCCGTCGCCCACTTTCGCGGCGAGGTCGAGCTGGTCGACGTCGGCATCGGCCGCCGGCCCACCCGCGGCGTTGACCACGTCGTTCACGCGCGACCCGGCCGGGACGCGGTAGACGCCGGGGCGCACCACCGCACCCGCGGCGTGCACCACGAGCCCCTCTCCCTCCGACGGCGAACCCGGCGCGGTCGTCACCGTGTCGGCGCGCGGCAACCGCACGACGGGCCGCGGTGCGCCGCCCGCCCGCCCGGCAACGAGCAACGCGACCACCCCGACCGCGACCAGTACCGCGGCACCGGCGAACCACGCGATCGGCGCGGCCGAACGAATCGTGTCGAGGACGGCGAGACCCCGGTCGCGCCAGCTCATCGGTGGCGGCGGGCGGAGCAGGTCGGGCACGGCGCGCTCCCGCGGACGAACACGGTCCAGGGGGAAGCGGCGAGGCGACTCTACCGGCGACGGCCACTCGTGACCACCCTGGGCAGCTCGGCCAAGCGATCACCCATCCCGCGCCTCCGCACCATGCCGACAGCCAGCGACCGAGGGGGAAGCAGATCGAATAAGTGTTCGCAGACTATTGCCCCGGCAACGGAGCTGTCAAACGTGTCAGGTGCTGTTCGTGCGGTCGCCCCGGCGCGCCGCCCACTCAGCTTCGACCTCGAGTGGGATGCGCCGGTACGCCGCCCAATGGCCGTACCCGCGGACCCGCAACCAGCAGTACGCCCCGACGTAGCGCCGGAGGAACCCGAACACGCCGAGCCGGCGCCACTGCTCGACGTGGGCTGCCTCGTGGGCCAGCAGGTGGTCGTCGCCGGCACACGCGCGACGCACCGACACGAGCGGGCCGAGGGTGATGGCGTCGGCGCCCGGTGGAACCGGCCCGCCCACCCAGAGCAGGTGCCCGTCCCGGCGGGAGATCACCAGCGCGTCAGTACAGCCGCGACGCGAGCTTCTTGCGATAGTCGGCGGTGCGCGGGTCGTCCGGGCCCAGCAGCTCGAGCAGGTCGACGAACTCTTGGCGCGCGTCGTCGTCCTTCGCCTGCTCCAACAGCGCGTCCAGCCTCGTCTCGATGTCGTCGTCGCCCTGCACCTCGTCGCCGACGCGGGCCAGCGCCGCGACCCGGCGCGTCTCCGCCGATTCGGGGATGCGCGCCAAGAGCGCCAAGGCCTCCTCGCCGTCGCCGCGAGCCGCGAGCAGTTCGCCCAACCCGACGATCGCGCCGGCGTGGTCGTGCTCGAGCTCGAGGGCCTTGCGCAGCGACGCCTCGTCACCCGCGGCGGCCAGCTGGTCGGCCTCGGAGGCAGCCGGCGCGAGCCGATCCACGAACGCCCGCACCGCCGGCTCGGGCTGGGCGCCGATGAAGCCGTCGACGACCTTGCCGTCCTTCAGCGCGTAGACCGCGGGGATCGACTGCACCTGGAACGCCGCGCTGACGTTGGGGTTCTCGTCGACGTTGACCTTGGCCAGCACGACGCGGCCCTCGGTCTCGTCGATCACCTTCTCGATGATGGGCCCGAGCGTCCGGCACGGTCCGCACCATGGCGCCCAGAGGTCGACGACCACCGGGACGTCCTTCGACTTCTCGATGACGTCGGCCTCGAATGTCGCATCAGTGATCTCGATCACACTCATCAGGGTCTCCAACCGGTTCGGGGGCCGTCCGATTCCGGTCCGGTAGCGTGCATCGGATGGGAGGGACCAACGGGGGAGTCGCCGTCGAGCCGGTGACGGCATGGTTCCAGGCCAACGTCGGCGGTGTCGAACCGCCGCTCGAGTTCGCCCTGATCGCGGGCGGCCGATCGAATCTGACCTTCCGGGTCACGGACCGGGCCGGGCACCGGTACGTCCTCCGGCGGCCGCCCCTCGGCCAGATCCTCGCCACCGCCCACGACATGGGCCGCGAGTACCGGATCATCTCGGCGCTCGGATCGACGCCGGTACCGGTGCCGCCGGCCATCGGGTTCTGCGACGACGCCGCGGTCAACGACCAACCGTTCTACGTCATGGGGTTCGTCGAGGGCACGATCGCGCGCGATGTCGACACCGTTCGGGCCGCGCTCACTCCGCAGCAACGCCGCATCGCGAGCGAGTCGCTCGTCGACGTGCTCGCCGACATCCACGCGGTCGACATCGATCGTGTCGGCCTCGGCGACCTCGCCCGGCGCGAGGGGTACATCGACCGGCAGCTCCGCCGATGGCACTCGCAGTTCACGCAGTCGAAGTCGCGCGAGATCCCGCTCGTCGACTCGGTGCACGAGCGGCTCGCGAAGCTGATCCCGGACCAGGGGCCGGCCACCATCGTCCACGGCGACTACCGGCTCGACAACACGATGATCGGCGCCGACGGCCGCGTCAGCGCGGTGCTCGACTGGGAGCTGTGCACGCTCGGCGACCCGCTCGCTGACGTCGGACTCCTGATGGTCTATTGGGCCGAGGCCGCCGACCCCGGCCCGGCCGCCCTCGTCGGCGCGGCGACGACGCTCGACGGCTTCGCGACCCGGGCCGAGCTGCGAGCGCGGTACGCCGCCCGCTCCGGCCGCGACGTCGAGCACCTCGACTTCTACATCGCGTTCGCGTACTGGAAGCTGGCGTGCATCCTGGAGGGCGTGTACTCGCGCTACGTCGCCGGGGTGATGGGGCAGGATGGTGCCGCGTTCGAGACGATGACCGGCCAGGTCGGCTACCTGGCCGAGCGCGCCGACCTGGCGCTGGACGCGATGCCCTGACCCATGGCCCTCTACGAGCTGACCTCGGATGCGACGAACCTGTCGTTGGCCCGCCCGGTCCTCGTCGTCGCGATGGAGGGCTGGATCGACGCCGGGGCCGCGGCCGAGACCGCGCTGGCCACCCTGATGAGCACTGGGACGCCGACGGTCGTCGCGACCTTCGACGACGACCGGCTGCTCGATCACCGGGCCCGCCGCCCGGTGATGCACCTGGAGGACGGCATCAACACCGGCCTCACCTGGCCGGAGACGCGGTTGCTGGCGATGCCGGCGCGGGCCGTCGGCCGGGACGCGCTGTTCCTCGTCGGTCCCGAGCCGGACCACGAGTGGCGCGGCTTCTGCGATGCCGTGTTCACGCTGGCCACGCAGTTCGGCGTCGCGCTCGCGGTCGGCCTCGGCGGCTTCCCGGCGCCGGTCCCCCACACCCGGCCGGCGCGCGTCGTGGCCACGGCGACGACGCCGGATCTCGCCGCCGACGTCGGCTTCCTCCCGGTCACGATCGACGTTCCTGCGGGGATCGAGTCGGCGATCGAAGCTCGGTTCGCGGCCGGCGGTCTGGCGGCGGTCGGCCTCTGGGCTCGAGTTCCGCACTACGTCTCGGCGATGCCGTACCCCGACGCGTCGGCGGCATTGCTGGAGACATTGCAGCGCGTTGCCGGCGTGGGCGCGGACACCACCGAGTTGCGGACCGAGGCGCGGGCCCACCGCGACCGCGTCGACGAGCTGGTCGCCGGCAACGCCGAGCACACCGCGATGGTGCGGGCTCTCGAAGCCCAACTCGACGAGGAGGCGGACCGGTTCGCCAATCCGCTGTCCGGCGGGCCGGACGGCCTGCCGTCGGGCGACGAGCTAGCCGCCGAGCTCGAGCGTTTCCTCCGAGGAGAGGGGCGCTGAGGCCCGACCCTCGCCGGCACGCGTCTCACGCGGCTCGGCCGACTCGGGAGTGGCCTCGGCCTCGGGCTCGGGTACCGGCTTGCGCAGGCTCAGCACGATGGCGCCGGACGCCAGGCCGACGGCGAGGGAGATCAGACCCCACGCCGCACCCTGAAGGCTGAGCCCCAACGCGTGGTCGATCGACGCCACGCCGGGGCCGGTCGCAGCCACGGCGTACATCGCGGCGATGAGCACCAGCGGGTACTCGTAGCCGCCGTTCGTCACCCAGGGCCCGTTGCGCGCGTGGACCGATCCGATGGCGTTCACCATCACCCCGATGATGATGGCGGTGGCGAGTGGGGTCAGCAGGCCGAGGGCGAGGAGCAGGCCACCGCCGGACTCGGCCAGCCCGGCCAGCACCGCGTGGCGCTTGCCTGGGCGGTAGCCGAGCTGCTCGAAGAACTGGCCGGTGCCCTCGGGGCCGTGACCGCCGAATGACCCGAAGAGCTTCTGGGCACCGTGGCCGATGAACAGCACGCCGACGACGATGCGGAGTACGAACAGTGCCAGGGACATGCCCCCACGCGTTCCCGATGCCGACGGTCAGGAAACGGTGAGTTCGGTCGCTCTCCCGCGCTCCGCGGTGTCGGCGAGGAGGTCGGCGAAGCCGTCGGGCGGGAGCGGATGGCTGAAGATGTACCCCTGCACCTGGTCGCACCCGCACGACATCAGGTACTCGAGCTGCTCCTCGGTCTCGACGCCCTCGGCCACCACCTCGAGCCCGAGCGAGTGGCCCATGGCGATGATCGCGGCCACGACCGCGGCGTCGGCCTCCGTGACCTTGATCTGGTCGACGAACGACTTGTCGATCTTGAGGCGGTCGAGCGGGAAGCGCGTCAGGTGTGACAGCCCGCAGTACCCAGTGCCGAAGTCGTCGATCGAGCACTGGACGCCCATGGCCCGCAGGTCATGGAGTGCCTCCCGCATGGCGTCGGGCCCGTGCAACGCCATCGTCTCGGTGAGCTCGAGCTCGAGGCAGTGCGGCTCGAGGCCGGTCCGCCGCAACGTCGATGCGACCATGTCCGTCACCGAATCCTGCTGGAACTGCCGCACCGACAGGTTGACCGAGACGGTCAGCGGCCAGGTCGTGAGGGCCTGCCACTCGCGGTTCTGCTGACAGGCGCGCTCGAGCACCCACCGGCCGAGCTCGACGATGATCCCGGTCTCCTCGGCCAGCGGGATGAACTCGCTGGGCGACATGAGCCCGTGCTCGGGATGACGCCACCGCACCAGCGCCTCGCTGCCGACGATCCGACCGGTGCGGAGGTCGACCTTCGGCTGGTAGTACAGCACCAGCTCGTCGCGGTCGGCCGCGGTCCGCAACTGGCTGCCGAGCTCCAGGCGCGCCGCCGCGGTGACGTGCATCCGCGCGTCGTAGATGCAGAAGCCGTTCCGACCGAGCTCCTTGGCCTGGTACATCGCGGCGTCGGCGTTCGTCATCAGCGACTCGGCGTCGTCGCTGTCGAGCGGGTACACCGCCGCCCCGACGCTGGTGCTGACGAACAACTCTCGACCACCGATGACGAACGGGGTCGCGAAGCAGTGCACGAGTTTCTCGGCCACCACCGCCACCGTCTCGCGTGTGGGCATCTGGGGCAGCAGCAGCGTGAACTCGTCACCGCCGAGGCGTGCGATCGTGTCCTCCTCGCGCACGGTGTCGCGCAGGCGCCGGGCGACCGAGCGGAGGAGCTCGTCGCCGGCGGCGTGGCCGAGGCTGTCGTTGACGTCCTTGAAACGGTCGAGGTCGAGGTACATCACGCAGACGTTCCAGCCGTTTCGACGGGCCCGCGCCAGCGCGACCTCCAGGCGGTCGTCGAACAGGACCCGGTTCGGCAGCCCGGTCAGCGGGTCGTGCTCGGTGCGGTGCTCGACGTCGGCGCGCCGGCGAATGAGGTGGATCAGGTGGCCGACCATGAGCAGGGCCAGCGCCGCCGACCCGAGGGCGAGACCCGGCGAAAGGGTGTCGTGTCGCAACGCCTGCGCGCACAGGACGCCCGGGGCCACCAGCGACCCGCCGGCGACGATCGCCGGGTGACCGACGGACAACCGGGCGCGGTCGGTGGCCTGGGGTTCGAAGACGACCGCCATCGAGGCGTGCGCGAGGCCGACCGCCGACATGCCGATCCCGAGCACCGCCATGAGCCGCACCGCCGAGTCGGGGTTCGACCAGCCGGTGAGCGCGATGACGGCCAACGAGACGTGAGCCGCCAGTTGGGCGCCGATGCCGATGGCGAGCGCCCGCGGCCCGGTCGCCTGGTCGTAGCCGACGAGCACGACCCGGATCGCCATCGCGATGAGACCGGCGTCGAGCGCGGGGAACAGGAGCGCGGCGACGATCTGCCGGGCGCCGAGCCCGCCGTCGAGATGGCGAGTGACGGCCGCGGTCCAGACGACCATGTCGACGACGATCCCGGCCAGGACCGCCTCGACCAGGACGTCGACCGAACGGTCGGGCACGCGCCCGCGCACCATCGACACCAGCCCGGCGGCGGCGAACGGGTACGACGCGAGGAAGAGGATCTGACCCGGCACCGAGGGATGGCTGTTGCCCGCGCCCATGGCCCACCCGCAGGCCTGGCCGGCCAGGCCGGCGACGAGCAGGAGGCCCGGGTCGATCGGGCCGGCGCCGGCCGGCAGCACCCGGCCCAGCCGGTGGCGCGTGAAACCCCAACCGGCGATCGCGATGGCCGCCAAGCCGACCAGGGGCAGCAGCGGCACGCCCAAGGGGCGCGGCGACGCGGCCACGAGGATGCCCGTCCCGACCACGAACCCCACCGCGACCTTGTCGCTGCCCAGTGGTACGAAGGCGCGAGGGGAGGCGAACGTCCCCCCCAGCCGCCGGGACCAGGCGGTCACCAGCGGGGTTTCGGCACGTCAGCGGCCCTGCTGAAGCCCTCGGTCCAGGAAGTCCAGCTGGCGCCGCATCTGCGCCACCTTCTCCTCGACGACCATGGCGCCGTGGCCGGCGTCGTAGCGGTAGAGCTCGACGTCGCGGCCCCGCTCGCGGAGGGCGTCGACGTAGTTGAGGATCTGCCGGATCGGGCAGCGGCTGTCGTTGTCGCCGGCCCAGATGAACACCGGCGCCCGCACCCGATCGACGTAGGTCAGCGGTGATCGCTCGCGGTACAGATCGGGCAGTTCTTCCGGGCTGCCGCCGAACAGGCTGCGGTCATACGCCTGCAAGCCCGGCGCCTCGTCCTCGTAGGCCGCCGGGTAGTCCGCGACGGGCACGCCGGCCAGCCCGAGCGCCCATCGGTCGGGCTGGAGACCGAGCCCGAGCAAGGTGACGTACCCGCCCCACGACCGGCCGGCGAGGACGGCTCGGGCCGGATCGGCCACCCGGCGCGCCACCAGATCGTCGAGCCCGGCAGCCACGTCCTCGCACTCGGGGAAGCCGGGATTGCCGAGGAGGGAGTCTCGCCACCGAACCCCGTAGCCCGTCGAGCCGCGGTAGTTGACGACGCCGACCGCGAACCCCCGGTCGACGAAGGCCTGGACGTCGGGTTGGAACATGTCGGTGTAGGCCCACGTCGGACCGCCGTGCACGAGCATCACGACCGGATGCGGGCCGGGCCGGTCCGGCTCGACGAAGAAGCCGTGGACGCGGTCGCCGTTCGGGTTGGTGAACCACCACGACTCGTACGGCCGGCCGCCCGGCGCCGGTTGGCCGACGGGCGCGACGACGTCGGCGCCAGTGGCGAGGCTGCGCACCGCCGGGGGGACCGCCCCGCTCGAGAGCCGGTACCAGACGTCGCCGTCCGGCCGGACACCCGCGCCGGCCAGCGTGCCGGGAGGGTGCGTCAGCGCGACCAGGGCGCCGTCGGCGAGGTCGAGCCGGTGCAACTGATCGCGGCCCTCGTACCCGTGCACGAGCAGGAGCGCGCCGGCGTCCGGGTACCAGCCGGCAACGGTGACATCGCCGGGGAGACCGACTTCGAGGTCGACGCGCTCGTTGGTGGCGACGTTCCACATCGCAGGCCGCTCGAGTCCTGACCGCTCGTGCTGCAGCACCAACCGGGGGTCGCCGGTCACCGGCGAGAAGGCCACCGGCGTGAGCCCGAGACCGCGGCCGTCCCATTGCTCGCCGACGGTCTCGGCGGTGCGGCTGTCGATGACGCGCACCGCGAGGTGCACGACGTCGCCGTGCTCGGCGTGGCCGTACGCGACGAGCGTCTCGTCTCGTGAGAGCGGGCCGACGTGGAGGTACTCGACGTGGCGGTGGACGCGGATCGGCGCCGCCGCCCGGCGCGCGATCCACACGTCGAACCCCTCGCCGTCGGCGACGCCCAAGGCCACCACGTCACGGCCGAGCGCCAGCCCTTCCGACCACCCGTCGGGCACGCCGTCGAGGAGCTTGCCCGGGGTCGCGGTGCCGGCGTCGGCGTCGGCGTCGAACGGCGCGACCAGCCAGTGGCCGCGCTCGTCACCGGTGACGTCGTGGAACCAGACGACGCCCTCGCCGTCCGGTGTCAGGTCGCCGCCCATGACGCCGATGGGCTCGTCGCTGACCGCGCCGCGATGGCCGGACGCGCGGTCCCACGCGTGCACCTGCCACGACCCGCCCTCGTCGGTGGCGACCGCCAGCCGGTCGGGCGCGTCGCGGGCCCACGACGGGAACCCGATCTGTGGCGCGCGGAACCGGCGCTCCCAATCCTCCATCTCGACGGCGAAGCTAGCGTCGCCGCTGATGAAAGTTGACGGAGGCATTCCGGGCGACCTGGCGCGCGCCGCCGGCGCGGCACGCGATCTCGAACACGCCGGATACGACGGCGCGTGGGCCGCCGAGACGAATCACGACCCGTTCTTCCCGCTGCTGCTCGCGGCCGAGCACACCGAGCGGCTCGAGCTGGGCACCGGCATCGCGGTCGCGTTCCCGCGCAGCCCGATGCACCTGGCCAACGTCGGCTGGGACCTGCAGGCGTACTCCGGCGGGCGCTTCATGCTCGGGCTGGGCAGCCAGATCAAGGCCCACGTCGAGAAGCGATTCTCGGCGACGTGGTCGCATCCGGCAGCCCGGATGCGCGAGCTGATCCTCGCCACCCGCGCCATCTGGGATTCGTGGAACGACGGCACCAAGCTGGACTTCCGCGGCGACTTCTACCGGCACACCCTCATGACGCCGTTCTTCGATCCGGGGCCCAATCCACACGGCAACCCCAAGGTCTTCCTCGCCGCGGTCGGCGAGCGGATGACCGAGGTCGCGGGCGAGGTGGGCGACGGCCTGCTCGCGCACGGCTTCACCACCGAGCGCTACTTCCGCGAGGTGACGCTGCCGGCGATCGAGCGCGGGCTCGAGAAGTCCGGCAGGACGCGCGCCGATTTCCAGATCTCGTGCCCGGTGTTCGTGATCACCGGAACCACCGAAGAGGAGATCGCAGCGGCCGACCGTGGCACCCGCGAGCAGGTCGCGTTCTACGCGTCGACGCCGAACTACCGGCCGGTGCTCGATCTCCACGGATGGGGCGATCTGCAGTCCGAGCTGAACCTGCTCTCCAAGCAGGGCGAGTGGCAGGAGATGGGCCGGCGCATCGACGACGACGTGCTTCAGGCCTTCGCGATCCGCGGCGAGCCCGAGGAGATCCCGAAGCTGATGCTGTCGCGCTACGGCGACGTCATGGACCGCGTCAGCTTCTACGCGCCGTACAAGTCCGACCCCGAGCGGTGGGCCGCGGTGATGGACGGTTTCCGCTCGGCCTGACCGCGGCGCTCAGTCGACCGTCAGCTCGGCGTTGAGGTACCGGTCGCGGCACAGCGATCGCTGCAACTTGCCCGACGACGTCTTCGGCAGCGCGCCGGCGCCGACCAGCACGACCTCGTGCGGCGGGATCCCGACCGCTTGGCGAACCCGCTTGGCCACCGCGTCGCGCACGGGGCCCGAGTCGTCGGCCTTCGTCTCGCACACGACCACCACGCCCTCGCGGCCGCGGCGACCCTCGACGCCGAACGCGATGACGTTGCCGGCCCGCACCCCGTCGATGTCGGCGACCGCCCGCTCGACGTCTTCGGGAAAGACGTTGCGCCCGCCGACGATGATCACGTCCTTGATGCGGCCGCACACGACCAACTCGCCGTCGACGATGTAGGCGAGGTCGCCGGTCCGCAACCAGCCGCCGTCCCGGAACGCCGCCGCGGTCGCTTCGGGGTGCTTGTAGTAGCCGGGGGTCACCGACGTGCCCTGGATCTCGAGCTCGCCGACCTCGCGCTCGCCCATCGCCCGCCCGGTCCCCGGCTCGCTGATGCGGATCGCGAGACCCGGCACCGGGCGACCGAGTCGTGCGAAGCGGCGCGTCGTGTCGGCATACGGATCGGCCGGCGCGGCGTAGCGATCGGTCTCGAGCACCCGCCGCTCGACGGCGTCGACCGCCATGCCCTTGCCAGGCTCGGGAAACGTTCCGGCGATCGTCACCTCGGCCATCCCGAACGCGCAGAACACCGCGCCGGGATGCAGCCCGAACGGCGCGCCGGCCTGGCAGAACGCCTCGACCGTGGCCGGGTCCACCGGCTCGGCGCCGTTGAGCCCGATCCGCCAACGCGAGAGGTCGACGCCCGCGGGCCGGCTCCTGAGCGCGCGCGCCGCGAGCGCGTAGGAGAAGTTGGGCCCGGCAGTGATGGTGCCGCCGAACGCCGAGAGCCATTCGAGCCACCGGGCGGGCGCCGCCATGAAGTCCTGCGGCCCGGCGAGCACCAGATCGGTGCCGGTGATCATCGGGATCGTCAGCAGCCCGATCATCCCCATGTCGTGGTAGAGCGGCAGCCACGACACCGCGACGTCGGTGTCGGCGTCGATCTGCGTGGCGCGCCCGGCGGCGTCGAGGTTCGCGATCACCCGGTCGTGCGGCAGCATCACGCCCTTCGGGTCGGCGGTGGACCCGCTGGTGAATTGCAGGATGGCGAGATCCTCGGGCCTGACGGCGGGCCGGTCGTAGGACCCGTGCGGGCCGCTGACCAGCGCGTCGAGGGCGAGCATCGGCGGGTCGCCGGGTCGCGGCTCGACGAACGCCGCGAGGTCGGGGTCGATCACGACGAGCGACGCGTCGGCGTTGCGGATGCGGGCACGCGTCTGGCCGACGAACTCGTCCACCGACCCGAGTCGCATCGGCAGTGGCAGGACGATCACCGTGGCGCCGGCGAGCCAGGTCGCCTGGATGGCGGTGACCAGGGGCCGGCTGGTCGGGCCGAGGAGGGCGACGTGGCTGCCCTTCCCGATCCCGCGACCCTGGAGCCGGGCCGCCATGGCGACCGCGTCGTCGTGCAGTTGGGCCCAGCTGACCGGCTCGGCCTGGTCGCCGCGGATGAACGTCACGGTGCCGGGCCGCTCGGCGGCGCGTTCGATCCTGTCGACCAGCGTCGTCATGAGAGATTGGACCGCGGCCAGGGAGGCCCAGTTACATCCCGCGGTCGGTGGTCGCCTCGGGCAGTTCGGCCAGGTCGCCGAGCGACTCGATCAGTGCCGCCAACCGGACCTCCAGCGCGGCGACGCGCTGCTCCAGCTCCGACGGTCCGGTCGCACCGCGCGTCGTCGGCGTGATGGTCACCGACGGGGTGACCGCGGCGCGGCGTTCGGCCCCGGCCTCCAGAAGCTGGATCCAACGCCCTTCCCGCTGCCCCGGCGCCCGGTCGACGCGGGCCACGATCGCCGGGTCACGTTCCGCGAGCCGGTCGAGCGCGTCCTCGACGTCGGTGGGCGCTGCGAACGGGTGCATCCGCTCGGTGCGCGTCTTCAGCTCGGCGAGGGTCTGGGCCCCGCGGAGCAGCAGCACGCACACCAGCGCGCGATCGGGCGGGTCGAGATCCAGCGCCTCGTCGAGCACGTGGCGGAACTTGGTGGCCCGCTCGCCCGAGCCCGGATGGATCACCCGCGCCAGGCCCTTGGCCTTCAGCGCCAGCAGCGTCGTCTCGACCTGCGTCGGCTCGTACTGGACGACGGGGTCACGATTCGACGTCTGGTTGCACGCCGTGGTGAGCGCGTTCAGCGTCATGGGGTACCCGTCCGGTGTCGTGAGCTGCTTCTCCAGCAACGCGCCGAGCACGCGCGCCTGCGCCGCGGTCAGCTCGAAGGCATCCGGCGCGTCCGCCATCAGACGACGAGGTTCACCAGCTTCGGCGGCCGGCTGATGACCTTCGTCGGCGCGTGGCCGGCGAGATGCTCGCGAACCTTCGTCGACGCCAGCGCGAGCGCCTCGGCCTCGGTGGCACTGATCGTGGTCTCGACCTCGATCCGGTCGCGGACCTTGCCGTTGACCTGCACCACCATGGTCTCGGTGCGCAGCGCCGCCAGCGCGGCGTCGGCCACCGGCCAGGTCTCGGCGTGCAGGTGGGCGCCGGCGCCGTGACGCAGCTCCCACAACTCGGCGGTCACGTGCGGGGTCATGGGGGCCATCAACTTCAGCAGGGTGTCGATCGCGAACGGTGTCGCGCCTTGCTTGTAGAGGAGGTTGACGAACTCCATGAAGCCGGCGACCGCGGTGTTGTACGACCAGCGGTCGTACTCGCCACTCACTCGCAGGATGAGCCGGTGCGTCGCCTTCTCGATCTCGACCGCAGCGCCCGCATTGGCGAGCGGGACCGCGTCCGACAACGGGTCGGCCAGCCGCCAGAGCCGGTTGAGGAAGCGGGCCACGCCTTCGAGACCGGTGTCGCTCCACTCGACGTTCTCGTTCGGCGGGCCGACGAACAGGTGGAACAGGCGCAGTGCGTCGGCGCCGACGGTCTCGAAGTACTCCTGCGGCCGCACCAGGTTTCCTTTGGACTTCGACATCCGCGTGCCACCCATCAAGATGATGCCCTGGGTGAACAGGCGCGCGAACGGCTCACGCAGATCCGGCGGCGCGACGCCGAGGTCCGACAGCGCCTTGGTGAAGAATCGGGCGTACATCAGGTGGAGGATGGCGTGCTCGATGCCGCCGATGTACTGATCGACCGGCAGCCAGCGGGCGACCGCGTCGGCATCGAACGGCTTGTCCTCGTTCCATGCGTCGGCAAAGCGCAGGAAGTACCACGACGAGTCGACGAAGGTGTCCATCGTGTCGGTCTCGCGCACCGCCGGCCCGCCACAGATCGGGCAGGTCGTGCGCAGGAAGCCCTCGTGGTACCGGAGCGGCGACTCACCGGTCGGGCGGAACTCGACGTCGTCGGGCGCGAGCACGGGCAACTGGTCGTCCGGCACCGGCACGATGCCGTGGGTCTCGCAATAGACGACTGGGATCGGGCATCCCCAGAACCGCTGTCGCGACAAGAGCCAGTCGCGCAGCCGGTAGTTGACGGTGCGCTGGCCGATCCCCTTCTCCTCGAGCCAGTCGATGGCCTTCGCGATCGCCTCGACCTTGGGCAGCCCGTTGAGCCACTCGCTGTGGATCGCCGGGCCGTCGCCGGTGTAGGCCTCGCCCTCCCAACCCTCGGGCGGCGCGACGGTGCGGATGATGTCGAGGCCGTGCGCCTTCGCGAAGTCCCAGTCGCGCTGGTCCTCGCCGGGCACCGCCATGATCGCCCCGGTGCCGTAGCCCATCAGCACGTAGTCGGCGATGTAGATCGGCACCCGCGCGTCGTTGAACGGGTTCACCGCGTAGCTGCCGGTGAACGCGCCGCGCTTGTCGAGCGGCCCCTCGGCCGACTGCCGTTCGACCTCGGTCTCCCCCTGCACCCTCGTGACGAACGCCTCGACCTCGACGCGATGCTCGGCGGTGGTGATCGCCGCGACCAGCGGGTGCTCGGGCGCCAGCACGACATAGGTCATGCCGAAGCTCGTGTCCGGTCGCGTCGTGAAGACCCGGATCTTCAGGTCCTCGTGGTCGGCCACCGGGAGGTCGAACTCGGCGCCCTCGCTGCGCCCGATCCAGTTGCGCTGCATGGTCTTGACGCGCTCGGGCCAGTCCAGCGGGTCGAGGTCGTCGAGCAGCTGATCGGCATAGTCGGTGATGCGGAAGAACCACTGCTCGAGATCCTTCTTCGTCACGATGTCGCCCGACCGCTCGCAGGTGCCGTCGGCCAGCACCTGCTCGTTGGCGAGGACGGTCTGGCAGCCGGGGCACCAGTTCACCGGCGCGTTCCGGCGGTAGGCCAAGCCGGCCTCGAGCAACCGCAGGAAGATCCACTGCGTCCACTTGATGTACTGCGGGTCGTGGCTGCGGACCTCCCGCCGCCAGTCGTAGACCGCGCCGAGCCGCATCAGGCTCTCCTTGAGCTCCTCGATGCGGGCATCGGTGAACAGGCGCGGATGGATCCCGCTCTTGATGGCGGCGTTCTCGGCCGGGAGGCCGAAGCTGTCGAAGCCGATCGGGCTCAGGACGGCGAAGCCGTTCATCGTGCGGTGGCGGACGATGAGGTCGCCGAAGGTGTAGTTGCGGACGTGGCCCATGTGGGCCTGGCCGCTCGGGTACGGGAACATGCACAGGCAGTAGAAGTGCGGGCGCGGGTCGTCGTTCGACACCTCGTAGGTGCCCTCGTCACGCCACCGGCGCTGCCACTTCTCCTCGACGGAAGCCACGTCGTAGGCCTGAGCCATCGCGGAGCATCGTAGGCGTGACCGGCCAGCGTCCTGGGCCAGATTCGCGCTGGTAACGTGAGCGTCCCTCGGGGCTGTAGCTCAGTTGGTAGAGCGCTTGCATGGCATGCAAGAGGTCGCCAGTTCGATTCTGGTCAGCTCCACGAGCCCAGCCATCCCTGGCTCATCATCGTCATGAGGTCCTCGTCGGGCGTGGTGCGCCACATCTCGAGCAGGCCGACGCTCATCGGGTCGCATCCGTAACGCAGCGGACCGTCGTCGTCGCAGATGGCGTCGACGATGGCGACCGCGGCTTCGGCCACCGGCGTGTAGCTGCCCTTCACGTTGCCGCGCAGGTCGTGCGACCGCTGGGCCATCGGCCGGTACGCCTCGTGATCCAGCGCGGCCGGCGGCTCCTCCGACCCGGCGAGCATGTCGGTCTCGATCGGGCCCGGCATGATCTCGACCAGCCGGATCCCGAATGGCGCCAGCTCGGTGCGCAACGACTCACCCAGCGCGCTCACCGCCGCCTTCGACGCCCGGTACGGCGAGTAGAACGGCACCGGCGCGAACAGCGACGACGACGTGACGTTGCAGATGACGCCGCCGCCGGACGCCCGCATGAGCGGGATCGCCCGCTTCGTGACCTCGATGAGACCGAACACGTTCGTCTCGAACATGGCGCGCCAGTCGTCCGCCGGCGTCGCCTCGAACGGATGGTGGGGCCGCTCGACGCCGGCGTTGTTGACCAGCACGCGGAGTCCATCAGGGAGCCGGATCGACGACGGGTCGGTGACGTCGAGCCGCTCGACGCGCATCGGCAGGTCCTCGCCCGCCGACACGTCACGCATCGTCGCGACCGTGTCGAAACCTCGCGCCGCCAGCTCCCGCGCGACCGCCCGCCCGATCCCCCGGCTCGCGCCGGTGACGACGGCAACCCCCGTGGCGTCCACGGCACGGGTCTAGTCGCCGTTGGCGGCGCGCGCCTCCTGCAGGCCCAGCGCGATCGGCGGGGCGTCGGCCCACAGCCGCTCGAGGTCGTAGTACCGGCGCACGTCGTCGAGGAACAGGTGCACGACGAAGTCCCCGTAGTCGAGGAGCACCCACTGCGCCTCGGTCAGCCCTTCGATCCGCATGGGGGGCGGCCCGCCTTCGGCCTTCACGCGCGCTTCCACCTCGTCCGCCATCGCCAGCACCTGGCGGCGGTTCGTACCGCTGGCGATGACGAAGGCGTCGGTGATGGCGAGCACCTCGCCGACCTCCAGGGCGACGACGTCGAGGCCGCCCTTGGCCGATGCCGCCGCTGCGGCACTGACCACCCACTGCCGGATCTCGTCCAGTGATGCCTCCTCGGGCGCGACGACGCTAGGGATCATCATGCGTGACGGCGGCGGGAAATCGGCTCCGGGTCAAGCTCGAGGGCTCTGGTCTGCCTGCCGCCTCATCTGCCCGCCAGCGTACAGACCCCGCTCGCGTATGACGTGGACAGCTTTCGGCGGGACCAGGTAGTCGAGCGGGCGGCCGTCGGCGGCCCGCTCGCGCAGGTCGGTGCTGGAGATCTCGAGCCGCGGGATGGCGACCCACGTCGGTCGCCACGAGTCGTCGACCACCGGCTTCTTCGACCCGGCCCGGCTGACGACCACGAGCGACGCGAGGGCCTTCACCTCGTCGGCGCGCCGCCAGGTGGCCAGCTGCGCGGCGACGTCGTTGCCGACGACGAGGAAGAGGTCGGCGCCCGGCTGCCCGTCGGCCAGCACCGCGAGGGTGTCAGCCGTCATCGACTCACCACCGCGGTCGATCTCGAGGCGGCTGGCCTCGATGCCCTCGACGTCCTCGACCGCGGCCTCGACCATCGCGAAGCGATCCTCGGCCGACGTGACCGGACGATCGGCCTTCTGCCACGGCTGGTTGGCGACCACGACGAGCACCCGATCGAGCCGGGCGTCGTGACGCGCGTTGACGGCGGCGACGAGATGCCCGACGTGGACAGGGTCGAACGTGCCGCCGAAGATCCCGATGCGCTCGCCCAAGCCCCAGGTTCTATCGCTACCCCGGGTCCACGAGCAGGTTCAGGAGATCCTCGGCGTGCTGTTCCTCGATCTCGAGGATGCCCTCGAGCATGCGACGCGTGGTGGGGTCCTTGTCCCCCAGCCACCGGATCATCTCCTCGTAGGACGCGATGGCGACCCGCTCGGCGACCAGGTCTTCGCGCAACATGTCGGTGAGGTTCTGCCCCTCGACGTACTCGGCGTGGCTGCGCTTGGTCAGCACGTCCGGGTTGAAGTCGGGTTCACCGCGGAGCTGCACGATGCGGGCCGCGATGAGGTCGGCATGGCCCATCTCCTCGTTGGCGTGCTGCATGAACTCGGCGACGGCCCCGCTCGACGAGAGTCCGGAGGCCATGTAGTAGTGCCGCTTGTAGCGGAGGACGCACACCAGCTCGGTGGCCAGCGCCTCGTTGAGCACGGAGACCACCCGTTCGCGGTCGGCGCCATAGGCCGACGTGATCGGTCCGAGCTCGATGTGCTGTCGGGCCTGCTCGCGCAGGGTTTGGACGTCGGTCAGGAACTCACCCATGCGCAACGCTTTACCCAGGATCGCGCTAGAGATTTCCTCGGCGTTCCTGTTCCCGCTCGATGGCCTCGAACAGCGCCTTGAAGTTGCCCTCGCCGAAGCCCCGGGCCCCCGCTCGCTGGATGATCTCGAAGAAGACGGTCGGGCGACCGGCAACGGTCTCGCTGAAGATCTGCAGCAGGTGGCCGTCATGGTCACGATCGACCAGCACGCCGAGGTCGGCGAGGTCGGCCCACGGGAGGTCGACGCCGGCCATCCGGTCCCGGGCCTCCTCGTAGTAGGCCGCCGGCACCTCGAGGAAACGGACGCCCCGCTGCCGGAGGGCGCGGACCGCGGCGACGATGTCGGTGGTGCCCAGGGCGATGTGCTGCACGCCCGGCGAGCCGTAATAGTCGAGGTACTCCTCGATCTGGCTCTTGCGGCGGCCCGGGGCCGGCTCGTTGATCGGCATGACGATGCGACTGCCGTCCCAGACCACCGTCGACATCAGCGCCGAGTACTCGGTGCTGATCTGCTCGTCGTCGAAATGGGTGAGCTGGTCGAAGCCGAACACCCGCTCGTAGAAGCCCACCCAGTCGCCGAGGTGGCCGAGCTCGACGTTGCCGACGACGTGGTCCATCACGTCGAGCCCCACCACCGGGCCCGGGGATTGCGGCAACGTCGCCGCCTCGAATCCCGGCAGGAACGGACCGTCGTACTCGGATCGCTCGACGAAGGTGTGCTGCGTGTCGCCGTAGGTCGCGACCGTGGCGACCACGACGCGACCGTCGCGGTCGTCGAGGACCTCAGGCGGCCGCAGCCCGGCGGCGCCGCGCCGCAGCACCTCGTCGTACGCGGCCGCGGCGTCGCGGACGCGCAACGCGATGTCGTGCACACCGTCGCCGTGGGTCGCGACCTGGGCAGTGATCGCCGATGCCGGCCCGAGCGGGCTGGTGACGACCCACCGGATGTCGTTCTGCACGACGACATAGGAGATGCGGTCGTCGCGGCCGGTCTCCGGGCCGGCGTAGGCGACCACCTCGAAGCCGAACCCCGAGCACAGGAAGCCGGCGAAGGCGCGGGCGTTGCCGACCCACCACTCGAGATGGTCGAACCCGAGGAGACCGAGCGCCTGCGCCCGCGGCGCCGGTACGACCCGTTGGTCAGCGACGGTCGGCATCGAGCCCATCCCAGAACGCCTTCACACCGTCGAGCATCTCGGCCGCGCCGGCGAGGAACTTCTCGCCGTCGAAACCCGGCATTGCGAACGCCTCGACCAGCTCGTCCGCAGTGTGGGCCGCGTGCTGGTCCTCGACCTTGTCATGCCACGTCCAGAAGCCGAGCGGCAGCTCTGCGCATTCACGCGTCTTGAACGCCCGCAAGCCGGCGATCAGCTCTTTCCAGAAGCCGGCGGCGGCCCAGTTCTCGACCGCGTAGCTCGCGCCTTCGGCAACGACCGCGTCGTCATTTCCGTAGAGCCGCATGAGCTCGTCACAGAAGAACAGGGTCGACGGCGTGCCGTGCCATCGCTTGCCGAGGTCCTCGAAACCGAGGCCCAGCGGCTTGGCGAAGCGCACCAGCCACTCGAAGTGCGCGGCGGTGAACTTGAAGCGGCTGCCGTTGACGGTGCCCTCGGTCGCGATCCCCTCCTCGTCGACGCCTCCGTTGAAGGCCACGCCGAGCTCGTTCATCAGGATCTCCTTGCCGGCCCGGTAGGTGTCGAGGTCGGCGGCGTTGATCACCTTCCGGAGCTGGGCTTCGACGAAGAGGTGGCTGAACACCGAGAACTGCACGGTGAGATGCCGCACGTCGTCCCGGCGGGCGACGCCGGTCGCGAACCAGCGGGTGTAGGCGTTGTCGACCACGACCGGATGGCGGTGCACCACGTCGTCGATCCGAGCCCGGAAGGCGGCGAGATCGGCCGATGCCGTCATCATCGTCATGTCGGTCAGTTGACGCCTGACCCGGCGAACGGGTCAAGTGTTCGCGACATCATTGGGCAGATCGCACAGGATCAGCGCCGTTGATCAGTACGATCTGTGCAGCATGACCAGCCCGATCGACGACCTCGACGCCCGGCTCCTCGAGGCCTTGGCCACCACGCCCCGGGCCGGGGTCATGGACCTGGCCCGGCGGCTCGCCGTCGCCCGCGGCACCGTGCAGGCCCGCCTGGACAAGCTTTCGGCCCGGGGCATCGTCACCGGCTACGGACCCGATGTCGCGCTGGTGCCCCTCGGCTACGAGGTGCTGGCGTTCACCACGCTCGAGATCGCCCAGGGCCGGTTGGCGGACGTGGTCGAACACGTCCGCGCCATCCCGGAAGTGCTCGAGGCCCACGCGACCACCGGGCCCGGCGACCTCCACTGCCGCGTCGTGGCCCGGACCAACGAGCATCTCCAGCAGGTCATCAACCGCATGCTCGAGGTCGCGGGCATCAGCCGGACCTCGACCGTGATCGCGCTGTCCGAGCAGATCGGCTACCGCATCATTCCGTTGGTGACGGCCGCGGCGGACGTGCCACGCTGATGATCGTGAGCGACGGGTCGTGGACACCGGGGAGCTGGCGCGACAAGCCGGCCGGGCAGCAGCCCGATTGGCCCGACGAGGGCGCGCTCGACGCCGCGCTGAAGCGGCTCGCCACGCTGCCCCCGTTGGTGTTTGCCGGCGAGGCGAGGTCGCTCACCGCGGCGCTCGCCCAAGTGGCCGACGGGCGGGCATTCCTGTTGCAGGCGGGCGACTGCGCCGAGAGCTTCGACGGCTTCTCGGCCGACGGCATCCGCGACAAGCTCAAGGTGATCCTGCAGATGGCGGTGGTGCTGACGTACGGCTCCGGCGTCCCGGTGGTGAAGGTCGGCCGGATCGCCGGTCAGTTCGCGAAGCCCCGAAGCGCGGCCTTCGAGCGGGTCGGCGACGTCGACCTCCCGGCGTTTCGCGGCCACATCGTCAACGACCTGGCGCCCACTGTCGCGGCCCGCACCCCCGACCCCGAGCGGTTGATCGCGGCGTACCACCAGTCGGTCTCGACGCTGAACCTGTTGCGGGCGTTCACCAAGGGCGGCTTCGCCGACCTCACCCAGGTGCACGTCTGGAACCAGCAGTTCGTGGCCAGCAGCGCCGAAGGTCGGCGGTACGAGACGATCGCCAGCGAGATCGATCGCGCGCTGCGCTTCATGGCGGCCTGCGGCATCGACCTGGAGGCGACTGCGGTGCACCAGGTCGACTTCTGGACGAGCCACGAGGCGCTGCTGCTGGGGTACGAGGAGGCCCTCACGCGGCGCGACTCCCTCACCGGTGACTGGTACGACTGCTCGGCCCACCTGCTGTGGATCGGCGACCGCACGCGCGAGGTCGACGGCGCCCACGTCGAGTTCCTCGCCGGCGTGGGCAACCCGATCGGGCTCAAGCTCGGGCCGTCGAGCACGCCCGAGGAGGCCGTCGAGCTGTGCCGCCGGCTCAACCCGGGCCGCGTGCCCGGCCGGCTGACGTTGGTGGCTCGCATGGGTGCGTCGCGCGTCGACGCGGCACTGCCACCGCTCATCCGCGCGGTGACGGCCGACGAGCAGCCGGTCGTGTGGGCCTGCGACCCGATGCACGGCAACACCTTCGCGTCGGAGTCCGGCCGCAAGACCCGCCATTTCGACGACGTCCTGGCGGAGATCCGCGGGTTCTTCGGGGCGTGCCGGGCCGAGGGCGCGTGGCCGGGCGGCGTGCACGTCGAGCTCACCGGCGACAACGTCACCGAGTGCCTGGGCGGGGCCGAGGAGATCCTCGACGCCCACCTCGACGAGCGGTACGAGACGATGTGCGACCCCCGCCTCAACGCCCGCCAGAGCCTCGACCTGGCCTTCGGCGTCGCCGAGCTCCTCCGCTCCTGACTCGGCGTTTCCGGTCCGGCCGGTCTCGAGCGACCTTCTGCACAATCTCCATCGGATTGGTGGGGAACTCTGAAACTTGATTGATTTTGTCGGCAATGCCAGACTGCACCTCGTGATTCGTGGCCGCGCCGTCCAGAACGACACCTGGGGAGAGCTGACGCGCCACGAGTTCGACGAGACCTGTCCGGCTCGCTAGCCGGCCCTCGCGCCCGCGCGCGACCCCCGTCTCCCCCTCCCTCCTCGTCAAGGAGGCGTTCGCATGAGCGACGTCACGCTGTCCCGCCCCACCGATCGTCCTGAGCTCGAGCCGACGATCGCGGCCGCTGTCGACAAGTTCACGGGTGAGGTCGAGGCGTACCTCGCCGGCCGGATCGACGAGGACGTGTTCCGCCTGTGCCGCCTCAACAACGGCGTGTACGGCCAACGCCAGGGCGGCCACGACCAGATGATCCGGGTGAAGGTGCCGTACGGCTCGATCCAACCCGAGCAGCTCGAGATGTTCGCCCACGTCGCCGACACCTACAGCCGCGGCTGGGGCCACATCACCACGCGCCAGAACATCCAGTTCCACTTCGTGCAGCTCGAGCGCACGCCGCAGGTGCTGAAGGAGCTGGCATCGGCCGGGTTGACGACGCGCGAGGCCTGCGGCGACACGGTGCGCAACATCATCGGTTGCCATCTCGCCGGCGCGTGCCCCTTCGAGGCGCTCGACATCTCGCCATGGGCCGAGGCGACGTTCCGTCACCTGCTCGGTCATCCGTACAGCCAGCGGTTGCCCCGCAAGTTCAAGATCAACTTCAGCGGCTGCGCCACCGACTGCGGCCAGGCCATGTTCAACGACGTCGGCGTGGTCGGCGTCATGCGGCCCAACACGGATGGCACCCTCGAGCCCGGCTTCCGGGTGTTCGTCGCCGGCGGCCTCGGCGCCAACCCGCATCCTGCGCAGGCCCTCGAGGAGTTCACGGCGCGCGAGGACCTGCTGCCGACGATCGAGGCCGTGCTGCGCGTCTTCGACCACTACGGCAACCGCGACAACAAGCTGCGGGCCCGGCTGAAGTGGCTCGTCGACACCATGGGCATGGAGGAGCTGCGGGCCCGCATCCTCAAGGAGCGCAAGCTGCTGCGGGCGTCGAACACCTGGCCTGGCGGCATCCCGGCGATCGTCGCCGAGCTCGGCGACGCGCCGGCCGGCCTGGCCACCTCGGTCGCACCGACGCCGGTCGGCCAGGGCGTCAACGTCACCTTCCGCCACAACGACCCGTACGCGCGCTGGGAGGATGCCAACGTCGTGCGCGGCATCGCCAAGGGAACCGTGTCGGCCTATGCCTACGCCCGGCTGGGCGACGTGACGTCGGTCCAGTTCCGCGGGCTGGCCGCGATCCAGCGCGAGTTCGGTCTCGACGTGCGGCTCACCAACCGGCAGAACGTCGTGTTCAGCGGCCTCACCGAGGAGCAGCTGCCGCAGTTGCACGAGCGGCTGGCCGCGATCGGCATGGCCGAGCCCGGCGCCGAGCTCTCGCGCGACGTCGTCAGCTGCCCCGGCGCCGACACCTGCAACCTGGCCGTCACCCAGAGCCGGGGCCTGGCCGCCGACATCGGCCAAGCGCTCGAGGAGGCCGGTCTGGCCGAGGTGGGCGGCATCCGCATCAACATCTCCGGCTGCACCAACTCGTGCGGCCAGCACCACATCTCCGACATCGGCTTCATGGGCGCCGAGCGGCGGGCCCACGGGCGCTCGGCCCCCGGCTACCAGATGCTGCTCGGCGGCTACGTCGGCCAGACCGAGGTGATGTTCGGCCAGAAGGCACTGCGGCTGCCGGCCAAGGCGGCCAGCGCGGCCGCCGTCCGCGTGATCGGCCAGTTCGCCAACGAGCGCGAGGCCGGCGAGATGTTCGCCGACTGGCTCGCCCGCTCGGGCGGGGCCGCCGCGGTCGGCGCGACCTTGAAGGATCTCGACGAGTTCCCCGTCCCTGAAGAGCGACCCGACTTCTACGTCGACTTCGACGAGACGGGTCCGTACTCGGCCGACGTCGGCGTCGGCGAGTGCGCCGGTTCATGAGTTGGAGCCCACTGCCATGACGATCACCGAGACCGCGTTCCTCACCGACTCGGAGTTGGCCGAGCTGAACCGCCACTTCGAGACGGAGAGCGCGTCCACCATCATCCGCTGGGCGGTGGACACCTTTCATCCGCACCTGTGCCTCAGCGCGTCGATGACCGACGCGGTGTTGATCGACCTTGCGGTGAACGTCGAGCCGTCGATCGAGGTCGTCTTCATCGACACCGGCTACCACTTCCCCGAGACGCTCGAGACCGTCGAGAACGTGCGACGCAAGTACGGCCTGAACCTGCGGATCATGACCGTCGCCCACCACGACGAGGAGCTCTGGAAGATCGACCCGGAGAACTGCTGCTCGGCGGTCAAGGTCGGCCAGCTCGACCGGGCGCTCGCCGGCAAGGAAGCGTGGATGAGCGGGCTGCGCCGGGCCGAGTCACCGACGCGGGGCCAGGCGCCGATCGTCGTCCGCGACCTGCGCGGCCTGGTGAAGGTCAACCCGATCGCGACGTGGTCGGATCTCGACGTCGCCGGCTACATCAAGGACCACGACGTCCCGGTCAACCCGCTGGTGGACCAGGGCTACCCGTCGATCGGCTGCATGCCGTGCACCAAGCCGGTCGCACCGGGCGAGGACCCGCGCTCGGGCCGGTGGTCCGGCCTGGAGAAGACGGAGTGCGGCCTCCACGACTGACCTCGGTCACGCGTCGTGTCGGTCAGGCGACGGGTGACGGCAACCGCTCGGCGTCGGCCCGCTCCGCGGCGAGCCAGGCGGTGAGATCCTCGACGGGGACCGGCCGGGCGAGCAGGTAGCCCTGGGCCACGTCGCAGCCGGAGTCCCGCAGGCTGCTGAGCACCCCGTCGGTCTCGACGCCCTCGGCCACCACGCGAAGCGCCAGGTTGTGGCCGAGGTCGACGATCGACCGGACGATGGCGGCGTGGGCCGGCTGGGCCAGCATGTCCGACACGAAGGTCTTGTCGATCTTGAGCTCGTGGACCGGCAGCTCCGACAGGTAGCCGAGCGACGTCTGGCCGCGGCCGAAGTCGTCGATGCTGATGGACACGCCGCCGGCGGCGAGCTCGGCGAGGATCACCGCGGCGCGGGCCGGCTCGATCAGCAGCGCGGTCTCGGTGATCTCGATGATCAGCCGGGACGGCTCCACACCTGCGGCGGCGAGCATGTCGATGACCCGCCGGGCGAAGTCGGGCCGGGCCAGGTTGCGGGCGGAGACGTTGACCGCCATCGCCAACTCACCGACCGCGGGACCGAGGTCGCGCAGGTCGGCGAGGGCGCGCTGCAGCACCCATTCGGTGAGGTCGTCGATCAGGTCGGTCTGCTCGACCAGCGGGAGGAACCGATCGGGGTACAGCAGGCCGAGCGTCGGGTGGCGCCAGCGGACGAGCGCCTCCACTGCTTCGACCCGCCCGTCGGCGACCGCGAACTTCGGCTGGTAGTGCAGCACGAGGTGACCGTCGACGATGGCCCGGCGCAGCTCGGCGATGAGTCCGAGCGTGGCGGCGTCGTAGTGATCGTGCACCGAGTCGTACCGCACGACGCCGGCGTGCTCCGTCTTGGCGACATACATGGCGACGTCGGCCCGTTGCAGGAGGTCGTCCACGTCGTCGCCGTCGTGCGGCGCGACGACGTACCCGGCGCTGGCCTCCACCGACAGCGGCACGCCGTTGACCTCGACCTCGCGGCCGATGACGGCGCGCAGTCGCGCCAGCGCGTCGTCGGGCCGCGGCAGGCCGCGCAGGATCAGGCCGAACTCGTCGCCACCCAGCCGGGCGACGGTGTCGGTCGGGCCGATGTGCGCCGCGAGCCGATCGGCGAGCTCGCGCAGAAGGCGGTCACCGTTGTGATGGCCGAGGGTGTCGTTGATCTCCTTGAAGCGGTCCAGGTCGATGATCGCGATAGCGACGCGCTCGCCCCATCGCACCGCACCCTTGACCGCGTCGCGGGCGCGGTCCTGGAAGAGGGTGCGATTGGGAAGGCCAGTCAGCGTGTCGTACTCGGCCAGGTGCTTGTTGCGCGTCAGCTCACGCCGCAGGCCCCGGCTGAGCAGCACCGAGATGAGGAACAACGCGAGGTACAGGGCGACCAGGCCGACGGCGAGGTCGCGGTAGAGGTTGCGTAGGCCGGTGCTGACGTTCTTGGCGATCGGCGCGTAGGGCAGGTACAGCTCGAGAACGCCGACCGGCGCGGCCGGCGAGCCCGCCCGCAGCTGGCGGTAGGCCTCGACCGCGGCCACGCCGCTGGGCCCGATGTCGTTGCTGTCGGAGTTGAGCCGAGTCAGCTTGGTCGCGGCGTCACCGCGCGCGGCATCGAGGGCCTCGTGGTCCGGGGTGCTCTCCTCGAATCCCGAGCCGTCGTCGGAGAACACGACACGGCCGTCGAGATCGCGCAGCCGCAACCTCAGCACCGACCGTTGCCTGATCGACCGGTCGACCATCGTGCGCACGCGCGCCGTCTCCTCGGGCGTCAGGCCCGCCTCGAGCGGCCGGCCGGTGAGGAGCGGTTCGACCGCGGTCTGGGCGAGCAGCGCCGCTTCGAGCCGGCCGTCGGCGATGCCGTGGCGGCGGGCCTCGGCCCGGTAGCTCGCGACCAGGACCGCGCCGAAGAGGAGCACCGGCACCAGGCTGATGGCGGCGAAGTGCGTGAACAGCCGACGAGTCGACTGCGGCGCGCGGGAGTTGCCCCTCTCCATTGGAGGTCTGATCGGCCGCGAGCGACCGGACGTGAGGGTTCGGGGTTCCCGTAGCCTGCGGCCGTGCTCCGCGTGCTGACCCTGAACATCTGGATGACCGCGCACTGGCGGGCCCGCCGGACCGAGATCGTCGCCTGGCTGGAACGCCTCGACCCGCACCTGGTGTGCCTCCAGGAGGTCGTGGAGCTGGCCGACGGGCGGAACCAGGCGCGCTGGCTCGCCGAAGAGGCCGGGTACCACGCCGCCTTCGGCCCGGCCATGAGCGGCGCCGACGGGTGGGCCCTCGGCAACGGGGTCATGAGCCGGTGGCCGATCGAGAGCCAGGCGATCCACGACCTTCCGCTCGAGCCGCGGCCCGACGACGGCCAGCGGGTCCTGCTCCACGCCCGCACCAACGGGATCGACGTCTTCTCCACCCACCTCAACTGGCGGTCGTGGGACGGCGCGCTCCGCGAGCGGCAGGTCGCCGAGATCGAGCGCGTGGTCCGCCGCGACTCGGACCCGGCATCACCGCTGCCCCCCATCATCGCCGGCGACTTCAACGCCGAGCCGGACTCGACGGAGATGCGGTACCTCGCCGGCCTGGCGTCGATCGACGGGCACAGCACCTACTACCAGGATGCGTGGCGGATCGCCGGGGGTCGCGGGCCGGGGCACACGTGGGACAACCGCAACACCTACGCGGTGCTCGACCTCGAGCCGAGCCGGCGGATCGACTACGTGCTGGTCGGCTGGCGCAAGGACGACGGCGCCGGCCAGGTGATGTCGGCCCGCGTGGCCTGCGACACCGCACTCACCGGCACGTTCGCCAGCGACCACTTCGGCCTCTTCACCGAAATCACCACGACGGCGACGATGATCACCAGCTCGAGCAGCGGCACCCACACCTGATACAGGTCGAGCTGCATCCGCTGCAACGGTCGCATGATGTACAGCTTGTCGACCTTGCCTTCGATCGTGGGATCCGGGAGGTACGCGATCTGCAGGATGGCGCCGTGCAGGAGCGTTAGCCAGTAGAGGCGTGACCGCCACGCCAGCGCCATCACCGGCAGTCCCCATCCGAGGTACCACGGGAGCACGTACGCCGCTAGCAGCGTGTAGGCCAACACCGCGGCGCCCGCGACCAGCACGGGATCCGAGTTCCGCAGGCGGCGCCGCGCCAGCAGCAGCGTCATCCCGACCGCGCACAACGACCCCACCGTCGACACCCGCAATCGGGCCGCCTCGCCGGCCACGCTGCTCGGCGTCCCCTTCGCCACCGACGCCCATGTGATCCACTTGCGCGGGCCCCACCACACCGAGCTGCCGCTGATGTGGGTCTGCGCCACGTGCAATGGCGCGAGGATCTCGCGGCCGCCGCTCAAGGCGAAGCCGGCGAGCACCACCACCGCGGTGACACCGCCCATCTTCGTCGCCGCCTTGAGCCCGTGACGGCGCCAGACCCACAGGCCCACCGCGGCGATCGGCAGCAGCGCCGACACCTTGATGAGCACCGCCAGGCCGAACACGACCGCGGCCCAGGCTGGTCGCTCCGCGATCAGCAGGAGCACGCCGGCCAGCACGCCGAGGCCGACGAGCGCGTCGTTGTGCCCGCCGTTGACGATGCTGATGATGATGACCGGGTTGACGCCCAGGAACGCGACCGCCGCGGGCGATCGCGTGCGTCGCCAGATCAACCAGAGCGACAACGCCGCGGCGAGCGCCGCGACCGTCTGGAAGTAGATGCGCGTCGCGAGGAACGAGCTGCGAGCCACCGTCGCGGTGCCCAGCGCCGAGATCCATGTCCACACGGGACCGTAGACCGACGCGTTGGACCGCCAGATCGGGTCGACCCGCCGGGCGAACGGGTCCTCGGGGTAATGACCGGCGGCCGAGTGGGTGTACGGGCTCTGCCCGTAGTGGCTGACGAGCCGGCCGTAGTAGGCGTACGCGTAGACGTCACGGCTCTGCGTCGGTGGGATGGCGACGGCGAGCACGAGCAGGCCGCCGGTGAGGGCAAAGACCAGCGGCGCGCCGAGCCGCGGCCGCCGCGTCTCGGCCGCGACCACCAGGCCCAATCCGGCGAACGCGACCAGCAGGAGTGCGATGTTGACCGGGCTCGATCCCTTCGGGCCGCGCAACAGGATCGCCGCGGTGCCGCCGGTGGCGACGAACAGGCCGACCAGCGAGGTCACGAGGTTGAAGATACCGAGCGGCTACCCGGAAATACCATGCAGTCCGGTCGCGGCACTAGGCGAGTGATTCGACGAACCGCTCGAGTTGGCGCAGGTTGCGGCACTCGTAGGCGCCGTCGGTGTGGATCGAGTACTCCGAGACGATCGAGTCGCCGGTGTCCCAGTAGGAGCGGGGCTCGGGGTTGAGCCAGTAGACGTGGCGGGCCTTCTTGCGCAGCTCCTTCACGACCCAGGACTGGGAGGCGTGGTAGTTGTTCCGGGCGTCGCCGAGCAGGATCAGCGTGGTCTTGGGCCCGATCTCCTGGCCCCACTTCTCGTAGAAGGTGGTGAAGGCGTGGCCGTAGTCGGAGTGCCCGTCGACCCACACCACGTCGGCCTCGGTGTTGACGCGATGGACCGCATCGGCCACGTCGTCGATGCCCTCGAAGAACCTGGTCACCTCGTCGATGCCGTCGATGAACACGAACGCCCGGACCTTCGAGAACTGGTTGGCGATGGCGTAGACGAACTGCAGGGTGAACCGGGCGAACGCCGCGACGGATCCCGAGATGTCGGCGACGACGACGATCTCGGGCTTCGACGGCCGCGGGTAGCGGAACTTCGGCTCGGCCGGCACGCCGCCATAGGAGAGCGAGTGCCGGACGGTGTTGCGGAAGTCCAGCGGTCCCTTCCGGCCGTGCCGGCGCTTCCGGGCCAGTCGCACCGCGAGCTTCCGGGCCAGCGGCTGGATCGCGCGCCGGAGCGCGGCCAGCTCGTCGCGCGTCGCGTGCATGAAGTCCACGTCTTCGGGCAGCGGCTTGCGCAGCGTCTTGGCCATGGCCTCGGCGCCGCGGTCGGCGACGAGGCGCCGGCGGATCTCCGCCTCGATCTCCTGGCGCAAGTGGGTGATGCGCGTCTGGTACTCGTCCTGTTCGAGCCGCTCCTCGAGCGGCGTGAGCTCGCCCGCCTGCTGCCGCGACGCGTCCATCAGCCGCTCGAGCACGCTGTCGAGGTCGAGGTTCCGCAGTGTCCGGTAGAGGTAGTAGGTGCCGCCGACCGGGCGACCGGGCTCCATGCCGGCGAAGCGGGTGACCGCCTGCCGGGCCAGCGCCCGCATCATCGCCTCGTCGGCGTCGAGCAGCGCTCGGTACAGCATCTCGGCCAGCTGCTCGGGTGACAGCTGGTCCATGGCGCCGCCGCCGCCGGTCTGGATGTCACCCCCGGCGGCGCCACCGAGCATCGCGTCCAGCTCGTCCTCCTTGTCGGGGTCGAGCCTCCACTCACCGCCCCGGAGGGAGAAGTACACCTCGAAGACGGTCTCGAACGCCTTCCAGTGCGCGTTGCTCTTCACGAGCGTCGCCGCGAGGGCGTACTTGAACGCGTCGCGATCCTCGATCGGGATGTGGCGGACCGCCTCCATGGCGTCGAGGTTCTCGGTGAGGCTCACCGGCAAGCCGGCGGCGCGCAGCTCCTGGATGAACCCGGCAAGGACGTCGAGCATCGCGACCGGCCGACCCTAGGACTCGTCGACGGTGAGCTCTTTGGCTGTCTTGGCGATGTCGGACTGGTACTTGAGCAGGATGTGCAGCGTCTCCCTGGCCTGCTCGACGCCGACCGTCTCCACACCGAGGAGCACGAGGGTGCGGGCCCAGTCGAGCGTCTCGGACACCGACGGCGCCTTCTTCAGCTCGAGCTGCCGGATCGAGCGCACGATGCGGGCGACCTGGTCGGCCAGGTTCGCCGAGATGCCGGGGACGCGCGTCAGGACGATCTCCTTCTCGCGGTCCAAGTCCGGGTAGTCCACGTGCAGGTAGAGGCAGCGGCGCTTCAGTGCCTCGGACAGCTCGCGGGTGTTGTTGGAGGTGAGGAACACCAGCGGGATCTGTGTCGCCGACACCGTGCCGAGCTCGGGGATCGACACCTGGTAGTCCGACAGCACCTCGAGCAGCAGGGCCTCGGTCTCGACCTCGACCCGGTCGACCTCGTCGATCAGGAGCACGACCGGCTCCTCGGCCCGGATCGCCTCGAGCAGCGGGCGCGTGAGCAGGAACTCCTCGCCGAAGATGTCCTCCTCGACGTCGGCCCACGTGCCGCCCTGATCCTCGGCCACCCGTTGGGCCTGGATGCGCAGCAGCTGCTTCTTGTAGTTCCACTCGTAGAGCGCCTTCGACTCGTCGAGGCCCTCGTAGCACTGGAGGCGGATGAGGCGGGCGCCGCTCATCTCCGCCACCGACTTGGCCAGCTGCGTCTTGCCGGTGCCGGCCGGGCCTTCGATCAGCACCGGCTTGCCGAGCCGGTCGGCGAGGTACACCACGCCGGCGATCCCTTCGTCGGCGAGATAGGCAACCCGCTTCAGGCCCTCGCGGACCGCGGGCACCGACTCGAAGCGCGGCGGGGTGTCGACGGTGGTGGACATCAGCGTCTGGTCTGCCCTTCTCCGGTGATGACGTACTTGCAGGTGGTGAGCTCGCGCAGGCCCATCGGACCACGGGCGTGCAGCTTTTGCGTGCTGATGCCGATCTCGGCGCCGAAGCCGAACTGCTCGCCGTCGGTGAAACGGGTCGACGCGTTGACGATGACCGCGGCCGCGTCCACCTCCCGCGTGAAGCGGCGGGCGGCGTTGAGGTCGCGGGTGAGGATCGCCTCGGTGTGGCCGCTCCCGAAGCGGTTGACGTGGTCGATCGCCGCCGACAGGTCGGGGGTGACGGCCACGGACAGCTTGAGGTCGAGGAACTCGCGCCCGAAGTCGTCGTCGCTCGCCAGTGCGACACGGTCGGCGCCGATGATGTCGATGGCGCGGGCGTCGCCGACCAGCTCGACGCCCTCGAGCGCGGCCGCGGCGCGCGGCAGGAACTCGGCCGCGACCGCCTCGTGAACGACCAGCGACTCGGCGGCGTTGCACACCGAGGGCCGTTGCATCTTGGCGTTGACGATGATGTCGACCGCCTGGTCGAGGTCGGCGGTCTCGTCGACGTACACGTGGCAATTGCCGTCACCGTCGATTACGTAGGGCACGGTGGCGTGCTCGAGGATCGACCGGATCAGCGACGGCCCGCCGCGCGGGATGAGGCAGTCGATCGACTCGCGGAGGCGCATGAACTCGATCGCGGTGTCGTGGTCCGTGTCCTCGACGAGGACCAGCGCGTCCTCGGGCAGGCCGGCCTTGGCCACCCCCTCGCGCAGGGCGGCCGCGATGGCCTTGTTCGACTCGATGGCGGCCGAGCTGCCGCGGAGGAACGCGGCGTTGCCCGACTTGAGACAGAGGCCGAAGGCGTCGCTGGTGACGTTCGGGCGGTTCTCGTAGATGATCGCCACCACGCCGAGCGGGACGCGCACCTTCTCGATCACCAGCCCGTTCGGCCGGGTCCAGCCCTCGACCACCTCGCCGACCGGGTCGGGCAGCGCCGCCACCTGGCGCAGGCCGTCGGCCATCGCCGAGACGCGCGCCGGCGTCAGCCGCAGGCGGTCGACCACCGTCGCGGTGGTACCCGCGGCCTCGGCGGTGACGACGTCCTGCCCGTTGGCTTCCAGGATCTCCGGCGAGCGCTCGACGAGCACGTCGGCCGCGGCGCGCAGGGCGTCGTCCTTCGCCGCGGTGGACGCCAGCGCGAGCACCCGAGCCGCCGCCTTGGCCCGGCGGCCGAGTTCGGCGATGGGCGGCTGGCCGGACATCGCCGCAGGTTACTCGGCGGCCCGACCGGTCGGTCTCGTCGATTCGGGCGCTTCCACGCGCCGCGTCATAGGCTTGGCGGCATGCTGAAGTCGCTGCGGCGCATGTGGAAGTACTTCACCGCCAAGCTCAACTCGTCGTTCGACGAGCGGGCCGACCCCAAGGTGCAGCTGGAGCAGGCGATCAGCGAAGCCCAGGACCAGCACCGCCGGCTGGTGGAGCAGGCGGCCAACGTCATCGCCAACCAGAAGCAGACCGAGATGCAGCTCAACCGCAAGATGGAGGAGCTCGAGCAGCTGAACGGCTCGGCCCGGCAGGCGGTGCTCATGACGGACGACGCGGTGAAGAAGGGCGACGCCGGCAAGGCCACCGAGTACGGCCAGGCCGCCGAGGCGTTCGCCAACCGGCTGATCGAGACCGAGAAGACGGTCGGCTCGCTGAAGACGCTCCACCTGCAGGCGGCCCAGGCCGCCGACCAGGCGAAGGGCGCGGTCCAGCAGAACGGGCGCGTCCTCCAGCAGAAGCTGGCCGAGCGCCAGAAGCTCCTGTCCCAACTCGACCAGGCCAAGATGCAGGAGCAGGTCAACACCGCGATGGCCTCGCTCAACGAGACCGTCGGGCAGGATGTGCCGACGTTCGAAGAGGTCCGCCTCAAGATCGAGGCGCGCTACGCCAAGGCGCTCGGCGTCAACGAGCTGCAGGGCCAGAGCGTCGAAGGCCGCATGATCGAGGTGCAGCAGGCCCAGATGAACAACGAGGCCCAGGCGCGGTTGGCCGAGATCCGCAGCCAACTCGGGATCGCCGGGCCCCCGCCTGACGCCCCCTAGGTGGGTCAGGGGTCGGAATCGGTGATGGCTTCCCAGCCGGTGGGCGGTGGGTCGAGTCGCCAGTACTGCTCGGGTGCCGGCGCGTCAAGGATCGCGCCGATGGCCCAGTCGTGCTCGAGCGCCGGCATCTGCGTCGGATAGCACGCCAGCGCGGCCCGCTTCTTCGCCTCGCCGTGGTCGGCCGGGATCACCGCGGGCGTCGGCCACGAGCCCTTCCGGAAGAGCGACGACACCCGCCACGCCAGCATCCCCGGGATGTGCTTGTAGCCGTAGTCCTCGTAGCAGAACCACGGCAGCTCGACATGACGCGCCTGCACCAGCGCGGCGGCGCGATGGGTGAGCACGTGATCGGGGTTGGCCAGGCCGAACGGCATGAACACCGCGGTCGGGTCGGCGGCCAGCACCGCGGCCTCGAGCGGCCCGGCGATCTCCTCGGCCTGGTACGCGCCGGTGCCGACGTACTGGTGGTCGCTGAACGGCAGCCACACGTGCTGGCAGCCGAGGGCCCGCATCGCCGCCGAGTCCTCCTCGCGGCGCGCCGCCACGACGTCGTCGCCGTCGCGGAAGCCGCCGTACGCGTCCCATTCGGTGACGTGGTCCGGGTAGGCCGGCGGGAAGCCGCCGAGCACGGTGATCACCGTGGCGCCCGGTCGGACCGCCAGCAGCAGCCCGCAGCCGAGCACGGCGTCGTCGAAGTGGGGCGAGATCACGACCAGCCGCTCGAGCTCGTCGTCCAGTGGCCGGGCCCAGCGACGCATCGGTGTCGCGGCTCCGTCGCTCATGATGCGGCGGCGCCCCTCATGGCAGGACGACCAGGTCGTCACGATGGACGACTTCGTGCGGCAGGCCGTCGGCCAGGTCGCTGGTCCGGCTGCCCGCGACCTCCGTCAGGCCTCGGGCGCCGTAGCGCACCAAGCCCTTGGCGAACACCTTGCCCGACGGGTCGGCGATCTCCACCGCGTCGTCGGCGGCGAAGTCGCCGCGCACCTCGACGACCCCGGCCGGCAGCAGCGACCGGCCGCGCTCGACCAGCGCGGCCCGCGCGCCGTCGTCGACCACGACGGTGCCGGCGGCGCCGACCGCGAACGCGATCCAGAGCTTGCGGGCCGGCAGCCGGGTGTCACGCGGCCGGACGACCGTGCCGACACCGGGCTCGCCGGCGACCGCGCCGGCGAGCACACCCGGCCGCTCGGCGGCGGCGATGACGGCTCGCACGCCCGACCACGCCGCCATCTTGGCCGCGGCCAGCTTGGACGCCATGCCGCCGCTCCCCCGGACGGTGCCGGCCGGACCGGCAATCTGCTCGAGCTCGTGGTCGATCTCCACGATCTCCTCGATGAGCGACGCGTCGGCGGCGAGACGCGGGTCGGCGGTGTGCAGCCCGGCGGTGTCGGTGAGGAGCACCAGGACGTCGGCCGACACGAGGTGCGCGACCAGGCCGGCGAGCCGGTCGTTGTCCCCGAACCGGATCTCGTCGTCGGCGACGGCATCGTTCTCGTTGACGACCGGCACGACGCCGAGGTCGAGCAGCCGGCGCAGCGTCTGGCGCGCGTGGAGGTACTGGCTGCGGTGCACGAAGTCGAGGGGCGCCAGCAGCACCTGCCCGCCGACGAGACCGTGGCGGGCCAGCACGTCGTCGTACACCCGCATGAGCCGGCTCTGGCCGACCGCCGAGATCGCTTGCAGCGTCGCCAGGTCGATGGGCCTCGCGCCGGACAGCCCGAGGGCCGGCAGGCCGGCGGCGATCGCGCCCGACGTCACGATGATGACGCGGTGGCTTTGGCCGCGGAGCGCCGCCACCTCGGCACACAGCTTGTCGATGGCCTCGAGCGACACCGCGCCGTGATGGTCGGTGAGCGACGACGTGCCGATCTTGACGACGACGATCACGACGCCGTCATCAGTCGGGCTCGAACTCGAAGGTGAGCCCGCCGATGTGCACGAGGTCGCCTTCACGCGCGCCGGCGCGCGCGAGTGCCCGGTCGACACCGAGCCGCTTGAGGCGCTTGTGCACGTACGCCAGCGCCTGGGAGTTCGTGAGGTCGGTGACCGCGACCGCCCGCTCGGCCTTCCGCCCGTGCACACGGAACGCGCCGTCGTCGGCCCGGTCGACGCGCACGCCCTCCTCCTCGGGCCGGTGCACGACGAAGGTCTCGGGCGCAGGGAGCGCGGCCCGCGCTTCGGCGACCAGGCCGGTCAACCGCCCGAGCAGCTCGTCGATCCCGTCGTGGGTCACCGCCGAGATCACCTGGTCGAGCGTCACGCCGGCCTCCTCCGGGTCGGCGATGTCGGCCTTCGTGCCGACGACGAGGCGCGGCCGCTCGAGCAACTCCGGCCGGTAGCGCCCGAGCTCGTCGAGCAGCACCCGCAGCTGCTCGGCCGGCGCCGGGCCACCGGCGCCAGGCGCCGCCAGGTCCAGGAGGAGGCACAGTGCCCGGGCCCGCTCGACGTGGCGGAGGAACCGGTGGCCGAGGCCGCGGCCCTCGCTGGCGCCCTCGATGAGCCCGGGGACGTCGGCCACGACGAACTCGGCGTCGCGGCCGCGCACGACGCCGAGGTGCGGCTCCAGCGTGGTGAACGGGTAGTCGGCGACGCGGGGCCGGGCGGCCGAGATCGTCGAGATCAGCGTGCTCTTGCCGGCATTCGGAAAGCCGACCAGCGCGACGTCGGCCATGAGCTTCAGCTCCAGCTTGAACCAGAACTCCTCGCCGACCTCGCCCTGCTCGGCGAACGAGGGCGCCCGCCGGAAGTTGTTGAGGAACCGGGTGTTGCCCTTGCCACCCCGACCGCCGCGCGCCGCCAGCCACCGATCCCCCGCGGTCACCAGGTCGGCGACCACTTCGCCATCCTGGCTGCGCACCACCGTCCCCTCGGGCACCGGCACCAGGAGGTCGCGTCCACCGGCGCCGTGACGCCCTTTGCCGGCGCCGTGGGTGCCGCTGGTCGCGGCCCGGTGCGGGTGATCCTTGAAGCCGAGCAGCGATGCGGTGTCGCGGTCGGCGATCAACCACACGTCGCCGCCCCGGCCGCCGTCGCCACCGTCGGGACCGCCGCGCGGGACGTGAGCCTCGCGCCGGAAGGACACGGAACCAGCGCCGCCGTCGCCCCCTTTCACGTGGAGGCCGGCCTCGTCGACGAACCCTGACATCCCATGAGACTACGAGGCCCCGGTTTCGGCGAGCCCGTAGAGATGGCATGCGACCCGGCAGCCGCCCACGTCCTGCAGCGCCGGTTCGGGCCCGTCGCCGAAACGGACGACGACGCGCGGGCCCCGGACGTCGATGCCTTCCACCGCCTCGAACAGCGGGTCGGCGGGCTCCGACCGCAACGCTTCGAGCCACTCGGCCAACGCGGCCCCGCCGCGCGGGAACACCGCCTCGGTCGGCGACGTCACGACGGCGTCGATCGGCCCGACGATGGCGGACTCCGCCTCGAACCGCGCCGGATCGGTCCATCGCTCCTCGAGGTACTCGACCAGGTCGCGGCCCTCCCACCCGCACGGCGCGAAGTGCGACGGGCAACGCGGGTGGAACCGGCAGCCGCGCGGTGGCGCGCCGGCGTCGGGGACCTCGCCCTTCGGCAGGTTCTTCTCCCGGCCTCGACGCGACGGGTCGGGCCGCGGGATCGCCTGCAGCAACGCGCGGGTGTACGGATGGCGGGGCTCGGCGAAGATCTCGGCCGACGGCCCGATCTCGACGACCTTGCCCATGTACATGATGGCGATGCGGTCGCAAAGGAACCTCGCCGTCGCCAAGTCGTGGGTGATGAACACGTACGTCAGCCCGAGCTCGCGCTGGAGGTCGAGCATCAGCTCGAGGATCTTGGCCCGCACGCTCATGTCGAGCATCGCCACCGGCTCGTCGGCGACGACGAGCTGCGGTCGCGTGATCAAGGCACGGGCGATCACGACGCGCTGCTTCTGACCGCCCGACAGATCCTCCGGGTACCGGTCGAGGAACGCGGATGCCGGCGAGATGCCGACGCGCTCGAGCATCTCCGCGGCCTGCCGGCGGCCGTCGGCGCGCGACGTCGACATGCCGTGGATCTTCAACGGGTGGGCGACCGCGTCGGCGATCGTCATCGCCGGGTTCAGCGCCGCGTTGGGATCCTGGAAGACGAGCTGCATCTGCCGGCGGAGGGGCCGCAGCTCTCCTTCGCCGACATGGGTGATGTCACGCCCGTCGATCTCGAGGACCCCGTCGGTGGGCTCGACGAGTCGCAGGATGCTGCGGCCGAGCGTGGTCTTGCCGCTGCCGCTCTCGCCGACGACGCCGAAGGTCTCCCCCGGCTCGACGTCGAGGTCGACGCCGTCGACGGCGCGGATCCAACCCGACGCCGCGCCGACCAGCGAGCCGAGGAACCCGCTCCGGATCGGGAACCACGTCCGCAACCCGCGCATGCGCACGATGGGCGCGTCGGGCGCGCTCACTGGTCCACCGGCTCGCCGGGCACCGGCGCGTCGTCCAGGCCGCGCCGCCGGCCCTGCGGCACCCAGGACTGGCCCGGGTGGCTCGGGTCGGCGCCCGGGAACATGTGGCACGCCACGTCGCCGCCGTCGTCGAGCCGAGCCCGAACCGGCTCGACGCGATGGCACACCTCCATCGCGAACGGGCAGCGCTCGGCGAACCGGCAACCGACCGGCGGGTGGAGGAGATCGGGCGGCGAGCCCGGGATCGAGGCCAGCTTGACGGTGTCGAGGCTGATCACGCTGGCCAGCAGACCTTGCGCGTACGGATGCTTCGGTGACGCGAAGAGCACGTCGACCGGCGCCAGCTCGACGATCTTGCCGGCGTACATGACCGCGACTCGGTCGCAGGTCTCGGCGACGATGCCGAGGTTGTGGGTGATCAGCAGCAGGCCCATGTCGAGCCGGCGCCGGAGGTCGTCGAGCAGGTCGAGGATCTGCGCTTCGACGATGACGTCGAGGCTCGTCGTGGGCTCGTCGGCGATCACCAGCTCGGGGTCGAGCACGATGCCGAGCGCGATCATGATCCGCTGCCGCATGCCGCCCGAGAACTCGTGCGGATAGTTGCGGGCCCGGGTCGGCGGGATGCGCATCGCGGCGAGCGCGTGGCGCGCCATCCGGCGGGCCTCCCGCTTCTTGACCTCCGGCCGGTGGGCGCGAATCGTCTCGACGAAATGGTCCTCGACGCGTTGCAGAGGATCCAGCCGGGTCATCGGCTCCTGGAAGACGAGCGCGACCCGTTCGCCGCGCGCCCTGCGAAGCTCAGCCGCCGACATCTCCCGCAGGTCGTCGCCCGCGACCACGACCCGGCCCTCGACCGACGACTCCTCCGGCAGCACACCGACGATGGCGCGGCCGAGCGTCGACTTGCCGCACCCGCTCTCGCCGACCAGGCCCACGCTCTCGCCCGGCCAGATGGTGAGGTCGACGCCGTCGACCGCGACCACCGGCCCGCGGGCGCTGCCATACGTCACCCGGATGTCGCGAACCTCCAGCGACGGCAGCTCGCCCGGCGGGCGGTCGGCTTCGGGCGGTCGACGCGACCGGGCCGGGCGCACCGGCTCGAGCTCCGTCACCGGCACCGCGGCCACCGCATCGAGGGTGCCGCCCTCCCCGGTCGCGTCGATCGGGATGTCGACGACCGGGCTGGTCTCGACCTGGCCCGACGGGATGCCGACCGCGGTCGGCACGACCGTCCCCAGCGCGACACCGCGCCGGCGCAGCAGCGGGTTGATGATGTCGTTGATGCCCTCGCCCACCAGTGTGAGGCCGGTGACGAGGAAGAGGATGGCGAGTCCCGGGAACAGCGACGTCCACCAGAACCCGTTGGCGGCGTCGCTGATCGCCCGGCTGATGTCGTAGCCCCACTCGGCCGCGGGGATCCGCACGCCATAGCCGAGGAACCCGAGGCCGGCGAGGGTGAGGATGGCGTCGGCGGCGTTCACGGTGAAGATCACCGGCACCGACTGGACGACGTTGAACAGCACGTACTTGCGGATGATCGTCGAACGGGTCGCGCCCATCGCCCGGGCCGCCTCGACGAAGGTCTCCTCCCGCACCGCCAGCGTGTGATTGCGCACGACGCGGAAGTACTGCGGCACGTAGATCACCGAGATGGCCAGCGCGGCGGCTGGCACTCCCTGCCCGACGTAGCGGCGCAGCGCGAACGCCACGACGATGGCGAGGAGCAGGCTCGGGAACGCGTACATCGCGTCCATCACCAGCACCAGCACGCGGTCGAGCCACCGGCCGGCGTACCCCGCGAGCAGGCCGAGCGGGACACCGATGCCCATGGCGAACGCGGTCGAGAGCGCGACGACCTCGAAAGCCAGCCGGGTGCCGTAGATGACGCGCGAGAAGACGTCGTACCGGAGGTTGGTGGTCCCGAAGGGATGGCTCCAGCTCGGCGGCTGGAGCTGCGGGATGCCCTTGAAGTCGGCCTGCCCGTACGGGGCGACAAGCGACGCCGCGATCGCGGCCACGAGGAACACCGCCGTGATGACCGAGCCGATCACGATGAGGCGGCGGGCCGTGGGATGGGTCGACCGCCACAGGTTGCGGTACCGCACGCGGCGGGCCGAGCTCCGCGTCGCGGTCACGAGAACCGGATCCTCGGATCGACCCAGGCCGAGATGATGTCGATGAGCAGGCTGACGGCGACGACGAACAGCGCGTAGAACGTCACCAGCCCCTGCACCGCGGTGTAATCGCGGTTTTGGAGGAACTGGTACAGCGACAAGCCGAGGCCCGGCCACGTGAAGGTCGCCTCGGTGAGCACCGCGCCCGAGAGGAGCAGCGCGAACTGCAGGCCGATGATCGTCACCACCGGCACCAGCGCGTTCTTGAAGGCGTGGCGGAACACCACCGCGCGTTCCGGGATGCCGCGCGCCCGGGCGGCTTCGACGTAGTCGGACTTCAGCGTCTGCAGCATGTTGACGCGGACGAGGCGGATGAAGATGCCACCGATGACGATGCCGAGCGTGAACGCCGGCAGCGTCAGGTACCGCAGCGTCGAACCGAGCGCGGCCCAGTCGCCGGTGAGGATCGAGTCGACGACGTAGAGGTGCGTGATCGTCCTCGGCTCGGAGAACGGCGCGATGCGACCGCCGGTCGGCAGCAGGTGCAGCTTGATGGAGAAGACCAGCTGCAACATGATCCCGAGCCAGAAGATCGGCGCCGCGTAGAGCACGATGCCGAGTAATCGGCCACCGACGTCGAGCGGCGTGTCGCGGAACCGGGCCGACGCCGCGCCGAGGAGCACGCCGACACCGACCGCGACCACCATCGACGCCAGCGTGAGCTCGAGGGTGGCCGGGAAGCGGTCGCCGATGGTCTTGGCGATCGGGCGGTTGGTGGTGATGGCGTTGCCGAAGTCCCCCTGGCCCACCTTGCCGAGGTAGCTGATGTACTGCCGCCACAGCGGCCGGTCGAGGCCGAGGTCCTTCCGGATCTGGGCCGCCCGGACGTCGGACACGCGGTCACCGAGCGTCGCGGTGATGGGGTCGCCAGGAGCGACGCGCAGCAGGAGGAACGTCGTCGTCAGCAGGATGAAGAGGATCGGGACGGCCAGCACCAGCCGCACCAGGACGTACGTGCGCAGCGAGCCGCCCCCGGCCCGGGCCACCTCAGGTGGCTCCGGGCCGGGCGCTCGGACGGATGACCGGCGTCAGGCCTGCTTCTCGATCGTCCAGTAGCGGAGCAGCTGGATCGGGTCGAGCACGACACCCGAGATCTTGTCGGTGGTCGCGGCGAACTGCTGGATCGACCAGATGGGCACGTACGGAACCTGCTCGGCCATGTAGTCCTGGGCCTGCTTGATGATCGTGGCCCGCTGGGCGTCATCGGTCGCGGCCTGCTGCCGGTGGACGAGGTCGAGCATCTTCGGGTCGTCCCACTTGGCCGGGTCGAAGATCGCCTTGTCGGCGAAGGGCTCGAGGTAGTCGTCCTCGTCGAGGTAGTCCGGGTACCAGCCCATGAGGAAGGCGGGCATCTCACCGGCCTTGCGCTTCAAGCCGTACTCGGCCCACTCGACGCTGCTGATCTTCACGCTGAAGCGGCCGGTCGCCTCGAGGGTGCGGGCGATGACCTGCGCCACGGCGGCTTCGGTGTCGCCGTAATGCGTCGGGCTGAACCAGAAGTCGATGTTGACCTTCTGGCCGGCCGGGACGCCGGCGGCCGTCAGGTACTGGTCGAGCTTGGCCTTGTCGGTGCCGTCACCGTAGAGCTCGGTCCACTTGGCGTCGCTGGTCTTGAACGACGGCGGGATCATCGAGCCCAACGACTTGCCGGTGCCCTTCAACACCTCGTCGAGCACCGGCTTGCGGTCGAGCGCCGCCGCGACGGCCTTGCGGAGGTTGATGTTGTCGAACGGCGCCTTGGTGACGTTGAACGTGAGGTACCGGATGCCGGGGCCTTCACCTTCGACGAGCTTGAAACCGGCGGCGTTCTTGAACGACGCGTTCTCGTCCGGCTGCAGGCTCCGGAACGCGATGTCGGCCTCCTTGTTCTGGAGGGCGAGCTTGAGCGCCGACGACTTGTCGTAGAGCTTCACGAGGATGTTCTTCGTCTTCGGCTGCGTACCCCAGTACGTGTCGTTGGCCTGGAGGGTGATCGACTCCTTCTCCTTGTACGAGACGATCTTGTAGGGGCCGGTGCCGACGATCGTGTCCTTCTTGTACTTGGCGAGGACCGCATCGCCGGTCTCGGAACCGGAGAGCACGTTGTCCTTGTAGGCCGCCGGGCTCACGATGGCGGCGACCGTGTACGCCAGCCGCGAGAGGAACGCCTTGTTGGGCTTGTCGAGGTGGATCACCACGGTGCTCGCCGACGGCGTGTCGATGGTCTTGATCCCCGACAGGAGGAAGCCGGCCGATTCCGAGTCCTTGTTGCCGAACGCCTCGGCGCGCAGCAGCGAGAACTTCACCGCCGCCGAATCCATGGTGGTGCCGTCCGTGAACTTCACGCCGTCGCGCAGCGTGAACGTGTACGTCAGGCCGTCCGCCGAGACCGTCGGCAGGTCCTTGGCGAGGAGGGGCGACGCGGTGGTCGCGTTCGGCGCGTAGGTGACCAGCGTCTCGGCCACGTTCCACACGACGTCGGCCCCGAAGTAGTCGTACGCCTCGGCCGGGTCGAAGCTGTTCTGCAAGGAGTCGGTGGTGCCGAGCACGAAGCTGTCGGCCACCTTGCCACCGCCGGTCGACCCGCCCGCCGTGGTCGACTTCTTGCTGCTGCTGCACGCCGATGCGGTGACCGCCATGATCGCCAACAGGACGATCGCGCTGCGCCAGCTCTTGAGTCGCATTCAGTTCTCCCCTGTGCGCGATGGAACTGGGGAGAACCCTATTCGGGTTACGCCTCCGGGGGGAGGACGTCGACCAGCTTGCGGCCCTTGCGCTCGCCGAACTTCACCCGGCCCGGCGCCATGGCGAACAGCGTGTCGTCGCCGCCGCGCCCCACGTTCTCACCGGGGTGGAACTTGGTCCCGCGCTGCCGGACGATGATGGCACCGGCGTGCACGATGCCCCCGTCGAACACCTTCACGCCGAGCCGCTGCGCCGCCGAGTCGCGACCGTTGCGAGTGCTGCCGCCGCCCTTGGTCTTGCTCATGTGTCGCTCAGCCCCTCGTGCTCAGTGCTTCTTGATGGCGGTGATCTCGATGGTCGAGTAGCGCTGGCGGTGGCCCCACCGCTTCCGCTGGTTCGTCTTGTTCTTGTAGGTGCGGCCGACGATCTTCGGCCCCTTGGCCTCGCCGACCACCCGGGCCGTCACCGAGGCGCCGGTCAGCTCGTCGGGTCGGGCCAGGACCGTCTCGCCGTCGACGAGGAGGATGGGCGCGAACGAGACGTCGGCCCCTTCGTCCTGGCCGAGCAGCTCGACGTCGAGGCGCTGTCCCTCGCTCACGCGCTCCTGCTTGCCACCGGTGCGGATCACTGCGTACACGAAGGGGAGAGCTTACCGGCCCCGGGCACCGAGCGAAACCGGGCGAGGAGAGACGGACCGTCCGGCGACCCGGCACCGGTCGTCCGCCGGCGTGACCACTGCCGAGGTTGCGGCGGTCAGCCGGTGAAGGCGGCCATGTCGAAGTAGTCGCGCCAGGCGGTGATCTTGCCGTCGCGCACCTCGAAGACGCCGGCCACCGGCAACTCCACCTCGCGGCCGCCGAACGTCAGGCGGTCGACCCGCTCGGTGAACACCACGTCGCCGGCCGACGCCATCGCCAGGACCTCGAACCCCACCGACCCGGGGCCGGACACGAACATGCCGAGCAAGGCGCGAATCGCGTCCGCTCCGACCGCCGGCTCCATCGGCATGTTGTGGTACACCGCGCCGTCGGCGAAGAAGCCCAGGATCTCCTCGATGTCGCCGCCCTCGATCGCCTGGCAGAACGCCGTGACGGTCTTCTCGTTGTCGTCACCCATGGGCGGCAGGCTAGAGCAAGGTGTCGTCGAGGACGATGCCGCGGCCGGCACACGTGGGGCAGGTCGCGGAGAACGCCTCGACCAGACCCTCCGACACCCGCTTGCGCGTCATCTCGACCAGTCCGAGCTCGGAGATGTCGAACACCTGCGTGCGCGTCTTGTCGCGCGCCAATGCCTCCTTGAAGGCCCGCTGCACGTCCTCGCGGTTCTTCTTGATCTCCATGTCGATGAAGTCGATGACGATGATGCCGCCGATGTCGCGCAGGCGGAGCTGGCGGGCGATCTCGTCGGCCGCCTCGAGGTTGTTGCGGTACACCGTCTCCTCGAGGTTGTCCTTGCCGACGTTCTTGCCGGTGTTGACGTCGATGACGGTCAAGGCCTCGGTCCGCTCGATGATCAACGAGCCACCCGACGGGAGCCACACCTTGCGGTCGAGCGCCTTGTGGAGCTGCTCGTGCACATGGTGCCGCTCGAAGATCGGGAGGTCAGGCTCGTCGTAGAGCTCGACCCGCTCGGCCAGCTCGGGGATCAGCGCCGACACGTACTCGCCGACCTCGGCGTACAAGGCCGGGTCGTCGATGATCACGCCGCGGTAGTCGCGGTTGAACTCCTCCCGAATGACCCGCACCGCCAGGTCGGGCTCGCGGTACAGCAGTGCCGGAGCCCTCGTGCGCGCGGCCAGCGCCTCGATCGCCTGCCACTGACCGACGAGGCGCTGCACATCGCGCCGCAGCTCGTCGGGCGTGGCGCCCTCGGCCGCGGTCCGCACGATGACGCCGTGCTCGGCCGGCTTGACGTCGTCGAGGACCCGGCGCAACCGCTTGCGCTCGTCGTCGGACAGCCGCTTGGAGATGCCGTACGTGGACGAGTTCGGGATGAGCACCACGAACCGCCCCGGCATCGACACCTCTTGCGTCAGCCGGGCGCCCTTGGTGCCGATGGGATTCTTGGTGACCTGGCAGAGGATCGTCTGGCCGCCGCGGAGCATCTGCTCGATGCGCACGTCCTTGTCGTTGCCCCGCTCCTCGACGTCGTCCTGGTCGTACTGGACGTCGCCGCGGTAGAGCACCGCGTTCTTCGGCGTGCCGATGTCGACGAACGCCGCCTCCATCCCGGGCAGCACGTTCTGGACCTTGCCGAGGTAGATGTTGCCGTGGATCTGGGTGGCGTCGTCCTGCGGCCGGCTGACGTAGTGCTCGATCAGGTTGCGGCCCTCGAGCACCGCGATCTGCGTCGCGTCCGGCCGGACGTGCACGCACATGAGGTAGCGACCGACCGGCCGGCCCTTGCGCTCGCGCCCGCGCCGGCGCTCGAGCGTCTCCTCGTCGACGTCGACCGCGTCCTCGTTGTCGAAGCCGCCGGCCATCACTGGGCTCGAGGCCGCGCCCGCGCCACCGCCGCCACTCCCGCTGCTGTTGCTGCTGCGACCTCGACCGCCGCGCCGCCGGCGGCGCTTGGCGGCCGGCGAGCCAGTCCCCTCGACGGGCGCGCCGGCCCGTTCGGGCTTCGGAGCAGACGGCGGCGCCGGCCGCGAGTCGCCGATCTTCGGCCGGGCCGACGGCGCGCCCAGCATCTCGCCCGGCATCACCGCCGGCATGGTCGCGGGCGGCGTCCCCGTTCCGTCGGCAGCACCCCCGCCGGCCGCCCCGTTGGCGGTTCCGTTGCCGCGGGCGCGGTTGCGGCCGCCGCGCGAGCCACGACGGCGGCGCTTGGCCGCGCCGTCCTCGCCCTCAGGAGAAGCTGGCCGACCCGACGGTTGCGGCTGGGTGGTCGACGGCTGGGTGGTCGACGGCTCCGCCGGTGGCCGGGGTTCTGGTGTCTCGGTGGGCTCGGTCGAGCCCGGGACCTGATCGGTCATGGGTTGCGTCCTTCTCGTGTGTCGCGTCCGTCGCCGGCAGCGGGATTGGCTCCCACCGGGCGCCGTCGCGCTCGATCCACTGTGCGTGTCTGAATGCTGTGAGCAGGCCACCGCCGAGGGCCTCGACCAGTTCCGACGGTCGCAGCCCGCGCGGCTGGGTGGCCAGCTCGCAGTCGATGCGGATCCCCGACGAGCCCGGCTGGGGCTCGGCGAGGCTGAGGATGGCCGGCCGGATGTCGTCGGTCACCGGCGAGCCCTTGCGCTCGCGGGTGACGACCAGCTCGGCGGCGGCCACGACGCCGGCCGCTCGGGCGCGCGCCTGGCCGAGATCGAGGCCGCCGACGTCGATCGACCACGTGCACGACGTGACTTCTTGTTGCAGCGAGCCCGAGCCGGCCTCGAGCTCACCGGCCGCCAACACGTCGACGCCCACCGGCATCGCCGCCGTCAAGGTGGCCGCCAGGCCGTCGATCACCACCGCCTCGGTGAGGTCGACGTCCAGATACTCCGCCACCGACTCGGCGCCGGTGGGCAGGGCGAGGCCGAAGCTCACCTTGGGCCGGGGCGAGAACCCGGCCGAGTACGAGACCGGGAGCTGCACCCGCCGGAACGCCCGCTCCCACATCCGAGCCACGTCGCGGTGGCTGGTGAAGCGCACCTTTCCCTGCTTGGCGAAGCGGAACCGGACCTTCACGACGCCACCCCGGCGCGCGTCGGGAGGAGCGCCACCGGCACGCGGCCGCCGGTGGTGAGGTCCTGCCCAGTGCCCTGGCTGCCGCCGGCCGGCGGGACCGCCGACGCGACGACGTGCTCGATCCCGTAGCCGGTGCACACGCCGCAGTCGTAACACGGCGTCCATCGGCAATCGGGGACACCCGATTCACGCAGCGCGGCCTGCCAGTCGTCCCACAGGAAGTCCTTGTGCAGACCGGCGGAGATGTGGTCCCACGGCAGCACCTCGTCCTCGGTGCGATGGCGGTGGACGTACCAGTCGATCGAGAGCCCGTGCCGGGCCATCGCCGCTTCCCATCGACCGATGTCGAACTGCTCGGACCACTCCTGGAACGTCCCGCCGGCTCGCCAGACGTCTTCGATGACGCGCCCGATGCGGCGATCGCCGCGGCTGGCGATCCCCTCGGCGAGCGTCGCCTTGGGGTCGTGCCAGCGGAGCGTGACACCCCGCTCGCGGCGGAGGTCGTCGCGGAGCAGGTTGATCTTGCGGGTCAGCTCGGCGACGGTGTTCTGCCCGAACCACTGGAACGGGGTGTGGGGCTTGGGCACGAAGCCACCGACCGACGCGGTGACTTGCGGGCTCTTGGTGTGCCTCCGACCGATCTCGGCGCAGGCCCGGGCCAGGGTGGCGATGCCCAGGGTGTCCACGTCCTGCTCGGTCGGGACGCCGGCGAGGAAGTACAGCTTGACCCGGCGCCATCCTTGACTGAAGGCGGACTCGACCGCCTCGTAGAGGTCCTCCTCGCGAATGAGCTTGTTGATGACCTGGCGGATGCGCCAGGTGCCCCCCTCGGGCGCGAAGGTGAGGCCGGTGCGCCGCACCTGCTGGATCTGGCTGGCGATGCCCACGGTGAAGGCGTCGACCCGCAGGCTGGGCAGGCTCAACGACACCTGCCCGCAATTGACCGGGTCGTTGATGACCCCGGCCACGACGCCCTCGATGCCGCTGAAGTCCGCGGTCGAGAGGCTGGTGAGACTCACCTCGTCGTAGCCCGTGCGCTTGAGGCCTTCGCTGACCATCGTGCGCACCTGCTCGGCCGGCCGCTCGCGCACCGGGCGGGTGATCATGCCGGCCTGGCAGAACCGGCACCCGCGCGTGCAGCCGCGGAACACCTCGACGTTGAGGCGGTCGTGCACCACCTCGGTCAACGGCACCAGCTGCCGCTTCGGGTACGGCCACTCGGCGAGATCGGCGACGGTGCGCTTCTCGACCCGCGCCGGGACGTCGGGGTGGCGCGGCGTGATCGCTCGGAGCGCCGGGCCGTCGTACTCCACGTCGTACATCGACGGGACGTAGACGCCGACGACCTTGCTCAGCTCGCGCAGCACGGCCTGGCGCGACCCTGGCGTCCGGCCGCTCGCCTTCCACTCGCCGACGACCTCGGTGATCTCGGCGACCACCTCCTCGCCGTCGCCGATCACGAACAGGTCGACGAAGTCGGCCAGCGGCTCGGGGTTGTAGGTGCAGTGACCGCCGGCCGCGACGAGTGGGTGCTCGGGACCGCGGTCGGCGGCCCGGACCGGCACCCCGGCCAGGTCGATGCAGTTCACGACGTTCGTGTACACGAGCTCGGCCGACAGGTTGAAGGCGATCAGGTCGAACTCGCCGGCTGGGCGGTGGGTGTCCACGCTGAAGAGCGGCACCCGGGCGGCCCGCAACTCGGCCTCGAGATCCGACCAGGGCGCGTAGGCGCGCTCGGCCCGGGCGTCGTCGCGCTCGTTGAGGATCTCGTACAGGATCTGCAGTCCCTGGTTGGGCAGGCCGATCTCGTAGGTGTCCGGGTAGACGAGCAGCCACCCGACCCGGCCCGGGCCGGGCGGCGCCACCCTGGCCCCGTCCTCGCACCCGATGTAGCGGGCCGGCTTCTGCACCTTGGCCAGGAGCGGCTCGATCCGCGGCCAGAGCGTCATGTGGACCATCAGTGTAGGCGCGGCCCCACCCGGTTCTTTGCCGGCCCTTCTGCCCGGAACGGGCCAAAAATCGCTGCCGAGTTCGGCCGGGGCTAGGCGAATCTGCGCATGTGGACGTTGAGGACCAGCCCGACGCCCACGAAGCAGGCGATGGTCGCCGATCCGCCGTAGGACATGAAGGGCAACGGGATGCCAGTGATCGGCATGATGCCCATCGTCATCCCGACGTTCTCGAACACCTGGAAGACGAACATCGCCAGCACCCCGACGCAGAGCAGGGTGCCGAACAGGTCGCGGGCGAGGCCGGCGGTTCGCCAGGTCCGCCACACCACGATGGCGAACAGCGCCAGGAGGGTGATGGCGCCGGCGAACCCCAGCTCCTCGCCCACCACGGTGAAGATGAAGTCGGTGTGCTGCTCGGGCACGAATCCGAGGTTGGTCTGCGTGCCCTTGAACAGCCCCTTGCCGGTGAGGCTGCCGGCGGCGATGGCGTTCACCGACTGGTGCAGGTTGTAGGTCGACCCCCGCACGTCGCCGGTCGGGTGCAGGAACGCCGTCAGCCGGTCGACCTGGTACTGCTTCAGCACCCCGAGCTGCAGGACCGCGACCGAGCCCACGATCCCGAGCACCGTCAGCGTGGCGATGTGGCGGGGCCGGGCGCCGGCGACCAGCAGCACCGCCATAAGGATGGCCATGAACACGAGGTTCGTGCCGAGGTCGGGCTGCAGCTCGATCAAGGCCATCGGCACCGCGGCCAGCACGAGCACGCCGAGCACCTGCCGACCCGAGAGCTCGCCCCGATGGCTGGCGCCGTACGAGGCCACGCAAAGGATCAGGACGACCTTGGCCCACTCCGACGGCTCGAACTTGAACGGGCCCAACTGGAACCAGGCCTGCGCGCCCTTGGCATTCGATCCCACCGGGCTGATGACCGCGGCGAGCACCAGCACCGCGCCGCCATAGAGAACGGGCGCGAACTCGCGCAGGCGCCGGTAGTCGATGGTCGCCACGACGGCCATCAGCACCGCGCCGAGTGCGATCCACGTCGCCTGCTTCTTGACGTAGAAGTACGGGTCGATGCCGCTCTGCTCGAGCTTGTGGTTGGTCGCCGAGTAGATCATCACGATCCCGAGGCTCGCCAGCGCGACCGTGGCCGCGATCAGCGAGAAGTCGAGATGCCGCCACGGCGCGGCCGCGTTGCGCGGAACCCTCAGGCCGGCCATGCCTGCTCGATCAGTGGGAGGAGGTCGATCTCGCGCGCGGCCCGCCCGGCGTCGGAGGCGAGCTTCTCGTTGACGACCCGCGCCACGTTGGCGCGGATCTCGTCGTCGATGCGGCCGAGCTTCTGCAGCACCTTGGCCCGCACCCCGTCGGCCTTCACCCGGCACCCGACGTCGCTGGCGCCGAACGACTCGACGCCGATGAAGAGGCCGAGCGGCGGGCGGGCCCAGACGGACAGCCGAAGATGCACCACGACGTCGGCCTGATAGCGGTGGGGCACGCCCGCCACCTCGACGCGCAAGGTGAGGTCCACCTTCAGGGTGACGTCGAAGCGGACCGGCTCCCCCGACCGGTCGGCCTCGACCACGACCGCGCGGATCGCGCCGGTAGCCCGCGCCCCGGCGACCCCGCCGGGCCCGGCCGGCAGCGGACCCACCTCGATGGTGTCGCCCGCGATCTCGGCGACCGCGGCCCGCACCCGGTCGTCACTGACCGCCAACGGCACGAACGCCGCCCCGAACTCCGCATACGTGAAGGTGTCGGACATGTCGTCAGTCCCCCGGGATCCCGGTGACGGTGATGTCCTTCGGGGTGTGGCCGGCGAGGACGTCGAGGATGCGGCGGGCGACGGGCGCGGCGGCATCGGCGCCGAAGCCGGCCTCCTCCATCACGACGGTGACCTCGTAGCGCGAATCGGGGAACGGGCCGAAGCAGGTGAAGAGGGCGGTGTCCTGCTTGTTGACGACCTGGGCGGTGCCGGTCTTGCCCGCGACCTGGAACCCGGCCTGGGAGAACCCGCTGAACGCGCCGGCCGCCGTCCCGCGCGGGTCCGACGTCACACCGAGCAAGCCGCGCATGATCGGGTCGCGCACGCTGGGCGGGAGGTCCACGTGGCCGTTGGCCTTTGGTGCGACCGTGCGCACCGGCTTGCCGTCGGCGTCGATCACCGAGTCGGCGACGCGGGGCTCGTACAGCGTGCCGCCGTTGGCGAACGCGGCGTACGCGTTGGCGAGCTGGAGCGGTGTCACCGTCAGCTCGCCCTGGCCGATCGCCAGGTTGACGTTGTCGCCGGCGAACCACTGGCCGTTGGGATATGCCTTCGGGTACTTGTCGTGCAGCTTCCGTCGCGTCTCGGGCGTGGACACCAGCCCGGGCGACTCGCCGCCGACCGGGATCCCGCTCGACTTCCCGAGGCCGAACTCGTGGGCCACGTCCTGGATCGGGGTCTCGCCGTTCTGCCGGCGCGTCTGCCAGAAGACGTCACCGAGGTGGTAGTAGAAGACGTCGCTCGACACCGTCAGCGCGCGCGTCACGTTCACCGGGCCGTGCGACTCGTGCAGCGCGTTGCACACCCGCTGCTTGCTGCCGCCGATGAGGTAACAACCGGCGTCGGTGAAGCTCGAGTTGGGATTGATCACGCCGGCCCGCAGCGCCGCGACCGAGGTGATCAGCTTGAACGTCGAGCCCGGCGCGTACTGCCCCTGGGTCGCGCGGTCGGTGAGCGGCGATCCCTGCGCAGGGTCCTGCAGCGCCGCGAAGTCGGCCAGCGTGATGCCGCCGATGAACTTGGCCGGGTCGTACGTCGGGTTCGACGCCAGCGCCAGCACGGATCCGTCGTGCGGGTCGAGCACCACGACCGAGCCGGCGGGCGCCAGGAAGTGCTTCTTGCGCTCGCGGTCGTTGGCCGCACGCGCCGCCTTCAACCCGCGGTCGAGCGAGTCCTCGGCCAGCTTCTGGATGTCGATGTCGACGGTGAGCTTCACGTCGTGGCCGGTCGACGGGAGCTTGCTGGCGATCGTCCGCAGCACCCGCCCCCGCGCGTCGACCTCGAGCTGCTCGATGCCCGGCGACCCGCGGAGGTCGTCCTCGTAGGCGGCTTCGATGCCCGACTTTCCGATCTCGTCGCCGGCCTTGTAGCCCTTGTTCTTGCGGGCGGCGAGCTCCTTGTCGTTGATCTCGGCGACGTACCCGAGGAGGTGGGCGGCGATGTTGCCCTGCGGGTAGGCCCGTTGCGTCAGGCGCACCCCCTCGACGCCGGGGAAGTCGGCGGCGTGCTCGCCGATGTAGATCAGCTTGTCCTTCGGCACGTTCTCGGCCACCGGCACCGGCTTGTACGGCGAGAACCGCTTGTCGTCCACCTTCCGCTGGAGCTCGTCGACCGGCATGACGAGCACGCGCGCCAACTTCTCGAGCACGTCGCTGCGCTTCGACAACTGCGCCCGGCTGACCGTGACCGCGTTGATCTCCTGGTTGACGACGAGCGGCCGCCCCTGCCGATCGAGGATGCGGCCGCGCGGCGCCGGGATGGTGACGGTGCGCACGCGGTTGCCGTTGGCCTCCAGCCGCGCCGTCGGCGCCTGCACGACCTGCAGGTACCAGGCGCGGGCCAGCAACGCCGCGAACAGCGACGCGACCACGACGCCCAGCACGCCGAGCCGCAACCGCGGCGAATCGAGGCTCATGACCGGGGGGCGGGCGCGTTCACACGTACCTCGCGTTGGCCGCCGACCCGTCGCGCATCGACCAGCGGACGATGCGCAGCATCGGCAGCGCGAAGACCGCGTTGAGCACGCCGACGACCACGACGATGGTGGCGAGGCGGTCGGTCACGAGCTGCGTCTGACCAACCAGCGCGCCCGACACCGCGTACAGCGCCTCACCGGCGGCGCTGGCGAAGAGCGCGGTCGCCGGCGGGATCCACCACGACGATCGCAGGATGCCGGCTTCGAGCACCCCGACCGTGTAGCCGATGATCGAGAACGCCAGCGCCGAGAGCCCGAGCGGCGTCGTCTGCACGACGAGGTCGACGGCGAGGCCACAGAAGAAGCCGAGCGCGGCGCCGCGCTCGGGGCCTGACGTGAGCCCACCGACGATCGGGATCAGCACCATGAGGTCGGGCGCGACGCCGGCCAGCCGGAGGTGGCCCATCACCGCGGTGTGCAGCACCAGCGCGACCAGCAGGACCAGCGGCACCTTGAGTCGGGGCTGGTTCATGCGGACGGGGCGATCACGGGCCGGCCGGCGGGAGCCAGGTGAGCACCTTCAGGAACTCGAGGTGAGAGAGGTCCACGACGGGCTCGATCGTGACATCCAGGGCGAGCTTGTCGGCCGCGGGCTTCGCCGAGCGCACCTTCCCGACCGGGACGCCCGGCGGGAAGATCGCGTCCTGCAGCCCGCTGGTGGTCACGACCTCGCCGGTGGTCACCTTGGTGCCGGCGTTGACGAAGCCGACCTGGATCGGGGTCCGGGCGCCGGCGCCGTTGGCCACGCCGGTGTCGCCCGACTCGCTGAAGCGCACGCCCACGTGAGACTCGCCATCGGTGATGAGCAGGACGGTGGCCCGCTCCTTCGACACCTCGACCACCCGGCCCACCAGCCCGGCGCCGCTCACGACGGGCATGCCCTTCGCGATGCCCGCGGCCGTGCCCTTGTCGAGCTCGACGGTGACCTGGAAGTTGGAGGGGCTGGTCGAGACGACCCGGGCGACGATCGACTTCAGGTCGCCGGCGAAGGTGAGCTGCTCGAGCTGGGTCAGCTCCCGGAGCTGGCGCTGGGCGTCGGACTCCACCAGGCCGTGCGCCTGGAGGTCGGCGATGCGGGCCTTCAGCCGCTGGTTCTCCGACTTCACGTGGCCGTAGCGCGTCAGCCCGCCGAAGAAGTCGCCGACCGGCGCGATCACCTTGTCGGCAGCCGACTGGATCGGCGCGAACACGTCGTGGGCGCCCCGGCGGAGCGAGCCGATCGCCCCCGAGCTCGACCCGCGCATGTCGAGGGTGATCAGCGTGATCGAGGTGAGCAGCAGCAGCACGAAGACGAATCGGCGACGGTTGGAACGCCGGTACACGGCCACAACTCGGGGAGGCCCCCGTTACCGCTCGGTGGAGGTGAACAACACTTGCCGCAACACCGCGAACTCCTCGAGGCACTGCCCCGACCCGATCACCACCGAGTGCAGTGGGTTGCGGGCGATCACGATCGGCATGCCGGTCTCCGAGGACAGCCGGGCGTCGAGCCCGTGCAGCAACGCGCCGCCGCCGGTGAGGACGATGCCCTGCTCCATGATGTCGGCGGCGAGCTCGGGTGGCGTCTTGTCGAGCGTGACCTTCACCGCGTCGACGATCGCCGACACCGGCTCCTCGATCGCGGTGCGGATCTCCTCGGTGGAGGTGACGATCGTCTTGGGCAGACCGGTGATCAGGTCGCGACCGCGGATCTCGGCGTGCAGCTCCTCCTCGAGCTCGCACGCCGAACCCAGCGCGATCTTGATCTCCTCGGAGGTCCGCTCCCCGAGGGCGAGGCTGTATTCCTTCTTGATGTACTGGATGATCGCCTCGTCGAGCTCGTCACCGCCGATGCGGATGGACTGGCTGGTGACGATGCCGCCGAGCGAGATGACGGCCACCTCGGTCGTCCCGCCGCCGATGTCGACCACCATGTTGCCGGTGGGCTCGTGCACGGGGAGACCGGCGCCGATGGCCGCGGCCATCGGCTCCTCGATGATGTACGGCATCTTGCGGGCGCCGGCGTACTCGGCCGCCTCCTGCACGGCGCGCTTCTCGACGCCGGTGACCCCCGACGGGACGCAGATCACCATGCGGGGCTTGGCGAAGCGCCGCTGGTGCACCCGCTGGATGAAGTAGCGGAGCATCTTCTCGGTGATCTCGAAGTCGGCGATCACGCCGTCCTTGAGCGGCCGGATCGCCTGGATGTGGCTCGGTGTGCGGCCGATCATGCGCTTGGCCTCGATGCCGACCGCGAGCGGTCGACCGGTCCTGGTGTCGACCGCGACGACAGAGGGCTCGTTCAGAACGATGCCCTTGCCACGTACGTAGACCAGCGTGTTGGCCGTGCCGAGGTCGACTGCCATGTCCCGACCAAGGAACGACGAGAAGAAGCTTTCCGACATGTGCGAAGGTTCCTCCGCCCTTGGGAGGTGACCGACGAAGGCTAGGCCGTCGCGGCCGCAGTCGCCACCCGGGCCAGCTACCGACCGGGAAAGAAGATCCCGATCTCGCGCTCGGCCGACTCCGGCCCGTCACTGCCGTGGACGAGGTTCTCGGTCATCTCGATGGCCAGGTCGCCCCGGATCGTGCCGAGCGCGGCCTCGTTCGGATTGGTTGCGCCCATCATCGTGCGGACGACCTGCCAAGTGTCCTGCGGCCCCTCGACCACCATCAGCAGCGCCGGCCCCCGCGTGATGAACGCGACCAGGCGGTCGTAGAACGGCTTGCCGTGGTGCTCCTCGTAATGCCGGCCCGCGGTCGCGGCGTCGATGGTGCGGAGCTCGGCCGCGACCAGGCGGAGCCCCTTGCGTTCGAGGCGGCCGACGATCTCGCCGACCAGTCCGCGTTCGACGGCGTCGGGCTTGCAGATGACCAGGGTGCGATCCATGACGGGCGGGGACCCTACCCGCGCGCCAGCGCGGCCCTGGCCGCGCCCACGACGTAGAGCGAGCCCGACACGAGCACCAGCTCCTCGGGCTCGGCCAGCGCGAGTGCGACCGCGACGGCTTCGAGAACCGACGAGGCGACCTCGGCGGCGACGCCGAGGCGCGCCGCCGCGGCCGCCACCTCGGCCGCGGGCAGCGCGCGCGGCGACGGTGGCGGGCACGCCACGACGAGCCGGGCGCGCGCCGCGCCGAGCGCGGCGAGCATCTCGTCCGGGTCGCGGCCGTTGAGCATGCCGGTGACAAGGATGCGACCGGGTCGGTTGGCGAACGCCTCGTCGATTGCGTCAGCCGCGGCGTGCGCGCCGGCGGGGTTGTGCGCGCCGTCGAGCACGACCAATGGCTGGCGGCCGACGATTTCGAGCCGGCCCGGAAGTTGCAGACCGGCGAACGCGTCGATGACGACGTCGGGCGCGATAGGCGCGCCGAAGAACGCTTCTGCGGCGGCCAGCGCGAGCGCGGCGTTGTCGCCTTGGTGCGCGCCGTGCACCGGGATGAACAGCTCGTCGTAGGACGCGCCGGGCGTGCGGATGTCGACGACGCGCCCACCGAGCGCGAGCCGGTTCACCTCGCATCCGAAGTCGCGATCGCGCTGCCACACCTCGCGCGCTCCGGCGTCGACGAAGACGGAGGCGATCTCCGGATCCGTCTCCCCGAGAACGAGCGTGCTGTCGGGCTTCACGATGCCCGCCTTCACCTCGGCGATGGACCGGCGCGTCGTGCCGAGGTACTCCGCGTGGTCGAGCTCCACGTTCGTCACGACCGCGACCTGCCCATCGGCGACGTTGGTCGCGTCCCAGCGGCCACCGAGGCCGACCTCCACGACCGCGGCGTCGACGCCCAGGTCGGCGAACCAGCGGAAGGCCGAACCGGTGAGGATCTCGAAGTAGGTCGGCCGGTCACCGACGAGCGGCTCCACCAGGGAGACCGCGCGGATGAGGGCCGCGAACTCGCCGTCCGAGATCGGCTGGCCCCCGTAGGCGAGCCGCTCGTTGATGCGCTCGAGATGGGGGCTGGTGTACGTGCCCACCGAGAGGCCCTGCGCCCCGAGGAGCGCGGTCAGCATGCGGGCCGTCGAGCCCTTGCCGTTGGTGCCGGTGAGATGGAGCACCGGGTAGGCCCGCTGGGGGTCGCCCATCACGTCGACGAGCCGCGTCATGCGGTCGAGGCTGCGCCCGACGCCCGGATCGGCCGGCGGCAGCACCTCGAGGTTGACATGCGCGTCGAGGTAGGCCAGTGCCTCGTCGTACGTCATCGCGGCCCGGACCGCGTCCCCGTCGCCACGCGTTCAGTCACCGATGATCGGGGCGACCGCCGCCTGCACACGCGCCGCTGCGCCGGGAAGCAGGCCCTCGGCCAGTGCGGCCGCGACCGCCGGCAACGCCGCGCCGGGCGTGCCGGCGGCGTAGTGGGCGTCGAGCGCCTCGAGCACCGCCGACCCGTCGGACGCACCCTCCGGTGGCGAGTCGACGAGCGCGACGAACGCCCGGGCGGCGTCGACGTCGAAGGCGCCGGCGGCGGCGAGCAACACGCGAGTGATGCGCGTGCCCTCGTCGGCGAGCAGCGCGTCGACCTCGATCGGCAGTGTCTCGGCCTCCGGCGGCAGGTCGTACACGAGGACCGAGCCGATCGACAGACCGCCGGCGAGCCGCAGCCCGAGCGCGAGCACCGGGAGCACCCAATCGCCGACGCCGTCCGGACCCACGAGGAACGTCGTCGTCGGGCCGAGGTCGACCGCCGCCGTCCGGTCGTCCGGCCAGCCGGCGGCCACCAAGGGCCACAGCGTGCCGGCGAACCGGTTGTCGAGGACGTCGTCTTCGGCTTCGAGCGTGCCCATGCACTTGCCGCACGACGGCTCCGGCTCGACGTCGATCGAGAGCTGCCCGCAGTCGAGGCATCGGGCCACGGGAACCGGCAACCCGGCCCAGACCTGATGGGAGAGGCACCACTCGGCGACGGCTCCGGCCCGTTCGATGAGCCGCTCGCGCGCCGCCGACGGCGAGAACCCGACCTGCCCTTCGCGTACCGCGTCGGCCGCCGCGCCCTCGAGCCCGGCCGAGGCGAGGAACCAGTGGCGGCCGAGTCGGGGGATCAACACGGTCCCGCACCGGCCGCAGCGGCCCGTCGGCTCGTCGACGTCCTCGACCGCGCCGAGCACGCCTTCCGCGGCGAGCAGCTCACGGGCCGCGGCGCGGGCCGCGAAGCGGCTGATCCCGTCCAGCGGCCCGGGGGCGCGAACGATCGCGTTGTCGTCGAGCACCTCGACCGGCGTGAGCCCGTGCCGGAGGGCGACCTCGTGGTCTTCGGGATCGTGCGCTGGGACCAGCGCGCGCGGCGCATCGACCTCGGCGTCCTCGATCACCGGGACCGTGCGGTCCACGATCGGCACGACGACGGTCGACCGGGCGGCCTCGTGGCCCTCCGGTACGGCGATCGCCACCACGCCGGGGAGCAGCTCGAGCGCCACCATGGCAACCGCCAGCGGGAGCTCCTCGTCCCTCGGCATGCGCACCTCGACCCGTTCCGCCGGCAAGGAGGAGCGGTCGATGCCGGCGTCGTCGACGACGGTGCGGCAGCTGGGACACTCGCACACCACCCGTTCGGCCCGGGTCAGCAATCCCTCGTCGTACAGGCGGACGAACGCGGTCCGCGACGCCCGCACCCACGTGTCGTCGTCGGTCGTCAGCCATTGGTCGGGCGGCGCGACCCCGAGCGCCGCCAGCTGGTCCTCGATGGCGGCGCGGGCTTCGGCGTTGAACGCCCGCACCCGCTCGCGGAAGCCCTCTCGGCCGACGTCGTCACGTTCGACGCCCTCGCGCAGCAGCTCGCGCTCGACCGCGAGCTGGTCCGCCAGCCCGCCGGTGAGGATGGCGGCAGCCCACTCCACACGCCGGCCCTCGGCCCGGGCGCGGCGCAGCACCGCGTCGACGGAGACGAGCGCCGACAGCATCGGCCCCGGCAGCGGGCCGAGCGCGGGAACAGGGATGGTGACCAGACGGAAGGGCTCGAGCACGACCGCCCGAGCCTAGGAGAGCGGCCCGGCTCCGTCAGCCGTGTCTAGGTCAGGCGCCTAGGTCAGCACCGTGATGGCGTCGCGGACCCGCCCGTCGGACAGGTCGATGGTCCGGGCCCGCTCGGCCACTCGGTGGGTGGCCTCCTTGGCCCGGTCCCGGGCGCTGTCGGCGGCCTTCTCGACGACCGGCCGGGCGGCGTCGGCGGCCCGGCCGGCGACGTCGCGGGCCTTGTCGGCCGCCTTCTCGGCCGCGGTGCCGACCACCGGCTTGGCCGCTTCGGCCGCCTTGCTCGCCCGCTCCCGCGCCAGGTCGGCGGCGTGCTCGATGACGGGGAGGGCGGCCCGGGCCGCTTCGACGATGCCGCCGGCGGCGAGGGCCGACCCGATGCCCACCCGCTTCTTGGCCTTCTTCTTCGCCCGGCGGTCGAGCACCAGGCCGACGCCCAACCCCACGGCGGCGCCGGCGGCGGCCGTCGGGCCGATCTCGTTGGATCCCGTCGGCGCACCGGCACCGTTGCCCGAGCCAGTGCTCTGCCGGGACCGGGCCATCCCGAGGCCGGCGCCGACCGCGCCGCCGATCAGGGCGAACGTCACCATCTTCCGCATGGGGGGAACGTGCCCGCGATCGTGGCGCGGGAAACCGCCGACTACGACGCGGCGCGGCGGGGCCGGCTCGGCTGCGCCGGCACGTCACTGCGGGGCACGAGGGTCGGGTTCACCTTCTCGAGCACGACCGATCGGTCGATGACGCACTTGCCGACGTCGGTGCGGCTCGGCAGGTCGTACATGACGTTGAGCAACACCTCTTCGAGGATCGCCCGCAGCCCACGGGCGCCGGTGCCCCGGAGCAGCGCCTGCTCGGCGACCGCCTCGAGGGCGTCGTCGCTGAACTCGAGCTCGACACCGTCGAACTCGAAGAACTTGCGGTACTGCTTCACGAGCGCGTTCTTCGGCTCGACCAGGATGCGCACCAGCGCCTCCTTGTCGAGGTTGGACACCGCGCCGATGAGCGGGAGGCGACCGACGAACTCCGGGATCAACCCGAACTTGAGCAGATCCTCCGGCAGCACCTTGGAGAGGATCGAGCCCAGGTCCTTCTCGTCGGACCGGCGAAGGTCGGCGCCGAAGCCGACGCCCTTGTGGCCGATGCGGCTCTCGATGATCTTCTCGATGCCGGCGAACGCGCCACCGCAGATGAACAAGATGTTGGTGGTGTCGATCTGGATGAACTCTTGGTGCGGGTGCTTGCGCCCGCCCTGCGGCGGTACCGACGCGGTCGTGCCCTCCAGGATCTTCAACAGCGCCTGCTGCACACCCTCACCCGAGACGTCGCGCGTGATCGACGGGTTCTCGCTCTTGCGGGCGATCTTGTCGATCTCGTCGATGTAGATGATCCCGGTCTCGGCCTTCTTGACGTCGTAGTCGGCGGACTGGATCAGCTTGAGGAGGATGTTCTCGACGTCCTCGCCGACGTACCCGGCTTCGGTGAGCGCGGTGGCATCGGCGATCGCGAACGGCACGTTGAGCATGCGCGCCAGCGTCTGCGCCAGCAGCGTCTTGCCGCAGCCGGTCGGACCGAGGAGGAGGATGTTGGACTTGGTGAGCTCGACCTCGTTGTCGGTGTACGACCCGGCCTGCACGCGCTTGTAGTGGTTGTAGACCGCGACCGACAGGATCTTCTTGGCCGCGTCCTGCCCGATGACGTAGTCCTTCAGGAACTCGTAGATCTCTCGCGGCTTGGGCAGCTCGTCGAAGCGCGTCTCGGTGGTCTCCGAGAGCTCCTCTTCGATGATCTCGTTGCAGAGATCGATGCACTCGTCGCAGATGTAGACGCCGGGACCCGCGATCAACTTCTTGACCTGCTTCTGCGACTTCCCGCAGAAGCTGCACTTCAGCAGGTCGCCCCCGTCTCCAAACTTCGCCACCGGACCCCCGTCCTCGTCCTAGGCCACGCCTGCGACCTGGGGCACCTGCGCCAGCTCGCGGGTCATGATCACCTCGTCGATGATGCCGTACTCCCTCGCCTCGTCGGCGCTCATGATGAAGTCGCGATCCGTGTCCTTGGCGACCTTCTCGGTCGTTTGACCGGTGTGATGGGCGAGGATGCTCTCGAGGAGCTCCCGCATCCGCAGGATCTCGCGGGCCTGGATCTCGATGTCCGCCGCCTGGCCGGCCGCGCCGCCGTAGGGCTGGTGAATGAGGATCCGGGCGTGCGGCAGCGAGAAGCGCTTGCCCTTGGTACCGGCGGCGAGCAGCACGGCCGCGGCCGACGCCGCCTGGCCCATGCAGTAGGTCGCGACGTCGGGCTTGATGAACTGCATCGTGTCGTAGATGGCGAACAACGCCGAGATCTCGCCACCGGGTGAGTTGATGTAGAGGTTGATGTCCTTGTCCGGGTCCTCGGACTCCAGGTGGAGCAGCTGCGCCATGATCAGGTTGGCCACCGTGTCGTCGATCGGTGTCCCGAGGAAGACGATCCGCTCCTTCAGGAGCCGGGAGTAGATGTCGAACGCCCGCTCGCCGCGGTTGGTCTGCTCGACGACCGTGGGCACCAGGTAGTTCAGGATGGGCTGGGTCACTCGGCCATCTCCTCCGAGGCCTCGACCTCGGTGTGATCGTGGGTGTCGGACTCTGTCGTCTCGGATGTCTCGGACAATGTCGTGTCGAGCGGTGGTGGCTGGAGCTCGGAGCGGTCGATCGCACGCCCTTCCGGGTCGACGACCTCCACGTTGTCGATGAGCCAGGCCAGCGCCTTGCTCTTCCTGATGTCCGAGCGTACCGCGGGCAACTGGTCATTGCGGTCCAGTTCGCGCAGCAGTCGAGCCGTCTTCACACCGGCTCGATCGGCGAGCTGGCCGACTTCCTTGTCGACGTCTTCGTCGGTGGCCTCGATGCCCTCCGACTCGGCCACCGCCCGCAGGGCCAGGTCCGCCTTGACCGCCCGGGCCCCCTGCTCTCGCAGCTCGGCGAGGAGGTCGTCCTGGGTCCGGCCGGTGGCCTCCAGGTACTGCGCCAGGTCGGCGCCCTGGTGTTCGAGCCGGTGCCCGAGGTCGTGGATGCGCCGCTCGACCTCCGACGCGACGAGCGCCTCCGGCACGTCTTCCTCGACCAATTCGACCAGCGCGTCGACCGTCTGCTCCTGCATGGCCATGGTCGCCTGGACCTTTTTCACCATGCCGAGCCGCGTGCGGATGTCGTCGCGCAACTCGGCGACGGTCTCGAACTCGGAGGCCTCGGCGGCCCACTCGTCGTCCGGCTCGGGCAGCGACTTCTCGCGCACCTCCTTCACCAGGACGGTGAAGTGCACGTCCTGCGGCCCCTCGTCGAAGCCGCCCACCTCGGCGTCGAACGCGAGGATGTCGCCGGCCTTCGCACCCCGCAGCTGCTCGTCGAGCGCCGGCGTGATGGCGCCGCGACCGACCTCGTAGAGATAGTCGTCGGCGGTGAGCCCTTCGAGCGGCTCGCCGTCCTGGCTGCCCTTGATGTCGATCGACACGTAGTCGCCCTCGCGCGCCGTCCGCTCGACGGGATCGAGCGTGCCGAACTGCTCGCGCAGGCGATCGATCTGGGCGTCGACCTCCTCGTCGGTGACCTCCGGGCTCGGCACCGTGACACGCAGGCCGCCGTAGCCCGCGACGGAGACCTGCGGGCGGACCTCGACGACGGCGTCGAACACCACCGGTCCGTCGGCTTCGCCGGCGGTGATGTCGATCTCGGGTGGCGCGATGGCGTCGACGTCGTGCTCCTTGAGCGCGGCGACGTAGTAGTCGGGCAACGCCTCGCGCAGGGCCTCCTGGCGGGCGGCGTCGCTTCCGAGCCGCGCCTCGAGCAGGCGGCGTGGTGCCTTGCCGGGACGGAACCCCGGGATGCGGACCTCCCGGGCGATGCGCCGGAACGCCGCCTCGATGGCCTTGTCGAACTCGGCCTCTTCGACCTCGACCGACAACTTGACCTTGTTCCCCTCGAGGGGCTCCACGCTCGTCTTCATGCGAGCGCCGAGTGTACCGGCGGCCCCGAGCTATCCCGGGATCGACCGATCGGTGGCCGCGACCTCGGCCCGGGCCCCGGCCGATGCCGAGTCGGTGAGGTCGAGCGTGTGGCGACCGGCCGCGGCGGCGCACGCGTCGGCGAGATCCCCCGTCGGGTCGACGGTCGCGTCGGTCCACGGCGCGAACGGGTGATCGGTGGCGAGCCCGGCGACGACCAGCGGGACGCCGACGTGCAGCGCGCAGATCACGCCGATCTCGGCCGGCAGCGGGATGTTGTCCGGCCGGGCCCGCATGGTCACGACCACGTCGACGCCGGCGTCGAGGGGGCACTGCCCACCCGGTTGCAGCGCGCGGCACGGGAAGACCGGCGCGCCCGGCTCGTGACAGCGGGCCACCTCGTGACCCGCCATCTCGAGACTCAGCGCGCCCTGCTCGATCGCCCAATCGTCGGTGCCGACGACGAGGCACGTGAGCGGGTGCGCAGGTGCACCAGTACGCATCGCATGAGCTTGGCAACCGATTGACAACGCCAGCGCGGTCGGGTGATCAACGCCCGCCCAACTCTCAGAAGGCCGGCGGCGCCGCGCCAGCGGAGTCGAGCACGAAGCGCACCTTCGCCGTCAACTGGTCGGGCCGGAACGGCTTGGCGAGGAAGTGCCCCGCGTCCGGCCACTCGCGCTCGTCGGTGTCGGTGTAGCCCGAGATGAACAGCACGGCGAGCTGCGGGAACTCGGCGACCGCCTGCTCGGCGAGGGCGAACCCGCTGAGGTCGGGCATCACCACGTCGGTGACGAGCAGGTCGATCGGGACCGACGGGTCGCGGATGACGTCGAGCGCGGCGACCCCTTCGGCGGTCAGCACGTGGTAGCCGCGGCGCTCGAGCACGTCGCGAGCAAGCTCGCGCACCTCGGGCTCGTCCTCCACGAGGAGGATGGTCTCCGATCCGGCGAGCGCGGCCCGCTCCATCGGTTCGGCGGCGGCCGGCGCAGTGTTCGCCACCTTCGGCATCACCACCCGGAAGGTCGTGCCGCGGCCGAGCTGGCTCTCGACGGAGATCTGGCCGCCCGCCTGGTGGACGATGCCGTAGACCGTCGCCAGGCCGAGCCCGGTGCCCTTGGATCGCTCGCGCGTCGAGAAGAAGGGCTCGAAGCAGTGGTCGAGTGTCTCCTGGTCCATGCCGACGCCGTTGTCGCTGACCGTCAGCCGGACCGCGGTGTACGACGCGTCGACGTCGACGACGTCGACCTCGTCGACTCGAAGCTTCAGCACGCCGCCGTTGGGCATCGCGTGGCGCGCGTTGATGACGAGGTTCAACACGATCTGCTCGAGCTGGCCGCGATCGGCCCGGATGCACGCCGGCGCGGCGGGCGTCTCGGTGGACATCTCGATGTCCTCGCCGATCAGCCGGCGCAAGATTCCCTCGAGCTCGAGGACGACGGCGCGGACATCCACCGCGACGGGCTCGACGACGCGGCGGCTGCTGATCGTGAGGAGCTGCTCGGTGAGGGTGGTCGCCCGCTCCCCCGCCTGCTGGATGGCGACGACGTCGTCGTGCAACGGATGACCCGGCGTGGCGATCCGGAGCAGGAACTCGCAGTAGCCGAGGATGACGGTGAGGAGGTTGCCGAAGTCGTGGGCCAGGCCGCCGGCAAGCCGCCCCATCGCCTCCATCCGCTGGCTCTGCTGGAGCTGTTGTTCGAGGGCGCGCCGCTCGGTGAGGTCGGCGGCCGAGAGCAACGCGCCGATCGTCTTGCCGGTCGCGTCGCGCAACCCGACGGTCGTGACCCAGAGCGGGATCGGGGTGCCATCGGCGCGCTGGGCCTCGATCGAGCCGGCCGCCGGCGTGCCGTTGACCGCCCGGCGCCACAACGGTTCGAGCCGGGCCTCGGTCTCCGGATGGAACTCGCGGTCGGACGCGGGCGGCCAGCCGAATATGACCCCGGCGGCGGCGTTGGCGCCGGTGACGTTGCCCTCCGGGCTCAACTCGACGATCGCCATCGGCGAGGTGTCGAGCACCGCCGTCACCCGTTGCTCGCTGCGGTGGACCGCGTCGTAGCGGCGGGCGCTCTCGACCGCCAGCGACGCGAGCTGGCCGAGGAGGACGGCGAGGGCCTCGTCGTCCGGTCCGAACCAACGCTGATCGCGCTGGTCGGCGATGAAGATCGCGCCCCGGTTGGTCCCCTCCGGTCCCACCAGCGGCACGCCCATCCAGTTCTCGCCCCGCGGTCGCGTCGGGCGGTTGGTCGCGATCACCTCTTCGAGCGGCAGATCGGCGAGACCCTCCTCGCCGGCCGGCGCCGCGCTCCGCATCTCCACGTCGTTGATCTGCATGGCGACGGCGGCGCGCGCCGCGCCGAAGATGCGCCGGGCTTGTTCGGCGACCGCGTCGAGCACGTCGGCCGGGGCGCGGGCGGCCGCGAATGCCAGCGCGGCTTCGACGAGGCGGGCCATGCCAGCGGCGTTGCGATCGGCGCGTTCGGCGGACGCGCGGGCGTCGCGGTACAGCATCCCCCGCTCGATCGCAGCCGCGGCTCGGGCGGCCAACTGCTCGGCGGTGCGCAGGTCGGACGGCCGGTAGCCGCGTCGACCGGCGCCGGTCGCCATGGTGATGGCCGCCAGTGACAGCCCGCGTACGCGGACGGGCACGACCATGCACGAGACCAGCGCGAGCTCCGCCGCGATCGCAATGTGGTCACGGTCCTCGTCGGGGCTGCTGTCGGCGTCGCCGACCACGTCGAACGACAGCAACGACGTGCCGGTGGCCATCGCCCGCCGGACCGGCGCGATCCATTTCGGGAACCGCTCGGCCAACTGCTCCCACGCCGGGGCGTCGGCCGACGCGTGACGGGTGCCGATCCGGCGGATCACGTCGCGGTCGACCAGGTCGATGGCGGCCCAATCGGCGAACTCCGGGACGAGCACGTCGATCAGCGCGAGCAGCGCCCCGTTGTCGTCGTCCATCGCCGGCGCCAGCACGGCCCCGCCCTGGGCCAGCATCGTCAGGTGCCGGCTGACGTGCTCGCTGCCGAGTGTCAGCCGGCGGACGAGACTCTCGGGATCGGTCTCGTCGGGCGGATCGGGCGCGGTGGCACCACCCCGCCGGCGAGCTCGGCGGTCGATCGCCCATGCCTCGACTGCGTCCGCCGGCGAGAGCCAGGACCGTCGCCCGCCTGGTGCCCTGTCACCCACCGCGGAAAGTGTGGCCGCTCCCTGGCGCCAATGTGTCCTGATCGGTATGGCCGCCCGGTGCCGCGGGTAGCAAACCGGCCAAACCCTCGCCCTGGAGGTCCGACCGATGAATCTCGTCCTGGCCGTCCTGATCCTGGCCCTGCTGTTCGGCGGGCTCGGCTTCGCCGTGCACGCGCTGTGGGTCATCGCCGTCGTCCTGCTCGTCGTCTGGCTGCTCGGCTTCCTCCTCCGTGGCGCCGAAGCCAGCTGGTACCGATGGTGATCTTCGCGTCGTAACCGCCACGCCCAGACCGGGGAGTGGCGCAGTGGTAGCGCAAGCCGGCATTGCGGGGCAGGCGGTCACGACCCCTACCATGACGCCCAGACCGGGGAGTGGCGCAGTGGTAGCGCACCTGCTTTGGGGGCAGGCGGTCGCGGGTTCAAATCCCGCCTCCCCGACTCGGTCGTCTCGGCGACCACGCGGGTGTAGCTCAACGGTAGAGCTCCAGCCTTCCAAGCTGGCGACGCGGGTTCGATTCCCGTCACCCGCTCGTGCTCGTGACGAACGGGGACGTAGCGTTCGGTCGATGCAACGGGACCGCGGCCGCCTGAGTCTCGGGGTGCTCGCGGCCAGTGCCGCCGGCACCATGGCGCTCCTGTTCGCCGGCGGGTCGGCGTCGGCCGACGTCGCGGTGCCGGCGCTCGTCGTGGCGGCCGGCGGGCTCATCGCCTTTCTCGTCCTCGAACGCGACGAGGTGTCGCAGCGGTTCCGGAGCGCGGTGCTGGTGCTCGGCGGAAGCCTCCAATTGCTGGCAGTCGTGCGGCCGCCGGCCGGTTCCCGTGACATCTGGTCCTATGTCATGTACGGCCGCATCCTGGCGGTGCACCACACCAACCCTTACCGGACGCCGCCGTCGGCTTTCAGCCACGACCGGTTCCTCGCGCACGTCGCGCCGGCGTGGCGGTCGACGCGTTCCGTGTACGGGCCTGGCTTCTCGCTGCTCTCCGGCGCCATCGCCCGCATCGCCGGCAACTCGCCGACCGTCGCCCGCCTCTGCTTCCAGAGTCTCGGGCTCGTCGCGATCGCGGCCATCGTCGTCGTGCTGGTGCGCCGCGGCGTGCCCACCACGGTGCTGGCCGCGTTCCTGTTGAACCCGCTGGTCATAGTCTGGGCCGTGAACGGTGGCCACAACGACGTGCTGGTCGGGGCGGCGTTGTTCGCCGCCGCGCTGGCGACGACGCACGACTCGCGCTGGGCCGCCGGGGGCTGGCTCGCGGTGGCGGTGTCGATCAAGGCCGTGGCCCTGCTCCCGGCGCTCGGGCTCGCGTGCTGGCTGTGGGTGAACCGCGGCCCGCGGCGGGCGGCCGAGGTCCTGGCCGTCGCCACCGGGCCGGCGCTCGTCGGGTACGTGGCATTCGGTGGGAGGGCCGCCCTGGCGCCGTTGGCCCGGGCGACGTCGGGCGTCAGCCGGATCAGCCTTTGGGAGCTGTTCCCCTACCGCAACGGCCAGCCGTTCGTGGCGTCGGTGCCGCTCCTCGCGGTCGGGTTGGTCGGGGGCCTCAGCGCCGCCCTCGTGTGGCACCACCGGCGGTCGACCGCGGCGGACGCGACATTGCGCGCCACCGCCGGCTACCTCGTCGGCGCGGCGTACATCCTCCCGTGGTACTCGATGTGGGGATTGCCGTTGGCGGCGCTCGAGCACCGCTCGCGTGTCGCCCGGCTCGTGTTCGCCCAGTCGATCGTCCTGGCGTTCGCCTACTCCTACGGCAAGGTGACCCAGCCCGACCTGCTCGACCACGCCTTGCGCACCCTCGTGTTCGGGGCGCGCCTGGCGACGCTGGTCGCCGCGGTCGCGGTCGTGACGCTCACGGTCCGCACAGGCGCGCGACGAGCTCGGGCAGGTCGGCCATCAGCAGTCCTCCCTTGATGACGCACGCGTGGGCGCCGAGGGCAATCGCTTCGCGGCGCGACTGGCCGTCAGTCGCCGCGGTGTAGACGATCACGCGGGTGTCCTTCGAGACCTTGACGATGTCGGGCAGCGCCTCGAGCCCACTCCGGACGGGCATCCACAGGTCGAGCACGACGGCATCGGGATGGTGCTGTTCGACGAGCCGCACCGCCTGCTCGCCGTCCTCCGCCTCACCCACCACGTCGAACCGGCCGTCACGTTCGAGCTGATGACGCACGAGCGCCCGGACGTCGGGCTCGTCGTCCACGACGACGACGGTGAGCGACACAGCCAATCTCTTACCCAAAGTGTGAACGCTTCGCGCGGACGGTCACCGAAGTTGAGTTCGCCGAGGAGGACGGGGTAGGAAGGGCCCGGCGCCGGGATCCCCGGACTCGCACGACCTCGGAAGTACGGTGACGGCGCCGCGCCCACCTGCCGCGAACCCCCAATGACGAAGCTGACCACGCCCGTCCGGAACGGGATGATCGCGATCATCGCGATCATCCTCGTCGTCGCGGTCGGGACCGCGGTGGCCCGATCGGGCAAGTCGACCTCGTCGTCGAAGGGCACCCCGACCACGACCCTGGGAACCGCCCGATCGACCACCTCGAGCGGGCCGACGACGACCACCGCCGAGCCCCCGACGACGGCCGCGCCGGCGGCGACACCCACGACGGCGGTCGCGGGCGCGACCGCAACCACGGTCGCCCAGAGCGGCCTGGGAACGGGTGGTGCCGGGCAGGTCGCGATGGGTGGCGAGGTCCCGAAGACCGGCGGCGATCCCTTCGTGGTCGCAGCGGTCCTGCTGCTGTGTGCCGGAGCCGTCGTGCGCCGGCTGGTCGTGACCTCCCGCTGAGCGGCCCCGCGCTCAGCGCCGGCTACGGGCCACCAGCGAGCGTTCGGTGAACTCGAGCCCCTTCTCGAGGTGGACGATCGTGCCGTCCTCCGGAATCGACTCGAACCGGACCGAGTCGACGAGGGACCGCATGAGCTGGATCCCGCGGCCCTGCTCGGCGGTGCCGTCGGCTTCGCCGAAACCCAGCGACGCGTGGTCGAAGCCGCGGCCGGCGTCGATCACCCGGATGATGCAGCTCGCGTCGTTCATCTCGCAGCTGACCTCATAGGCGTCGCCGGGCCCGGAGTGGCGCAGCACGTTGGTCGACGCCTCGCTCAACGCGACCTCGATGTCGGCGACGCAGTCCTCGGTGACGCCGATCTCGCAGAGCGATACCCGCACGACGTGCCGGGCCACCGTTACCGTCGACTCATCCCTCGGGAGGCTCAAGTTCAAGTTGATCTGCACTGGGGTCTCCCTGGCACGCGCCATCGAGATCGCCTTCCCAAATCGTCCGCCGTGGTCCGCCGCTGCCCAACCCGTACCCGAGCCGTACCAAGGTCATGCCGCCACGCACGGCGCGATCAGAGCCCGAGGCCGAAGCGCGTGACCAGGTCCTTCACCGACGTCGGCGTGATCCGCTCGACCAGCGCCAGCGCCTGCGCGTCGTACCCGACCAGATAGCGGGCCCGCGGCAGGCGCGCCTCCAGGGCGCGGCCGATCACCCGGGCCACGCGCGACGGGTCGCCCATCAAGGGCTGGGCCAGCCGCGTCAGCAGCAGCTCCCGCTGGTATGCACTCTCGTACTGCGAGCCCGCGTGGCGGGCGACAGCGTCTTGATTCCCCTCCCAGATGCCGGTTCGGAACCCGCCCGGCTCGACGAGCACGACCTTGACCCCACTGGCCGCGACCTCCATGCGCAGCGCGTCGCTGACGGCTTCGAGCGCGTGCTTCGTCGCCTGGTACCAGCCGGTGAGCGGCGTCGTGGTCCGGCCGTAGATCGACGAGACGTTGACGATCCGGCCGCGTCCCGCGGCCCGCATCGCGGGGAGCGCGAGCCGGGCCAGCCGCATGGGCGCGACGGTCATCGTCTCGAGTTGCCGGCGAACATCGTCGTCGCCGACGTCCTCGACCGCGCCGGTGTTGGTGTAACCCGCGTTGTTGACCAGGCCGGCGAGCTCGAGCCCGGCCATCACCTTCTCGCACGCGTCGGCATCAGTGACGTCGAGCAGCACCGGCTCGACGTCGACACCGGCCGCCCGCGCCGCCGCCGTCAGGTGTTCGGCCTTGTCCTCGGATCGCACGCTGCCGATCGAGTGGAAGCCTCGGCGGGCGACGTCGATCGCGGTCGCGAGACCGATGCCGGAGTTTGCCCCCGTCGTCAGGACCGTGCCCTTGGACATGGACGAACGCTACCCATTGCGCCCGCCAGCCACTTGTCTCCAACTTGTATGGCGCTTAAGGTACAAGCAATGCGCTACCTCTCCCTGGCCGACGCGCTGCGCTCCCGCCTCGCGGCCGGCGCGTTCGGGTCCGGGGGCGCGCTGCCCAGCGAGGCCACGATCGGTCGGGAGCACGGCGTGAGCCGGGTGACGGTCCGCCGGGCGCTCGAGGTCCTCCGCGACGAAGGCGTCGTCGCGTCGCGCCAAGGGGCGGGCTGGTTCGTCACCGCCGACCCCGTTCGCCAGGCGCTCGGCCGCTTCACCACGGTCGAGGCCGCACTCGAAGCCGCCGGCGCCGTCCCGGGCCGGCGGGTGCTCTCCTTCCGCTACGAGGCCGCCGACCCCGAGGTCGCCGGTCCACTCGCGCTGGGGGCCGGCGACGAGGTGCTGCGCGTCCGCCGCTTGACGACCGCCGGCGGCGAGCCCTTCGGCGTCGTGACGGTCTGGGTGCCGGGGGACCTCGGCGCCCCGCTCTCGCGGGCCGATGTCGAAGGCGCCACCTTCTACGACCTGCTCCCGCGACACGGCACGCCACTGGCGCGCAGTGAGGTCACGATCGCCGCCCGCGCCGCCGAGCGGGCCGATGCACGGGCCCTCGGCGTGCGGGCCGGCGCGCCGGTGCTGGCGTGCCGCCGCCTCACGTTCGCAGTCGATGGCCGGCCCGTCGTGCTCTCCGAGCATCGGTACGCCGGCGAGCGGACGGTCTTCGAGGTCGAGTTGCCCCACCCCACCGCCGCCGCCGGCCTGCCCGGCGTGCGGCCGACGACGAGGAACGAGGTGTCCGATGGCTGACCGATGGGACTCGGCGGCGCCGCTCTACGCCACGAGCGAGCACCGCGCCGGAACGGATCTGGATGCGCTGATCGAGGTGGCTTCCGGCAGCGGTACCGAGGTCGCGCTGGACATCGCGACCGGTGCCGGCCACACCGCGATCGCGCTGGCACCCCACGTCGCCCGGGTGATCGCGACCGACCGCTCGGAGGCGATGCTGGCGCAGACGCGCGAGCTGGCGTCGTCACGGGGCGTCACCAACGTCGAGGCGCGGTGGGCCGACGCCCATGAGCTGCCGTTCCCAGCCGCGACCTTCGACATCGTCACGTGCCGCATCGCGCCCCACCACTTCGACGACCTCGACCCGTCGCTGCGAGAAGTCGCCCGGGTGCTGAAGCCGGGTGGCCGTTACGTGCTGGAGGACAGCGTGGCGCCGGACGACGCCGACGCGGCGCGCTTCCTGCACGAGGTCGAGGTGGCACGCGACAGCACCCATCTGCGCACGCTGACCGCCGGGCAGTGGGTGGCCGCGCTCGAGCGGGCGGGGCTCTCCGTGGAGCACTCGGAGTCCTTCCGGAAGCGGCGCGGCTTCGAGTCGTGGTTGGCCCGCGGCGACTGCGATGAAGCCGGTGCCGACGCGGTGCGCGCCCGCTTCGGGACGGCGCCCGCCGCCGCGATCGAGGCCCTCGAGATCGAACGTCAGGACGGCACGACGGTGGCGTTCACCGACGACAAGATCCTGCTGCTGGCCCGCCGGGCCTGAGCGTCACGAGAGCCCGAGGCGGCGGGCGTCGTCCTTCTCGATCGCGTCCTTCAGCCCGTGGTCCGCATGATCGCGTCGAGCCTGCTCGCGGCGCGCCGCCTCGATCCGCAGTCGCTCCTCTTCGTCGACCCCCGGTGCCGGGGCGGAGGGCTCGGCGTCATACGGGTCCGGCCATTCCCCGTGCCCGAGCACGTTCGCCCGGCCGACGGGCTCCTGCTCGATGCGCACGACCTCACCGTCGTCGAGCTCGAGAGGAACGCTCTCGACCTCGTCCTCCACCGGCGCCTCGGCCGGCGGCCGCGCGCGCGGCACCTCGCTCGCCCTGTCGTCTGGCATCCCCGGAGTGTTCCCGGCCGGTCCGGCCGTGAACCGCCCGCCGGATCAGACGGGTTCGTCGCGGACGACCCCGGCCGCGACCAGCGCGTCGACGTCGGCGTCGTCGTACCCGAGCTCCCGGAGGATCTCGCGCGAGTGCTGGCCGCACAGGCACGGTCCGCGGCTGATGGCGCCCGGGGTCGCCGAGAGGTTGACGAGCAGCCCAGGGTCCTCGAACCGCCCGACGCCCGCGGCCCAGGTCTCGGACACCAACTGGTGGGCCCGCCACGCGGGATCGTCGAACAGCTCGCGCGCGAACTGCTCGTCGACGACCTCTACGGGGACCCCGGCATCGTCGAGCGCCGCGAACCAGTCGGCCGCCGGTCGTTCGCGAAAGCGGGCCTCCAGCACCGCGGCGAGCTTGTCGGCGTCGTCGAGGGCGGTGTCCGATTCGCCCATGACGCCGGCGAGCGCGGCGCGGTGCCCGTCGCTGACCGCGGCGAGGAACAGCCATCCGTCGGCGCACTCGTACAGCCGGTAGCGCGGCGAGAGGCCGTACTGGCCGGCATCGACGTGGGCCCAGTCCCCGGGCGTCCCGTCGGCGTGGATCCACGCGTACGACATCCCGAGCAGGCCGGCGTTCACGATCGACGTGCTCACTGCTTGACCATGGCCGGTGCGGTCGCGGTGGTACAGCGCGGCAGTGATCGCGATCGCGGCGAGCAGGGCGTTGCCGGTGTCGCCCATGTTGCTCCGGCTCCACATCGGCGGGTTGCCGGCGTCGCATCCGCCGTCCTCCCACTCGATGCCGGTGAGTGCGGCCGCCGTCTGATCAGTGCCCGGCAGATCGGAGCGCGGTCCCTTCTCGTACCCACGGGTGTTGCAGTACACGAGGCGCGGGTGCCGCTCGCGCAACGACTCGTAGTCGATGCCCAGCCGGGCCGCCGCGCCCGGGCGCCAGTTGGTCGCCACGACGTCGGCCCAGTCGACGAGCCGGTGCAGCGCCTCGCGCCCGCGCTCGTCCTTGACGTTCAGCGAGATGCTGCGCTTGCCGCGGTTCGTGCCGAGACCCATGTGGGTGCCGGCCCAGAAGGTGTCGTGCAGCGCGTGCAGCTTGATCACCTCGGCGCCGAGGTCGGCGAGCATCCGGGGCGCGAACGGGCCGGCCACGCCGAGCCCGAGGTCCAAGACGCGCACCCCCTCGAGCGGCCGCGTCAACGCGTCTCCGCCGGCCCGCTCGGTGCGGCGTGCCGGAGCCGCCGCCTCGGCCAAGACCTCGGCGGTGTGCGCGCCCGGCGTTGCCGTCGGACCCCCCACCGATCCAGGAGTGTCCTCGAACTCGAGCACGTTGCCGACGTGGCGGATCCGTCCGAGCCGGGGATCGTCCACCTCCACCACGCAGCCGTCGGCCAGGAACGACGGGTCGGCCAGCGCCTCGGCCGGCGACCGCACGAGCGCCACGCCCATCTGCGCCGCTTCCGCGGCCGCGACCCACGCGTCGGACGGAAACTTGCCGAAGGCCTCGGCCAGCAGCGGGTGCAGGAAGATGCCGGTGAGCAGGCCGTCGGGCTCCATCGACAGCCGGTCGGGATCGTCGCGGTACGCAGTGTCGATGCCGACCGGCCGGAGCTCGTCGCCCTCGGCCGCGGAAAGCACCCAGCTGGGCCGGACCGTCCAGTGGTGCACCCAGCGGCCGTCGGCACACTCGTACAGGCCCTCGATCGACCGGCCGTCGACCGGCCACATCCAGTAGAGCGGCGCGTCGGGGTTGTCGACGCGCTGCCAGTTGAGCGCCACCGCGGCGAGCGCGCCCTGCAGGAGCGACGTCTCGACCCACTGGCCCTCGCCCGTCACCTCACGGGCCCGGAGGGCGGCCGCGATGCCGAGCGTGGCGAGATACGTCGCGCCGAGGCTCGGCCAGGTGGAGCGCGGGAACACCGGCCCGTCGCGGTCGGCGCCCCGGCGCATTCCTTCCGGGCCATCGAACTCGGGATGCGGCCCCGGCCGCCCGTTGATGAACTCCATCGGCGTGCCCCGGCGACCCTTCTGGTCGAACAGGATCCCGGTGCGGGCCGCGACCAGCCCGTCGTAGCCGGGGCGTTCGCTGAGCGGGTTGCCGCGCCCGTACCCGGTGATGGAGCAGACGATCAGCCCGGGGTTGGCGGCGTGGAGCGCGTCGAAGCCGAGGCCGAGCTTCTCGGTCGTGCCGGGCGAGAAGCTCTCGACGACGACGTCGGCGCCGGCCGCCAGCGCGAGGAACGCGTCGCGGCCCTCGGCCACGCTCAGGTCGAGCGCCGCCCGTCGCTTGCCGCGGTGCCAGACGCGGGCGCCGGAATACCCGTCGAACGGGTCGCCGCCCGGCGGCTCGATCTTGGTGACCCCGGCGCCGTTGTCGGCCAGCAGCATCGTGGTCATCGGTCCGGCGATGCCCCAGGAGAGGTCGAGCACGCGGAGCTCGTCGAAGACGCCGGGCATCGGCGGGATCATAGCAACTGCTAGGTCCGTCCATGGACGCTGGCCAATGGGTATCGTGCGCTGGTGGGAGGTCGCGCGGTAGTCGTCGAGGATGATCCGCAACTGCGAGGCGTCATCGCGTCGGTGCTCCGATCGCTCGACGTGGTCGTCATCGCCGACGGCGACTCGGTCCCACTGCTCGCCGACGTCATCGACCAGGCGAAGCCCGACGTCGTGATCCTCGACCTCGTCGTCACCGGCACGACCGACATGTCCGAAAGCCTCAGGGACATCACCGCGCTCGCCCCGCGCACGGCGGTCGTCGTCTTCAGCGCCCACGACGGATTGCGCGGCCAGACGCTCGCCGCCGGCGCTCGCGCCTTCGTCGACAAGCCCGATTTCGACGCCCTCGGGCGGGTCGTGCTCGAGGTGCTCGCCGCGGCACCGACCGCCGGCTGAGTCCGGCAGTCAGAAGATCAGAAGATCAGGCGATCAGGAGAAGCTGACGCCCGGCTGGTCGTGCGCCGGCGGCTCGGCCCGCCAGGCGGCGTCCGGATCGGGCACGACCCGGCCGTCGCGCAAGCGGATGCGTCGGGCGGTGCGCCGGGCGACATCCTCGGCGTGCGTCACCACGATCACGGTGACACCCTGCTCCGCCAACGAACCCAGCGTGCTGACCACCTCGGCCGCCGTCGCGGTGTCGAGGTTGCCGGTCGGCTCGTCGGCGAGGATGACCCGCGGCTCGTTGGCGAGCGAGCGCGCGATCGCGACGCGCTGCTGCTCGCCGCCGGACAGCAACGACGGCAGGTGGTCGGCCCGGTGCGCCAGGCCGACCCGTTCGAGGAGCTCGCGGGCCCGGCTCCGGCGCTGACGGCGGCCGCGCTTCAAGGGCACCATCGCCGCCTCGACGTTCTCGGCCGCGGTGAGCGTCGGGATCAGGTTGAAGGCCTGGAAGACGAAGCCGATGTCGCGCGAGCGCACTTGGGTGAGCTCGGCGGAGCTGAAGCGGCCGAGGTCGCGGCCGTCGAACACCAGGGATCCCCCCGTCGGTGTGTCGAGCGCGCCGAGGAGTTGGAGGAGCGTGCTCTTGCCCGAACCGCTCGGTCCCTCGACCGCGACGAACTCGCCGCTGCCGATCACGAGGTCGATGCCGTCGAGCGCCCGCACCTCTCCCGCGGCGGTGCGATACACCCGCTGGACGTCGGTCAGGTCATACAACGCAGTGGTCATCCGATGTCCCTCAGGGCAACCGCCGGCGCGAGGCGGGCCGCCCGCCATCCGCCGAACAGCCCGGCCAGCGCGCCCCCGATGAGCGCGAACACGACACCGAGGAGCAGGGTGCCGGCGTGCAGTGGCGCACTGAGCGTCACCTTCGACGTGTGGACCACCGTGGTCGTCTGCCCGAAGATGCGCGACAGGCTCGACGCGCTGTTGAGGCCGGGCACGCCGGCGGTGGTCGCCGACAGGGATGGCGACAACGCATGGACGCCAGCGGCCGCGGCGAAGCCCACTGCGACACCGAGGACCCCGCCGAGGAGGCCGATGCCCAGCGTCTCGCCGAGGAGCTGCCGGAGCACGCGGACCTTCGACCACCCGATGGCCCGCAAGGTGCCGATCTCACGGACGCGCTTCCCGATGGACGAGAGCGTGAGCAGCACCGCGATGGTGAACGCCGCGAGCAGCACGATCACCGACAGCACACCGCCGAAGTTCTTGGCCAGGTTGTGGGCGTCGGCCAGGTTGCCGGTCACCTGGTCGGCGAGGCCCTTGGACGTCACGACCTCGGCGCCGGGCAGCAGCTTCTTGATCTCCGCGGTGACGGAGGCCAACGACTTGGCGTTGGTTGCCTTCACCAACACCTGCGTGACGCGACCGTCCTTGCCGGCGAGCTTCTGCAACGTCGTCAGCGGGAAGTAGATGTCGGCGGTGCTCCCGGTGAGCGTGGGGTTCACCAGCCCGACGATGGTGTAGTCGGTGCCGTTGATCGGGATGGTCGAACCGAGCTTCAACGACTTGGTGTTCGCGTATGCCACGTTGACGAGGATCTCGTTGGGCGCGTCCTTCGCCAGCCAGCGACCGGTCGTCAGCTGATCGGTCGTCACCAGTCCGACCTTCGGCGTCGCTGGATCGACGCCGGCCGCGACGTACGGCTGGTTGTTGATGTCGGTCGACGGCGGATTGACGACCTGCTGCACCGTCTGCAATGGCGTGGTGAACTGCGCGTTGAACTGCTGGAACCGCGCCGGCAGGCAGTCCTGGAACGCCGGGTTGTCGCGGAAGCCACCACCCCGACCGCCGCCGCCGGGGGCCTCGGTGGTACCAGTGGTACCGCCGGTCCCGCCGCCGCCGGTCCCACCGGTTCCACCAGCACGCGGTCCGATGGTGACGCCCTTGGCCTGGAGGCAGTCGGCGAACGCCTGGCGCTCGGCGGCGGTCATCGGCGCCGGCCGCACCGTCTGCGTGTAGGTCTGCCCGCCGGTCTGGATGCTGGCGACGATGTTCGGGACGGTGCCGGTCTGGTGCTCGGCCTGCTGGACCAGTCCGCCGGTGGCCGAGGCGACGCCTTGCACCTTGGCGATCTGCGCGATGGCGTCCTGCGGGAAGCTCAGCAAGGTGGCCGAGAGGAAGAAGTCATGGGTGAACTTGTCACCGGGCTTGCCGAGTTTCGACAAGTCCGTCACCACGTTGGAGTTCTCGTTCAACAGCGCGCTCGTGTCGGCGACGTTGAGCGCGTTGTTCCCGCCGCCACCGCCGCCACCGCCGCCACCGCCGCCACCGCCGCCGCCGCCGGCGAAGAAGCCGCCGCCGCGACCCTGGTTGTCCGCCTGCGTCGTCGACGTCGTGGCGGTCGCGCCCGACGAGCCCGTGGTCGGCTGGGCGCCCGCCACCCGGGTGACGAGGACGTCGGTGCCGATCGACTGCAGCGGCGCCAGCACCTTGTTCTGCGCATCGTCGAGGCCCTGCGACACACCGATGATGCCGATCACCAGGCCGACCCCGAGCGCCAGCCCCAACGCCGTCAGCAGCGTCCGGCCGAGGCGGCGTCGGAGTTCCCTGGCGACATAGACCAGGTGGAACATCTCCACAGGAAAACCGAGGAACCTTGGACGAACCTGTGAATTCGCCCTCGAAATCCTAGGGATCGGCTCCGGCTCCGACGATGGTCCCCTCGAAGAAGGCCCGGCCCCACAGCGACCGCGGGTTGGTGAACACGAAGTCGCGGAAGTCCTCGTCGGACAGATGCCCGTGGTCCACGAGCTCGTGCGCCTCGACGAGCACCTCGCGGACATCGGGCACGTCCCAATGCCCGATGTCGGACGCGAACACCGCTCGCAGCCGGGCGCCGTGCGGGTTCAGCTTCGTGGCGAATGCGATCGCGTTCATGGGATCGTCGGCCTCGCAGCCGAAGTGGTACTGCCGGGTGAAGACGTCGATCACGTCGGCGGCTCCGTCGATCAACGCGGCCGCGAACTCGTCATCCGGGTCGGCGTCGGGCTCGGACAGCATGTTGAGGCCGTCGGCGAGGCGACTCCCCTGCCCCTTCAGCGGGCCGGTCGCGAACTCGTCGAACAGCGCGCCGAGCCGGGCCCGGTCGAGCTCGGCCGGGTCGTAGTTGCCGATGGCGCCCCGATTGCGCTTGGCGAAATGCCCGAGGATGTCCGACAAGAGGTTGCAGGCCCACGCCACGCCGCCCTCCTGGAACGCGAACCGCAGCTCGGGAAACCGGCGCGGCACACCGCCGAAGAACAACGCGCGCGCCGTCGCCTCGCCGGCGGCCGCGAAGTTGCCGATGTGGTTGAACACGTAGTTGCTGGTCGACGCCCGCGAGCCCCAACCCATGCCGCTCGCGTGGAACGTCGCGGCCACGTCGCGGCTCTGGCACGCGGCCCACACCGGGTCGTAGTCGAAGGGAGAGTCGTGACCCGGCGTGTCGACCCAGCGGGCGCCCCGAACGGCTTCGGCGCCCGCGACGGCGCGCGGTATGACGCCGGAGAGCATGACCGCCTTGAGGCCCAGCTCGCCGACTGCGTGGTCGATCTCCGCCACCGCTTCGTCCGGGGTGAACATCGGGATCGCGGCGACGGGTACCAGGCGGTCCGAGTAGTCGGCGAACGCCTCGGCGTAATAGCGGTTGCACGCGCGTGCCATCGCCTGTCGCAACTCGTCGTCGGGCAGTGCCGTGACGGTGAGCCCGTAAGTCGGGTACACCACCGCCACGTCGATGCCGATCTCGTCGAGCCGGTCGTACAGCAGGCCGGGCAACATGGCCGTCGCCCGGTCGAGCGTGTTCCGCGTCGGAAGGCCCCACCACGCGCTGCGCGACAGCCCGAGCTTGCGTCGCTCCTCTCCCGGCGGCACCTGCCGGACGATGCGGCCGTGGTCGACCAGCACGTCGAAGCGCTTCGCCACGTCCTCGCCGGCGATGTCGACGATGAAATCGCGCACGACCGGCGTGAACTCGATGAGGTGCCCGTCCGAGTCGATGACCGGGTGCCCGAGCTTGGTGCGGATCCGGGCCACCTCATCGCTTCGGACGAACGACGCCACATGCGGACGCTACCGTCGTCGGGATGCAGGTCACCTATCACGTCATCCTCCGCCCGGACACGCCTGACGAGAAGAAGGCGCGCGGCCTGCCGGACCGGGACTCGATGGACGCGTGGGTCCGCCAGCACGGCCGGCCGGGCGATCGGGTGCGGTGGTTCCGCGAGGGGCCGACCGAGCCGGCGGCCGGCGCCCCGAACGAGTATCAGTTCACCGGTTAGCGACTCGCCGGGACCGATTGCGGGGCCGGCCCCAACGGCAGGCCGCCGTAGAGCACGGTGCCCGAGCGGTCCTGATAGGTCTGCCACGTGAGCGCGCCCCGTTGGGCCAGACCCGGCTTGCTGTAGTCGCACACGCCGTTCGGGAACGCCCGCTGCAGCCGCGTCCATTGCGCGTTGCTGAACGCAACTCGGTAATCGGCCTTGTTCATCGGTTTGAACTGGCACTGCAATACGTCGTCGGTGAGCGGTTCGTCGGCGCCCAACCGCGGCGTCCCGTAGGACGCCACCGTCTGGTCGCACACCTCGCTCGGGATGTCATGACCGGCACCGTCGGTGCAGCGAGGTGCGATCGTGTCGGGCTTGTCCTGGGTGATCTTCGTCGCCAGCGCGACGGCCCGATGGTCGGCATCGACCCGAGCCAGCCAACGATCGACCGCGAACACCGCGTCGTCGGCGAACGTCACGTCGCCCGCGATCGCGGCCTGGCCTCGCCACAGCACCTGGTTGGCGGCGGTGCCGAAGTTGCGCAGCAGCCGGGCGCGCATCGCGTAGGTGCGGTACACGTCGTGGAAGAAGCCGGGATCCGGGCCCCGCAGGTCGATGATCGCCACCTGGTCGAGATGATTGGCTGAGTCGACGGCGCCCGTGGTGTAGGCCCGGGCCAGACCGGCGAGATCCGGGACGCTGCGAGCACTTTGGACGTCGTCGTTGTAGTCGAGCCCGCCGACGTTGGTGTTGAGGTCGACGAACTGGGCCGCGGTCAGGATGCCCTCGCGCAGGGCCTTGAGGCCGTACTGGATGCCGGCGTTGCCGAAGGGTCGGTTGGCGAAGCCGTCGGGACGCGGGCCGAACGCGTTGATCATGTAGTCCTGCAGCGTGCATCTCACGCCCTTGGGATTGGTCTTCTGGTTGTAGGTCTTCCCGGCCGGCACGCCCGGGCACGAGCGACTGGGGTTGCCGCTGTTCGGGATGACGTTCGTGAACGTGACGGGGTTGCCGATGTTGGGATGGTCGATGACCTCGCTGATCTGGACCGGCGTCCACGCGGTGCCGGGGTCCCACCGCGACGGGTCCTTGAAGTACCGCAGGAGGATGTCGTAGTCGACGTACTGCATCGCCGACGACCACGCGTCGGTGAAGGAGCACTGCGGCGTGATGCCCTGGTAGATGCCCGGGTAGGCGTTCGCCACCTGCTGCTGCACCAGCGAGCCACCCGAGCAGCCCATGCCGATCGTCCAGCGCACCGGGCCGTAGTGATCGACGACGTACTCCTTCGTCATCACGAGCGATTCGGCTTGCGTGACCAGATTGCAGTTGTGGCCGGCGTTGTCCAATGCGTTCGACATGACGACGAAGCCGCCGCCGAGCACCTTGGCGTCGAGCACGCCGGGCGCGGTGCCGGCGCCATACGTCGTGTCGCAACTGGCGCCGTGGGTGATGACGAGCCGGCCGTTGAACTGCCGCTGGGGCGCCCACGGTTGCCACGGCTGTCCGGGCTGCCAGAGGGCGGCGATCGCATACTGGTCGCGATCGATGAAGCCGGTCTCGACGCGCACGATGAACGGCAGCGTGACGCCGTCCGTCGTGGTCGTGGTCGCGATCGCGCCCGTCGGCGGCGGGCTCTTCGGGTCGTAGGGGCGGAAGGCGTTGACGGAAGCGACGCCGGTGATTCCGGCCCCGGCGCTGCTCAGCCCGGCGGGCATGTACTGGTACGAAAACGTCGGCGCCTGGTCGCACTGCGCGTCCTTGGCGCCGGACTGGCACGTCCATGGTTGGATCTGCGGGCCCGAGAAGACCGGCCCGCCGAGGGGGTGGTTGGTGATCGTCAGCCGGGCGCCCCGGCCGTCCGCCAATCGGGCCACGACGAGGTTGGTCCCGAGGCGGAGGCCGGTGAGGAGGCCTTCGTAGCGATGGTCGGCGCGCTGCGCGAACGCGCCGGTGACGTCGCCGCCGTTCAACGTCACCCGGACCGACGACGGTGACACCGCCGGCGGCAGCACCACTTCGGTGAGGGCGTCGCCGCCGGACACCAGGTCGGCGCGGTTCGAAAGGACGCGCACCTGCACGGCGGCTGGCGGTCCGGCGCCGAGGGCCACGGGGATCACGCCGGCGAGGAGGGCGATCACGAGCCCGAGGAACACGGCCCGGCGTGGCGACCCGTGGAGCACCCCCGACAATTCGACATGATCCGGGCAAGACCTGCCGGGCATCCCCATCGGTCGGGACATCGATGTCCAGAACGGCGCCGCAGCATCGACATCTGGGTGGAGCGGCGCCACCGAGGGGCCGCCAGACCATGAAGGATGGAGCGATGCGATTCATGCTGCTGCAGAACTACGGCGAGGTGGAGTCCGGCTGCGCGCCGATGACGGAGTGGACGCCGGGGGACGTGAAGGCCCACATCGACTTCCAGCACGCGTTGAACCAGGAGCTCACCGAGCGCGGTGAGCTGGTCGACGCCCAAGGCCTCGCCGGGCCCGATCAGGCGAGATTCGTGGTGTCGGCCGGCACTGGCGCGCCGGTGATCACCGACGGCCCGTTCCCCGAGTCGAAGGAGCTGCTCGCCGGCTACCGCATGGTCGACGTCGAGAGCCTGGCCCGGGCGCTCGAGATCGCCGCCCAGGCGTCGGCGGCGCCGGGGCCGGACGGGGCGCCGATCCGTCAGGCCATCGAGGTGCGCGAGGTGCTGAGCGCACCCGATCCCGAAGTGTGACCCCCGCCGCGGCGAGCACCGACGGCCGGTTGCGCGAGCTCGCGCCGCGGGTCCTCGGTGCCGTCGTCCGCCGCTACGGCGATTTCGCCGACGCCGAGGACGCGGTGCAGGACGCCTTGATCGCCGCCGCCGCCGAGTGGCCGACCGAGGGCGAGCCGGACAACCCCCTGGGCTGGCTCATCCGGGTGGCGTCGCGGCGCATGGTCGAGCAGTACCGCCGTGAGGACGCCCGACGACGACGCGAGGACCTCGCGGCGTCGTGGTCGATCGCTCGCCCGCAACCGGTGACCGGCCACGACGACTCGCTGATCCTGATGTTCATGTGCTGCCACCCATGGCTCGCACCTGGGTCGGCGATTCCGCTCACGCTGCGGGCCGTCGGTGGCCTCACCACGCGCGAGATCGCGACCGCCTTCCTGGTTCCCGAGGCGACCATGGCCAAGCGGATCAGCCGGGCCAAGGCGACCCTCGCGGCGTCGGACGAGCCCTTCACGCTGCCGTCGCCCGAGACGCGCGCCGAGCGGCTCCGGTCGGTGCTGCACGTCCTCTATCTCCTCTTCAACGAGGGCTATGCCAGCAGCCGCGGGCCCGACCTGGCTCGGACCGATCTCTCCGGTGAGGCGATTCGCCTGGCGCGCGGCGTGCACGCGGCGTTGCCCGACGATCCCGAGGTCACCGGCCTGCTCGCGCTCATGCTGCTCACCGACGCCCGGCGACCGGCGCGCACCGCCGCCGACGGCGAGCTGATCCCCCTCGCCGAGCAGGACCGCGCCCGTTGGGATCGCGAGCTGATCGCCGAAGGTGTCGCACTGATCACCGAGGCCATGCGGCGCCGGCAGATGGGCGAGTACCAGGTGCAGGCCGCGATCGCCGCGGTGCACGACCAGGCGGCGCGCCACGCCGACACCGAGTGGGCCGAGATCCTGGCGCTCTATGGTCTGCTCGAACGGATGACCGGCAATCCGATGGTGACCCTCAACCGGGCCGTGGCGGCCGCGATGGTCCACGGGCCGCAAGCCGGGCTCGCCATGCTGGACGGTCTCGGCGAGCGGCTCGGCGACCACCACCGGCTCCACTCCGTGCGGGCCCACCTGCTCGAGCTGGCCGGCGACACCACGACCGCGGCCATCGAGTTCCGAGCGGCGGCGGCCGGTACGGCAAACGCCCGCGAACAGCACTACCTCACCACCAAGGCGGCCCGGCTCGCGACCGCCACGTCCGACGACTGATCACGGTCGAGCGCGCCGCCGCGGCCGGTTGCCGCGTGCTCGGCCGACTACTGGGGCTCGAGGCGGTAGCCCGACGTGCCGACGGTGACGATCCAACGGGGCCGGGCCGGGTCGCGTTCGATCTTCTGCCGCAGGCGGCGCACGTGCTCGGTCACCGTCTTGCGCGACTGCCACTCACGCGACGACCGCCACACGTCGCGCAGCAGCTCGTCACGCGAGAACACCCGCCGGGGTGAGCCGGCCAGGTGCGCCAGCAGGTCGAACTCGCGGTCCGTCAAGGCGACGAGACGACCGTCCAGCCACGCCTCCCGACTTCCCCGGTCGACCACCAGCCCACCGACCTCGTGGCGCGTCGGCGTCGGCGCCGACCCTCGGCGCCGGGCAACGCGTCGCAGTCGGGCCGCGAGCTCTCTCGGGTAGAACGGGTTGACCACGTAGTCCTCGGCCCCGAGCTCGAGACCCAGCACGCGGTCGATCTCGTCGCCGCGGCTGCTGAGCACCACCACCGGGAGGTGGCCCGAGGGACCGAGCTCGCGCAGGAGGTCCAGGCCATCGCCGGCTTCGAGACCGAGGTCGAGCAGGACGACGTCGGGCGGCCAGGCCGCGATGTGGGCGCGGGCCTCGGCGATCCCCGATGCCTCGTCGACCGTGAAGTCCGGACGGCCGAGCGCGTCGGCCACGAGCGCCCGCATCGGCGCCGCGTCCTCCACGACGAGTACCCGGAGCGGGCGGTTCGTCAGCGGGGTCACCGCATCACGGCCCCGGCGGACAACGGGCAGACAACGGCGGTCACGGCGCAGACAACTCTGGTCTCAGCGGCTTGAGGAAGCGGGCTGGTCGGACGAAACCTGCGAAGACGGACATTGTGCCGTCGTCAACCGAAAAGGCACACCCGTTGCAAGGCGGGGTCGCAAAGCCACGGAGCCCAACACCGGGTCGGCCGGGCTACCGAATGACAAGGAGAAACGAAGATGAAGATGGGCAAGATTCTCGGTGCGGCCGCGGCGGTGGGCATGCTCGCCGCCGGTGGGACGGCGTTCACGGCCAGCAACTCGCTGCCGGCCGCCTCGGTCACCAAGGGCTACGGCTCGCAGAGCATCACCGGCGTGACCGCCACCTCGGTGACGTACAACACCAACACCGCAGCCGACACCGTCACCTCGGTCGGCCTGGTGCTGACGGGCGACACCACGTTGAAGACGATCCAGATCGCCTTCAACGACGACGCCCCGGCCACCTGCTCGGACGCCGGCACCTACGCGTCGATTGCCGACCAGACGACCTACAGCTGCGTCGTCAGCCAGACGGTCGGTGGCACCACGAAGTTCGCGCTGGTCGCCAGCTGACCAGTCGATGACGCCGTCAGGGGGCGGCCCCGATGACAGCCGCCCCCTGACGAACGTCCTTCGATCCGGATGACCCGAACCATGCGAGTCCGCAGCCATCTCCGCCGATTCGCCGCCGCCTGCGGTCTGGCCATGGCGGCGGCCGCGGCGCTGGCGTGCCTGGCGATCGCGACGGGCCAACTGGCGCTCGTCACGACCCATGGGACGAGCATGGAGCCGCGCTTCCACCAAGGCGACCTGGCGATCGTCCGACGCTCGCCGTCCTACCGCATCGGCGACGTCGTCGCGTACCACAGTCACCTCCTCGACACCGTCGTGCTGCACCGCATCGTCGCCCGGCAGGGCGATCGCTACGTCTTCAAGGGCGACAACAACAGCTGGCTCGACCGTGACACGCCGACCAAGGCCGAACTGATCGGCACGTTGCAGGTGCAGATCCCCCACGGCGGCAACGCCATCCACGGCCGGCGCGGCCGCCTCCTCGGGCTGGCCGCGTTGGGCCTCGTCCTGACGGGCGGCGCGACGTCCACGCGCACCATCCGCCGACATCGTCGAAAGGATTCGACCCCGATGCCCAAGGCCAGCGGTTCCCGGCTGCGTGTCTGGCGTGGCGCCACCATGGGCCTCGCGGGCTTGGCCGCCGCCCTCGCGGCCATCGGGGCGATCGCCTACACCCGACCCACCACTCGCACGATCTCGACGCGCGCCGCGTACGCGCAGGCGGGCGAGTTCAGCTATCGCGCCGACGCTCCCGCCGGGCCGGTCTACGAGACCGGCGCGGTCCGCACCGGCGATCCTGTGTACCTGCGGCTGGTGCCGGCGCTCGACGTCGGGTTCACGTACTCGTTCACCTCGTCGGCCCACCGCACCGTTTCCGGCACGATCGCACTGAACGCCGAGGTCGGCGACGGAACCGGCTGGACGCGAAGCGTCCCGCTCCAGCCGGCAACCAAGTTCCGTGGCGATCGCGCCGAGGCACGGGGCCGCCTCGCGGTTGCCGACATCCAGGCACTCGTTGCCCAGGTCCACGCCGTGACCGGCATGCAAAGTGGCGTCGCGACGGTCACCCTGGTGCCGGACGTGCACGTCGACGGGTCCGTCGCCGGCACGCCAGTGGTTGATCGCTTCCAACCGCGACTGCACTTCCAGCTCGATCCCATGCAGCTGCGACTCAGTCGGTCCACTTCGAATGGCGGCGACACCGCCGGCGACGACGAGTTGCGCCCGCGTCAGTCGGGCGTCGCCCGGCCGACGCGGACCGCGCCGGCTCGTCTCGACCTCTTTGGGCAGGTCGACGTGGCCGTCACTGACGCCCGCCGCGTGGGACTGGCCGCGATCCCGGTGGCGATGGCCGCGCTCCTCGTCGGTGCCGTCTTGCGGCGGCGACTGCGGGCCCAGCCCGCTCGGATCGAGCTCCGTCACGGCCGGCGAATCGTCCCCGTGGCGACCGCAGCGCGCAACGCCAACATCACCATGGTCGACCTGACGACCATGGAGGACCTCGCCCGACTCGCCGACCAAGAGGGCTCGTTCATCCTCCATCACCGCACGATCGAAGGCGACGTCTACCTCTTCCAGACGGGGCGCACCGTGTACCGATACACCCTCGGACCGGTGGCTCCTGCCGGCGCGGGCGTGGCCTGAACTTCGAGCACCACATCGCGGTCCGGCGCCGCGACCATTCCGTTCATCTCGCGTACCCGCCTGGGATGACACCACTCTGACGGGTGGCAGGCGAGCGCGCCGGCGGAACGGAGGACGGAAGCTCGCCGGGTCGACCGAACAGGAATCCCTGCCCGAACTCGACGCCGATCTTCCGGCAGGCCTCCAGCTCCTCGGGTCGTTCGATGCCCTCGGCGACGACCGCGCACCCCGTCGTCGACGCGAACTGCACCAGGGACGCGGTGAGGCTGTATCGAGCCGGATCCTCGTCGACGTAGGAGACCAAGCTCCGGTCGAGCTTGATCACGTCGGGCCGGAGGTCGACGACGTGGCGCAATGTCGCGAACCCACTTCCGACGTCGTCGATCGCGATGCGCAGGCCGCGGCGGTGGATGCGATCGAAGGCGTCGCGCATCGCGTCGTAATCGCTCACGACATCGTGCTCGGTGAGCTCGAGCACGATGTTCGCGTTCTCGACGTCGGCGTTTGCCAACCAGTTCGCGAGCGTGCCCGACGTGAGCGTCGCCGGGCTCAGGTTCACCGCGATGTAGTAGCCGCGCCGGTACGCCGCGCACCCGAGCGCCCGGGCCAGCGCGCGCATCTCGAGCTCGATACCGAGCCCGACGCTGTGCGCGTCCTCGAACCAGAGGTTGGGTGCTCGTCCGTCCACGAACCGGGCGAGCGCCTCATAGCCCACGATCCACCGGTTCGACAGCGCGACCAGGGGCTGGAACGCCATGCGGAAGACACCGTCGTCGACCAGGGCGCCCTCGACATCGGCCCGTTTGGCGGCGGTCGACGCCCGATCTGCAGCGTCCATCCGGCGGCGCTCCGTCAGCTCGCGTTCTTCCAGGGCGACCTCTTGGGTGAGTGGGCGCCAGCTCGTGATCGCCGAGAGCAGCACCGGTAAAAGCGCCACCGCACCCAACGTGCGAATGGTCGCCAGCCAGGCCGGAAGCGCGGCGCCGCTCGTGATGCGCGCCAGGTCGAGCACGTCGATCACGGCCACCGGGACCATGACCCACACCGCGATGCGTGTCCGCCGAAGCGCTGTTGTCGCGGGACCGCCGCCCATGAGCCGTCCCTCCTTCCCAGCAATTGTGCCAGAAGCATACTGTTCGAGAACTTTGTGTCAAGATACTGGTCAGCATTCTCGATCTGTGTTAGGAACGAATCCATGCGTGAACAGCTGGCTGACGGCACGCTCGTCGTCGAGGTCCGCAGGCTCGTCGACACCGCGGCGGTGGAACGGCTCGGCTGGATCCGGGCCAACGCTCGGGCCGCGATCGAGGCGACGGGCCAGGACGCGGTGACGATCTCGGCGTTCACCGGCGTGTCGGTCGGGACGGTCAAGGGCTTCCTCGATCAGACGGACACGTCGATCAAGAACGTCCTGCTCATCGCGCTCGCCCTCGGTCTGAGCCTGACCGACCTCGAACGTCCGCCCGCCGAGTTCGCTCGACTCCTCCGCGACCGCCGCTCCGGCCATCGCGGACACGCATCGCTGTCTGACTGACCAACCGCAATCATGGTCGAGGATGCGCGGCACCACGGAGACGCTTCACGCCCCGACGAAGAGACGATCAGCGACACCGCGGAATCACTTCTCACGTTCGAGAATGCCGCCATCCCCTTGGCGGTGATCTGCCCGGTCGGCAGGATCGTGATGGCGAACCGGGCGTTGCGCGCCGTGCTCGGATACGAGTTCGAGGAGATCGTCGGCATGTCGATCTTCGAGCTCGTGGTGCTTCCCGTGGACGATCCGCATCGAGCCTGGCAGGAGTGGGTGTCCGCCAACGACGGCGTGACGCCGGAACGGCGAGTCCGGTTGGTCCGCAAGGACCGTTCCCACATCGCGGTCCGCGCGTCGAGCGTCGTCGTCGCTGACGACCAGGGCGCCGCTCGCTACGTCGTGACCCGAGCGGCGCTCGAGATCTCCTGAGCGCCGGCGTCAGGCCGCGGCAAGGCGACAGATCACCAAGCGAGGTTCACCGCTGTCGCCATACACGAGGATGCTCGACGACCGAACGTCGATCGGCTTCCCGTCGCGCCGGCGGAGCGCGACCGTGGACTCGCTCGTGCGACCCGTCGCGAGGAGTTCGGCCTGTCGCTGATCCGCGATGTCGCGCTCGATCACGAAATCCAGGACGTCGCGACCACAGACGTCTTCGGATCGGTAGCCCATGAGGTCCCGCCAGGCGCGATTGGCCATCGCGACACGGCGGTTCGGCAGCATCACGATGAGCGGCAGCGGCGTGTTCTCGACGGCGAGCATGCCCTCGACCTCGGACGCGATGTCATCGGAGTCGGCGAAGTCCTTCATGGCCCGACTCGGTTCAGTGGTGATCTCGCGTGGACACGGGCATTGTGCACGCTCGGGATCCTTGCCTACGTCGATCGACAATGTCAAATGACACACTCAATTAACACATTGGTCTCTCGGGTTCTGCTACCTTCGGTGCGGGCGGCCAACTTGCGGGAAAGGCCAGACGAACTCCTATGGCGGACATCGGGACACTGCTCAGAGCGGCGCGGGCGCGGCTCGGCTGGAGCCGGGAGGAGCTCGCGTTCCACGCCGGCGTCAGCTGGTCGGCGATCGCCCAGATCGAGTCCGGGCGTCGCAGCGACGTGCGGCTGAAGAGCCTCGTCGCGCTCGCCGGGGCCCTCGGCGTCAGCGTGGACTACCTCGTGCGCGGCGGCGCGCCGATCCCTCCTCTGCTCGAGCATCGCCTCCTCCCGTACGACTCCGATGAGGAGTTCCTCGCCGCGACGGTTCCGTTCGTCGCCGAGGGCGTCGAACGGGCTGAGGCGGTGCTGGTCGTCACGACGCGGGCGCGGATCCGACGCCTCCAGAAGGCGTGCGGCGGCGATGCCCAACGGATCGAGTTCGCCGAGTCCTCGCGCTGGTACCGCTCCCCCCGTGACGCCTTGGGTCGCTACCGCGCCTTCTTCGCCGACCACGTCGCGCAGGGGGCATCCTGGGTGCGGGTCGTCGGCGAGCCGGTGTGGCGAGGTCGATCCGAACACGAGGTCCAGACATGGACGCGCTACGAGTCCATGCTCAACGCCGCGTTCGTGTCGTCACCGGTCACGATCGTGTGTCCCTACGACACGCGCGCAGCGTCGGCGGACCTGCTGGCCGCGGCGCGTGCGACCCACCCGCGAATCGAGCGAGGAAACGAGTCAACCGCCAGCGCGACCTACCTGGAGCCCGAAGAATTCCTCATCGATTAGCGCCCGACGCGGGTCCCCGTTCGCCGATTGCTGCGTCGAACACCATAGGGTCGGAACCTCCGCAAGAAATGCAGTTGCCTAGACGGTTCGCCTATGGCCTTGGACGCCCGCGATCGCGAATACTCCCCGGCCGTGGAACTGACCTGCCGAATCGTCCTGCGACCCGGCCATGCTGATCGGCTCCAGGAAAGCGGCTTCAGCGACAAGGCCGCCGTCGAGAAGTGGCTGAGGCAGCACGGCAAGCCCGGCGACAGGTTCCGTTGCGAGATCATCGGCCCGAGCCGGGTCATGCTCTCGTACGAGGACGGGTTGATCCGCGAAGACGGAATCGCCTGGCGCGTCGACTGATGTCGGGCGCCGGTGGTTCGATCTGCCGAGATCACGAATCGGTACGCGATGCCCCATCCACGTTCGACTGGCGAGTTGGTGTCATCGGATTCGGTTGCGAACGGGCGTCCCCTTTGACGATGACAACGTCGGTGAACCCCCGCTTGGCTGGCCAGGCGGATTGTGAGCCCCGGTGACCGCGTAGCTGACGCAGTCGCCTTGGTTCTTGAAGATGCCGTAGCCCTGCCAGCCACCGTTCTTGCCAAAGGCAGCTTCGCTTCCTGATGCAGTCCGGTTCAGGTCCGCCCCTCACGCACCGCTCGCCACGCGCTCGGCGTCGTTCCCCTGTCCAAGATGGTGGACCTCGCCGCGCGAGTCATTCCATGACTAGATCGGGCCCATTTGCGTTGACGCTCGAACGGTCCGAGGTTCACCGCGTCCTACACCAACGCGTGTCGCTCCTCGGTTCCCGTGATTGGCCTCGGCCAGCTGGCGTCGAGCGCAACGGATCTGAGAACCCCACATCCGGTGTGACGGTGCTCGGATGTTGTTGGCCGATCGTCACCTCTGACCCGTCGGGGTGTGACCGACGTGGCAGGAAACCTGTCGGCCTTGCCCAAGCTCGCCTTGGCGATAGAGGGTGCACATGATGCTCATCGTCGAGTCGCCCGACGGGCCCGAGCCAGTCGACGCAGCTGTCGTTTCCAGGCGTGGCGACTGGTCCACTGCAAGACCGACCGCGCTCGCGCTCGGGGCGGCGCTCGCAATCGCGTCGCTCCCGTATTGGGAAGTCCTCTCCGGGCATCGCAGCGCGATGTACGGCGACGTCAACGATGTGATGGTTCCCCAATACGTTGCGGTCTGGCGCTCGATCACTGCTGGGCATTGGCCGTGGTGGACGCCGAACGTCTTCGCCGGACATTCGATGCTCGGGGCCGGTCAGTACGCGATCTTCTATCCACTCAACGCAGTGTTCGGCCTCCTCGAGCCGGTCACCGCGTACCGGTGTTGGCTGCTCGTGCACCTCTGGATCGCAACCGCCGGCGCCTTCGCGTGGTCTTGGCGCCGCTTCGGCTCGCGCGCTGGGGCAATCGTGTCGGGCGTCGCATACTCCGGCAGCGGCTTCGCGGTGTTCCATCTCGTCCACCCGCCGTTCGTGATCGCGGTGGCGTGGCTTCCGGTCTTGTTTTGCGGCGTGGACCTGGTGCGTGAGCAATGGACGACGCTGCGGGCGCTTCTCGTTGCAATGGCCATCGCCATGATCGCATTCGCGGGTCAGCCGCAGATGCTCTGGATCGCGCTCGTGGGCGTCATCGTCTACGCAGTCGTGCGTGCCACGTCCAAGCAGGCCGGTCTGAGAAGCGTCGCCCGGGTCGCCGCAGCGGCCGCCCTGGGCGTCGGGATCTCGGCCGTTCAGCTACTTCCGCTGTGGCAGTTCAGCCGCACGAGCCAGCGGCCGTCGCTTTCGATGGCTGCCGCGTTTGACTTGTCCCTCTCGCCACACCATCTGCTCACGCTGACGTTCCCTTGGCTGTACGGCGGGTCGAGCCAGGGCTCGGTGTTCTCCTCGCCATGGCTGGGTGGCGACACCCAGCACGAGGTCGGCATGTTCGCGGGCGCCACGATCGTCGCGCTCGCCGTGATCGCTCTCATCTGGCGTCGTCGCGATGTGGTGGTTCGGGGGTTGGCAGCCGTCGCCGTGGTGTCCGTGCTCATCGCACTCGGCCGATCCACGCCTTTGGGTCATCTCTTCTACAACGTCTTGCCGCTGGCCAAGAGCTTCCGGGTGTGGGCGCGCACCATGCTGCTCTTGAACCTCGCCGTCGCGATGCTCGCTGGCGCGGGCGTCCGTGAGGTGATTCGGTCACCTCTGCGTGCGGTGCTCGGTCTTGGCGCTGCCATGGTCTCTCTCGCGATCGTCGCCCTTTGGCTACCGCACATCTCTTCCTTCCGGAACTTCCTCGTGGGCGGACCGTATGGCATTGTGGCTCGCGGGCTTCCGGTCGCATTCCTCGTTGGCTTGGTTGCTGCAGTCGCCATCACGGTGGTTCATCCGCGTGTGGGGGCGTGCACGTTGGTCGCGATCTGCTCGTTCGAGGTCGTCTCATTTGCGTACGCCGCGGAGTGGCGTGGACAGTCGGCGCCGATCCACGACTTGCACGCGTTCTACGACGCGTCCACACCACCGTCGTTCGGCCTTCCGTACGCCGCGCCAGGAGGCGTCGACCGGTGGATCACGGACACCTACGGGTTGCGCAGCGTCTCCCTGGCAAAGAACATGCGGGGAGTCAACGGCTACGACCCGCTGATCCAGAAGGACTGGGCGTCGACGGCAGCCGGATTCGCATACGACGGGAACCCGACCCGCCCAGACTTCTGGCATCCGGGCTGGCTCGCTGACGTACTTCGCGTGAGCACCCTCATCCTGGACGACAAGATCGCTCCGACGGACCCGGCGTGGCGAAGGGTGGGATCCGTACCCGGACTCGCCATGACGCGCTGGGAGCGCGAGCCGCGTCTGCCGGAGGCCTACCTCGTTGGTCGCGTGACGGTCGCGCCGTTGGCCGCCATCCGCGCCGCGCTGGTCGATCCGTCGAGCCCGATGCTCACCACAGCGTTCGTCGATCGCCTTGACGCGAACATCCACCGCCTCGACGACGTCAGTGCGGCCGGCCGCGTCGAGGCGGCCGATGTCCTCGGCTCAGGCCGCATCGTCGTGGACGCGCCGCGCGACAGCCTGCTGGTGCTGTCGCACGATTGGGAAGCGGGCTGGCACGCGACAGTCGACGGTCACTCGGCCGAAGTGTTGCGCACGAACGGACTCGTGCTCGGCGTACCCGTGCCGGCGGGTCATCACGTCGTGCGGGTCGGCTTCCGTCCGCCCGGTCTCCGAGCCGGAGCGCTCATCACCCTGTTGTCACTGGTGGCGCTGCTCGGCAGCGCGCCCGTCGTTCGCCGGGTGCGTTCGGTCCTCGCGCATCGACGCGTCTCCGAGGGCCGGCCCCGACGGCCCACGCGACAACATCGATCGCGTCGATGAGCAGACATGAAGAGGACACCGAAGTTCCGGGCTCGCCTCAGCGGCCTTCGCTGCGGCACGGCGCCATCTTCCGGTGGGCTTCACGAGCGCGTTCGTCGGCCGCCGTCACGAGCGCACACGGGTACTCGTGCTCGTAGCCGACCGCGACGTCCGCGTGCTCAACCTCGCCGGCGAGCTCCTCCGTCACCTGACCCTCGACCCCAATCGGTCCTACCAGCCACTCGGGTGATCAGGATCGTCCACGATGTCGCGCGACATCTGTCTCCGATGTCTCGCGACATCACAATTGTGCCCCCGGTAGGACTTGAACCTACGACCCGCTGCTTAGAAGGCAGCTGCTCTATCCGGGCTGAGCTACAGGGGCGGCCCGACAATCGTACGGTGCCGGTCGGCGGCTACCTCGCGTTCATGCGGTGCGGGTGGGCACACCGACTTCTCGGCGACCTCACAGAGGCGGCTTGATCGGCTTTCCGAAGCAGCTCTGCGGCACGCCGGCGATGTTGCCAACACAAACGAGGGAGTCGTCCGGACGTGTCTCATCGGTGCCGACGACATAGCTCTGGCCGGCCGGCGTCGGGATCGTCGCCTCCACCTTCGGTGCCGGGCCCGTTCCTGAACGACGCCGCGCCACCGCGGGCCGGTCGGGCCGAGCCGGCGGTGCTACCGCAACCGGCCGCGAACGATTCACCGTTCGATAGGCCACCGCTGGGGTTCGCGCGATTGCGGTCAACGATGGACGCTCCACGGCGCGCGGCGCGTCGGAGGAGGGCAGCGGAAGCATGAGGCCCACCGCGGCGACGTACGGCACGAGGCTGGCGAGCGTCGGCTGCCCGCCTTCGAACCACGAACGGAGTCGAAAGCGAACCCGCGCAACGCCACATGCGATCCCGTCCGTCCACGAGAGCAGCCGCAGGCGAGCCCGGTGACGGTTCACCGCGAGGCGGACTGTCTCGCCTCGATCACGCGGCAGCAGGCCTGAGACGCCAGAAACGATGGCGGCGCGTTGCGGATCCGTGAGCCGCGACAGGCCGTCCGAGAGCTCGCTCAGTTGGATTCGGTGCACGGCTTGTTCCGCCACGTCGACCGCGGCGGGTCGCTCCATCTCGATGCCGTCGGGTTGCGTCCGCCGACCGCGACGCCAGTCATCGACCGCCAGCCGCTTCGCCACGGTGCAGGCCCAGGCCATCAGGTCGTCCGCCGACGTGAACCCGATGCGCCGGTCAAGGGCCCGGACCGCGACTTCCTGGCTGATGTCCTCGGCGGTCGCGGGATCCACGCCCTGGCGTCGCAGGAACGCCTGCACGCGGCCGAGGACGTCGGACCAAACGGCATTCTCCCAACCCGATGTAATCACGACGCCAGTGCCACGTGTACGGGGTTGAAGACTCACGAAGGAGACCCCGTGAAGGTTGCACTCATCTCCGCCATTTTCGCCGTCAGCACGCTGAGCACTGCGCTTCTAACTCCGTGGATCGCCACGGGGTCGGCGACGTTGGAACGTGCACAGTGCGTGTACGTGGGTCCCAGCGACGGCCCGCCGTACGTGCGGGTCTGTCCGACGCAAAGCCCTGCCTGACCGCGCGCGGCAGCGCTGCCTGGGTCGCCCCCGAGCGATCCGGCGCGCTCAGTCGCACTGGGTCCTGTGACCTCCAAGTCTTCCCGCTCGTACTCTTTCGACCACGGACAGTGCCTTTCCTCCACATGACGACTCGACTCGACGACGCCGACCTCGACGCACTCTTCCACGGCAGCCCGGTGCCGCTCGCCGTCCTGGACACATCGTCTGGGCAACTGCGACGAGCCAACGAGCTGTTCCTCGGGCTCATGCGCATCGAGCGGCCCGACATCGCCGGCCTCGCGTTCGAGGCGCTGCTTCCCGCCGATCACCGGCCCAGCGCCGACGACCTCTCCGACGGACTTCGGGACGGGACCATCGAGTACTGGCAAGGCCGGGCCGAGTTCCGCCGCGGCGACGGCGGCGTGTTCGACGTGCGTTACCGGCTGTGGCCCCTGGCGCCACTGCCCCGGCGGGTCCCGACCGCCGTCCTCGCCGTCGAGTTGAGCCCCTTGCGCCACGCCAGACCGAATCGCCTCGACCTCACCGCCGACGGCGACGGGGACGAGCTCAGCCCCCGGCAGGCCGAGATCCTCGACCGGCTGGCTGCCGGCGAACGGGTTCCGGCGATCGCCAAGAGCCTCTTCCTCAGCACCAGCACGGTGCGCAACCACCTGTCGGCGATCTTCCGGATGTACGGCGTGCACTCGCAGCACGAGCTGCTGACCCTGATCGGCGCGCCCACCCGGTCCTGACGGCCCGGGCCGACGAACGACGGCTACCCGACGGAATCCGGCTGCGAGCCGCGGACCAGACGCCCCGGCGTCGCGCCCGTGGGCTCGCCGTCGCGGGCGATCTCCACACCGCTGACGAACGTGTGCAGATAGCCGAACGCCTGCTGGAGCAGCCGCTTGCCGCCGGCCGGCAGGTCGAACACGATGCGCGGGCGCGCGTTGCCGAGGTGCTCGAAGTCGATCACGTTGATGTCGGCCTTGTACCCCGGCGCGAGGATGCCGCGGTCGCGCAGCCCGAGCGCTTCCGCGGTGGATCGGCACTGCTGCTGCACGAGCCACTCGACCTCGAACTTCCGCCCGCGAGTGCGGTCGCGGCCCCAATGCGCGAGGAGGGTGGTCGGGAAGCTGCCGTCGCAGATCGTCCCGACATGGGCGCCGCCGTCGCTGAGGCCCGGGACGGTGCACTCGTGCTCGAGCAATTCACCGGCGGCGTCGAGGTTGCCGTCGGCGTAGTTGAGCACCGGCCAGTAGAGCAGCGCCCGGCCGCCGTCGCCGAGCAAGAGGTCGTACATGAGGTCGACCGGCGCGATCCCGGCCCGGCCGGCGCGCGCCGCGATGCTGTCGACGGGGTCGGGCTCGTAGTCCGGCGGGTCGGCCAGCTCGAACACCATGTCGAGGCCCAACGCCCGACCATCGGCCGCGCCCAACTCCGACGTGACCGCGACCCGCACCGCCGGCTCGGCGAGGCGGGCGACCAACTCGGCCAGCGGGAGCGACTCGATGGACCGGAACGTCGCCGATCCCTTGAGCGGGTTCACCGAGCCCTGCAGACCCATGACGACGCCGATGGCCCGCGCCGCGACCTGGCCGCGCATCGTCAGCCCCTCGCGGCGCGCCCGCGTGAGCAGGTCGAGGAGATGGCGGTAGCTCGTGCCGGCCCGGCCCTGCGAGAGCGAGAACGACAACGGCCGGGCCGACACCCGCATCATCTCGAGCAGTGTCTCGGTCTCGTCGTCGTAGTCGGGGAAGTCGGAGACCACCTGCAGCACGCCGGCGCCCGTCTCGCCGAGGGCGCGGGCGATGCCGACCAGCTCGGCGCGCGCCGCGGTGAGCGTCGGCGTGGGCTCGCCCCGGCTGGTGCGGTGGTTCAAGGTGCGCGACGTGGTGAAGCCCAGCGCGCCGGCGCGGATCCCCGCGGCCACAACGCGGCCCATCTCGGCGATCTCCTCCGCGGTCGCCGGCTCGCGGTCGGCGCCGCGCTGGCCCATGACGAACAGCCGCACCGGTCCGTGGCAGACCTGCGTCGCGAAGTCGATGTCGTGCTCGCGGCGCTCGAGCGCGTCGAGATACTCGTCGATGCTTCCCCAGTCCCAGGGCAGCCCCTCGTGCAGCGCCGCGCCCGGGATGTCCTCGACGCCCTCCATCAGCTCGATCAGCTGGCCGTGATCGCTCGGGCGCACGGGGGCGAAGCCCACGCCGCAGTTGCCCATCACGATCGTGGTGACACCGTGGTTCGACGACGGTTGGAGCCGCGGGTCCCACGTTGCCTGCCCGTCGTAGTGCGTGTGGATGTCGACGAAGCCCGGCGTCACCAGCGCGCCGTCGGCGTCGATCGTCTCGGTTGCCGGCTCGTCCACCCGGCCGACCGTCACCACTCGCCCGTCCGACACGCCGACATCGGCGGTGCGACGGGGCCGGCCCGTCCCGTCCACGAGCGTCCCACCCCGGATCACCAGATCAAGCATGAGCAGATCCTTTCACCGGGCGAGGATCCCCGGCATCACGTACCCACGCTTGAGGAGGATCTGCGCCGCCTTGTCGTGGCTCTCCTCGCCGGGCAGTGCGAAGGAGAACGAGTCGGCGAGGCGGTCGATGGTGTTGAAGACGAAGCAGACGTCGACCGTGTCCCGGATCTTCTGGTCCGACATGCCGATCGCCCGCATCGCGGCCACCGACGCGGCAACGCGGTCAGGTTCCAGCGTCATGGCCGAGGTCAGCCGGAGGGCGGCCTTCAACTGCACCGACACCGGCGCGTCCGGGCCGTCGCGGAGCACCGCGTTGACGAGCTCCTTGCCGTACACCGCCGACGCGACCGCGCCGTGGGCCCCCGTTCAGAACGGGCACTGATTCAGCCGCGAGGTATAAGCGGCGAAGATCTCACGGTCGCCGACCGACCACTCGGACGGGCCCCGCATCACGTCCTGCACGAGCTTGGAGAACGGGCCGCCGAAGAACGACGGCCGGTAGTGCAGCATCTTCAGGACGTCGTGGGGCTCCTCCTTGCTCATGAACCGGATCATCCCGAGGAACAGCCGGTTCCGCAGGCGGTGGCCGTGGTCGAGGGTGGCGATCCGCATCAGCTCGCCTCGTCGCGCGCGGCATCGAGCGCGTCCGCCGCCGCCCGGAGCCGGAGATGCCCGGCCCCGAGGGCCAGCGCCACGGTCAGCTCGAAGACCTCGTCCTCGCTCCAACCGGCGGCCACGACGGCGCGCACGTCCTCATCGGTGACGGTGTAGGCACGATCCCGGACCTTGGCGGCGTAGCCGGCGATCTCGGCCGGCATGGCATGGCCCTGGAACGCCTGGAGGCGAAGGTGCGGGTCGAGCCGGCCCGGTCCCGCGGTGACGGCCGCCACCAGTTCGTCGATGAGTTGCTCCCGCATGCCCTCACACCTTATTTGGTCAGGCAGGAAGGGCCCGTCCGAGCGCCGAACCGACTGACGTGCCCAAGGTGCCCCACCGGCTGCTGGTCCTTGCGGTCGCGTCGGCGCTCCTGCTGTCCGCGATCCCCTTGACCGCGGGCGCGGTGTCGCCCCCGGCGGTCGACCCGGGCCCCACACCGCGGGCGATCTGCGGGTCGGGATCGCGCCCGGAGTCGGGGATGCAGGGGCGACTGAGCGGCGCCGATGTCGACAGCGGGCGGGCCGCCAAGGGCATCACCTGCAACACCGAGATGATCACGCGCTACGGCCGCACCGGCGGGTTCCGCGTGCAGCGCTACCGCGACATCCATGGCCACGAGTGCGCGTACTTCGACAGCACGCTGATGTTCCCGACGGTGTTCCTCACGAAGGCGAGCGACACCAGCGGCGTGTGGGTCCTCGACATGGCCGCCCCCGCCCACCCGGTGCGGTCCGACGTTCTGCGCACGCCGGCGATGCAGTCGCCGCACGAATCGCTGAGCCTCAACGTCACGCGCGGCCTGCTCGCCGCCGACCTCGGCAACTTGGCGACCTACCCGTCGGTGTTCGACCTGTACGACGTCAGCCGGGACTGCCGCCATCCCGTGCTGAAGGCGAGTCTCCCGCTCGGCGTCGCCGGTCACGAGGGCGCGTTCTCACCCGACGGAAGGACGTTCTGGGTCGCGTCGCCGACCGGCACGTTGACCGCGATCGACGTCACCAATCCGTCGGTGCCGGTCACCGTGTGGTCGAGCACCGAGTTCCACCCGCACGGTCTCAACATCAGCGCCGACGGCAACACCCTCTACTACGGCGACCCGACGACCAAGCCCGGGTTGTACATCCTCGACGTCAGCCAGGTGCAGCGTCGGGTGCGCGTCCCGAGCGTCCGGCAGCTCAGCTCATTGACGTGGAAGACGGTGAGCCTGCCGCAGGTGCCGATCCCCGTCACCATCGGCGGGCATCCCTTCCTCGTCGAGATCGACGAGTACGCGTCGACCGGGAACGGCATCGCCGGTGTCTCGATGGACCCGAAGGCGTCGGTCGGCGCGGCGCGCATCATCGACATCGCCGATGTTCGCCACCCCAAGGTCATCTCGAACATCCGCCTCGAGGTGCACATGCCGGCGAACCGAGCGCAGATCGCCCACGACCCGGGGTTCTCGACGCCCGCCCAGGGCACCGCCGGGCACTACTGCGCGGTGCCGCGGCGCGACGATCCCCGCGTGGTCGCCTGCTCCTTCATCACGTCGGGCCTGCGGGTCTTCGACATCGAGGACCCGTACCACCCGCGCGAAGTCGCCTACTTCAACGCGCCGATGAACGACAAGAGCGGCAACTGGGCGATGTCGGCGCCGGCGTTCGCGCCGGATCGCGGCGAGGTCTGGTACACCGACGGCAATCGCGGCTTCTTCGAGGTCAAGCTCACCAACGGAGTGGCGAACCTCCTCAGGTAGGGATCCAGCTGCCGTGGAAGCCGTGGGGCACACGGGTGGGCAGCGCCACCGTCGCAACCGACTCCAGCGTCTGCGCGTCGAGGACTTCGAGCGCGCTGCGGTCGGCGGCGACGTCGTACACGAACCCCATCAACACGCCGTCGTCCTCGGCGGCCGCGCCACTCGCCGGCACGAACACGAACTCGTCGGCGGCGTGGCCGGCTCCGAACGACCGCTGCTCGCTCGCGCCGGACACGAGGTCGTGCTTGTAGACGACGCCACTGTTGAGAATGCCGGCCTCGAACCCGGACGCGTAGCCGTAGCGGTGCCGGCGCCCGACCACGCGCTCGTCGACGCGGGGGAACTCCTGCCCCCGGTCATCGAGCCGTTCCTCGAGCACTTTGCCGGCGGTGAGGTCGACGGTCCAGCGGTCGAAGGTGGGCGCGCCTTCGTTGGGACCGTGGCGGTCGGTGTCGAACATCTTGGGGTGCCGCACGACGTCGAGCACGATCCGCTCGCCGTCGTCGTATGCGTTGAGCGGGTGGTACACGTAGCACGGCTCGACGTCGAACCATCGCACCGCGCCGGTGTCGTCGTCGCGATCCATCACGCCGACCCGAGCCGGATGCTCCGGGTTCCACGCGTACGGGAAGGGCGTGTCGACCGCGCTGGCGCGCCGGTTGATGCGGGTGGCGATCACCTTCGGCGTCGGCCGCCCGGCCATGCGCGACGCGATCGACGTGAACGGCTTGGCGATCGCCTTCGGCACCAGCCCGGCCGTGCCCTCGACGTCGAAGGTCACCGGCAGGTCGTAGATGACGACGTGGCTCTCTGTGAGCGAGAACGAGTGCATCATCGGGCCGCCCTCGACCTCGATGTCGACGACGCGGCGCACCCGGCCGTCGCGGCCTACCACGGTGTACTGCACCTTCGGGCCCCAGCCCCAGTAGTACGAGATGGCGTGCAGCTCGCCGCTCTCGGGGTCGCGCAACGGATGGGCGGTGTACCCGCCGGGCAGGGTGCCGTCGAAGTCGTTGGGACCGATCGTGTCGAGCTCGTCGGTCAACTCGTAGGGATTGCCGCCGCCTTCCACGATCGCGAGCGTGCGGCCGGCGTGGCCGATGACGTGGGTGTTGGGCGAGAAGTCGAATCCGGCGTGCACCGGACCGGGACGCGGCTGCTCGCCGAGCGCTCGGGCCACCGCGGCGCTGCGGACCCACCGGTTGCGGTACCAGCGAGCGCGGCCGGCCTCGATGCGCAGGCCGTGCACCATGCCGGCGCCGGTGAACCAGTGGTAGGCCGCGGGATCGGGGTCGGTCACCGGGTTCGGGCCGTTGCGGAGGTAGCGCCCGTCCAGGAACTCGGGCATCGACCCGACGACCGGGAGGTCGTCGACCGTGAGCTCCTCCCGGACCGGGCCGAAGTTGCCGTCGAGGTAGCGGTTGCCGGTCGACAGGTTCACGGGTCCTCCAGTGGACGATTCATCGCGCCGTTATGGATAACCTATAGCACTGCTATGGCATGGTGTCGAGGGTGAGCCCCAAAGTCGCCGATCCGGCGGTCCGGACCACGTTGATCGAGACCGCGGCCCGCCTCCTGGCGACGGAGGGCGCGCTGACGCTGCGCCGACTGGCTGATGAGGTCGGCACGTCGACGATGGCGATCTACACCCACTTCGGCGGGATGAACGAGTTGCGCCGCGAAGTGCGCCGCGAGGGGTTCGCCAGGCTCGCCGAGCACATGAACGGCGTCGCGACCAGCCGCGATCCCGTGACGCACCTGTCGCTCCTGGGCTGGGCGTACTTCACCAACGCGATCACGAACCCGAACCTCTACCGCGCCATGTTCATGGAACAGCCGATCGATCTCGAGGACGCGGCGAGCGGCATCGAGACCTTCCAGACGCTCGTCACCAGCATCCAGCGGTGCATCGACGCCGGGCGGCTCTCCCCCGCCGACGCGGTGGAGCTGGCCACGCAGATCTGGGCCGTCACCCACGGGCTGGTCGCGCTGCACCTCACCGGCTTCCTGGAGCTCGACCAGGCCAGCGAGTCCCTCGCGGGGGCGTCGCTCAACCTCCTCGTCGGCTATGGCGACGACCGGCGCGCCGCGCATCGCTCCATCGGCCGCGCCCGCGGCATGATTGGCCGATGACGGTCGAGCCCGGTCGGGGGCGCCTCCTGGTGGCGACACCCATGTTGGGCGACCCGAACTTCGAGCGGACCGTGGTGCTGCTGCTCGAGGCCAACGACGACGGCGCCGTCGGGATCATCCTCAATCGGCCGAGCGACACCGGACTGGTCGACGCCCTGCCGGAGTGGGCGGCGCGCGCCGCCGACCCGCCGGTGGTGTTCGTCGGCGGTCCGGTCGAGCGGACGGCGGCCATCGGGCTGGCCCGCGCCGACGCCGCGGCCGACGGCGTGGTCACGCCGGTGCTCGCCGATGTCGGGATCCTCGACCTCGACTGGGAGCCGGACGGCCGCGGCCCGCGGCTCGACGGCGTGCGCATCTTCGCCGGGTACGCCGGCTGGGGACCGGGCCAGCTCGAGGAGGAGATCGAGCAGGGCGCGTGGTTCGTGGTCCACGCCGACCCGGCCGACGCGCTGTCGCCGGACCCGGACGCGCTCTGGCGCGTCGTGTTGCGGCGCCAGCCCGGCGACCTCGCGCTGTTCGCGGCGTTCCCCGATGACCCGTCGATGAACTGACGCGACAACCTGGTTTTTCGCGTCCCCCGAGCGCGAATACCGCGCTTCAGCGACGCGAAAAGCGGGGGTCGAGGCGGTAGAACCGTGCGGGGGTCGACCACAGGACGGCGTCGAGGTCGGCGCCGGTCAGGCCGTGCTCGTGGGACTCCTTCAGGAACGCGTCGACCGCGTTCGGGAAGAGCGCGTCGGGGTGCGGGAAGTCGCTGGCCCACATCACGTGGTCGGCGCCGACCTCGCCCGCGACCCATGCCGCCAGCGGGTCGTCGGGATCGGTGCAGATCGCGCACTGCCGGGCGAAGTACTCCGACGGCGACAGCGACAGCCCGGCGCACTCGGTGGCGGCCATCCACTCGCGATGCCCGTCGAGCCGGGCGAGCCAGTACGGCAGCCAGCCGGTGCCGGACTCCAGGAACGCCACCCGCATCGACGGGTGCCGCTCGAGCGCGCCCTCGAGGAACAGGCTCGCCAGCGAGGCCATCTGCTCCATCGGATGCGAGCACGCGTGGCGCAACGAGAACGAGCCGGGGAAGCGGTCGCCGATCGTCGGTGCCAGCACGCCGAGCCCCTCGTGCACGGCCAGGACGACGTCGCTTCCGGCCACCGCGTCGTACAACGGGTCGTACGCGGCGTCGCCGAGGTTGCGCCCGTAGAGCTGGTTGGGTCGCACCAGCACGCCGACCAGCCCGAGCGCGGCGGCCTCGGCCGCGACGACTGCGGCGAGGTGCGGGTCGATCATCGGCACGAGCCCGACGCCTGCCAGCCGGCCCGGATCGGTCGCGCAGTACGACGCCATCCAGTCGTTGTAGGCCCGGCACGCCGCCGCCGACCCTGTGGCATCGAGCGTCGGCTGGAACGGCACGAACAATCCCATCGACGGGTAGAGCACGACGGCGTCGATGCCCTGCGCGTCCATCGCCCGCAGGTACGACGGCGCGTCGAAGCCGTGCTCGAGCTGGTCGGCGATCACTGCACCGTCGCCGCACATCACCGACGGCGTCGTCGGCGGCAGGTCCATCGGCCAGGCCCCTGCCGGCAGCGCGTCGCCCCAGATCGCGGGCTCGACGACGTGGGCGTCGGCGTCGAGCACGCGGTGGCCGTCGCGCACGACTCGTTCCTCAGCTGCGACGGGCGGCCATGCCGCCGTCGAGCGGGATCACCGCGCCGCTGATGTAGCTCGACTGCTCCGACGTGAGGAACAGCACCGCGTTGACGACGTCCGCCGCGGTGCCGAGCCGCTTCATCGGCGTGTTCGACGCGACCATCCTCCGCACCGCGTCCGGGTCGGGCGCCATCGAGGTCACCTGCATGAACAGCCCGGCCTCGCACGCCGACGGCGACACCACGTTTACCCGGACTCCGTCGGGCGCGTGCTCGATCGCCGCCTGCTTGCAGAGGTTGACGAGCGCCGTCTTCGACGCGCAGTACGCGGCGTACTGCGGCGCCACGATCGACCCGAGCACCGAACCGAGGGCGACGACCCCGCCACCGCCACTCGCCACCATGAGCGGGATGCCGCGGCGCAAGCAGAGGAACGCGCCCTTGAGGTTGGTGTCGACGACGCGCTGCCAGTCGTCGTCGGTGCAGTCGACGATGCTGGCCCGCGTCTCGACCGCGGCGCTCAGGACGAGGCTGTGCAGCCCGCCGGCATCGGCGGCCGCGGCGATGAGCCGCTCGACGTCGCGGTCGACGCGGATGTCGGCCTCGTGGGCCTCCGCGGTGTCGCCGATCGACTTGGCGACGCGCGCCGCGCCCTCACCGTCGATGTCCGCGACGAGGACGCGATCACCGCGAGCCGCCAGACCGTGGGCGATGGCCTCACCCAATCCCGACGCGCCGCCGGCGACGATCGCGACCTGCTCGCTCGCGCCGCTCACCGGTACGCCGCCAGTCCGCCGTCGGCGGGAATCACCGCGCCGGACGTGTACGAGGAGAGGTCGCTGGCGAGGAACAGCGCGATCCCGGCGACGTCGCCCGCCTGCCCCAGCCGGTGCAGCGGGATGGTGGCGGTCAGGCCGTCGAGGAACCCTTGCGGGTCCGGCATCTCCTCGGCGACTTTCCGGAAGCGAGGCGTGTCGATCGAGCCGGGCGCGATCACGTTGGCCCGGACCTTGGGGCCGAACTCGACCGCGATCTGGCGGGTGAGCGCGACCAGCCCGGCTTTCGACGCGCCGTAGGCGGCGTAGCCCTCGGAGCCGATGAGCCCGAGCACGGACGCAGTCGAGATGATCGAGCCGCCCTCGCCGGCGAGCATCTTCGGGATCGCAGCCCGGCAGGTGCGGAAGACCGCGGTGAGGTTGGTGCCGATGGTGTCGTCCCACTGCTGCTCGGTGCAGTCGACGAGCCGACCGGACATCTGGATCGCGGCGTTGTTGTACAGGACGTCGAGCCGGCCGAACGCGTCCATGCCGGCGTCGACCATCGCGACCGCGTCGGCGGCGTCGGACACGTCGGCGTGGACGGCGACCGCCCGGCCGCCGACCGCCTCGACCATCGCCACCGTCTCCTTGGAGCCGTCGTCGTTGATGTCGGCGACGCAGATGGACGCGCCGTGCTCGGCGAACAGCACCGACGCCGCTCGGCCCTGGCCGGACGCCGCGCCGGTGATCAGTGCCGCCCGGCCCTCGAGAAGGCGGTCAGTCGCGACCGGCATCGGCGGGCTCCATCTCGAGTGACAGCGAGTTGATGCAGTAGCGCTGGCCGTCCGGGCCCGGGCCGTCCGGGAACACGTGGCCGAGGTGGCCGCCACACCGCCGACAGGTGACCTCGGTGCGGACCATCCCGTGGCTCCGGTCCTCGTGGAGCTCGACCGCCTCGGCGACCACCGGCTCGGTGAAGCTCGGCCATCCGGTGCCCGACTCGAACTTGGTGTCGGAGGAGAACAAGGCGGCGCCGCACCCGGCGCAGTGGTACATGCCGTCGTCCTTGGAGTGGGCGTATGCGCCACTGAACGCCGGCTCGGTGCCCTTCCGACGGAGCACCTCGTACTGCGCCGGCGTCAGTCGCTCGTGCCATTCCTCGTCGGAAACCGGGACGTCGCGCTGATCGGACATGGCCGAACTCTACGTACCATTGGGCCACCAATGGAGGGGGACGGCCAGCGGCCGCATCTGGCGCACATGCCCGCGCTCGACGGGCTGCGAGGCGTCGCGGTCGCGGGCGTGCTGGCCTTCCATCTCGGGCGCCTGACCGGCGGCTACCTCGGGGTGGACGCGTTCTTCGTGCTGTCGGGGTTCCTCATAACCTCGCTGCTGCTGGCCGAGCACGCCACCGCCGGCACCATCCACCTGGCGGCGTTCTGGGCTCGGCGCGCCCGGCGCCTGTTGCCGGCGCTGCTCGTCGTGCTGGTGGCCGTCGCGTTCGCAGCCACCGTGTGGGTCGCGGCCCGCGACCTCGGGCGGGTACGTGACGACGGGTTGGCGACGCTCTTCTACATCGCCAACTGGCACTCGATCTCGGCCGGCCACGGCTACTGGGCGTCGTTCGAGACCCCGTCGCTGCTGCAGCACACGTGGTCGCTGGCGATCGAGGAGCAGTTCTACGTGGTGTGGCCGCTGGTCGTCGTCGCGGTGCTCCGGATCGGCCGCGGCTCGCTGCGGGTCCTGCTCGCCGTCACCGCCGCGCTGGCGGCGACGTCGGCGGCCGCCATGGTGTTCCTCCACCACCGAGGCGGCGATCCGTCGCGCGTCTACTACGGCACCGACACCCGAGTGGCCGCGATCCTCATGGGCGCGGCGCTGGCGATCGTGCTGGCCCGCCGCGGTCCGGTGCGGTCGGCTCGGGCGCGGGCCGGTGTCGAGGTCGCAGCCCTGCTCGCCGTGGCCGGTGTGGCGTTCGCGTGGGCCACCGTCGGCGGGCAGACGAACGGCCTGTACGAGGGCGGCCTCGCGTTGTGCGGGCTGGCCGTCGTGGCGGTCATCGCGGCCGCGGCCCATCCATCGCCGGGCCCGGTGGCGTGGGCGTTGTCCGTCCGGCCGCTGCAATGGCTGGGCCGCATCTCCTACGGCGTGTACCTGTGGCACTGGCCGGTGTTCGTGCTGATGACACCGGAGCGCACCCACCTCTCGTCGGGGCTGCCGGTCGATGTCGCACGCGTCGCCGTCACCCTCGCGGTGTCGGTGCTCTCGTACCGGTTGATCGAGACGCCGATCCGCCGTGGGTCGCTGGCCGGCTGGCGGTCGTGGGCGGCGACGCCGGCGGCTGCCGGTGCGGTGGTCGTCGCGCTCATCGCGACGACCGCCGGCGCCGAGCCGGCCGTCTCGATCGCCAGCGCGGTGGCGAGCGCGGCCGGGCGCACCGGCGCGGTCGTCCCGGCACCACCGGCCGCCGCGAACCCGGCAGCAGCAACGACCCTGGCACCGGCGTCAACGCCGGGGCCGGTGCAACCGCGCCGGCTGATGATCGCCGGCGACTCGGTCGCGATGACGGTTGGCGTCGGCATGGGCAAGGTCGCATCCGAGTTCGGCATCGACGCGGTGCTCAACCGCGGCTTCCTCGGGTGCGGCGTGGCCCGGGGCAGCGGGCGCATCAAGCTGGCGACGAAGCAGGTGACCCAGGGCCAGGAGTGCCTGTCGTGGCCCACCCGCTGGGCGGCCGACCTCACGACGTTCGTGCCCGACGTCACCGTGTTGCTCGTCGGCGGCTGGGACACCACGGAGATCCAGCACGACGGTGTGTGGGGCCACGCGTGCCAACCCGAGTTCGACGCGTGGTACGAGGGTCAGGTGCGCAACGCGGTCGCGGTGCTCGGTGCGCGCGGCGCGCCGGTCGTGATCCTCGACGCGCCGTACCTCAACGGCGGGATCCTGGTGTCCGGCCAGGCCGAGGCAGCCCGGCGCATCGACTGCGTGAACGCGATCTACCGGCGGGTCGCGACGACCACCCCGGGCGCGGCGCTCGTCGGCCTGGCCATGCACGTGTGCCCGTCGGGCCCCACGAGTTGCGTGCAGCGGGTCGACGGCGTGGTGCTCCGACCGGACGGCATCCACTACGACGGCCCGGCCGGCCCGCTGATCGCGCGCTGGCTCATTCCCGAGGTGTTCAAGGCGGCGGCCGGCGTCAACTAGCGGCGGCGGCCCTCGGTCGCTGTGCCATGCTGGACGCCCCTTGGTGGCCGTAGCTCAGTTGGTTAGAGCGCCAGGTTGTGGTCCTGGAAGTCGGGGGTTCGAATCCCCTCGGTCACCCCATGCGGAGTCCCGCCGGGCCGTTCGACCCGGCGGGTATGGTGGCGCCTCGCGCCTCTAGCTCAATGGCAGAGCAACGGACTCTTAATCCGCAGGTTCAGGGTTCGAATCCCTGGGGGCGCACCAACCTCACATTCGCCGGAGCAGCCGCTCCTCGAGTTCGACGAGGCCCTCGTACTCGGCCTGCTCGGTCTCGCTCAACACCATGAAGCAGCGGAGGTCGACGAGCTCGTCGAGGCGGTGCCGAACGAGCTCCAGCAGGCTCCCGTGACCCTCCCAGCGGTCGGTCGGGGTCGTGATCGTTGTCATCGCATCTGCAATCGGATCACCCGGGCCGTCCGACACGGGCCATCGCGGAAATGGTCGGATCGGGCTAGGTCGTGACCGGATCGCGTGGCCCGAACGGGCTGGTCGTTGCCGCCGGACCGGTCACGGCGCTTGCAGACGGTGGCGAAACGTGTCGAGATCAACCGTCGGTTGCGAATTGTCCGTACCCGGGTACTGCTGGGCGCGTTCCAAGTGCTCGACGACCGCGAGGCGGACAGCGTCGGCGTCGCCGGCGTCGATGAGGTCGATGACCTCCTGGTGCTCGGCCAGCACCGCCCGGCGCTCGTCGACCGGGACGGCGAGGCCGTGCGACCGGGCGGCCCACGTGGCCTCGTGCGTCGACCAGAGCGCTTCGAGCGCGCCGACCATCACCTTCAACGTGTCGTTCTTGCAGTGCTCCACCAGCGCCTCGTGGAAGGCGCGGGACAGGTTCGTGACGCGATAGAGATCGTCGACCTCACGGAGCGCCTCGCGTTGCAAGCGCCGGAGCGCCGGCAGCACGGTGCGGCGTCGGTCACGACGCTCGGCGCACAGCACCGCGCACACCGGTTCGACCAGCTGCAGCGCCTTGGCGACGTCGCCGACGGGCACGCGCTTCGCGGTGAGCACCAATCCCAGGGTGTACGCGACGTGGGCCGCGGTCGGCCGGTGCACCACGGCGCCACCCATGTTGCCCCGCCGGACGGTGATGAGCCCTTCCGTCTCCAGGATCCGCATCGCCTCGCGCAACGAGGGCTTGCTCACGGGGAACTGCGCGCGGAGGTCCTCCTCCTTCGGCAGGAGGTCGCCGTCGGCGAGATCGCCGGCAAGGATCAACGTCCGCAACCGGTCGGCGATGAGTTCGCCGAGCCGCTGGTTGCGCAACGGAAGCCGATCACCGAAGCGCATGCGCTGGTCGTCGGCGGATCCCGCGCCGGTCGTCCTCACCGGGCCATCGTGACACTTGGCGACTCGGTGCGGGGCGAGTCGAGAACAGTGACCAACCCGTGACTCGACACGGAAACTCCTTGCCGGCTGACGGCCGCCGTGGCTATCTTCTAGAAGATAAGAACATAGCGCGCAAGGGGGACAGGTGAGCGACACTTCGCGGTCGATGACGGAGCTCCGCCGGTCCGGCAGCATCGTTGAAGGGGCGACCGCCCGGCCCGCTCCGGTGCCCGAGGGTGTCACGCCGTCGCAAGGTGGGTTGGACGCATGGTCGCCCCGCGTCACACCCCCCATCGGTATCGACCTCACCGACGAGCAGACGCTCGCGTGCGCGTTCCGCATCCTGGCCGAGTGCGCATTCAGCGAGAACATCGCGGGCCACATCACGTGGGTACGGGACGACCGCGGCACCATGCTGGTGAACCCGTGGGGCCTGTGGTGGGAGGAGGTGAAGGCGTCCGACCTCTGCGTGGTGACGGCCGACGCCGAGTTCGTCGCCGGGCGCTGGGACGTCACGCCGGCGATCCACATCCACACCGAGATCCACCGGGCGGATCCGCGGGCGCGGGTCGTCGCCCACAACCACCCGTACCACGCGACGGTGCTTGCGGCGCTCGGCCTCTTGCCAGACATCTTCCACCAGACCGGGACGATGTTCGACGGCGATCTCGGCTTCGTCGCCGAGTACGCCGGTGAGATCGACTCGCGCGAGCTCGGCGCGGACCTGGCCCAGCGCATCGGCGACGCATCGGTGGTCGTGCTCGCCAACCACGGCGTCATCGTCACCGGACCGACGGTCGAAGAGGTCACCTACCGGGCCGCGAGCTTCGACCGCCAGTGCCGCCTGGCGTACGACCTGCTCGTCGCCGGCCGCGCCGCAACCACCGTCACGCCGGACGTGCGGGGTGCCATGAAGGCGTCGCTGCTCGAACGCGGCACCGACGTGTTCTGGGCCGGCGCGGTGCGCCGGCTCCTGCGAACCCAGCCGGAGGTCATGGACTGATGTCGATCAACATCGACGATCTCGCCGCCAACACCAACTTCACGGCGGGCGGCAAGTCGAAGACGGGCGGGGCGACGTTCCTCCCCGAGCCTGAGCGGCGGGAGCGCCACTACACCGTCATCAGCGCCGACGATCACATCGTCGAGCCGCCCGACACGTTCGCCGGCCGGGTGCCGGCGAAGTTCGCCGATCGGGCGCCCCGTGTCGTCGAGCTGGAAGACGGCTCGGAGACGTGGGTGTACGACTCGGTGGCGCTGCCCAACGTCGGCTTCAACGCAGTCGTCGGCCGGCCGGTGGCGGAGTACAGCTTCGAGCCGGCGCGGTTCGACGAGATGCGGCGCGGGGCGTGGGACATCGATGCTCGCATCGCCGACATGGACCTGAACGGCGTCTATGCGTCCGTCAACTTCCCCTCGTTCCTGCCGGGCTTCGCCGGGCAGCGGTTGCAGATGACGACCACGGACAAGGAGCTGGCCTTCGCGGCGTTCCGCGCGTGGAACGACTGGCACATCGAGGCATGGGCCGGCCCGCACCCGGGCCGCATCATCCCGTGCCAGTTGCCGTGGCTGCTCGACCCCGAGGTCGGCGCGGCCGAGGTGTACCGCAACGCCGAGCGCGGCTTCAAGGCGATCACGTTCTCGGAAGCGCCGCAGAAGCTCGGCCTGCCGTCACTGCACACCGGCCACTGGGACCCGATCATGCGGGCCTGCGCCGAGACCGGGACCGTGGTCAACCTCCACATCGGCTCGTCGGGAACGTCCCCTGCGACCTCCGACGACGCGCCGCCCGACACCGTCGGCGTGCTGTTCTTCGCGTTCGCGATGTTCGCCGCCGTCGACTGGCTCTACTCGCTGCTGCCGGTGCGATTCCCAGACCTGAAGGTGTGCCTGTCGGAGGGCGGCATCGGTTGGGTCGCGGGGCTCATGGACCGGTTGGACCACATGCTGCGGTACCACGAGATGTACGGCACGTGGTCCGGCATCGAGCTCACGCCGGCCGAAGTGCTCCACCGCAACTTCTGGTTCTGCGCGGTGGAGGACCCCAGCGCGTTCGTCCAGCGGGACAGGATCGGCGTCGAGAACATCCTGGTCGAGAGCGACTACCCGCACTGCGACTCGACCTGGCCGAACACCCAGGCGGTCATCCGCCACGAGATCGGCGATCTGCCGAGCAACGACGTGCGCAGGATCACCTGGGAGAACGCGGCCACGCTGTACCGGCATCCGGTTCCGCCCGAGGTGCAAGCCGACCCGAACGCCTACTGACACCACACCGCAGCCTGGCCGCGAACGGCTCAGATCACCGGGTTGCCGTACATCTCACCCAGCGGGTCGCTGATGAGCTCGAGGCGGGCGCCGTCGGGGTCGCGGAAGTAGATCGACGAGCCGTCGATGTGGGCGTACTCGACGGCGGCCTCGTCCAGCTTGGCCTTCAGGTGCCGCCAGCGATCCGGCGGCACCGAGATGGCGAGATGGTGCAGGCCGCCGAGCACCTCGGCATACGGTCCGAGGTCGAGCCCTGGCAGATCGAAGAACGCCAGCGCGTTGCCGTTGCCGATGTCGAAGAAGAAGTGCGTCGAGCCGGTGTAGTCGCGGTTCTCGAACATGTCGGTGAGGGGGAACTCGAGCAGTCCTTGGTAGAAGTCGACCGTCCGCTCGACGTCGCTGCTCAAGAGCGCGACGTGGTGCACACCACGCGCCGAGGACGACGGGCGTTCACCCCTCGGCCGGAGATGGCGGGCGGCGATCGCCTCGCGCCGGCTCGTCCACTCGTCTCGCGCCGCGCCCGTCAGGCCGGACATTGCTCGTGCTCGCTCGGGTTCACGAACCAATGGTCGCGCTGTCGAAGGCCTCCGCGACGAGCTCGTAGGACCGCAGCCGATCGGCGTGACCGTGCACCATCGTGGTGATCATCAGCTCGTCGGCCGCGGTCCGATCGACCAGCTCGTCCAAGCCACGGCGAACGGTGTCGGGGTCGCCGGCGATGAGCGGCGCGGTCCAGCCACGGACGATCTCCCGCTCGGCGGGCGTGAATACGTGTTCGGCCGCCTCCTCCGGGGTCGGCAGCTGTGTCGGGCGGCCCTGGCGCAGGCGCACGATCGACAGCGCGCTGGGGCCGGCGAGCCACCGCGCCTGCTCGGCAGTCTCGGCGCACACGACAGGGACACCGAGCATCACGTAGGACTCGGCCAGCTCGGCCGACGGCCGGAACGACGCCCGGTACGCGGCGACGGCCGCGACCGTGTTCCCCGACGCGAAGTGGTGCGCGAACGAGAACGGCAGCCCGAGGAGCCCGGCGACCTGCGCGCTGTAGTCACTGGAGCCGAGCATCCAGAGGGCCGGTCGGTACCCGCGGCCCGGGACCGCGGTGATCTGCGGATGCGTCCCGTCGAAGAACGCCAACAGGTCGCGCAGCTGCTCGGGGAAGTCGTCGACCGCGAACGCCGCGGGGTTCCGGCGGAGGGCGGCCGCGGTGATCGGATCGGTTCCGGGCGCCCGGCCGATCCCGAGGTCGATGCGGCCGGCGTGCAGTGCCTCGAGCATGCTGAACTGCTCGGCGACCACCAGTGACGCGTGATTGGGCAGCATCACGCCGCCGGCGCCCACGCGGATGGTCGAAGTCGACGCCGCCAGGTGCGCGATGAGCACCGGCGGCGACGAGCTGGCGATCCCCGGCATGTTGTGGTGCTCGGCGACCCAGATCCGCCGGTACCCGAGGCGCTCGGCCAGTCGGGCCAGCGCGACCGAGTTGGCGAGGGCGGTGGCGGCGTCGGATCCTTGCCCCACGGGCGCGAGGTCGAGGATGGAGAGCGCCGGCATACCCATGTTGCAACGCGTCCGGCGCCGCCGATCTTCCGCAAGCCGACCCATGGGTCGACGATGGCGAGGGCATCGCCCCGCCGATCAACTCGAAATCGTCGGTGTTGACGACGTAGGCGCCCCGAACGCGTCGAGCAGCGACGACCCGGTCGCGCCGTCGGGTGGCGCGACGTCGAGCAGCGCCATGAGCGTCGCCGGCAGATCCTCGGCCGGCCGACGATTCACCTGCACCTTCCGGAACGACGGGCCCTTGGCGGCGACGAAGCCGTTCTTGGTGTGGGCCGCGAGCCGCTGGAACGGAACCGGGCCGAGCATCCCGACCTCCGGGTGCTCGATCGCGTCGGTGGCCCGGTCGAACACCGCGAGGACGTCGGCGTCGGGACCGTCGACCTCGAACGGGTCGTCGCGGCGAGGGAAGTACACCTCGGCGACCGCGGGCTCGGCGGTTCGCGGGTCCCGGATGGCGCGCAGCTGCGCGGCCACCTCGTCGCACGTGGCGTGGTAGTCGGCCGGATCGACGACGCCGTCGCGCTCCCGGCCACGGAGGTTCACCCGCACGTGCACGTCCGTGAACGTCGGCAAGGCGAAGTAGCGCATCGACGGCCACAGCGCGGAGTACCAATACGCCGGCTGCCAGTCGATCGCCTCGTCGGCCAACCGCTGGTCGCGGATCGCGTCGCGCGACAGGAACAGCTCAGGAGCGATCGGCTCGGGGATGCCCGACTCGACCGCACCGGTTCGCCGGGCGGCGCGCTTCAGGCCCTCGATGGCACCCTCGGGCAGCACGCGCCGAACCGCGTTCCGGGCCCGGTGCTTCCCGCTGATCGCGAAACGGTCGCGCAGCCAGGTGTTCGACGCCCACGCCTTCGACGAGGCCGGCACGACCGCTGGGCAGCCGCGGCGACGCCACTCCTCGGCGTCGCCGTCCACACGAAGGAAGCGCCGCCCGGTCTGGAGTCGGGCGATCAGCTCGGGCACCAGCACCATGGACGGGATGTCGTCGGCCGGGCAGAAGCCGTGCAGCGCGAAGAGCACGACGTCGACGTCGTCGCCGAGGCCGTCGACGAGCTCGCCGAACGACTCGTCGATGGCGGCCAGGACGTCCCCGAACCGCTCACGCGCGTGCGCCGCGGTGGGATGGTCGGCCAGCGGATGGCTGGCGTCGACGCCGTGCCAGAAGTTGTGACCGAACGTGTGGAACTCCGACAGTGACGTCAGGAACAGGCGCCAATCGGGCCGCTGTGCCATCAGGTCGCGGGCGATGCCGGGACGGGACCGCACGCCGGCGATGCACCAGTCCGCCTGGATGTCGCAGTACGACTTCAGATGCCAGGCAGGGTCGAAGTCGTTGCCCAGTGCCGGGTGGGGCCCATGGCGCGCATCGATCTCGGTGAGGGTGCCCATCGGCGACGACGCCCTCGGGTAGTGCGCGCCGTGCGCACCCCACGCGGTGACCTGGATGCCGTCCACGTCGTCGGCGATGGCGAGCTGCGGGCAATCGAAGATGATCGTGGGGATGCCGGTGCCGGCGTACCAGGGGCGGCCCAGGTACGGGCCGATGCCGCGGCCCGAATAGGTCGCGGGGTCGAAGTACTCGATCCCGAAGTAGCGCGTGACCTCCATCGGCTTGCCGGTGACGAGCTGCGTCCAGATGTACTCCGACCGGTAGTAGTCGACGTTCTTCAACTCGCAGAACGCGGCGTCGTCGATGAACCCGCGCAGACGCGGCAACATCCCCTCGGCCATCCACCCCTCGAGGAACCGCCACTCGAGGGCGTCGATGGCGATCGCCATCACCCGCCTCGGGCCCACCGCCAAACGGTACCTTCGTCGCGGGCGTGACCGTTTGCCCGCTGGTGGGATCGGTGCTCGCGCTGGTGACGGCCGGCATCGTGCTCGTAGCCGTCAGGTTGCGTGGTCGCGCACCTTCCGGAGCAGGTCGCGCAGGGTCGCCTGCTCCCTTGCGGTGAGCGCGAGCACCGAGGCCGGCGGCTCGTGCAGACGTTCGAGTGCCTTCGCCTTCGCCTTGTCGCCGAGGGCGGTGATCTCGACCACCTTCACCCGCCGGTCGGTGGGATGGGCCCGGCGCTCGGCGTAGCCCCGCTCCTCGAGACCGTCAACGATGCCCGTCACCCACGACGCGTCGCACCGCCAGTTCTCGGCCAGCGTCCGCATCGGCTGCGGCTGCCCCTTCTCCATCGACAGCAATGCCTTGAGCTGTGGCGGCGACACGTCGGCCGCCTCGCACGCGTTGTGGAAGCGGTCGTGGTTCTCCTCGCCGAACCACAACTCGGCGACGTACTGCCATGCCTCACGGGCGGCTGACATCCGGCGTGTTCCCACGGTCCCCCAAGGGTACGATGACCTTTGTGGCTAGGCAACCATTGAGTTTACTCAAGAAAATGGTTGACCCGAGTCAATAACCGGTGCCAGGGTGGAGCACATGGCAAACCCTGCAATTCTGGCCGAGGGTCTCGTCAAGCGGTTCGGCGATGTCGTCGCGCTCGATGGCGTCGACTTGGCAGTGCCGGCCGGCACCGTGCTGGGCCTGCTCGGCCCCAACGGCGCCGGCAAGACCACGGCGGTCCGCATCCTCACCACCATCCTGCGGCCCGATGCCGGCCGGGCGCGCATCCTGGACCTCGACGTCGTCGAGCACGCCGACGAAGTGCGGTCGCGCATCGGCCTGGCCGGCCAGTACGCCGCGGTCGACGAGAACCTCACCGGTCGCGAGAACCTCCGCCTCGTCGGCAAGCTGACCCATCTCCCCCGGGCGACCTACCTGGAGCGCGCCGACCTCCTGCTCGAGCGGTTCGACCTCAGCGACGCGGCCGACCGCACCGCCAAGACCTACTCGGGCGGGATGCGGCGCCGGCTCGACCTGGCGGCCGCCCTCGTGCACCGGCCGCCGGTGCTCTTCCTCGACGAACCGACCACCGGCCTCGACCCCAGCGGTCGCCAGGACCTCTGGGAGGTCATCGAGCAGCTGGTGGCCGACGGCACGACCTTGCTGCTCACGACGCAGTACCTCGAGGAGGCCGATCGCCTGGCCGACCGCATCGCGGTCGTCGACCACGGTCGCGTCATCGCCGAAGGGACCGCGACCGAGCTCAAGGCGAACATCGGCTCGATCATCATCCACATCGATCTCGGCGACGCCGACGTCGACGTCGCCAAGCACGTGCTCGCCGAAGTCGGGGTCGTGGAGCTCTCGAACGATCGCCGCAGCATCGAGTTGAAGGTGACCGACAGCGGGCGGTCGTTGCTCGAGGCGGTGCGCCGGCTCGACGCCGCCGGCATCGAACCCGAGGCGGTCGCGGTGCGCGAGCCCAGCCTCGACGACGTGTTCCTGACGCTGACCGGCCACCGGGTCGAAGCGCCGACCATCGGCACCAACGAGGAGACCACCTCATGACCGCGACCACCGCACCCACCGCACCCACCGCGCCCGCCCCGGTCGCACAGGCCCACAAGTCGAAGCTCGGCTGGGCGGTGAGCGACACCCTCGCCATCGCCGGCCGCAACCTCCGCGCCATGCAGCGGGTGCCGGAAGTGATCGTGTTCAGCACCATCCAGCCGGTGCTGTTCGTGCTCATGTTCCGCTACGCGTTCGGCGGCGCCATCAAAGTCCCAGGCGTGCGGTACGTCGACTACCTGATGCCCGGCATCTTCGCCCAGACCGTCGCCTTCGGCTCGATCAACACCGGCATCGGCCTCGCCGAGGACCTGCAGAAGGGTCTGATCGAGCGCTTCCGCTCGTTGCCGATGGCCCGGTCGGCGGTACTGGCCGGCCGAACCGTGGCCGACCTCGTGCGCGACGTCGTCGTGATCGCGCTGATGGTGATCGTGGGCTTCCTCGTCGGCTTCCGCGTCCACACCAACATCGGCGCGTTCGCGGTCGCGATCCTCCTGCTGCTCATGTTCGCCTTCGCCCTGGCGTGGGTGTTCGCGTTCATCGGCCTGTCGGTGCCCAACTCCGAAGCCGCGCAGGCGGCGTCGTTCCCGCCACTCGCGCTGCTCACCTTCGCGTCGTCGGCGTTCGTGCCGCTGAAGACCCAGCCCGGCTGGCTCCAGGCCTTCTCGGCCCATCAGCCGCTCACGATCAACGTGAACGCGGTGCGGGCACTCGTGCTCGGCGGGCCGACCATGACGCCGGTGCTGCAGTCGATCGCGTGGTCGGTCGCCATCGTCGCGGTGTTCGCGCCGATCGCCGTCGCCCGCTACCGCCGCGCTGCGTGAGCCTCGGCGAGTTGCCGGCAATGGTTCCCGGGAACTCGCCAGACCTTGGGGGCGGCGGTCAGCCGGCGTCGAGCGCGGCGATCCGCTTCTGCATCTCCTCGGGCGACACGTCCTCCACGTGGGTCATGACGTTCCACCGGTGGCCCCACGGGTCGTCGAACTGGCCGGCCCAGTCGCCGTAGAACTTGTCCTCCACCGGCTGCGTCTCGGTGGCGCCGGCGTCGATGGCGGCCGCGAAGGTGGCGTCGACGTCGTCCACGTAGATCGTCATGGCGACCGGCGTGCCACCGAGCTGCTTCGGGTCGACGTGGCCCATGTCGGGAAACGTGTCGGCCAGCATGACCACCGAGTCGCCGAACTGGAGCTCGGCGTGGCCGACCCGGCCGTCGGGCTGGTCCATGCGCACCCGCTCGACCGCGCCGAAGATCGTCTTGTAGAAGTCGATGGCGCCGGCGGCACCGTCGATGGCCAGGTAGGCCATCACCTTCGGGTAGTCGTCGGGGATGGGCTTCACTGCCGCCATGGGACGCTCCTCTCGCGGTCCGAGATGTTCGACATGCTGGGTCAGATGATCTGGTAGCGCACCGGCACCATCGACTGCGCCTCCTTGGGAGCCCGCTCGTACCGGCGCTGCTGCTTCGGCGGCAGCTCGACGCCGGCGGTGTCGACCTTCCGGTACGGGACGAGGCTGAGCAGGTGGCTGATGAGGTTGAGGCGCGCGGCGCGCTTGTCGTCGCCCTCGACGACCCACCACGGCGACTCCTTGAGGTCGGTGTAGGCGAACATCTCGTCCTTGGCCTCTGAGTAGTCGACCCAGTGCGACCGGGCCTGCAGGTCGATGGTGCTGAGCTTCCATCGCTTGTGCGGGTTGTCGATCCGGCGTTGGAAGCGGCGCTCCTGCTCCTCGTCGCTCACCGAGAGCCAGTACTTCACCAGCATGATCCCCGAGCGGATCAATGCCCGCTCCAGTTGCGGTGTGTGCCGCATGAACTCCTGGTACTCGTCCTCGGTGCAGAAGCCCATGACGCGCTCGACGCCGGCGCGGTTGTACCAACTCCGGTCGAACAGCACGATCTCGCCTGCCGCCGGCAGGTGGGCGACGTACCGCTGGAAGTACCACTGCGTCTTCTCACGATCCGTCGGCGCCGGCAGCGCCACGACCTTGCAGTACCGGGGGTTGAGCAGCTCGGTGATGCGCTTGATCGTCCCGCCCTTGCCCGCGGTGTCGCGCCCCTCGAAGATCACCACCAACCGTTGGCCCTCGTGCTGGATCCACTCCTGCATCGACAGGAGCTCGATCTGCAGTCGTTCGAGCTCCTTGTCGTACTCCTTGGTGGTCAGGCGGATCGGCCCCGCGGCGTTGCCCTTCGCCATCGACGGTCGCCCTACGCGCCGTCGAGGAAGTCGGCGAAGCCCATCGGCCGGTGCGGCCCGAAGATCAACTGCTCGAAGGTGCCAATGCCCTGGCGGCCGTCGTCGGTGTCCACCCGGCACGCCTGCTCGACGTGGATGTTCTCGGGTGCCAGCGGATCGACCGAGCGGAGATCGACGTCGTCCGAGCCGACCACGAGGTCGGGGCCGTGGTACGCGCCGTGCTTGAACGTCGGGTGGGTGTAGCCGATCCCCCGCATCTGGAAGTCGATCAGCGGCGTGAACTGCACCTTGCGCTCGGTGTCGTCGTCGAATCGGTACGTGAACTGCGCGCTCCGACTGCGCCGCGTGCCGGCCCGAAAGTCGATGTCGTAGTCCACCGACCGGATGTGGCGGAAGCGGTCGTCGGCGGCGTATGCGACATCGCCGGCGAAGAGCACGGGCACACGGCCGCCGCTCTCGTACCAACGCTCCCCCGTCGGCCGCTCGAAGAGCGCGAGGAAGTAGCACTCGTCGTCGAAGTGGAGCGGCGTCCAGAGGAAGCACAGCCCGGGCGGCCCGCCGGCGGCGTCGGGCGGGGCGCCGGGGGTGGGCTCGCCCACGGGGCGCACGCCCCACGACCGGTCCTTGGTGCCGAACGTGTGCGCGTCGTCCATGGTGAGGCGCTCGCCGCCGACGTCGACCGCTCCGGCCCACGTGCCCAGCTGGGTGATCCGGGTGGCGTCCATGACGACGGTGCGGCCGGCCGTCGCCGTCTGGCGGGGCTCCTCGATCGCGACCGACCGGGCGGTGTAGGTGAGGTCGGCCTCGATCCCGCCGGCATTGGCGTCGACGCGGACGCGGTTGACCCGTAGTGGCTCGACGATGTCGATCGCGATCGGGCCCACGCGCGTCTCGCCGGGATCGCGCGGCATCGGCATGGACGCGAACACCGAGCGCTGGTGACCGCCGTGCACGATGCTGAAGGCGGCGTCGATGACGCGCCGGTTGGGATAGAGCGCCATCGCGACGCCGAAGAAGTACTCGCCGTCGCGGTCGTACCCGTTGAAGAAGTAGCGGTCGTAGTGGTTGGGATCGCCGCTCACCGGGTGGGCCAGTGGCAGCGGCGTCTGATGGATGGCGTAGTCGTCGAACGGCGTCAGCATCAGCGCACTCGCTGCGAATAGGCGGCCATGTACTCCTGCACTTCCGGAGTCTGGGCGGCGAGTTCCTGGTTGCGGTTCTCGAGCGCGATGCACGCCGCCATGCTCGGCGTGTCGAGGTTGGCCCACATCACCTCTTTGGTGTTGCGGAGCCCGAATGACGTGTAGCCGGCCACCACGTCGGCGAGCGCGAGCGCTTCGCGTTCGAGGTCGTCGGGCTCGAACAGGCGCGAGACGATGCCCATGTGCTCGGCCTCGACCGCGTCGACGGTGCGACCGGTGACGATCATGTCGAACGCCCGGGCGGCGCCGATCAGTCGGGGCAGCAGATAGGTCACGCCGATGTCGGTTCCGGTGAGGCCGGTCTTGATGAAGGCCGAGCAGAACGTGGCGGTGCTCGATGCCACCCGCAGGTCACACGCCAGCGCCAGTGAGAAGCCGCCGCCGAACGCCGGGCCGTTGACGGCGGCGATGACGATCTGCGGGGTGGCCCGGATGTGGCGAGTGAGGTTGGCGATGAACGCCTGACCGGTCACGCCGACCGTGCGGTACGGGTGGGTACCGGGCGCCGGCGGGCGGCCGAAGTCCTTCAGGTCGAGGCCCGAGCAGAAGCCCCGCCCGGCGCCGGTGAGCACCGCGACCTTGCACGCGTCGTCGGCCGCCACCTCGTCCAGCGCGAGGTAGAGGTCACCCACGAGGTCGTAGTTCATGGCGTTGAGCCGGTCGGGCCGGTTCATCCGGATGATGCGGACCTGGTCGTCGGCCCGCTCGATGTCGACGGTTGGCACGACTGGAGCATATGGGGGTTACCTTCTCGGGCGATGACCGACCAACTCCACCGCGGCGTGTTCATGGCCGATCTGCTGATCGCGGCACTGGACCGCAACCCCGACAAGCCCGCCATGTACCTCGGCGACCAGGTCCTGACGGCGCGCCAGGTCCGCGACCAGGTGTCGTGCTACGCCCAGGCGCTGGCGTCGGTGGGCGTGCGCCAGGGCAGCCCGGTGTCCGTGTTGTCGCCCAACCGGCCCGAGGTGCTGTTCAACAGCGGCGCGTTCAACGTGACCGGCTGCCGCCCCACGCCTTTGCACCCGATGGGCTCGCTCGACGATCACGCGTACGTGCTCGAGGACGCGGGGATCGACACGCTCGTGTTCGATCCCGCGGTGTACGACGAGCGGGCCGCGGCGCTGCGCGACCGTGTTCCGGGACTGAAGCGGCTGCTGGCGTTCGGGCCGAGCACCGTCGGCGAGAACTACCTCGAGCTGGCGGCGTCGTTCTCGCCGGTGCCGCTGATCGCGCCGGCGGTCGACGCCGACGATGTCGCCACCATCGCGTACACCGGCGGCACCACCGGCAAGCCCAAGGGGGTGATGGGCACCTACCGGAGCGGCGCGGCCCTCACCGCAATCGAGCTGAGCGACTGGCAGTGGCCGGACGAGGCCCGGTTCCTCATCTGCACGCCGCTGTCGCATGCCGGCGCGGCGTTCTTCATGCCGACGCTGCTGCGCGACGGTTCGATCGTCGTGCTGCCGGGATTCGAACCGACCAAGTTCCTGGAGACGGTCGAGAAGTTCCGCATCAGCGCCACCATGCTGGTGCCGACGATGCTCTACGTCCTGCTCGACCACCCCGAGCTCGGCGACTACGACCTGTCGAGTCTCGAGACGATCTACTACGGCGCGGCCGCGATGTCGCCCACGCGGCTGAAGGAGGCCATCGAGCGCTTCGGTCCGATCTTCTTCCAGTACTACGGCCAGGCCGAGTGCCCCATGACGATCACCGTGCTCCGCAAGGAGGAGCACGACGTCAACGATCCGGCGCGGTTGGCGACGTGCGGTCGCCCGGTGCCGTGGGTGCACGTGAAGCTGCTCGACGACGACGGCAACGAGGTGGCCAAGGGCGAGCCCGGCGAGATCTGCGTGCAGGGCCCACTCGTGATGAAGGGCTACCTCAACAAGCCGGAGCAGACGGAGGAGGCGTTCCGCGGTGGCTGGCTGCACACCGGTGACGTGGCGCGCGAGGACGCCGACGGCTACCTCACCATCGTGGATCGCAAGAAGGACATGATCGTGTCCGGCGGGTTCAACGTCTTCCCCCGCGAGGTGGAGGACGTGTTGTCGACCCATCCCGCGGTCGGCTCGGTGGCGGTCGTCGGCGTGCCCGACGACAAGTGGGGCGAGGCCGTCAAGGCGGTCGTCGTGCTGCGGCCGGGCGCGACCGTCGACCCGGACGAGCTGGCCGCGCTGGTCAAGGAGAAGAAGGGCGCGGTCTACGCGCCGAAGAGCGTCGACTTCGTCGACTCGATCCCGCTCAGCCCGCTGGGCAAGCCCGACAAGAAGGCACTCCGCGCCCGCTACTGGACGGACTCGGCGCGTCAGGTGCACTGAGCACCCCGACGTTCAACCTGCGCTGGGCGGGCGGTTGCGGCTCAGGAAGGCACCGGCGTCGGCGAGGATCAGCTGGCCGGTGATGCAGCGGGCCAGGTCGCTGCCGAGGAAGACGGCCAGCCGCGCCAGCTCGTCGAACTCGACGCCGCGCTTCAGGGGTGTCGACTCGATGATCTTGGCGACGTAGTCGTCCGGCAGCGCGGCCGCGACGGTCTCGGTGAGCGTGGTGCCCGGCGCGATCGCCAGCACGCGCGTCGGCGCGAGCTCGACCGCCAGCGTGGTGACCAGGTGGTTGATCCCGGCTTTGGCCGCGGCGTACGCCGCCATGCCGGGCGATGGTCGCGTGGTCTCGCCGGACGACACGAACAGGATCACGTCGGCGCCGGCGCGGGCTTCGGCGGCTGCGGAGAGCGCGGCCATGACGAGGTTCTGGTCGAGCAGGTCGCGCCAGAACGCGCCGTCCATGTCGACCGTCGGTGTCGGCACTCGGCCCGGCGGGAAGTTGCCGACGTTGTTCACCGCGACGTCGAGGCTCCCGAGGGCGTCGACCGTCTCGTCGACCATCGCCTGGATCTCCGGGTCGTCGCGCAGGTTCTTCACGATGGCGACGGCCCGGCCGCCTTCGGCGGCGATGGCGGCCACGGTCTCGTCGGCCTTGTCGGCCCGCACGTCGGCGACCGCGACCGCGGCGCCGGCACGGGCGAACCACCGGGCGATCTCGCGACCGATGCCGGCACCGGCACCGGTGACGAGCACCACCCGGCCGGTGTGGTCGATCGCGATCACCGAGCGAGCTGGTCCGTGAAGACCCGGATGGCGTGGCGCACCGTGTCCTCGGGATCGCCGAGGACGGTGAGGAGCCCGTCGGCGCGCAGCACCGAGAAGCCGTGGACCGTCGAGAAGATCAGCCGGAACCAGTGCCGGGCGGCATCGTCGTCGAGGCCGTAGGAGCGGAACACCAGGTTGAGCGGTCGGGTGGCGGCGGCGATGGCGTTGGCCAGCTCGGCGTCGTCGCCGGGCGGCCGCAACGACGCCGCGTAGAGACCTGGCTGCTCGGCCGCGAACTCGACCCACGCCACGACGATGGCCTCGATGGCGTCGGCGCCGGCCCGACCGACGGCGGCCTCGTTCAGCCGCTCCGTCAGCGCCTGAAGACCCCGCAGGGCCAGCTCGCGGCGGAGGCCGTCGGCCCCGTCGACGTGGGCGTAGAGCGACTGCGTCCGGATGCCGAGCCGGTCGGCCACCTCGGCCAGGGCCACCGCTTCCGGCCGGCCCCGCTCGACCAGCACGTCGACCGCGGCGTCCACGACCTGATCACGGTCGAGCCCGACCCTTGCGGCCACCTGCCGAACCGTATCAGACTGGTGGCTGATGTCGACAGACGTGCTCGAGATCGCCGACGACTCCCCCGAGGCCGTCCTCGCGTTGTACGAGACGCGCGGGTGGGGCGACGGGTTGCCGATGGTGCCGCCCACGCCGGCGCGGGTCGACGCCGCGCTGGCCGCGCTGGGCGACGTCGACCCCGACGAGGTCATCGCGACGTTGCCGCCCCGGCTCGGTGAGGCGACGCGGCGCGTCATCGCCGTGAACGCGGTGTTGGCGGGCTGCCCACCGGCCTGCCTCCCCGTGTTGGTAAGTGCCGTGCGCGCACTGGCCCGACCCGAGGTCAACCTGCGCGGCGTCAACGCGACCACCCATCCGGTCGCGCCGCTGCTGATCGTGTCCGGCGAGATCGCGGAGCAGGCCGGCTACAACGGCGGGCTCGGCGCGTTCGGCCCCGGCAACCGGCCCAACGCCACCACCGGCCGCGCCCTGCGGCTGGTGCTGATGCACGTCGCCGGTGCGGTGCCCGGCCCGGGTGACGCGTCGACCCAGGGTGGCCCGGCGAAGTACGCGTACTGCGTCGCCGAGCACCTCGCGGCCACGCCTTGGGAAGGTCTGGCGCCGGGACTGGCGTCGGCCGTGACGATCCACTGCGGGGAGGCGCCGCACAACTTCCACGACATGGAGAGCGGCGACCCCGGTCGGATCCTCGACAAGTGCGCGTCGGCGATGGCGTCGCTGGGCCAGAACAACGTGGTGATCGCGCAGGGCGAGTACCTCGTCGCCCTCGGACCGGAGCACGCCGCGACCATCGCGTCCGCCGGGTGGACCACGCGCGACGTCGCGTCCTATCTCTTCGAGCGGGCCCGGCTGCCGGCGACCGAGATCCGCGCCAACTTCACCTCGATCGCCTGGCCGCCGTGGATGCACGCGGTGCCCGACGGCGAACTGATGCCGATGACCGGCAGCCCGGACAACATCAAGGTGTTCGTCTGTGGCGGCGCCGGCAAGCACAGCTCGGTGATCCCGAGCTGGGGCATGACCAAGAGCGTGACCGTGCCCGTCGAGAGCTGAGGAGCCTGACGTGAAGATCTACGCCCCGGACGGACGCATCGGCGTCCCGCCCAAGCCGCGGGCGCCGTCGCCGGCGGTGCTCACCGGCCTCCGCGTCGCCGTGCTGGACAACGGCAAGCCGAACGCCCGGCTGCTGCTGACCCGGGCCGCCGAACAGCTGGCCGCCCGCACCGGCGCGGTCGTCGAACTGGTCACCGACAAGGGGCCGGGCCACAACGCCGCCACCGCGTGCAGCGACCTGGTGCTCGACCGGATCACGGAGGAGGTCGACCTGGTTCTCACCGGGTCGGCCGATTGAGGGAGTTGCACGTCGTGGAGTGTCCACGACTCCGTCGAGCTCGAGAAGCGGGGCAAGCCGACCGTCGTCATGACGACGACGAAGTTCGTCGACCTCACCACGCGGGTCGCGGCCAACTTCGGTCTGCCAGACTGCCGCGTCGTCGTCGTCGACCACCCGCTCGGCGGCACCGACGAATCGACGATCGTGGCCCGGGCCGACGCCGCGGTCGACCGCATCATCAACCAGTACACGGGAGGGGTGGCACGTTGATCGACATCGAAGAGGTGCGGGCGCTGGTGCGCCCGGACGGCAGCGACTTCGAGGTGGTGGGCGTGGACGGTGGCACGCTCCGCCTGGCGCTGAAGGTCGAGGACGCGTCGTGCGCCGAGTGCGTGATGCCCCGGCCGGTCCTCGAGGAGATGGCGCTCGCGATCCTGCGCCGGTCGGCGCCCGAGGTGCAGCGCGTCGTCATCGACGACCCGCGCGAACCGTGAGGCGGTTCGGCGGGCGGCGGGCCCTCGTCACCGGCGCCAGCCGCGGCATCGGCGCGGCCGTGGCCGAGCGGCTCGCGGCCGAGGGGGCGGCGGTCGCCATCGTGGCCCGCACCGTCGACCGGCACGCGACCCTCGAAGGCAGCCTCAACCAGACGGCGGCGACGCTGGCGACCTACGGCACGACCGTCGCCGTCGTCGCCGCCGACCTCACGGATCCCGAATCGCGGTCCGACGTCGTCGCGAGATCGAGCGAGGCGCTCGGCGGACCGATCGACATCTTGGTGAACAACGCCGCGGCGGCGATGTACGCGCCGATCGCCACCTACCCGGAGAAGCGGCGGCGCATCACGTTCGAGGTGAACCTGCACGCGCCCTTCGAGCTGGCCCAGCAGGCGCTGCCCGACATGCTGGCCGCCGGCGAGGGCTGGATCGTGAACGTGTCCAGCGCGACCGCCAAGCACGAGACCGGCCCGCCGTTCCGCCCGAGCATCACCGGCGCGAGCACTGGCATGTACGGCGCGTCGAAGGCGGCGCTGAACCGGCTCACCAACGCGCTGGCCCACGACGTCTACGGCACCGGCGTGCGGGTGAACACCGTCGAGCCCCGAGCCGCGGTCATGAGCGAAGGCGCGCTGGCCTTGATCGGCGACAAGGTCACCGACGACATGATCGAGTCGATGGAAGCCATGGTCGAGGCCACCGTCGCGTTGTGCTGCTGTCCGGCCGACCGCACCGGCAAGGTGCACGTGAGCCTGGACCTCAACGCCGAGCTGGGCCTCACCGTGATGAAGCTCGACGCCAGCGGGCCCGTCAGCTGATCCAGAGTGGCGCCGGGTCGCCGATCGCGACCCAACACGAGCACCCGCGCCGCCACTGCAGCGTGCGGTAGGTGTTGGCGGCGTCGTGCTTGTTGGGACTGAAGCCACCGCTCCCCAGATCGCGCACCAGTGGGAACGACGACAGTCCTTCGAGCGCCGACACGAACGAGGCCACGGTGAGGTTGGGCCCGGCGTTGCGAAGGCCGTCGAGCAACGCCCGCCCTTCGTCGCAGCCGATCAGGACGTAGCCGTACGCCGCGCTGCTGGGTGACATGTTCCGCATCCCGGAGAACCGCTCGTAGTTGCTGATGCAGGCCGTCATGCCGGGCGTGGGCGGGATGCCGGCCGACGCCTCGCCGCCGGACTGCGTCGTGATCCCGAACGTGCCGTCGAACTGCGCCGCCGGGTAGGTGGACGTGGTCACGTCGGCGGTGCCGTAGAGGAAGTCGCTCTCGAGGTACGTCGGCTTGTACCCCTGGGCTTGCGCCGCTTGCATGAACCCCGTCTTCGACGTGAAGAGCAGCGCGACGTCGACCTGCTGGGACTGGAAGCGTTGCACCGCGACCGCATCCTCGGGCCCGCCGTTCTTGTCGCCCGTCGTGGCCTCGGCCACCACCTTGTGCCCGAAACGGGCCAGCTCGGCCTTGATCGTGCGGTTCATGAGGCCGGCCGTCGGCGCGTCGGTGTCGTAGTACAGGCCGATCCGGTGCCCGGTGAACGCGTGGCGCGCCTCGGCCCAGTAGATGAAGTTGTCGAGCAGCCGGTCGGAAGCCTGGTCGATGCTGAACAGGTACGGCGCGCTGCGCTGGAACACCGGCACCTCGGGCCCGTCGAAGGTGATCAGCGGAGTGTGGTGCTCGCGAGCGACGCACTCGGAACCGGTCTGGAAGTAGGCGACGCCGACGACCGCGAAGGCCTTGTCGTCCTGCGTCGCCGCGATGCAGGCCGAGCGCTGATCAGCCTGTGACAGCACGTTGTAGGAGTGGAACGCCAGCTGGATGTCGTGCCCGTTGACGGGGAGCAGGTGGTCGCGGCGCCAGCCGTCGATCATCGCCTGCCACTGCTGCGGGACGTTGCCGTTGTCATACGACGGACCGAGCGCCTTGAGCGCGCTGAGGTCGGCGTAGACCACGTCGACCTTGATGGGTTGCCCGGCGACCGCCGCAGCTCCTGCGGCCGGCCCCGACGAGCCGGACGAAGCCCGCGCCGCGCCGGTTCCGGACCCGCCCCCGCCACCGACGGCCGCGGCCGGCCCGCCGGAGATGCCGGTGTCGGAAGCCGTCGATCCCGCGTCGCCGGCGACGCCGGCGGCATCGGACGAGGCGGCGCGGCCCCCGTTCGACGCCGAGCGCGCGCCGCGGCCGGCGACGACCTGACCCGACGAATGCGACGGCAGCACGATGACGGCGACGAGCAGGCCGACGGCGAAGCCGACCAGGAGCTGGAAGGCGCCGACCCGTTGGTGGCGCCAGCGCGACAGGATCGAGGTCATGACCGGCCCCCGACGAGGTCGGCGGCCAGCGCCGTCGCCGCGGTGCCGGACCGGGCGATGACCCGCTCGTCGGTGCCGAGGTACGCGGCGATGACCGCGGGATCCTCGCGGAGCAGGGACGGTGGCCCTTCGGCGATCACCGAGCCGCTCACCAGGACGTACAACCGGTCGACGACCGACATCACCATCGGGATGTCGTGCTCGATGAGGACCACCGTCGCGTCGAGATGGTCACGGACCTCCCGCAGGACCGGCCGGAACGCTTCCACCTCCCGCTGCGCGATCCCCGCGGTCGGCTCGTCGAGCAGGACGACCTCGGCGCCCAGCGCGATCACGCAACCCAGCTCCGCCATGCGACGGACACCGGTGGACAGCTCGGCGATGTGGCGGTCGGCGTACTGGCCCAGGCCGAGGAGCTCGATGAGCTCGGACGCCCGGATGTCCTTCCGGCGTTCGGCAGCGCGCGAGGGCGGCAAGCCGAGCAGCGAGGGCACGAACTCCGACGGCTCCTCGCGCTCCAGCGCGACCTTGACGGCGTCGACCAGCGGGAGCTCGTCGAACAGGCGCGCCTGCTGGAACGTCCGGCCGAGGCCGAGCCGGGCGCGCTGCTCGGGCGGCAGCCACGTGATGTCCTCGCCCTCGTAGAGGACCTCGCCGGCGTCGGGCCGCAACTGCCCGGAGAGGACGTCGAACAGGGTCGTCTTGCCGGCGCCGTTCGGCCCGATGAGACCGAGGATCTCGCCCCGTCGCACGCGCATCGTGACGTCGTCGACGGCCACGTTGCCGCCGAACCGGACAGTGACACCACGCGCTTCCAGTGGCACCGCGTCGCCGTCGACCGCCGGCAGGTGCTCGCCCGCCCGCGGCTGCAGCCGGGCGCGGGCCGGAACGGCGGCGAGGCCAGGGTCTTCGGCATCTTCGTTCCGGGTGGCCGGCGCACCGGCCAGGCGGTCGACGATCCGATCGCGGACCATGAACGCGACCTGCGCCAAGCCGCCCGGGAACGTGAGGATCGCCCCGAGGAGGCCGACACCCGAGATGAGGAGCGCCACCTGACCGCCGAGCAGGCCCGGAAGGATGGGCGCGAGGATGTAGCCGAGCCCTTCCACCCAGATCGCGCCGAGCACCGCGCCGGTCACGGTGGTGACCCCACCGAGCACGACCAGCGCGACCAGCGTGAGCGAGTAGTCGGGGGTGAACGTGTTCGGGTCGCCGAAGCTGACGAGCATGCCACCGTAGAGGTAGCCGGCCAGCGCCGCGATCATCCCCGACAGCACGAACGCGACGAGCTTGATGCGGCGGGGCGACACGCTCAGCGTCGCGGTGGCCGCCTCGTTGTCGCGCACCGCCATCATCGCCCGCCCGGCGCCGGTTCTCGGCAACCGGTGCACGATCGCGCCGACGACGACCAGCACGCCGAGACACAACCAGTAGTACGGGAGCTCGCGCTGGAAGTTGATCCCGAACCAGTGCGGCCGCGGGATCTCGAGGGATGTCGTCCCGCCCGAGATCTGCACCAGCCAGTGCTGCCCGAACAGCCATGTCTGGCCGGCAACCGCGAAGGCCAACGTCGTCACCGCGAGGAACAGGCCGCGGATCCGCAGCGCCGGAAGGCCGACGATCAGCGCGGCCAGTCCCCCGGCCAGGACCGCGTACAGCATGGCGACCGGAGCGGGGTATCCCAACTGGTGCAGCCGGCCACCGACGAGCGCGCCCAGGCTGACGAACGCGAACTGCCCGAGGGAGATCTGCCCGGCGTACCCGGTGAGCACGACCAAGGACAGCCCCATCATGGCGAACAGCACGACCGACGAGGCCAGCACGCGCTGCGCGTTGCTCATGGGCACGGCGACGAGCGCCGCCGCAACGATGCCCGCGGCCAGGGCGACGCGGCGCGCCAACCGCACACGCGAGAGCCGCGCCTTCACGGGGTCGACGGCCCGCAGCGCGCCGGCCAGCGACCACGAGCTCTGCTCGCCGCCGCGGGCCAGCTGCCCGAGGCGGCGCCGGGCGATGAAGCTCACCAGCACGACGACGAAGAGCACGACCTCGAGGGTGCCGCCCGACGGGTAGTTCCACAGCACGAGGGATTCGAGCAGCCCGATGCCGAGGCCGCCGGCGAACACCCACGGGAGGCTGTCGAGGCCGCCGATCATCGCCGCAGCCAGTGCCCGCAGCAGCAGCCCGGGGCCGAGCGACTGCTGGGTGATGATCGGGCGGGTCGGGCCGACGAGGATCGCCGACACGCCGGCCAGCAGGCCGGCGACGATCCACACCGCGAGCGAGATCTTCCGGACGGGGATCCCGGCCAGGTACGCGGCGTCGGTGTTCTCGGCCGACGCCCGGCTGGCCAGCCCGACGGTCGTCCGCTGGAGGAAGGCCGACAGCGCCACGACGATCAACGGCGCGATCGCCAGGATGAGCAGCTGCGCCGAGTGGAGGTGCAGCGAGCCGATCGTGAAGTCGGCGCGGAACGGCGTCGGGAAGATCGCGCTGCCGAGGTTCTTGCGGGGCAGCAGTGCTTCGACCGCGAAGAACAGTTGCGCGAGGCCGATCGTCGCGACCAAGGCCACCAACCGGGGCGCCTTGGCCAGCTTCCGGATCGCGACCAACTCGCAGAACGCGCCGGCCGCGGCCGCCGCCAGGAGCGCGATCAACACGGCCAGCCAGTAGTTCAGATGGTCGTGCACGACGAGGACGGGGATGAGCGCAGCGCCGAGCGCGCCCATCTGCCCGTGCGCGAAGTTCAGCACCCGCGACGACTTGTAGGTGAGCACCAGCCCGACGGCCAGCAGCGCGTACGAGAGCCCGGTGATGAGGCCGAGCACGACGACCTCGAGGCGCACCTCGTGCGCGAACGCGATCATCCGACCGCCTCGGCCGCCGGGCCGAAGAACACCGATCGCACGAGGTCGCCCCGCTCGAGCAGGTCGGCCGGCGACCCGGCGAAGCGGATCTCGCCCTTCTCCATGAAGTAGGCCTGCTCGACCAGGCTCAGCGCGACGTTGAGGGACTGCTCGACGATGAGCAACGTGATGTCGCGCTCGCGCGTGAGCCGCTCGACGGCGGCGACGATGCCCTGCATGACGACCGGGGCGAGGCCGATCGACAGTTCGTCGATCAGCAGCAGCCTGGGATCGGCCATCAGCGCGCGCCCGAACGCCACCATCTGCTGCTCACCACCCGACAGCGTTCCGGCCGGTTGCATCAGCCGCGGCCGGATCTGCGGGAAGAGCTCGAGCACCTCGTCGAGCCTCTGGTCCACCCGGGCCCGGTCGCGCAGGAAGCCGTAGCTGCCCAACCGCAGGTTGTCCTTGACCGTCAGTCCCGGGAACATGGCCCGGCCGCCCTCCACCAACGTCATGCCGACGCCGACCCGCGCGTCTGGGCGCAACGCCGTGACATCCCGGCCGCCGACGAGCACCGAGCCCGCGGAGGGTTCCACCAGGCCGGCGATGACCCGCAGCAGCGTGGACTTGCCGGCACCATTCGTGCCGAGGAGCGCGACCCGCCCCCCCTGCGGGACGGCGAGGTCCACGTCGAACAGCACCTGCAACGGGCCGTACGAGCAGCTCAGCCCGCGCACCTCGAGGAGGGGCGGCGTCACTTCGGTCACTTCGGGGGCGGGCATCCGGCCAGTGTCCCGAGCAGGGCCGCGAGGTCGAGCGGCGGCGGTTGGCCCGTCACCATGGCGATCGTCGTCTGGGTCGTCGCCAGCGCGCCGACGAGCGGCTCGGCGACCGGCACCGGAAGGCCGGTGTCGAGGTGGCACGGGCCGGGCGTCGGCGGTGCCGGCGTCGGTGATGGCGATGGTGACGAGGGGCTCGACGGGCTCGGCGCGGTCGGGCCGATGGCGACGAGGTCGGAGGCGGCCGCGCTCGTGACCGACAGCGGCGCCGGTAGCGAAGGCGACGGCCCTCGTGCCGCGGGGAAGGCACTCATGCGGTTCGGCACCCGCGTCGGTGTGACCGGTGCCGACGCAGTGCGCTCGTCGGCCGAGGCGACCACGGATGTGCGCGGGGCGCCGAACGCGACGACCGACATCGCAACCGCGATCGCCAGCGCGGCGGTCCAGCGTTGTCCGGGCGTCAAGTTGCTGCGCAACCAGTCGCGGGCCTGAACCACCACCCGGAGCCCACTGTCGTTCAAGGCCGTTACCCCCAGCAACGTCCGTCGGACCGCATCGCGGCGCGCCGAGAACGTACACCGTCGCTCGGCACGACATACACTCCCCGCGTGGTCGGTGCTGGGGAGCCCAACCGCGGTGCCGCCAACCGCGGACGTGTCAGCGGGTCGACGCCGGGCGGTGTCTTCAAGGTCGTGCTCGGCGCCGCCCTCGGCATGCTGGTGGCCGCGCTGGTGGTGCCGTCACACCGCACATTGGTGGTCGGGGCCTCGAGCGGGGCCGGACGCGGACGGAGCGGGCCCGGCGCGGCCAACGGGCCGGCGGCAAACGACGCGTCGGGCGCGACC
>JAODBK010000023.1 GCA_025463925.1 Acidimicrobiales bacterium | reverse complement strand
GACGTCGAGGCGCGCCGGGCCGCGACCGACCTCGCCGCCGGCGGCCAGCAGCCGCTCGATCCGCCCCAAGGAGTCGGCCAGCCGGTCGGCCTGGGCGCGGGACTCGACGACCTGCCGCGTGAGCCAGTACCCGAAGTAGCAGAAGCCGCCGGTGATGACGAGGCCGAGCCCGAGGATGCCGCCGGAGATCAGGTACGACATCTGCGAGTACAGGTGGTAGTCGTGGGCGGCGCCGAACCACCCCAGCAGGATGATGACGGCGCCCAGCGGGATCAGCACCGCGCCGGCGATGAGGAGCACGCGATCGGTGCCGATCGACGCCCGCCGCCGCAGCGTGGCGACGGCCGCGGCCAGCTGGGCCTGCCGCGCCGCCATCGCCGACCGCGGCTCGGCCGTCCCAACCGGCGGATCGGAAACGGTCACGAGGACTTCCTTTCGAGACGGCAGACCGCGGCTTGCTCGGCCAGCACGTCGGTGGACAGCTTGCGCAGGCCGAACGCCGCCGCCGCGGCTCCGGTGAGCCCCAGCACGACCCATCCGATCGGCAGGCCGCCGAAGAACGAGATCGGCGTCGCCGCCACCGGCACCGTCGCGGGTCCGCTGGAGCCCGACGCCGCCGACGCCGCCGGGCCGCCGCTCGACGGCGCCGCGACCGAGGCGGTCCCCCCCGAGGCCGACGGCGTCTCGGCCGAACCCGAGGCGGGCGTCGTGACCGGCGTGTCCGGCACGGTGAGCGTGTCGAAGCCCGGCGTGCTGTTGACGTTGGCGATGGCGCCGCCCAGGGTCACGCTGAAGATCGTGCCGGGTTGCGGCTCCCACGAGATCACCAGTGAACCGGCGTTGTAGTCGACCGCGGAACCCTGCGGCGTGCCGTCGGGCTTCGTCAGCAGGATCTTGAACCCCGACTTCGCCAGCGCCTGCGCGGCCAGGTCGTTGAGCCGCGTGTTCACCGGGTCCTTGGCCGGCCCGAACGCCACGCCGTTCTGGTCGACGGTCACGGGGACGCCGGCCACCTTCATGCCGTTGACGTTGGTGCTGCCCGACGCCTTGGCGGTGGTGCCGTCGGTGGACGCGATCGCGGTGCTCGTGACCGAGTCGATGGTGATGACGTTGGCCGGCCCCAGCACGATGTTCGACACCCGACTGGTGGCGGACGCCACGCCGATGCTGCCCTGCAGGATGCTCTTGCTGCTCGACGCGATGCTCCCGGCCGACCCGCCCGGAGACGCCAGGCTCTTCACGTCGGCGTCGGCCTGCACCCGCTCGGCGTCGGCGTGCGTCGTCATCGTCGAACCGGGCGCGCCGGTGTACGAGCTGTCCGGCGAGCCTTCACCGACGCGCGACTCGGACCGCACCGGGTCGTTGAGCTGGTGGGCGGTGCCCTTCTGCGACGCCGGGAAGCTGCTGCCCCCACCGGCGATGATGGTGTCGCCCGCGTTCCCGAGCAGCGTCCCCGGCCACGCGATCGCGGCCTGCGCGAAACCCACCGGCCCGGTCTTCAGCTGGGCCAGTGTCTGGGGCACCGTGCCCTGGCCTTCGGGATGGGTCTGCGCCGCCGGCTCGTCGAACGTCGTCTCGAAGCCCGGCGCCCGCGCCTCGATGGAGAAGCCGCCGAGCCCGGCGGCGGCCGGCGCACTCGAACCGGTCTCGGCCCAGACGGTGCCGGACGCGCCGGCGACGAGCAGCAGCGCGCCGCCGGCGACCAGGGCGCGCCAGGTGTCGCGGCCGGTCACGCCGCGCCCCCGAGGTAGGCCGCGGACACGGCACCGGCGATGTCGGCCGGCTCGCCGACCGCCTCGATGCGACCCTGCGTCATGATGGCGGCGTAGTCGGACACCTTCAGCGCGGTGCGGGCGAACTGCTCGACGAGCAGGATCGCGATCCCCTCGGCCGCGAGCTGCGCGACCAGGTCGTACAGCTGCTCGACGATCAGCGGCGCCAAGCCCATCGAGATCTCGTCGAGCAGCAGGAGCGCCGGGTTGGTGGTCAGCGCACGCGACATCGCCAACATCTGCTGCTCGCCTCCGGACATGGTCCCGGCGAGCTGGTGGCGGCGCTCGCCCAGGCGCGGGAATCGCGTGTACGCCCGGTCCTCGACGTCCTTCTGGCGGATGCCGGCGCCGCGGTACGTCATGATCCGCAGGTTCTCGTCGACGGTGAGGTTCGGGAAGATGCCCCGCCCCTCGGGGATGCTGCAGATCCCGGCCTTCGCCATCGCCTCGGGCGTCGCGCCGTTGATGTGGGTGCCGGCGACATGGATGCACCCCGACGTCGCCCGCACCCGCCCGCCGATCACCTTGAGCGTCGTGCTCTTGCCGGCGCCGTTCGGCCCGAGGATCGCGAAGACGCTGCCGGGCGGCACGACGAGGTCCACCCCGTGGAGGACCTCGATGCGTCCGTACGCGGCCTTCACGCCGACGAGCTCGAGCGCGGGGATCACGAGTGGGTCAGTTCCTCCGCGGCGTGGTCGGCGTCGTCAGGGTCCTCGGCGCCGAGGTACGCGGCCTGGACGTCGGGGTTGTGCTGGATCTCGGTCGGCGTGCCGACGGCGATGATGCGACCGAAGTCGAGCACGAAGATCAGGTCGCAAACCCGCATGACCAGGTCGACGTCGTGTTCGACGAGCAACATGCCGAGGCCTTCGCGCGCCAGGTCGAGCAGAAGGCCGCCGAAGGCCTCGGTCTCGCTCTCGTCCAGGCCCGAGCCGGGCTCGTCGAGCAGCAGCAGGCGCGGCCGGGCGGCCAGCGCGCGCGCCAACTCGACCAGCCGGGCCATGCCGGTCGGCATCGCGTCCACCCGCTCGCCGGCGACGTGGGTGATCCCGACGCGCTCGAGGACCTCCTCGGCCACCGCCTTGGGGTCGGAGCCGTCGCGGGCCCAGCGCTTCCGGATCTCGGCCGCGACGAGCACGTTGTCGCGCGCCGACAGCGAGCCGAAGACCTCGAGTCGCTGGAACGTGCGGGCCAGGCCGAGCCGGGCCCGCTTGTGGGGCTTGAGCGCGGTCACGTCCTTGTCATCCACCAGCACCCGGCCCTCGGTCGGGTCCTGCAGACCGGTGATGACGTTGAACATCGTCGTCTTGCCGGCGCCGTTGGGCCCGATGAGTCCGGTGATCCGGCCGGCGTCGGCGTGCAGGTTCACACCCTGGTTGGCCATGACGCCGCCGAAACGGACGCTGACCTCGTCAACTTGCAGGAGCGGCAAGACCGTCCACCTCCATCGCGCGTTCGTGGATGCCGGCCCCGGCGAACTGGCGGCGCGCGCGGTCGACGCCGTTCGAGATGAGGCCGACGATGCCGTTCGGGAAGCGGCCGATGAGGGCCGCCGCCATGCCGGTGCCGAGGTACTGGGTCTGGGCCAGCTTCGGGAAGTGGGCGCCGATCGTCGGCAGCACCGCGAAGAAGACGCCGCCGATCAGCGCGCCGGTGACGGTGTTGATGCCACCGACGTACACCGACAGCGCCACCGCCAAGCTGACGAGGACGAGGAAGTCGTTCTGCGTCACGCCGCCGCGGAGGCCGCCGTACAGCGCGCCGGCCACCCCCGCGATCGACGCCGACAACGCGAACACGATCGCCTTGGTCGCCACGAGGGAGAGCCCCAGCGTCGCGCAGGCCGCCTCGCTGTCGCTCTGGGCCGCGAGCTGCCGCCCGAACGGGCCGCGCCGCAGCGCCAGCAACAGCACGCCCGCGCCCGCGAACGTGACCAACAGCAGGATGAAGAAGGCGCGGTCGCCTTGGAACGAGAGCCCCGGCAGCTTGACTCTCGGCACTGCGAGCTGGCCGCCGTACCCGAACACATGGCTGTTGGAGAAGAAGAGGAGGTCGACGCCCCGCCCGACCGCGAACGTGGTGAGCGCGAGATAGAGGCCCTGCAGGCGCAGCGCCGGCAGCGACACGAGGAACCCGGCGAGCCCGGCGACGATCGCGACGACGACCAGCCCGAGCATCGACCCGCCGGTGAAGTAACGGCCCATGACGAACGCGCCGATGCCGGCGAACGTCAACTGGCAGAGCGAGACCTGCCCGCCGTACCCGGTGAGCAGCACCAGCGAGAGCATGATCAACCCGACCGCGAGGCCGCCGCCGTACGTCGCCAGGTCGGACCGCGACATCTGGCCCGACAGCAGCATGCCGACGACGACGAACACGCCGGCGCTGATGACCGATTGCCGCAGCGTCGGCACCCGCGGCGCCCGCGCCCCGACGAGGCGGCCCGACTTCAGCCGGGCCTGCGGCAGGAAGAGCAGCACCAGCAGCAGGAAGATCGACGGCAGCGCGCCGCGGTACGACCCGACGTTCCCGGGGCCGTAACCCACGATGTAGTTCTCGCCGAGGGCGACGAGGATGGCCCCGAGGAATGTGAGCGGCAGGCTCTTCAGCCGGCCGAGCATGGCGGCGGCCAGGCAGTTGAGGACGAGCAGCGTGAGGATCAGCACCTCGAGGTTCACCAGCGGCGCCAGCAGGATGCCGGCCAACGACGCCAGGCTCGCGCCCAGCGCCCAGCTCGCCTGGCCCACCCGCTTCGGGTTGGCGCCGTTCATCGCCAGCAGCTCGGGGTCGTCCACGACGGCGCGCATCGCGGTGCCGATCCGCGTCCGGTAGAAGAGCAGCCGCAGGAACAGCGCGACCAGTGCCGCGACCACCACGACGGTGGCCTGGTGGTAGGTGATGACGAGGCCGAACAGCTTGAACTGCGAGCCGGCGAAGAACTCGGGCAGGATGCGCGCCGTGCCCTGCGGCCAGAAGGAGTAGGCGGCGCCGAGCAGGGTGAGCATCAAGCCGACGGTGACGACGAGCGCGGCGCCGGTGGACGCGCCGTAGAGCGACCGCATCATCGTCCGCTCGATGAGCGCGCCCAGCAGCGGCGCGAGGACGAGGAGCACCAACGCCAGTGCGAGCAGCGTGGGCACACCCATGTCGACGTGGATCTTCCAGTACACGAACGCCATGAACATTCCGATGGCGCCATGGGCGAAGTTGAAGATGCCCGACGTCTGGTATGTGACCACCAGACCGCTGGCCGCGACCGCGTACCCCGATCCCACGACCAGGCCGAGCACGGTGTAGCGGAGGAAGTCGTGCATCAGCCGGCGCTGAAGAAGCCGCCGTCGTTGCAGCGGTACCCGGTCGGTGGCTCGTCGGTTCGCTGGAACTTGCCGCCCTTCACGAGGATCAGGATGTAACAGGTGGGTGGGCGTTTGCTCGCCGGGCCCGCCGGAGCGACCAGCCCGTTGCTGTCGAAGTTGTCGATCTTGCCGAGCGCGGCCAGCAGCGAGGCGCGCGTCAGCGCGCCGCCGACCGCTCTGGCCGCCTGCTCGAACAGCCGGCCCGACGCCCAGCCGTACGCCGCGAAGATGTCCGGCTTGAACCCCGGCCGCACCTTCTGGATCCACTGGTTGAAGAGCGCGACCTCGGGAACCGTACCGCCGTCCTCGCCGGCGAACAGCGGCAGCTGCTGGTCGAGCAGCGTGTTCTCGGCCGCTGCGCCGGCGATCTCGACGTACCGGTGGTCGTAGGCGTTGGCGGCCATGTTGTTGAGCTTGGGCTTGAATCCCTGCTGCGCCATCGCCTTCGCCAGGCGCGCCATGCCGGTGACGTCGCCGGTCATGATCACCATCTGCACGCCGCCGCTCTGCATCTTGATGACGTCACTGGTGAAGTCGGTCTCGGTCGGCTGGTACCGGCGGGAGTAGGTGATCTTGTAGCCGAGCGACTGCATGGCCGCGGCTTCGCCGTTGTACGCCTGGATGGCCGACGGCACGTCGCCCACCAGCGCGCCCACGTGGGTGATGACGTCGGGGAACTTCTGCTTGTAGTAGTTGAGCGGCCCGAGTCGCCAGCCCGGCGGGAGCGGCTGGGGTGAGAAGTTGACGGCGAGCTTGCCGCGCACGTTGGCCAGCGCGTACCCGACGTCGGGGACCTTCGCCTGACCCATCTCGGCGGCGCCGCCGTCGTCGTAGATCGAGAACGAGCCGAGGAACGAGAACACCTGCGGGATCTGCCCGATGACCTGGTTGCGGTGCTCCCCCTGGTCGAACCGGTCGTCGCCCACCTTCAACTTGAGCTGGCGCCCGCAGATCCCGCCCTGGCTGTTGAGGTACGCGATGAACGCCTGCGTGCCGACCACGGCACCCTCGAACAGGCCGGGCACCGGACCGGTGAGCGTCGAGACGTTCCCGACCTGGATGCTGTTGCCGGTGACGCCCACATCGGTGGCACCACCGGAGCACGCCGCGGCCGCACCGCCACCGCCGGCGACGGTCGTCGCAGTCGCGCCGGACGCCGCGCCGGGCGTCGTCGCCCCGGGGGTGGCGCCGGGGGTGGTGTCGGCCGTGGCGGCGTCGCCGGCGCTCGGCGATCCGGCGGTGGGCGCGCCGCTCGCGGTGCGGCTGCCGGCGCCGGCCTCGGCGGCGACGCGCTGCTTCTCGTCCAGCCTCGCCCCACACCCGGACGCGACGAGCGCCAGCGCCACGACGGCGACCGACAGCCCCTTCAAGCGCACCGCGTCCCCCTCGGAAACGTGTGAGAACCCGCCGCCCGACCGGTGCGGATGTTCCTGATCTTCGACATCGCCGAGCGCGATCCTCCGGAAACCTGAGGCTATATCAGATGCCGCTCGAGCCAGCCGGGGGTGCCGGCGGGTCACTAACGTCAGGCTGTGATTCTCACCGACCCGCAAGCGGTAAACGTCGCGGCGCTGGCCACCCGCACCGGATGGGTCATCAAGCCGGAGGGTGCGTGCCGGGGCGAGGTGTGCGTGCCGCTCCCCGGCGGCGGCCTCCGCGGCGACGGCGCGGTCGACGTCGAATCGCTGGCGGGGCGCCTCGGCATGCCGGTCGTCGCCGACGAGGCCCACGGACTGTGGGCCCTCGGCCCCGACACCGCGATCAGCGGCCGGGCGCTGACCACCGCGTCGCTCCCGGACATCGTGCTGCCCGACGTCCGCACCGGCGAGCCGTTCGCGATCAGCAGCCTGCGCGGCCAGAAGGTGCTGGTCCTCGCCTGGGCCTCCTGGTGAGGCTGCCGCCACGACCTGCCCGTGTGGCAGGAGCTGCGTGAGGAGTTGCACCCGAAGGGCTTCGAGGTGGTCACCGTCGCGCTCGACACCGCCGGGCCCGAGGCGTGTGTGAAGTACGTGGAGGCGGCGTCGCCGGCGCATCCGTCCCTGATCGACGAAGCCCACGTGCTGGACGAGCTGCTCGGTGTCGTGAACGTCCCGAACGGCGTGTGGGTCGACGAGGACGGCATGATCGTGCGGCCGGCCGAGCCGGCGTTCCCGGGACGCAACCCGGTGATGGAGTCGTTCGCCTCGATCGATCCGGCGACGCTGCCGCCCGACGTCGCCGACATGATCACCGAGGTCAAGAAGATCCGCACCGACCCCGACGCGTACAAGACGGCCCTCGTGGATTGGGTGACGCGCGGCGCCGCCAGTCCCTACGCGTTGTCGCCGGACGAGGTGGTCGCCCGTTCACAGCCACGGTCGATGGACCAGGCGCGGGCGGCGGCCCACTTCGAGCTCGGGCAACACCTGCACCGCGCCGGAGATCACGACGCGGCCGTCGGCCACTGGCGCGAGGCCCACCGGCTGCACCCGCACAACTGGACCTACAAGCGGCAGGCGTGGAACTTCGAGGATCCGGTCCGCCAGGGCCGCACGGACGCGTACGACGGCTGCTGGATCGACGACGTCAAGTCGATCGGCGCCGAGAACTACTACCCCGCGGTCACGTTCTGAGCCGTCGGCACGGGCTGCGGCCGTTGGCCGTGGCGTTCGCCCTCTTCGGCATGTTCTGGGGAGGGTGGGCCGTCGCCGCGGTCGATGTCGAGCGCTTCCTCGGCCTCTCCCATGCCGGGCTCGGCGTGGTGTTGGCGGTGTCGATCGTCGCCGGAGCCGCGGTCAACTTCGTGGGCGGCCCGCTCACCGAGCGATGGGGGACGTCGACCGGCCTCGCGGTCACCCTCGTCGCGTGGGGCGCGCTCGTGATCGCGCTGGCCGCGACGCGCTCGAGGGACCTGTTCGTCGTGCTGTTCGTCATCACGGTCGCGGCCGGCGGCGGCGTGGACGTGGTGATGAACGTGGCCGCGACCGCGGCGATGGCGAATCAACCGGGCCGGCTCGTGCGCTTCCACGCGTGGTTCAACGGCGGCGCGGTCGCCGGCGCCGCGACGATGGGCGCGCTCCTGCAAGGCGGCGCGTCATGGCGGTGGGCATGGTTCGGCATCGGCGCCGTCTCGCTGGTGTTGGCGATGGTGTGCTCCGGCGCGGCGCTGCCGGCCGGCGGGCGCGGCGAACCCCTGTCGCCGCTCGATGGACTGGCGGCGTTGCGTCGCGCCGGCCTGGCCCGGCTGGCCGTCGTCTTCGCCGGCGCCGCGCTCGTCGAGGGTGGCATCGACACGTGGGGCGTGTTGTTCCTGCGGACACGCGTCGGAGCAGGTGTGCTGCTCGGGGCGGGCGCCTACGTCGTCGGCCAGTCCCTGGCGACGGCCGCCCGCGCCGGCCTCGGGCCGTCGGCCAGTCGACTCGGCGGTGGTCGCGGGCCGATGTACGGCGCCGGGCTCGCGGGCGCCGGGCTGCTCGTCGAGGCGATCGCGCCGACCGCCGCGCCGGCGGCGATCGGCCTCGCGACCGCGGCGGTCGGCATCTCGGTGTGCTGGCCGCTGCTGATCGCGCGGGCAGGAGGCGACGCCGAGCGGCCCGGGCCGGTCGTCGGCGGCGTCACCGCGGTCGGCTACCTGGGGTTCGTCGCCGGCCCGCCGGTGATCGGGTGGCTCGCCGGCCTTGCCGGGCTGCGCGTCGCGCTCGCGGGGCTCGCGCTCGTGGCGGCCGCGGTTGCCGTCGCCAGCACGCCTGCCCGCGTGCGCGCGTGAGCGCGGCATCGCGGTTCGACGACCTCGACCGGCGCGTCTTCGCCCTCGCCATTCCCGCGCTCGGCGCGCTGGCGGTCGAGCCGCTGTACGTCCTGGTCGACACCGCGATCGTCGGCCACCTCGGCACCACGCCACTCGGCGGGCTGGCGCTGGCGTCGACCGCGCTCCACCTCGGTTCGACGCAGACCTTTGACCTCGACGCTAGCGACTACTCGAACGGGGCGCTGTGGCAGGAGATCGGCGGCAACCAGGGCGCGATCTACACGTACATGGGCGGCACGACGCAGACGCTCAACCTCGCGACGCAGAACTACGCCGACCTCGGCTACTGGAAGCCGGTCAAGGAGACGACGTACATCCCGCAGGGCATCAACCTGACGGAGTCGAACTCGACGACGGTCGGGATGATCATCGTCATGAACGACGTCCGGGGCGGCGTCGAGGCGTCGATCGTGAA
>JAODBK010000006.1 GCA_025463925.1 Acidimicrobiales bacterium | reverse complement strand
GTACTTGAACACTCTTCTTGTGGGCTACATCCCACTGAGTGGTGGGCGAGGGGGGACTTGAACCCCCACATCCTTTCGGACACAGGAACCTGAATCCTGCGCGTCTGCCAATTCCGCCACTCGCCCGAGTGCGACCGGTCACGGTAGCACCGGCCTCACTGCCCCCCGGCCGAAGATCGGGCGACGAAAGCCCTGGGTAGGATGCCTGCCGCCATGGGTCTCCAGCAGTTCGAGCGCCGGCTCGAGCGCCTGGTTGAAGGCGTTTTCGCCAAGGCGTTCAGGAGCGGCCTGCAACCCGTCGAGGTCGGTCGTCGCGTCACTCGCGAGATGGACCTGCGCCGCACGGTCGGCGTCAACGGGATGATCGCGCCCAACCGCTTCACGGTGGCGCTGTCCCGGAGCGACACCGAACGGTTTGCCAGCTTCGCCGACGCCCTGCTCCGCGAGCTGGGCGACGCCGTACGGGAGCACGCCAAGTCGGAGGGGTACTCCTTCGTGGGCCCGGTCGACGTCGAGATCACGACCGACGAGTCGCTCGGGGCCGGCGAGTTCCTCGTGGCCGGCAACACCGTCGAGGGGGCCGGGGGCCTGCCGGTCGGATCGCTCACCGTCGACGGGCGGCGCATCGTGATCGCCGAGGAGCCGATCGCCATCGGCCGCCTGCCCGAGTGTGACGTCGTCGTGAACGACCCCAACGTCTCGCGGCGCCACGCCGAGGTGCGCCGGCGGGGCAACGACTTCGTCGTCGTCGACCTGGGCTCGACCAACGGCACCAAGGTGAACGGCGCCGGTGTGAAGGAGCGACGGCTGGCCGACGGCGACGAGATCCGCATCGGCAACACCACCCTGCGGTTCCAGGCGAGCTGAACCACCCATGCCGCCCGCGCTGCTCACCATCCTCAAGTTCTGCCTTCTCGCGCTGCTGTACCTCTTCCTCGTGCGCGTCGTGCGCGCGGTGTGGTTCGAGCTCAAGCCGCCGGCGCGGGTCCTTGCCGCGCCCGTCGGAGGAAAGTCGAGCCGCCGCGACCGGCCGAGCCGGGGCGGGCGGGCCAAGGGCGACCGGCTGCGAGTGATCGAGCCGGCGGCGCAGCGCGGCCGGGCCTACGACCTGGCCGACGAGCTCACCGTCGGCCGGGCCGCCGGATGCCAGATCACGCTCGACGACACCTACGTCTCCCAACTCCACGCCCGGGTCTTCCGGAAGGAGGGCCAGCTCTACGTCGAGGACCTCGGCTCGACCAACGGTACGTATCTCAACCGCAAGAAGGTGACCGCGCCGGTCCAGCTCCGGAAGGGTGACCGCCTGCAGATCGGCCGCACGGTCATGGAGCTGGGCCGATGACGACGCTCCGGGCGGGAAGCGCGACCGACATCGGCCGGGTGCGGCAGATCAACGAGGACCGCATCCTCGTCGACGACGGCCTGTTCGCGGTGTGCGACGGGCTCGGCGGCCATCAGGCGGGCGAGGTCGCGGCCCAGACCGCGGTCGAGACGATCCGCATCGCGTTCAGCGAGCGAACCGCCGACGGGCTGATCGAGGCCATCGAGGTCGCCAACGCCGCGGTGTGGCAGCTCGCGGCCGCGGATCCGAACAAGCGCGGCATGGGCACCACCGTCGCCGCGCTGGCGCTCGTCGAACAAGACGGCGAGGACCAGCTCAGCGTGGCCAACGTCGGCGACTCGCGCGCCTACCTCTTCCAGCGCGACGAGCTGGTCCGCATCAGCGAAGACCACAGCCTCGTCGAGGAGCTCGTGCGCGAGGGCCGCCTGTCGGCCGAGGAGGCCCAGGTCCACCCCCAGCGATCGGTGATCACGCGCGCCCTCGGGCTCGGGCCGGACGTCGAGGTCGACTCGTGGCAGCTGCTGCCGTTCGCCGGCGACCGGGTGCTGCTGTGCAGCGACGGTCTCACCAACGAGGTGAGCGAGGACCGCATCGCCTCGACGCTGCGCCGGCTCGCCGACCCGCAGGAGGCGGCCGACGACCTCGTCCGCCAGGCGCGCGAGTCCGGCGGCGGCGACAACATCAGCGTCGTCGTGGTCGACGTGGTCGATGACGACGACGCCGCCGCGACCGCGTCCGCCGCGCTGGCCGCCGAGGACGGGCACGGCGCCGGAACCGCTCGTCCGACCGTCGTCGAGATCGACGACGACGACGGCACCGAGGGATCACCCACCCCGACCAAGCCCAAGGCTCGCCAGGCCAAGCCGAAGGTCAAGCGGATGACGTGGCGCGTGGTGCTGTTCCTCGTGCTGTTCGGGCTGGTGGTCGGCGCCGGCGCGACCGCGGTCGGTTGGTACGCGCGCCACACCTATTACGTCGGCATCGCCCGCGGCAACATCGCCATCTACCAAGGGCGGCCCGGCGGCCTCCTCTGGTTCGACCCGACGCTCGACCAACGCACGACACTGCCGGCATCCGACTACCCGGCCTTCGAACGCGAGCTCCGCACCGGACACGCCGAGCCATCGCTGGCCGATGCGCAGCGCTACGTCAACCGCATCCGCCAGTCGACCACCACGACGACGACGCCGACCGCCGTGCCGACCACGACGACTACCGCACCAACAGCCACCACGGCACCCCATCCGTGACGGCACCCCGCAGCATGATGGGCGCGCTGCGCCGCAACACCGAGTTGGGCCTGATCATCCTCGCCGTGGTGCTGACCGCCGGGGCCTACGCGCTGGCGAGCCTGGGACGGACGGCGTCGATCCCCGCCAACGAGTTGCCCTTCGTCGGCGTGATCGCCGGGCTGCTCGCCGCCGCCCACATCGCGACCCGTCGACTGGCCCCGGACGCCGACGGCATGCTCCTCCCGCTGGCCGCGCTGTTGAACGGGCTCGGCTACGTCATGATCGCCCGCCTCGACCACAAGCTGGCCGGGCTGCAGGCACTGTGGACCGGGCTCGGCGTCGCGGCGTTCATCGTCACCTTGATCGTCGTGCGCCGGGCCCGTGACCTCGAGCGGTACCGCTACACCTTCGCCCTGATCGGCATCGGCCTCCTGCTGCTGCCGTTGGTGCCCGTGCTCGGACAGAACATCAACGGCAACCGGATCTGGATCCGGGTCGGCGGCAGCAACTTTCAGCCGGGCGAGATCGCCAAGATCGTGCTGGTCATCTTCTTCGCGTCCTACTTCGTCGAGAAGCGCGAGCTGATGTCGGTCGCCACCCGGCGAGTCGGCCCGGTGATGGTGCCCGACATCAAGTACTTCGGCCCCGTGGCGCTTGCGTTCGTCGTCGCGCTCGGCGTCATCTTCTTCGAGCGCGACCTGGGCTCAGCGCTGCTGTTCTTCACCGTGTTCATCGTGATGCTGTGGGTCGCGACCGCCCGCACCTTCTACCTGGCCATCGGCGCGGTGATGTTCGCCGCCGGGGCGCTCTTCAGTTACGCCACGATGAACCACGTCCACCAACGGGTCGTCAACTGGCTCAACCCGTGGGTGCACGCGAACACCAGCGGCTACCAGGTCATCCAGAGCTGGTACGCGCTGGCCGCCGGCGGATTGAGCGGCACGGGGCTGTCGCTCGGCAGTCCGCAGCGCATCCCAGCAGTCGCGACGGACTTCATCTTCTCCGCGATCGGTGAGGAGCTGGGCCTGCTCGGCACCACCGCCATCATCGCGGCGTTCCTGCTGATGGTCGGCGCCGGCCTCCGGATCGCGGCGCGGGCCGACTCGCCGTTCGAGAAGCTGCTGGCCGCCGGCCTCTCGACGATCATCGGCGTGCAGGCGTTCATCATCATCGGCGGCAACATCCGGCTGGTACCGCTCACCGGCGTCACCCTGCCGTTCGTGTCCTACGGCGGGTCGTCGCTGATCTCGAACTACATCCTGCTCGCGTTGCTCCTGAGGATCTCGGACAGCCGCACCACCGCGGCCGCGACGCCGGCCGACGAGACGAGGGTCGGGTGAATCGCCAGATCCGCGGCCTGGGCATCCTGGTCATCGCGCTGTTCCTGGCGATCTTCGTGCAGCTCAACGTCCTGCAGGTCATGCGGGCGAGCGACCTCAACCGCCATCCGGGCAACACCCGCGCCGTCGTGCGCGACTTCAGCGAACCTCGCGGGTCCATCCTCAGTGCCGACGGGGCCGTGCTCGCCGAGTCGGTGCCCACCGGCGACGCGTTCAAGCGGCTCCGGCGCTATCCCGAAGGGAGCACGTTCGCCCACATCACCGGGTACTTCTCGCTGAACTACGGCTCCGAGGGCATCGAGCAGCAATACGCGAAGGAGCTGGCCGGCCGGACTCCAAAGCTCGAGCTCAAGCGCCTCTCGGACATCCTCCTCGACAAGAAGCGCACCGCCGACGTCATCCTGACCGTGAGCAAGCGCCTGCAGGCGATCGCGACCTTCGCGCTGCGCGGTCGCCGCGGCGCGGTCGTCGCAATCGACCCGAAGACGGGCGCCATCCTGGCCATGGTCGACGCGCCGACCTACGACCCGAATCCGCTGTCGAGCCACGACGGCAAGACGGTCAGCGCCGCGTGGAACACGTACCTCAAGGACCCGGCCAAGCCGCTTCTTCCGCGCGCCTACCGCGAGGCGTACTTCCCGGGCTCGACGTTCAAGGTGGTGACGTCGGCCATCGCGCTGCAGAACGGCGTCACGCCGGATCAGCCCGTCTACCCGAGGCTGACCCGGATCCCGCTCCCGAACACCAACAACCAGTTCCTCGCCAACTTCGGCGGCGAGTCCTGCGGTGGACCACTGAAGGAGGGGCTGCGGGTGTCGTGCAACACCACCTTCGCCCAGATCGGGCTCGACCTGGGTGGCGCCAAGCTGTCGGCCGGCGCCGACGCCTTCGGCTTCAACCATCGCCCGCCGCTCGACCTCCCCGCGGTGGCCAAGTCGTCGTTCCCGCCGGAGCAGGCATTCCTGCGCGACAAGCCGGCGGTCGCCAAGTCGGCGATCGGCCAGCAGGATGTCTCGGCCACGCCGCTCGAGATGGCCCTGGTGGCGTCGGCCGTCGCCAACAACGGCGTGATCATGACGCCCCACCTGATGGCCCAGATCCGCGACAGCGAGGGCCAGGTGATCGACACGTACCAGCCCAAACCGTGGCTGACCGCGATGCCGCCGACCACCGCGCAGACGTTGCGCGACCTGATGATCAACGTGGTCGAGGCGGGCACCGGCACCAGCGCGCGCATCCCCGGCATTCAGGTCGCCGGCAAGACGGGGACCGCGCAGACGGGCCGCGGCACGATCCACGCCTGGTTCGTGTCGTTCGCGCCGGCCGCCGACCCGAAGATCGCCGTCGCGGTCATCATCGAGGATCAGCCCGGCACCAACGACTCCACCGGTGGCGCCATCGCCGCCCCGATCGCGAGGGCCGTCATGCAAGCGGCGCTCCAGCCTTAGGTAGGTAGGTTTCCCAAGTGGCCGAGAGCCAGGTGTTCAACGACCGCTACGAGGTGCTCCAGCACATCGCGCGCGGCGGCATGGCGGAGGTGTACCTGGCTCGCGATCTCCTGCTCGACCGCCCGGTCGCGCTCAAGGTGCTGTTCCCGGAGTTCGCGGCCGACCGGTCGTTCGTCGAGCGCTTCCGGCGCGAGGCGGTGTCGGCGGCGCGGCTCAACCATCCGAACATCGTCTCGATCTACGACTCGGGCAAGCACGGCAACCAGTACTTCATCGTCATGGAGTACGTCGAAGGTCGCACCCTGCGCGACATCATCCGCGGCGACGGTCCCCTGATGGGCGATCGGGCCGCCGACATCGGCGCCGACATCGCGGCCGCGCTGGCGTTCGCCCACCGCAACGGCGTCATCCATCGCGACGTGAAGCCCGGCAACGTCATCGTGACGCCCACCGGCGTCGTGAAGGTCACCGACTTCGGCATCGCCCGCGCCGGCGACCCGGGCGAGAACCTCACCCAAACCGGCGCGGTCATGGGCACCGCCACCTACTTCTCGCCCGAACAGGCCCAGGGCGGCGCGATCGATCCCCGCAGCGACGTGTACTCGCTCGGCGTCGTGCTCTACGAGATGGTCACCGGCCGGCCGCCGTTCAGCGGTGACAACCCGGTGGCCATCGCCTACCAGCACGTGCGCGAATCGCCGGAATCGCCGCGGGCGCGCAACCCGGAGGTGACACCGCCGTTCGAGTCGATCGTGCTCAAGTCCCTCGCCAAGAACCCGGCCAACCGGTACGCCTCGGCCGACGAGCTGCGGGCCGACCTGCTGCGGTACCGCGAGGGCCGGCCGGTCGCGGCTGAGCCGGTGATGGCCGGACCGGACGCCGACGTGACCCGCGCCGTGGCGACGACGCGCGCCCAGGGCGCCGTCAGCGACGGCACCCGCGTGCTGCCGATGGCAGGGCCCGGAGGCGGAGGCGTGGCGACGATGCCGCCGCCGCGGCGGGGCAGCGGCGCGTACATCGGGCTGCTGATCGTGCTGCTGCTCATCCTCGGCGGGTTGCTGTTCCTGCTCGGCCGCGAGGTCGGGGTGTTCGGCGGCGGCACGGGCAGCGGCAGCGTCGCGGTACCGACCGACGTGATCGGCAAGAGCTTCGGCGACGCGTCGACCGAGCTCACCGGTCTCGGCCTCAAGGTCAGCCGCAAGGACGTCGCCAACGATCAGGTCGCGAAAGACATCGTCTTCGACAGCGACCCCAAGCCGGGCACGAACGTGACCAAGGGCGGCACCGTCACGTTGTCCGTCAGCTCCGGCGCGCCCAACGTCACCGTCCCCGACGTGCGAGGCATGAACTTCGACGACGCCCGGATCCAGCTCGAGGGCGCCGGCTTCAAGGTCGTGAAGACCGCCAAGGCCGACGACAAGATCGCGAAGGATCAGGTGATCGATCAGGACCCGAAGCCCGGTGCGGCATCGGCGAAGGGCTCAACCGTCACGCTGACCGTGTCGACCGGACCGGCGCCGGTCACGATCCCGGACGAGAAGGGCAAGGACGCCGCCACCGCGGCCAACGACCTCGGCAACCTGGGACTGAAGACCGCCACCACCCAGGAGGCCTCGGACTCCGTCGACCAGGGCAAGGTGATCCGCACCGATCCGGCATCCGGAACGCAGGTCGCCAAGGGATCGACGGTGACGCTCGTGGTCTCGTCGGGCCAGTCGCAGGTCGCGGTGCCCGACGTCATCGGGCAGACCCAGGACGAGGCGACGGCCGCGCTCACGTCCGCCGGATTCAAGGTGAAGGTCACGAAACAGCCGGTCGTCTCCGACACCGACGACGGCCGGGTGCTGAACCAGTCGCCGAGCGGCGGGAGCAGCGCCGCCAAGGGTTCGACGGTGACGATCACCGTCGGCCAGAAGGTCTGAGGTCCGCCGGCTACACCTGCGCGAGGAAGTTCTCGAGGAGCTGGTGACCGCCCGTCGTCAGGATCGACTCCGGGTGGAACTGCACGCCCTCGACCGGCAGCTCGCGATGGCGCAGCGCCATCACCACGCCGTCGTCGGTCCGCGCCGTCACCTCGAGCACGTCGGGCACCGAGCCCGGGTCGACGACGAGTGAGTGATACCGGGTCGCTTCGAACGGCTGGGGCAGTCCCGCGAGCACGCCGACGCCGTTGTGGTGCACCAACGACGTCTTGCCGTGCATGATCGACGGTGCGCGCACCACCTCACCGCCGAACAGCTGGCCGATGCACTGATGGCCGAGGCACACGCCGAGGATGGGCACCTCGCCAGCCATCTCACGGATCACGACGTTGCTGACCCCAGCGTCCTCGGGGCGGCCGGGCCCGGGCGAGATCAGGACCGCGTCCGGTGCGATCTGCCGGATTGCCTTCAGGTCGACCTCGTCGTGCCGATGGACGATCGGCTGACAACCGAGCTCTCCCAGGTACTGCACGAGGTTGTAGACGAAGGAGTCGTAGTTGTCGATGACCAACACCCGCGGCGCCACGATGCGTCAGGCTATCGGTGTGACTGACGAACCCCGCCCTGGTTCTCTGACCAGTCGACTCCACGCGTCGACCACCGTCCTCGTCGTCGAGGACGAGCCCGACATCGCCGGCTTCCTCGGCGCCTACTTCCGGGCCAGCGGGCTGGCGCTCGTGCACGTCGACCCCGACAGCCCGGCCGACGTGGTCGACGCCGTTCGCACCCACCAGCCCAACTGCATGCTGCTCGACCTGCGGCTGCGCGGGTTTTCCGGGCTCGACGTCTACCGCGCTGTGCGCGACGACGCGTCCCTCCCCGACTTCCCCGTGATCATGGTGACCGCCGACTCCGGCGAGGACTCGCGCTCCGCCGCCCTGTCGGGCGGGATCGACGCGTACGTCACCAAGCCGTTCCACGTGAACGACCTGTACGACCTCGTCCTCGAGCGCATCGCCCGGGCCGGTGTCGCCGACGACGTGCCCCATCAGGACGCGCTCACCGGCGTCGTCACCCACGCCCGGCTGGCGGCCCGTCTGGGCGACGAGGTCACGGCGGCCGGCGCCGGCGAAGGGCCGGTCGCGTTCGCGCTGGTGCAGCTCCGGTCGCTGCGCGACATCAACGCCCGGGCCGGTCACGCCGCCGGCGACTACGTGCTGCGGGCGGTCGCGTCGGCGTTGGTCTCCGCGCTCCCGGCGCCGATCGTCATCGGTCGCAACGCCGGCAACGAGTTCGGAGTCCTCTTCCCCGGTCTCGACACCATCACCGCGTCGGCGCAGTTGACCGCCGCGCTGGCCGCCGCCGAGACACCGGTCGCGCTGCCCGGTGGGCAGGAGGTTTCGGTGCTGTTGCGAGCCGGCGTGGCGGCGTTCCCGGAACACGCCAGCGACGCCGACGCGCTCTACATGTCGACCGACGTCGCCTTGGCCCGCGCGGTGGAGGCCGACCGCCGGTTGGCATCGCCGGTCTAGGGGTCGGCCGGCTCAGCCGGCGGGGACGATCACCGCCTGCACCTGCTCGATCGGCAGCGGCAGCTGGTTCTGGGTCCGGAATGCGCCGGGGAGCGTCGTCGCCTGCCACGTGACCCTCCAGTCGACGGTCACCACGACGGTCACCGGGTGCGCGTCCTGGTAGACGTGGGTGACGTCGCCGTTCGGCCACGGACCTCCGTGCGAGGTGGTCGTATCCTTCTCGGTGCCGTCGCCCCAGTCGACCGTGTAGGTCGGCACGACGTGCACGATCACGTCGGCGCCTCCGAGGGGGTTCGGCAGCACGATGTCGCGCTCGTCGGCCTCGGTGATCTCCAGGTACGCCGGCTTGCCGGTGATGGCCTCGCCAGGCGCGATGTGCAGATGCGGGACCGCCAGGTTGCGTCGCACCTCGGCGCTCAGGAGGTGCGGGAGGATCGCGGCCAGCGACGAGGGACAGATCGGCACGCCGTAGGTCGCGGACGCGGCGCCCAGGCCGGTGGGCGTCGGGCTGATCTCGGTCAGGACGGGGACGCCGGGGAAGGTGCCCGGCCCCAACGGCGACGGCGCCGCCCCCGGCATGGGGACGGACACCACCTGCACGCAGTTCCCCCCGGTCGCGGGATCACGCACCAGCAGGTAGAACCACCCATACATCTCCGGCGCCACACTCCCGCCACTCCCGCCACCCCCACCTTGGCCAGGCGTGCTGCCGTCGAATCCAGTACAGATCCCGTGAAAAACGGCTCTCCTCACCCATCCGTGGGTGAATCACCGGCCTGAGCGACCGGGCAGCGCCGGACAGTAACCGCCTCGGTCGAGCAGGGCGAGGGCGATGAGGTGCTCCGGATCCTTGAAGCCGTAGGCGATCCGCATGAGCAGCCGGATCTTGGTGTTGGTCGACTCGACGAGCGCGTTGGACAGCTCGTGCGACAGAGCAGCTTGGATCCCGGCCAGGTTCTGGCGGAGGCGTCGACCGAGCTTCACGAAGACCTCGATCCGAGACCGGGCCGCCCACGCCAACCACTGCTTGAGCATGGCCAGGGCCCGTTCGCCCTTCACCGCGATGATGGCCCGGAACTGCTCTTTGAGCAGGTACGCGCGATACAGCTTCTGGTTGATCCTCTCCACCCAGGCCAGCTTGTTCCGCTGGTTGTCGGTGAGGTTCTCGGGGTTCTTCCACAGCGCGTAGCGGGCGCCTTTGAGATCCCGGGCGTGGGTGGTCATGCCAGCCCGGCGGGCCTCGTTCCAGGTCTGGCGGCGGACCTCGTCGAGCGCCTCGGTCACCCACTTCACCAGGTGGAACGCATCCAGACAGACCGTGGCGTTGGGGCACCGAGCCCGGACGGTGTCACCGATCCAGGGCTGGGCGTCGCAGGAGACCAGCCGGATCCGGGCCGACCGCTCTTGACCCAAGAGGTCGAAGAAGCTCTCCAGGACCTTCTTGCCGAGGCCCTTGGCCATCCACACCAGCCGGCCGCTGTCGTGGTCGACCACCACCGTCAGGTAGCGCTGGCCGCGCGTGTAGGAGATCTCGTCGATCCCGACGCGCTGCAACCCGTCGAAGGGATCGACGGCCGAGCGGGCCTCGACCACCACCCGGTTGACGATCGCCCCGACGGTGGCCCAGGCGATGCGCAGCAGCTGGGCGATTGCCGTCTTGGAGGTGTGCACGGCCAGCCAGGCGACGGTGTCGTCGAAGGCCCGGGTGTGGCCGGCGCCGTGCCGAGCCCACGGCATCTGGATCACCGTCGGGCCGTGCTTGGGGCAGTCGACCCGGGGAGCGTCAGCCTCCAGCCAGGTCGGCAACTCGCCCACGTCCAGCGCCCGCCATCGGCGCCGACCGTCGCCCTGGTCATAACCCGGCGCTCGACGCCCGCAGCGGCCGCAGTGCTGGCTTCGGGGCCGCTTCGGCCGCACGTGGGCGACGACGGCGTCCTTGTCCTCGTCGAACTCGACCTGCTCGATGATCGTCCGGTCGCACACGCCAAGCATCCGACGCCATACCTTCGTGTCCAGCACCCCGTTCCGTCCTCCTCTTTCGAAGCCTTCGACAGCTCGAAAAGGTAGGAATGGAGCGGGGTGCGGCAGGGGATGGGTTACTCAGCTACCCACGGATGGGTGAGGAGAGCCTGAAAAACGGGGTCGTCTCCGGGGCAGCCTACGGGACCGCTATCAGCAACAGCCGCTGACGCCAGATAGAGCCCGATAAACATCGCGACGAACAACGTTGCGACTAGACGTCGCACAGCTGAACGTTCTTCGCGGTGATGTCACTGACGTTTGATACAACCCACGGTGTTGGGTTCAGGTTCTCCGGGTCCCAAGCCTCTTGGACAAGTCGAAGCTCGATGTTGCTGTCGCCCGATGAATGCGGAAGCGTCGTGAGTTCCGATGAGTCGCGGAAGGCCCGCGCCGCGACGCAACTCGGGCCAGAAGCAACAATCGCTTGAACGGTGGTGCGCGGCTGCCCCGGCGTCGGCTTCACGTCCCGCAAATTCACGCCGAGCTCGAGCTGCGCGCCGTATTTCGCTGATGCAAGGCCCTTGTCGTCCAGGGCAGCCCTCGCGTACTTGGCCCATTCGCCAGTGACGGACTTCTCGCGGACAAGGGCTTGGGCGGCCTTGCCGAGGAGCGGGTCGATGGCGTCCATCACGCGTTGGACGTAGGCGACGTCGATGGTGGCCGGAATGGCGTACGGGTCGGTGGTCGTGGTGGTTGCCGCGGCCGTAGGCACCGAATTGCCGGCCTTGGGTGTCGAGGACGAGCAGGCGGCGGTGGCGATCAGTGCGCCGAGGACCGCCCACCGCAGACCCATCCGCTGCACCATTGGTGGATTATCAACACTTTCATGCCGTCCTGTCCAGAGATTCGGCGCCGAGGGGAGGCGGAGCGGTCTGAGAGCCGGGCCAACCCGAGCCCGAGCCGGCCGCCTGAAGCCGCGGTCAGGGGGTGACGGGTTCGGCGTAGCGGGGCGCGACCACGCCGGCGAAGGCCGGGACGCGCACGTCGCCGTCGCGCGACACCGAGAACCGGAGGCCGAACGAGTCGGCGTCGTCGTGCAGCCGCTGGACCAGGCGGTCGGCCTCGAACCGGTCCGACACCGCGCCGATCGCCGACACCCGGTACGGCGGCGAGTGCACCGTGCCGTTGATCAGCAGGGTGTTGCCGACGCAGAGCACCGCCGACGTCCCGACGACCCGCTCGTCGTTCACCGCGATCGCCTCGGCGCCGGCCCGCCACAACGCGTTGACCACGGCCTGGACGTCCTGCGAGTGAATGACGAGATCGTTGATGTTGCCGGTGGGCGACTGCCGGAGCGACGAGTCGTCGAGCGTCACCCGCAAGCCGGCGCCGGCCATCGGCGCCAGCCCGGCGAGCGTGGACAGCCCGGCGAGCTGATCCTCGGTCCCACGCGAGGCTCGGGTGGCGGCGTCGCGGCGGCTGGCCTCGATGTCGGCCCGCAACAGGTCGGCCTCCCGCCGGAGGGCAGCCGCATTCTGCTGCTCGCGGTGGATGAGCCCGACGAGGCGGAACCGCTGAGGCAGCCGGGCGTCGGGGTCGGCCGGGATCGACCGCACCGCGACCACGGCGAGCAGCCCCAGCAGGAAGAACGCCACCACCAGCGCCGGGCGCCCGGATCGGACGCGTTGCCGGCGGCCACCGAAGCGGGCCATCGCCTACGCTCGCTCCATGGCGTCGAGGAAGCGGGTCATCCCGAAGGGCGGACGGGTGACACCGAAAGGCGGCACCGCGCCGTCCGGGCGGTACACCCCGCCGATCCCCAAGTCGCAGAAGGTGAGCCCGCCGTGGGTCCCGGCGGTGATGTTCACCTGCCTGATCGTCGGCATGGTCATCATCATCGTCAACTACACCGGGGTGCTGCCGGGCGGCACCGACAACAAGTACCTGGTCCTCGGCCTGGTGCTGATCACCGGAGGCTTCATCACCGCGACCCAGTATCACTAGCTGAACGGCGAGTTACAGGAATGTGACTCTCCCCAGACTTACCCACAGGCTGGGGACGAAGCGTCAGTCGTACGGACTGGCGACGAGGTCCATGTCCTCCTGGCAGTGGCGCGGCGACGGTGGCAGGTCCTCGGCGGCCTGCGTCATGCGCACCTCGGCGCCGCAGACCCCACACCGGTACCGCAGGTTGACCTTGCGCATCTCGCCTTCGGGCGGCGGCTCGTTCGGCCGGGCCAACGCGCGCAGCATCGCCATGCCGATCCGCCAGATCACGACGACCGCCGCCAGCGCCACGGCGATCTTGAGGAGCGTCCAGACCAGTGCTATCCCAAGCGCTCGATGATGGTGGCGTTGGCCATGCCGCCGCCCTCGCACATCGTCTGGAGGCCGTAGCGCCCGCCGGTGCGCTCCAGTTCGTTGAGGAGCGTCGACATCAGCTTCGCCCCGGAGCAGCCGAGCGGGTGCCCGAGGGCGATGGCGCCGCCGTTGACGTTCACCCGGCTCATGTCCGGGTGATGCTCCTTCTCCCACGCGAGCACCACCGAGGCGAAGGCCTCGTTGATCTCGATGAGGTCGATGTCGTCGAGCGACAGGCCCGACCGCTCGAGGATCTTGCTGGTGGCGGGAATCGGGCCGGTGAGCATCGTGATCGGGTCGACGCCCGCCAGCGCGAACGAGTGGAAGCGGGCCCGCGGTGTCAGCCCCAACGCCGCCGCCTTCTGCTCCGACATGATCAGCACTGCCGCGGCGCCGTCGCTGATCTGCGACGAGTTGCCGGCAGTCACCTTGCCGTCCGGCTTGAACGCCGGCTTCAGCTTGGCCAGCGATTCGAGCGACGAGTCCGGTCGGATCCCCTCGTCGGTCCGGAACTCCTCCTTGCCGCCGTCGACCTCGACGGTGATCGGGATGATCTCCCGCTCGAAGCGGCCCTCCTCGGTGGCGCGGGCCGCCCGCTTGTGACTCTCGACCGAGAAGGCGTCGAGGTCGTCGCGCGACAACGCCCACTTGTCGGCGATGAGCTCGGCCGAGATGCCCTGGGGCACCAGTCCCCCAGCCGACGCGTACCGCTCCATCATCTTCGGCCCGAACGGCAGGCCCGGGCCCTGGGTCAGCGTGGCGCCCATCGGCACGCGCGTCATGCACTCGACGCCGGCCGCGATCACCACGTCGTAGGCCCCGGCGATCACGCCCTGGGCCGCGAAGTGGGCCGACTGCTGGCTCGACCCGCACTGGCGGTCGACCGACGTGCCGACCACCGACTCCGGGAACCCGGCGGCCAGCGCGGCGTTGCGGGCGATGTTCAACCCCTGCTCGCCGGTCTGCATGACGCAGCCCATGATCACGTCCTCGACGAGCGCCGGATCGATGCCGGTGCGCTCCACGAGCGCCTCGAGCGTCTCCGCCGCCAGGTCGACCGGGTGCCAGTCCTTCAGCTTGCCGTTGCGCTTGCCACCGGCGGTGCGGACCGCGTCGACGATCACGGCATCGGGCATGGGGACCTCCAAAACGAGACCGAGCGTTCAACTCTATCCTCGCCCCCGTGAAAGACATGCGGCGCTGGCTGGGTGACGGCGGGATGCCCATCATCGAGGCGATCGGCGGCACGTTCACCGACTACGGCGTCGATGAGGGCCTCGGCTGGGTAGCCGCGAAGTGGATGCCGACGCCGCTCGCGTGCAACCCCCATGGCATCGTCCAGGCCGGCGTCCACTCGGTACTGCTCGACGCCGCGATGAACTTCGCCGCCAATGCCGGACTCGACGGGCGCGACCGCACCCGGGCCACGCTCGAGATGAAGACCGAGACGATGCGGGTCGCCAAGGCCGGCGAACATCTCACCGTGCAGGGCAAGGTCGTGCGGCTCGCAAAACAGGTCGCGTACTGCGAGGCTCGTGTCACCAACGCCGCTGAGGAGCTGGTGAGCCGAGCGACCGGGACGTTTCTGGTGCACCGGGAATCCTGACCGCTCGGGTCAGGTTCTAGGCTGACGACCGACCACGCGACCGGAGGAACAACCATGGCCATCCGCTTGGGCGACATTGCGCCCGACTTCACCGCCGACACGACCGAGGGCACCGTCAACTTCCACGAGTATCTGGGCGACGGCTGGGGTGTCCTGTTCTCGCACCCGAAGGACTTCACCCCGGTCTGCACCACCGAGCTCGGCTACATGTCGAAGCTCACCGACGAGTTCAAGAAGCGCAACACCAAGGTCATCGCGGTGAGCGTCGACCCCGTCGACTCGCACAAGGAATGGGTCAAGGACATCAACGAGACCCAGAACGCCAACGTCAACTACCCCATCATCGGCGACCCCGACAAGAAGGTGGCCGATCTCTACGACATGATCCATCCGAACGCCAGCGACACCGCGACGGTGCGTTCGGTGTTCATCGTCGGGCCGGACAAGAAGGTGAAGCTCACGATCACCTATCCGGCGTCGACCGGCCGCAACTTCGACGAGATCCTGCGGGTGCTCGACTCGCTCCAGCTGACCGCGAACTACAGCGTCGCCACGCCGGTGAACTGGAAGGAAGGCGAGGACGTGATCATCGTCCCTGCCGTCTCCGACGAGGACGCCAAGGCGAAGTTCCCGAAGGGCTGGAAGGCCCTCAAGCCGTACCTCCGCGTCACCCCGCAACCCAACAAGTAGTCGCGTCGTCGTCAGACGATCCGGCGGTGGCCCACCGACCAGAGCACTCGGGCCGCCGCTGCGATCGCCGCCACCGCGAGCAGCACCAGCAGCACCGCGCCTGAGTGGGCCAGCACCGCTTCGGCGCCGCCGATGAATCCGTCGACCGCCTCGTGCCACGCCTCTGGCCGGCCATTCGGTTCGCGATTCCGGCGCAGTTCAACCCGGTCGGCAACGATGCCGTAGGTATGAGCATGCGCCGAGCTCCCGTCCTCGCGCTGGCGCTGGCCACGTTGGCGGCCTGCAGCCACGGCGGCGGCGGCCGCAAGCCGGCGGCCATCGCGGGCGCCACGACATCCACGTCGACGTCGGCACCCCAGCCAGCCACCACGACGGTCGTGTCGTCCACCACGACGACCGGCGCTGGCGCGGCCACGACGACAAGGGCAGCAGCAGCGAAGGCGGCGACCGCGCCCCGTCCACCCACCACCGCCCCCGCGGCCACCACCGCCGGCGGCGCCACCATCGCCGGCTGCCCGCTGTTCCCCGCCGACAACCCGTGGCGGCGGGACGTCTCCGGCGACCCGCTCGACTCGCACTCTGCGGCGTGGGTCTCCAGCATCGGCGCCGGCGGTCGCGTGCATCCCGACTGGGGTTCGGTCTACGGCATCCCGTACGTCGTGGTGCCGGCCAACCAGCAGAAGGTGCCGATCACGTTCACTGCGTACGGCGACGAGAGCGACCCGGGTCCCTACCCGGTCCCCCCCAACGCGCCGATCGAGAGCGGGTCCGACAGCCACGTGCTGGTCGCGTCCGGCGACTGCCACCTGTACGAGCTCTACCACGCGTCACCCGATGGGCACGGCGGATGGAACGCCGACTCCGGCGCGATCTTCGACCTCCGTTCGGACCGGCTGCGACCGGACACCTGGACGTCGGCCGATGCCGCCGGACTGCCGATCCTCCCCGGGCTCGTGCGATGGGACGAGGTGCAGGCCGGTCACATCGACCACGCGCTTCGTTTCACGATCGCGCGCACGCAGCGCGGGTACATCCACCCGGCGACGCACCAGGCCGGGTCGACGACCGACCCCAACGTGGCGCCGATGGGGGCGCGCTTCCGCTTGAAGGCGAGCTTCGACATCAGCCATTACACCGGAACCGCGCGCGTCGTGTTGCTGGCGCTGAAGCGCTACGGGATGTTCGTCGCCGACAACGGCTCCAACTGGTACATCACCGGCGCGCTCGACAGCCGGTGGAACGACGACGAGGTGGGTCAGCTCAAGAGCGTCCCGGGATCCGCATTCGAAGCGGTCGCGTCCGGGCCGGTCCTCCATTAGCACCTGTTCCCGACAGGGCACCGAGCAGCGCCGCCGAGTCCACGTCGCCGGTGACGAGGAACGTCCCGCGTGCTCTCGCGCCGCGACTGAGAGTGTTCGCGGCTTCCACGTTGACGTCGTTCGCCGCGAACCACGACGTGATGGCCCAGAGGAGCCCGGTGCGATCGGGCGCGTCGACCTGCACGAGGCACTGGCCGGTGAAGTCCGGGTTCACGGTCACGGCCACGGGCGGGCGCGGGGTGAAGGCAACGGTCGCCGGCTGATCGCCGGTGAGCACCTCCTTGAGTCGCCGGCCGAGCGTGTCCCAGTCCTCGCGCTGCCAGCGACGCCGGCGGGGCACCGCGACGACCATGCTGTGCATCGCCGTGCCGAACGCCGGCCAACCGGTCGCCGACACAGACTGGACCGAGAGCCCTTCCGACGCCAGGGTGCCGGCAGTGTCCGCCATCAGGCGGGGTCGGTCGTGCGCGAGGACGGTGAGCCGCCACCGCGACGATCGGTCGGTCGACCGGAGCACGGCCCGCACCTCGCCGTCGCCGAGCTCGGGATGACACAGCGCGAGGTCCCCGGCGAGGACGGCCGACTGCTCGCCGACCAGCCACACCGTCGGTGCGTCGGCCACCAGCTTGTCGACGAGATCGGTCGGCAGCGAGGTGGCCGAGAGCAACTGGCGGATCTCCGCCGCGGTCGCCATGCATCGACCCTAACGCGCCCAGGTTTCCGACGGATGTCCGGAATGCGAAGTCTGGCCGTCGCTCAAAGACCCGACGCGGCCCGCATGCGTGAGAGCGCCTTGGTCACGATGCGCGAGACCTGCATCTGGCTCACGCCGACCTCCACGGCCGCCTCTCGCTGCGTCTTCTCCTCGAAGAACACCATCTCGAGCACGCGCTGGTCGCGCTCGGAGAGCGCGTGCATGAGCCGGCTCACGAGGCGCCGGTCCTCGAACGCCGCGAACGCCGGATCGAGTCGCCCAACCGCTTCCGACAGCGACCGGCCGTCGCGCCCGGCACCGGACGGCGCGTCGAGCGACGCCGGCGACCGGAGCTGGATGATGTCGGTCGCTTCGAGCACCTGCTCGTCGGTCATCGCGAGGGCCGACCCGAGCTCGGTGATCGTCGGCGACCGCCCGTACTTCTGCGTGAGTGTCGCTGCTTCCGACTGCACCGCGAGGTAGCGCTCCTGGCTGCGCCGCGTCGGCCGCACCGTCCACGCGTGATCGCGGAAGTGGCGCTTGAGCTCCCCGACGATGGTCCGGGAGGCGAACCCGCTGAAGGGCACACCCCGCTCGGGATCGAACCGTCGCGCCGCCAGGACGAGGCCGAGCATCGCCACCTGCTCGAGGTCCTCGACCGCCAGGCCTCGATTGGCGTACAGCCGCGCCAAGTGCCGGGCCAGGCCGACGTGCGCGTCGATCAACCCGGAGTTCTCGGGAGGCCCCATCCCACCCATGGCCGACAAGTATGCGTCCGATGCCATGGCTACACGACATCGCCCCGACGACCGACCGAGTGTTCGACGGGGCCACCGGTCTCGTCCGCGGGCGCGGTGGCAGGCTGGTGCCGTGAGCGAGGAACGGGCGAGCTACTGCCGCATCTGCGCGGCGTCGTGCGGGATCCTCGTCGACGTCGACGGCGACCGGGTCGTCGGCGTGCGCGGCGATCCCGATCATCCGGCGTCGAAGGGCTACACGTGCCCGAAGGGCCGCGCCCTCGGAACGTTCCATCACGCGGCGGCGCGTCTCGATCATCCCCGCCTTCGCGGCAACGCGGTGACATGGGAGGAGTTGCTCGACGACCTGGCCGCCGGCATCGGCTCGGTGCGCGACGCGCACGGCGACGATGCCATCGGCTTCTACCTCGCCACCGGGCTGGGCTTCGACAGCGCCGGCCAAGTCTCGTCGATGACCTGGTTCGCGTCGCTGGGCTCGCGCTCCGTGTACACCGCGGTGACCGTCGACAACGCGCCGGTGCTGACCGCGGCCGAACTCGTCACCGGCCAAGCGATGTTGAACCCGGTCTGGGACCCGGGACAACCCGGACTGCTGATCGCGTTCGGCATCAACCCGGTGGTGTCCCATGGATACGGCACCGCGATGGCCGACCCGATCACGCACCTGCGTCGGTATCGTGCACTCGGCGGGCGGGTCTGGGTGCTCGACCCTCGCCGAAGCGAGACCGCGGCCCACGCCGACCGTCACCTCGCCGTCCGCCCCGGTTCGGACACGGCGGTGCTGGCGTGGTTGTGCGGCGAGGTCTTGCGCGATGGCGTCGATGCCGACGCGCACTGCGCGCCCACTGACCTGCAGACGTTGCGCGACGCGCTGCGCGACTTCACGCTCGACCGGGCGTCGGCCGCCGCGGAGGCCGACGGTGACGAGCTGCTGGCGCTGCTCGCCGAGGTGCGAGCCAACCGCGGGCGGCTCGCGGTCATGTGCGGCACGGGACTCACCATGAGCGCCGACGGCGTGCTGGCCGAGTGGCTTCGCTGGGTGCTGCTCGTGCTCACCGGATCACTCGACCGCGAGACCGGCATGCGCTTCAACCGCGGCGAAGTGATGCGACTCCGGCGCGGCGCGTACCCGCCGGTGGTGGCGCCCGGACCGCCGAGCCGGCCCGAGCTTCGCCCGGTGCTCGGTCAGTACCCGTGCGTGGCGATGGTCGACGAGATCGAGGCCGGCAACCTGCGCGCGCTGGTGATCGGCGGTGGCAACCCCCTTCACGCGTTCCCCGACATCGATCGCACCCGCGACGCGTTCGCGTCGCTCGACGTGCTCGCCGTGGTGGACGTCGCCGACAGCGAGCTGACCGCGCTCGCCACCCACGTCCTCCCGGCCACCGGCCAGCTCGAGCGGGCCGACATCACTCTGGCCGAGGCGGTGTCGATGCGCTCCGGCATCCAGTACACACCGGCAGTCGTGACGCCGGTCGCCGAGCGCCGGCCGGTGTGGTGGATCTTCGGCCAGCTCGCCCGGCGCATGGGCGGCGACATCCTGGGTGGGGCCGATCCCGACGATCTCACCGACGAGCTGTTCCTCGGCGGCGTCCTCGGACACTCCAGCCTCGACCCGGCCGAGGTCGTCGCCGCCGGACCGCACGGGATCGACGTGCCCCAGGAGTACGGGTGGGTCGCCGGCGAGCTGTTGCCCGACGGCTGCTGGCAGGTTGCGCCGCCCGAGCTGATCGACCGCCTGGCCCGGCACCACCCGCCGGGCGACGCCGGCGACGACGAGTTGATCCTCGCCAACCGGCGCGACATCCGCCGGCTCAACTCACTCGACTACGCCGGCGAGGCGGTTGGTCGCGACGCCGAGGCCCCGGCCCGGCTGCATCCCGGCGATGCCGCGCGGCACGGGATCGTCGACGGCAACCGGGTCCGCATCACCAGTGCCCACGGCCAGATCGACGTGGTGGTCCGGATCGACGCCGGCGTGCGACCGGGCACGGTGTCGATGAACCACGGTCGCGACGGCGCGCCGGTCGCCGCCCTGACCAGCGCGACCGATGACGTCGACCCCCTCACGGGCATGCCCTGGGCGTCCGGCCTGCCGGTCCGCCTTGCGATCTGCTGAGGTTTCGCCCCATCCGATCGTACGGTTTTGTTGACGTATCATCAAAGCGCCGATATTGTGGACGTGTCATTGAAACTGTCTCGCGCAAATGACAGGAGCTGACCCGCCATGCCGGCCATCACCGTCGACGACCCGCTCGTCCTGCCCCGCATTCCCCGGCCCGATACCGCGGCATCGCGACCCCGACCTGTCGCCAAGGTGATCACTGCGCACCGCCAGACCGAAGGTGCCGGCTTCAGCGTTCGCCGGCCATTTCCCGGCAGCCTCTCGATGGCCGACGCCGATCCGTTCCTGCTGCTCGACCACCTGGGACCGCAGATCAACGGTCCGGATGAAGCGCAGGGCGCGCCATGGCATCCGCACCGCGGGTTCGAGACCGTCTCCTACATCCTCGACGGCGAGATCGCGCACCACGACACCAACGGCGGGGGCGGCGTGATCGGCGAGGGCGACACGCAGTGGATGACGGCGGGCGGCGGCATCCTGCACGACGAATTGCCGACCGAGAAGATGTACCGCGGCGGCGGACCGGCGCATGCCGTGCAGCTCTGGGTCAACCTCCCCCCGGCGCTGAAGATGACGTCCCCGCGCTACCAGTCGATCACTCGAGACGCGCTCCGGCTGCTCACCTCCGACGACGGTGGCGCGCTGATCCGCCTCATCGCCGGTGACATGGCGGGGTACGACGGACCCGGCGTCACCCACAGCCCGATCACCTATGCCCACGTGACCCTCGCACCGGGCGCGCAACTCTCCGTCCCATGGAACCCGGCGTTCAACGCGATGGCCTACGTCCTCACCGGCCGGGGCACCGCCGGTTCGGAGGGTCGACCGGTCGAGAGCGGCGAGCTCGTCGTCTTCGGCCCGGGCGACCATGTCGTCGTGGCCGCCGACGACCGGCAGGCCGAGCCGCTCGACGTGCTCCTGTTGGGCGGGCTGCCGATCCGCGCGCCGATCTCGCACTACGGGCCCTTCGTGATGAACACCCGCGAGGAGATCGTCCAGGCCATCGAGGATTACCAGGCCGGCCGGCTCGGCATCATCCCCGCCGACCAGCTCGCGCCGCGCAACTTCGCGTGAGCGCCGGGCCCGCCAGCGCCCTGCGCGACACCGAGGCCGGCGCGCCGCAGCTCGCCCGCTCCGCGGTGGTCGTCGGCGTGGCGCGTCTCGGCGAGGGGTCGCTCCTCGCCGAAGGGGCCGTGATCCGGTCACACCGCGCCGGCGTCGAAGTCGGCACCGGATCAGCCGTGTTGGAGAACTCGGTCGTGGTCGGCACCACCGCCTTCCCGACGACCGTCGGGCGGCGAAGCGTGTTCGGCCATCGCTGCATGGTCGTCGGCGCCACCGTCGGCGACTTCTGCGAGATCGGGAACGCGTCGATCCTCATGCCCGGCGCCCGGGTCGGCGACCGCGTCTTCCTCGGCGAGGGCACCCTCGTCCCGTCGGGGATGACGTTGCCGCCCGACGTCGTCGCGGTCGGGCGGCCGGCGCGCATCGTGCGAACCGCGTCGGCCGATGATCGGCATCGGCTGGCCGGACTGCGCGGCGGCGACCTCTCGCTCCCACCGGCCACCGCCATCACCGTCGAGCACACGCAGGAGACGATCGCCATGGGCCAGCTCTACGCGTACCGCGACATCGTGCCGTCCGTCGCGACTTCGGCAACCCTCTTCCCGACGGCGGAGATCACCGGCGACGTCGTCGTCGGCGAACGGACGATCATCGGCGCCGGCGTCAAGATCATCGGCGACTCCCACGGACCGGTGCGCATCGGCGACGACGTCCAGATCCTCGAGAACACGGTCCTGCACCTGCTGCCGGACAACGACCTCATCATCGACGACGGCGCGATCATCGGTCCCGGCGCAATGATTCACGGCTGTCGCATCGGGGCCCGCTCGATCGTCGAGCCGGGCGCCATCGTCTGCGACGGCAGCGTGCTGGGTGCCGGCTGCATCGTGCGCGCCGGAGCCGTCGTCAAGCAGCGCTCGCAGTTCGGCGCCGGCATCGACATCGACGGCTTCCCCGCGGTCGAAGTCGGCCGCATCCCTGAACTGCCGTCGGCACCCGACTGGGCACTGCGAGCCGACGACCTCCCGGTCCCGGTCGCCGGCGTGCCGGACCAGTGACCGTGGTGCGTCGCGTCAGCGGGCGTCAGCGCGGTGCGGCCGCGGGCACGCTTTGGAAGGCGCCCTGAGCGGCGGTCACGCAGCGCTCGAGGATCGGCTCGAAGTCGTCGGTCGCCCCGGCTCGGATCCAGCTGCGCATCGCGGTCCCGAACGTCGCGAGCACGGCTGCGACCGCGGCGTCGATGGCCAGGCCGTCGAACTCGTCGCCGGCCCGCTCCTTGAAGACCTCGGTGATCGACTCTTCGAAGTTGCACATCACCACGGCGCGGTGGTGCTCGAACAGCCGGTCGTTCTCGGCCGCGAACTTGGCGAGCATGATCTCGCGCGTGTCGCCGTGCGCCACCTCGGCCGCCATGGATCGCAGCACTGCGAGCAGGCTCTCGTACGGCGTCTCGTCGGTGGGTCGGTCGCGGAGCTTGGCGACCGCCTCGTCGACTTGGCCGTCGGAGTTGTGGAACAGCACGGCTTCCTTCGCCGGGAAGTAGCGGAAGAACGTGCGAGGCGCGATGTCGGCGCGCTCGGCAATCTCGTCGATCGTGGTCTCGGCGTACCCCTTGGATGCGAACAGCTCGAACGCCGCGGCGACGATGGCGTCGCGGGTGCGCTCGGTGTGCCGTTGGCGGAGTGAGGACATGTGAACAGGATATGACAGAACTGCCTGTTTGTCATATATGACGAGTGTCACACTTGACAAGTGTCAGAACTGCCAGTTCTAATGAGGCATGGCTTCCACCACCGCCGAACCACTCCAGGCCGACGATCTCGACCGCGCGAATCCCCGGCGCTGGGCCATCCTCGCCGTCCTGTGCACCAGCCTCCTGCTCGTGATGCTGGGCAACACCGCGCTCAACCTGGCGCTGCCGAAGATCGCCGCCGACCTCGGCCTGTCCAGCTCGGCCCAGCAATGGGTCGTCGATTCGTACTCGCTCGTCTTCGCCGGGCTGCTGTTCACGACGAGCTCGCTCGGTGATCGCTTCGGCCGCAAGGGCGTGATGCAAGGCGGGCTGGTGGTGTTCACGCTCGCCACCGGGTTCGCGGCGTTCTTCACCACGAGCGGCGCCGGCCTGATCGCCGCCCGCGCCGTCATGGGCCTGGCCGGGGCGATGATCATGCCGTCGACGCTGTCGATCCTCACGAACGTGTTCCCCGCCGCCGAGCGCGCCCGCGCCATCGCGATCTGGACCGCGGTGTCCGGGGGCGGCGCGGCCGTCGGCATGATGATCAGCGGTTTCATGCTCGAGCACTGGTCGTGGCACTCGGTGTTCTTGCTCAACCTGCCGGTCGCCGCGGTCGCGTTGGTCGCCGGCATGGTGCTCATCCCGACGTCGCGTGATCCTGAGCACCCGAGACTCGACTTCTTGGGGGCCGCACTGTCGACCGCGGGAATCGCGACGGTGGTCTACGGCCTCATCGAGGCGCCGACCCACGGCTGGACCTCGGCCGGCACGCTCGGCTTCCTGCTTGCTGGGTTGGCGCTGGTCGGCGTGTTCGTTGCGTGGGAGCTCCGCACCCGCGCTCCGATGCTCGACGTGCGCCTCTTCCGGCGAGCGACATTCGGCATCTCGAGCCTCGCCCTCACACTCGTGTTCTTCACGCTCATGGGCGTGTTCTTCTCCATCAGCCAGCTCTTCCAGCTGGTGATGGGCTACGGCACGTTCGAGTCGGCTCTGCGATTGGCGCCGATGTTCCTGGCGATGATCCTCGTCGCCCCGCGGTCACCGGCCGTCGTGCAGCGATTCGGCGCTCGCGCCACGATCGCCGGCGGCCTCGCGCTCGTCGCGGTCGGTATCGGCATCTTGGCGATGCTTCCCGGCGCCCCGAGTTACGCGCAAGTGGCGCTCGGCCTGTCGATCACTGCCGGTGGCATGGCGCTCGCGATGTCGCCCACCACCGACCTGTTGATGTCATCGGTGCCCAGGAACAAGGCCGGCATGGGCGCGGGGATGAACGACACCACCCGCGAGCTCGGCGGCTCACTCGGCGTCGCCGTGCTCGGCAGCGTGCTCGCCTCGCAGTACGCGACGCACCTCTCGACCGCGACCGGCGGGTTGCCGGCGACCGCGGCCGCGACCGCCAAGGCGTCCCTCGCCGGCGCGCTCCACGTCGCGACGGCGTTGCCCGCCGGCCCGGCCGGACAGTTGGCCGCCGCGGCGCGGTCGGCCTGGATGAGCGGCCTGAGCACCGCGATGCTGCTCGGTGCGCTAATCATCGTGGCGGCGGCGGTCCTCGCGCGCATCGGCCTGCCAGGCAACCCGGCGACCGACGAGGCGTTCGCCGGTGTCGACGTCGTGGCGGTCGCGGTCGACGGCGAGCTGGCTCCCGTCGCCGCGTAGGGTCGCGGGCACGACGGGTCGATGAGTTCTCGTCGACCGGAGCGTCGAACCATCGTGGACACGACGAACCTCGCCGACATCTACGGCCTGCCGCCGCTCGACTGGGCCCCGATCGCGTCCCGCCTCGACCGTGGGGTGACCCAGGCCCCGGAGACAGGCGGGCCGAACCGTCACACCTGCTGGCTGGCGACGATCAACCCCGACGGGAGCCCACACGTCACCGGCGTCGGCGCTCTCTGGGTCGACGGCGCCTTCTGGTTCGAGACCGGCGACCGCACCCGCAAGGCACGGAACCTCGCCCGCGACCCGCGCTGCACCTTGAGCGTCGCCACGCACGAGTTCGACCTCGTGGTGGAAGGCGAGGCACACCGAGTCGTCGATCCATCGACGGTGGCCGCCATGGCGGCGCGGTGGAACGCCGAAGGTTGGCCCGCCCGCGTCGACGACACCGGTCTGGCGCTCACCGCCGAGTACAGCGCACCGTCCGCCGGACCGCCGCCGTGGATCGTGCATCAACTCACGCCCCATCGTGCGACTGCGGTCGGGACCGTCGAGCCAGGTGGCGCGACCCGCTGGCGCTTCTCCGGGTAGGCATCGGGCACCGGAAGCCGCGGAATCGCGTCATTGTGTGACGAGGCGCGAGCTCCGAGGAGGACGCCGATGAGCACGAACGATGCTGACCCGGACGAGATCGGCAACGAGGCCGAGTTCGTCGACGACGCCATCGATGACGACGAGGTCGATCCCGAAGAGCAGTTGCTCCTGGATCGCAAGGAGCTCAACGAGCTCGGGCTCGAGCTGGACAATCCCGAGGGCTTCGCCGATGAATAGCGCAGCTGTCGGCGACCGAACGGCGGCAATGCGAACCTGATGGCAGCACCGACGGACGACCCGGTCACCGCCCTCAACGCGGTGCTCAGCGAGGTCATCGACGTCGTCCAGGACCTGAAGCAGGCGCACCGCAAGGTGCCCGAGACCCACGCGCTCCACGCCGCGCTCGACGACCTGTCCCGCGACCTGCGGACCTGGGCCCAGCGGCTCATCGAACAGGACGAGCAGCTCGGCGTCTCGCCCCTCGCGAGCATCTCGAGCGTGGCCGGCCGCAAGCCACCCAACCTGTGGCCTGGCGTGGCGACCGACGACGAGGTCCGTCAGCTCGTCGGCGAGCATCTCGACCGGCTCGAACACCACGTGATCGCGGCGCGAGCGGCGCAGGCCGACGAGGGGTCGCGGGTCGCCCTCGCCGACATCGAGCGTGGCCTGGTCGTCCACCGCGAGCAGCTGCGCCGGCTGTGATGGCGCGCTCGAGAAGGCGGGTTTGGGGATGGAAGCAGGGTCCGGCGCTGGGCTTGCTCAACAGCCGACCGCGGCGCTTCACTGCGGTCGCTCATGGCTCGCCTCGGTCAGCCTCGGCAGCCGCGGCCATTCGCCTATCACACAAGGTCGAAGGCCAAGACGAGCGCGTGGCCGAGTTCCTCGAACAGGTCGGTCGGTCAGCGCGGCCACAACGGAAGGAGGCAGGATGATCGACATGCCGAACGGGCCGACTCTGGAGCTTCCCGTACAGGAGCTGCTCCGTCGCGCTCGCCCGCTCCCGCCGCACGAGGAGATGGTGATCGACGACCTCACACACGAGGAGGGCGCGTCATTTCTCGAAGCGATCAGCCGGGACCGTCGTACGCTGTGAGCCGAGGAGGATCGATGCGCTTCGACCGGATCACCATCGAGCCCGACAAGATGGGCGGTGTCCCGTGCACCCGCGGCTTACGATTCCCCGTCGCGACCGTCGTCGGCATGGTGGCCGAGGGCATGACCAACGAAGAGATCCTCGTCGACCACCCCGATCTCGAAGCCGACGACATCCGCCAAGCGCTCGAGTACGCCGCCGAAGCCGTTCGTGAGCGCGAGTTGCCACTCCGCCAGGGCGCTTGAGGTTCCTCCTCGATAGAGCGGCGGTAGCGCCGTTCTGTGCGCCATTGCCGTATCCGCTCGCCGCGTTATGGAGCGTCAGTTCGGTGCGGGTTGCGCCGCCTGGACGAACAACCGCTGGCATCTGCGCCCGCGTAACCTGGACAGCGGGAGAGCCACCATGCCGAGACGAACGAGGTCGCCGTTTCGAAGTGAGTCCAATCTGGGCGGCGCTCCCGAATCCGAGCTGCCGAACAGCCCGGAGCATCGGTGGGACATGGGCGTGCGGCGCGAAGCGACGGCGGAGCACATCTGATGGCCGTCGCCGATCGTGACGGCTGGCGCGCCTTCGGCTACGGCGGCTTGTCCCCGCTGTCGGGCAGGGCCAACCAGGTGGTCCCGGGTCCGTTCGCACCGCTGATCCGTCCACGCGTCGAGGGCATGCACGCGCCGTTCGTCGGCGTGACGACCGATGGCACCGTGCGCCGCGGGCTCCGCTCCCTGGACGCCACCGTAAAGGTCGACACCGCGCCGATCGCCGACGCCGCGCTCACCTTCCTCGGTGCCCTGTCCGCCGAGCAGCGGTCGAAGGCGTGCCTGGCCATGGACGCGCCCGAGTGGCGCGCGTGGACGAACGTGCACGTGGCGTTCTGGCGTCACGGTGTGCTGCTCGACGACCTGCCGCCGGCCACGCGTGACCTCGCCCTCGGCGTGCTGCGGGCGACGCTGTCGGCTCGGGGCTACGACTACGCGCTCGGGATCATGGAGCTGAACGAGCTCGTCGCCCAGCTCAAGGACGACCACGACTCCTACGGGCAGTGGCTGTACTTCCTGTCGATCAACGGCGATCCCGGGAGTGGCGAGCCGTGGGGCTGGCAGATCGACGGCCACCACCTGTGCATCGCCACCGTCGTGTTCGACGGCCGCATCGTCACGACGCCGACGTTCATGGGCTCCGAACCCCGATCGATCGGTGACCGATCGTGGTTCGACCTCGAGGAGGAGGCGGGGCTGCTGCTGATGCGCTCGCTCACCGACGAGCAGCGGACCACGGCGATCATCCACTCGTCGATCACCAAGGCCGACATGTCCGACCCAGAGCTGCAGAACCCGTTCGACGGTCGTCAGGTGGGCGGCATGGGCAACGACAACCGCGTCGTGCCGTACCAAGGCCTCGTGGCGAGCGATCTGTCCGACGCCCAGCGCCGGCTGCTGCTCGACGTCGCCCGCGCCTACACGGGTTGGAACGCCGACGACCACGCCGCCGCGTCGACGCGGGAGATCGAGTCGCACCTCGACGAGACGTGGTTCTCCTGGTACGGCGGCTATGGCGCGACCGACGCGTTCTACTACCGCGTGCACAGCCCGGTGACGCTCATCGAGTTCGACCACCACGACGGCGTCGTCTTTGACAACATCGATCCGTCGCGCCACCACATCCACATGCTCGTGCGCACGCCAAACGGCGGCGACTACGGCCGAGACCTGCTGGCCGAACACCACCAGCACTTCGATCACACCGGCGGCAAGCACGTCGCTCGTTCATGACACTGGACTCGGCAGACCAGAACGGGGCCTCCCAGAGCGCCTCCGGCATCCGCAACAGCCAGCCGACCGAGACCACCGGGGCCGCACCTAACACAGCAGGAGTCAGACGAAGTAGCCCATGTCGAGGCCCACATAGCCGGCGTTCGGGACCGTAGCCAGCATCTATGCGAGGGCGGAACCGATCGACGGTTGCGCGGACAGACGAACCGGCGGTGACGGGTACAGAACGACGAGCCGCTCGCTGGTTGGTTGGTGGAGACGATGGGACTCGAACCCACGACCCCCTGCTTGCAAAGCAGGCTCGGGAGCGTAAGCCACCTGCGGTCGACTTGTAAGAGCGCTGGTCAGCGGCGATTCCGGTTGACCGTCACGACCGCTGTTTGACCGCACGTGTCCACCGTGGTGGGCACGCAGTGGGCACGCCGTTGACGCGTGGTCCGCCGCTACGAGACCGATGCCGGTGATACTGAATCGATGACCGACAACGCGGTCATCGTGGGCGTGACGGGCATCGTCGTCTCAGGCGTGCTCGGTCCGAGTGTCGCGTCGTGGCTGGCTCGCCGGTCGCGCTCCCGTGAGTTCCATCGCGAGCAGGTCGCTCAGCGACGAGACGAGCTGAGGGGCCTGCTCGACGAAGCGGCTGCACTGCTCGCCAGCGGGCCAACGAACGTGCGCATTCTCCACGAACGACAAGCAGGAGCGGACGATCTCGATAGGGCCCGCGCCTGGCTGTCTCAGGTGTTCCCGATCGGCCAGCGACTCCAGCTATGGCTCCCGAGCGACCACGCGGTGGTCACGGCGTACGAACGAGTCCGTGAGCAGCTCATCGCCGCTGCCGAGGCCGGCGTGACGCCCTCCGGTGTGGCATTGCTCGAGCGATTCGAGGAAGACCGTCGAGCCTTCCTCGACTCCGCCCGCGAGACGCTGTTGAGCCCGATACCCGAAACTGGCAGCGGTCTGTGAACCTCGATTCCTTCGCCGTAGGAGCCGTAGCGATCCACGACGTCCCTCGTGGCAACGACGAGGGCGATGAACTCGCCCTCACGGATGACCCGATCGAGCTCGACGACGAGCTTCGGCAGTACTTTCGTCGGAAGATCGTGACCAGCCTCAGCGAGCGCGGCGTCGAGGTAGTCGCCGACGACAACGAGGACGACGTCGTCCGCGCTGCAGTAGCACGGGTGATCGCGAATCCTGGCGAACTTGTTGATGCCTCGCGCGTGATCGCCGAGCGCCTCGATCAGGTGCAGACCGGGCGGAACCCAGCCGGCTTGCTCGCCGTCATCGCGGGCACCGTTGACGGCAAGCGCTGCGCTTCAGTGCTGAAGCTCGAACGGGAGGAGGGTCTCCGCTTTCGGATCAAGGTCGTCGGCGGTCGGCACGTCGTCGATTTGGAGTTCCTGCGAGACCTCACCCTTACGGACAAGACCAAGGTCTTCAAGGCGTCCCTCCTGACGGCTGAAGGAGCAGGCCTAGCGAAGGCGTCCACCGTCGTAGGACGCGTCTCCGACGACCAACGAGGTAGCGAGACCGCAGCTGGTGTTGCGACGTTCTTCCTCGGCACGTTCCTCGGATGCCGGCTCAAAGACAGCCCCGAGAAGGCGACGCTCGAGTTCGTTCAGGCGGCCGATGCCTTCATCAACGCCGAGGTTCAGAGCGCAGAGCGGCGCGGCCGCTATCAGGTGGCTCTCTTGGCCACGATGCAGGATCAAACGGCGGAGATTCGCCCTCGTACATTCGCAAGGGCCCACCTGGACGCGGCTGACCGCCCAGCCTTCCTCGATCGTGTGCGCGACGCGGGGCTCGACCCCGACCAGCCGTTCGGAAAAGACACGAGTCTGGTCAGGATCGCCGGATTCAAGATGACGTTTCGGTCCGGGATGGTGCTCGTCGGCACCCAAGAAGACCTTCGCGAGCGAGTCGATATCCGCCCCGATGACGCTCGGATGCCAGGCGTCGACATCAATGACGCCATCAAGAAGCTGCGCGGGCGGTAGCCGAGGGTCGCCAGCGCCCGCTTCGCCGAGCATCGTGCCGCGGCATGGCGCTTTCATCCCAGAGAACTACCTCCGAGCGGCGAGTCGTCGCTGAACCACGATGTCGGCTACACGCCTGGCCGAAGCCTCGAGGTCCTCGTGCTCCCAGACCCGAACGACAGCCCAACCTGCTCGCACCAGCTGGGTGTCTGTGTCGGCATCCCGCGCCCGGTTGCGATCGAGCTTCTCCCGCCACCAGGCTGCATTCGCTTTCGGTCGGAGATCGCAGTCCGGACAGCCATGCCAGAAGCACCCATCCACGAACACGGCGACGCGCGCCCTCGTGAACACGATGTCAGCTCGTCGCCTGAGTGCCGCGAGGGGGGCGACGTCGACCCTGTACCGGTAGCCCATCGCGTGCAACCGTCTCCGAAGTGCGAGCTCGGGCGCGGTGTCACGCGTCCGCTGTCGACGGAAGCGCGCTTGGACATGTTCGTTCGAAGGAACCGGACCACCGGCCACCTGCCGAGCGTGCCAGACCTGGAATGATGACGCCGTGGCGGCTCAGGACGACGCACGCGAGAAGAAGATGCGAGACCTCTTCAACCTGCGCGTCGACCCTGAACGGAAGCGCTCCGACACGGACGCCCATCTCGATCGGCCAGACCTCGACCCTGTCCCATTCGAGTTGAAGTCGACCACGAAGAGCTCGATCTCGACGGTCCGTGACTTCAACCCTGACCACGTGACGAAATGGCGGGACAAGCACTGGTTGTTCGGCTTCTTCGACGAGCAGGAGGAGCTCCAGTACTGCTGTTATGCCTCGCCGGCGATGATGAAGCCCTGGATCGACAAGCTCGAGGCATACGTCCGGCCCGACATCGAACTGGCGGCCCGTCTCGGATCACGGGTTTCGGAGGACGACCTCATCGCGATCCTCGGTTCCAAGGACGTCTACTCGTATGAAGACGCGCTATCGATCCACAAGAAGCAGTGGAAGAAGCAGCAGTACTTCGATGCGATGGACGTCGAGGCAGGCTTCACGCAGCAGCGCCTCTTCTCAGGGCTGCCAGAGGGAGTGACCCCGGAACAGGTCCGAGCGGAACTGGGCGACAAACCGGCCTACACCGTCGCTGAGGTGAAGGCCCTCCTCGGCAGCAGATGGCGGCGCGCCCTTGCGGAGCAGATCGACATTCCACCTGGCTACACGAAGGCGCGAATGCTTGAGATCCTGCAGGAGCGGGCGAAGTACGTCCTCGAACGGGGGACGACACTCAACAACCCGCACATCAGCAAGACGTTTTTCGGCGGCTTCGAAAAGATCACCGCCAATCAAGCTATGCGCGTTCGCGAGATGGTCGAGGAGGCAGACCAATTGGCCGCCAAGGGAATCACGCCCGCGGAGGCAGCCGTCATTCGCGAAGCAGCGGAAGAGGCGATCCCCGACGACTCGGGCAGTGGCGAGTCGTCGGAGGAGAACACACCCGGCTGATCGAGCGCCTCAGGTTGTGGTGAGGGCGGATGCCACGCTCGACGCGAGCCCGAAGGCGAGGGGCGGCGGCACGGCGTTGCCAATCTGGCCGAGCACCATGTAGTTCGCGCCCACGAAGGGCCACCACTCTGGGAACCCCTGGATCAGAGCCACATCGGGCAGCGCGAGGCGGAAGTGGCCGTTCTCAGCAACGAACGCTCGTGCCTGTTCCCGCGTCGTTGCCACGCCATTCGGCCAGATCTCCAGCTGCTCGAACGTGCGCCGTGCCGCCGTGCTGTTGAGGACCGACGTCGTATGTCGCGGCCCCGTGAGAGCGCTGCGGATCGTCGGGGACAGCGCATCGAAGCCGGCGTACGGCAGCCCTAGCGCCTCCCGGACACCCATGCATCGCTGTCCTTCCCTGACCGCCGGAAGTTCGTCGTTGGGGTTCCACATATGTGTGGACGCCGGTCGCAAGAACGCCCTCGCCGTCTTCGCGCTCTTGAACCCGACGAAGACAACACGGCGGCGAACTTGCGGCACACCGAAGTGTTCCGCCCGGAGCTCAAGCCGGTGGATTCGATAGCGGCCCTGGAGCGGTCTGAGGATGATCTCGTCGACGTAGGCCGCGAACTTCGCCGACGCGAGCGCGGGGACGTTCTCAGCCACGAACGCCTGAGGCGACAGCTCCAGCACCGCCCGAACGAACTCCGGGAACATGTCCCGCGGGTCAAGTTCTCCACGCTGGCGGCCGGCGCTGGAGAACGGCTGGCAGGGCGGCCCCCCATGGACGACATCGACCCTGCCTCGCCACTGCTTTCGCCACGAAACCTGCCTGACGTCGCCCTCGGCTCCCCCAAAGACTTCCCATTCAGGGTGTGCCTTCTTGAGCGTCGCCGCGGCATCGTCGAGGAGCTCGTAGGACGCGACGTGTTCGAAACCCGCACGCGCGAAGCCAAGGTCGAGGCCGCCACCTCCGCTGAACAACGACAGCGCCTGGATGCCGGTGCTCGCGTGCTGCGGCATGAGGTCGCCGGGGTCGAGTCGCGGCACGTTGATCGGGTGGATCGGCGCCGGGCCCTCCCCACTCAGAGCTGCGCGTTTGGCCTCGCGAGATCGCTTCGAGCGCTCCCGATACACAGCTCGCTCTTCAGCGGTGAGGAGCCAGGGCTCGTGATGTTCGCCCGTGCTTGGGATGCGGGACGGCACAACCGCCCTGCCCTCCAGCGCGCTCATGCCCTCCAACTTACATTCATGTGATTCGCCCTCGCAGGGCAACTCGAACGGCAGCATCGGCTGGTCCGCATTCACGGCGTCTCCTCGCCACGTGGGTCTTGTGGGCGAGGACGTCAGGCGAGCCTGCGGACGGCCGTCCTGCGAGCCGTTCCGGTGTCGACAACGCTACCGATACGACACCGCCAGGCCCGACGATTCTCTTTTGGTCGATTCCAGGTAGCGCCGATAGCACCGAGCGCCAGATCGCGCTTTTCGAATCCCGGGCGTACGTGGATGAGGTGTCACTCCCTTCCGAACCGGAGGTCGCCATGCCCAAGCGCCGTCGTTCCACGCGCACGACTGCTCCGAAGTCCAACTCAAGCTCGTGGACGCTGCCACCACCGTCAACTGCTCGATCGATGCTCACAACTTCCGATCAGCAAGACGTGCACCGACTTGCGTTACCGAAATCGATAACATCGGGAACGCGCTGCTGTTCGAGTTGGCTGCGGCCGAAGCTGCAGCACTTCGACGTCAACTCGGCGAGGCGGTCGAGCTCGCTGCCAGTGCCGCGATCCTGCGCGACGCGGAACTCAAGGCGGCGGAGCTACGCCGGCGCCTGCATCGGTCGATCGAAGCAGAGAAGCGCCGCCTCGATCGCGAGCGTTGGCGCGCCGAAGGCGGCCTCTACGTGAACCAGCCCAGGGCGGACAACCGCCCGAGCCGCATCGCGGTCGATGCCGACGCCTGGGGATGCTGAGAAGGGCGAGGCGATCCGCCGTCGATCGTCGGTTGGGTACCTCGTTGGCCGGCTCGTGGTCGAGGCTGTGCGACACAGCAAGCTTGCGCGTTTAAGGTCGGAAGCTGACTTGCGCATAGCATCGTTGGCGACCTTCTCCACGGCACGCTTCAGGCCGCGCTCGTAGTCGCCCTTGTTGAATCCAGACGTGACTACCTTCCGGGCGGTCCGGCCTTCGGATCGCTTACGGAGATCATGCGCAAGGGTGAGACAGTGAGTGCTTCTCGCTTACGCCGGGCACTTCGCACACGACCCGACCGCCAAGTCGTCACGGAGCCACCGGTGGAGCGCGGCGGCAACAGTCTCTGCGTCGTCAAGTTCGACGGTCTTGTAGATCTTGCCAACGAGATCGGTAGGAAGCTTCTTCGCTGAGGTGTCCTTGAGAAGCGCGCATCGACGTCCCATCGCGAGCATCGCACCCACCTCGATGGTGAGGTTGTAGTTGATGCCCCGATGTCGCCTGTCCTCAAAGAAGGCAACGCCGTAGCGGGATGCCCACATGTGCGCAGCGACGTTTGACCACAAGTCGTCAGACATCGCCCGATGCGACGCAAGGTGAAAGTCAACGCCGTGCGCGGCGCAGACTTCGCTAGCTACTTCGAGCGCGGGTCCGACTGGGTCGGGGTCTTCGTCGTCCTGCTCATCCGGGAAGCGCGTCATCCCAAACACGTTTGTGTCGAAGGGGTGCTCTGCAAGGAACGATGCAAGGGGGCCAACCAGCTCGGGCGGTGCTAGCGACGGCGGGATCACCGGATGTAGCGCGTGCCCAAGCGCGGATCCCCCAACCGCCGCCATCTCCGCGCCCAGCACAGCCAGATCGATGTCGCTGGCGAGCTCGTTGGAGCGAGCCAGCCCTTTTGGGCTGAGCCGCCACGAGCCAGGCGTCTTTAGCCGCGTCAGCAGGTGCTTGCGTTCCAACGCGAGAAGGACGTTCGACACTTTGCTTGGTCGCGGCAGGCCCAACTCATCCAACAGAGCGTCTACTGCGGAGGGGCCAAAGCGACCGGTATCGGTTCGACCTTGAGCAATCCTCGACAGGACCATGACCTGGTCACTCATCGGAAGCCCTTGCAGACGCAGGCTCACAGCGTCCATCGCGGGGCCCTATCGACCTAGGAGGCGGTCAGGGTGTCGAGGTACTCCTCACCGGACTTCGACACGCGATAGCGATCGCCAACCTTGAACACTCGCTTGGCCTTGAGATTGTTGGTCATGCACTGCGAAGGATTCCCGATCTTGATCGACTGTTCCAGCAGCAACGAGGCTGCGTCCTTCGTCGCGAAGCTCTTGTCGTCGCTTTCGAGTTGCGCAAATCGGCCGGCAAGCAACATCTGATCGGTGCCTGTTGCGTCTTTGGGGAGAGCATGCAGGAGTTCGCCGAAGTCCCCGTCGTCCGTATGAGTGATCGTTCGCTTCGCGCGCCTCTTGCCACCGCCCTCCGTCGAGCCGCCCGCCGACAGAGCTTCGAGCATCGCCGCAATGGAGTCATCGAACCGACCGATGAAGTCCGCATCGCCTTCGACCTCAAGCTCGGTCTCACCCACAACGATGCGCACACGGTTGTGGCCCTCCGTCATCGTCAGCCTGCCTTCCGTCGAGTGTTTGCAGCACCGCTGACGACCGCGGCGGCGAGGCGAACCGAGGCCAACGGGATCTCATAGCCCGTGCCTCGCTTTGCCACGAGCCGACGCTTGCTGAGCTCGGAGAGCTTGGGTCGCACCGTTCCGGATGGCAGACCCGACAGCTCCGTCAACTCGTTTGGCGATGCGCCGTTCGATGCGCGGAGGCCAAGCCACTCCGCGGCCCATAGGGCGAGCATGACGGCAAGCATGCGTGTTGCCGCGTTCAGGGTCGCAGCATCTTCGGTGAGTACTAGGCCGCCGGACTTCGTGATTCCCACGTACGGTGCGAGCACCTCTGCAAGCTCCTCGCGTGCGATGGTTTGCTCGTCAACCACCAGTCTTTCGAGTGGGTCGCCGCCCATGGGCTCTAGCCTCTCTATCAGTGCTCCCGAGCGTCGCGCCCCGACCAAGCCATGTCAAGTCCAGATCACCCGCATCCTGGCAGTTCAGAACCCATATTTCGGCCGCGGTACATGACGGAATCTCAGGCGGTACGCGACAGGAGCGAGGCGATAGCACAGTGAGTCGAGATTTCTGTGCTTTGAGCTGGGCTTACGTACGCCATGTTCATTGTGATACCACCTCGCTCCTGTCGCGTACCGCCTGAGACCATGCCATCAACCGCGGCGGGTGTTACTGTGAAATCCTGCGGATGTAGTTCATTTCCGCTCACTGCGTACTCGCGGGAGCGTCTACTTCGCCGCGCGCCAGAGCTCGAAACCCAGCCGATCCAGGAAGCTGGCGGGACTGCGCACTTTGAAAGGCCAGCCGATCCAGACCGGTGACGGCCTCGATCACCTGCTTCACCGGATAGATGCGGTCGTGGATTTTCACACCGTGATCCCGTAATGGTTCGGGCTCCACCCCCACCATCTTCTCGAGTCGCACCTCGAACGCTTCAGCGAGCCGGGCGGCGACGGCCTTGTCTCTCCCGGCGCAGAGAGCGGTCCATTACGACGCCGCAACCTCCAACGACGCGTTTGGGTGCCGGTCACGAAGACGGCGTGTCAAGGATTGCGATTCCACGATCTCCGAGACACGGGTGGCAACGCTCGTCGCAGCAATCGGCGCGCCGCGCGCGCTCATGTACCGCACGGGACACACCGGCGCGGCCGCGGCCGCCCGGTACCAACACGTGCTCGACGGTCAAGACATCGACATCGCGATCGCTGAGTACCGCGATGATCTCGTTACGAAGGGCACCCAGGGGGCACGAACCGAATAGGTCGTCGACGAGCCGGCTCGCGAAACGCGGCCCGAGCAGCAAGAACTCGAGTGGAGACGATGGGACTCGAACCCACGACCCCCTGCTTGCAAAGCAGGTGCTCTAGCCAGCTGAGCTACGTCCCCGGCCGGACAAGCGTAGGCCAGCCGACCAGGCTCCGATCTCGCCATCCGCGGAGCGGCGTTGCAACGCGAGACGCCATGTGCGGGTACGGATGACGCATGGTCGGACGGGCCCGTGTGGGCTGCTCGGGGTGGATGTACCGCGATTGGCGCGGGGTCGTGTATCCGCCGGCGTTGCCGACCAAGAAGTGGTTCGACTACTACACCACGCTCTTCGACACCGTCGAGCTGAACAACACCTTCTACCGGTTGCCGCCGCCGGAGACCGCCGACCAGTGGGGGCGCCAAGCGCCGCCGGGCTTCGTGTACGCCCTCAAACTCGGACAGTTCGGGTCGCACCGCATGAAGCTGCGGGACGCCGCGACCTGGCTGCCCAACCACCTCGACCGCGCCGAGCGGCTTGGCGCCGCCCTCGGCCCCACCCTCGTACAACTGCCCCCTCGGTGGAAGCGCAACGTGGAGCGGCTCGATGAGTTCCTGTCGGTCGCGCCGAGCACCATGCGCTGGGCAGTCGAGCTTCGTGACCCGACCTGGGTGCACGACGATGTGTTCGACGTGCTGCGCCGGCACCGCGCGGCGTTGTGCATTCACGATCTCCTCGCCGACCACCCATGGGAGCTGACCGCCGACTGGACGTACCTGCGCTTCCATGGCCCGAACGCGCTGGAGGCGCAGTACCAGGGTCGGTACGGGCCTCGGCGGTTGCAGCCGGTCGCGACGCGGCTCGAGGCATGGTTGCAGGACGGCCGCGACGTCTACGCGTACTTCAACAACGACTGGGAAGGACACGCCGTCGAAGACGCTCGCTGGCTGCGCGATCGGCTCGGCGCGACCACCGCCAGCCGCTTGACCTGACGATCGGGGACGTCACCAGACCAGCACCGGTGCCCGGACGCGACCAGGGGCGCCACGCGGGCGCCCCTGTCGCAGGTCCCCCACGAACCCATTTTCCCCCGCCGGCATCCTGGGTCACCCGCAGGCAACAAGACAGGACCAAATCCGAAATGACCCCGCCGGGCTAGCAAATCGTCAACCCGCGATCCCCTCTTCCGTCGCACCCTCGAACACCGCCGCCTTCACGCCGCGCTCAGCGAGGCCCGCCAAGAACCCCGTCGGCTCGGCCAGCACCCCGAGTCCGGCCGCGCCCGGCCGGGCGAGCCGACCCTCGGCCGCCCACCGCGCCGCCAGCGCCGCGACCGCCCCGGCGGCGACCGCGGGCCGGTCGACGGCACCGAGCACCCGCTCGGCTCGCGCCACGCCCCGCCGGCCGCGGACTTCGACCCGCACCGCGCCGAGCTGACCCTCGGGATGCGGCGGCCGCAGCATCGGCAGGTGGGCCGTCACGCGATCGCGCCGGGTCGCCGAGACACGAGCGGTCACCCGTCGGACGCCGGGGAACGCCTCGACCAGCAGCATCGCCTCGGGCATCGCCGCCCGGTAGCAGTCGAGGGCCCGCACCGGGTCCGGGAACCAGCACAACTCGCGACCCGAGCCGCCGGGCCGCTCGAGCCAGCCGCCGTCGCGCCAGTCGACGGCCCGTCCCGAAAGCGCCCGGTGACGTTGCCGGGCGCACGCCGGCCCACCGGTACCGACGCGGGCGACGTGGATCTCGTCGACCTGCTCGAATCCGGCCGCAGCGTGCATGGCCAGCACACAGGTCATGCCAGGCGAGAACGCCGCGCCGACAACGACGTGCCGGCCCCGCGCCCGCGCCGCGCCGTCGAGCGCGAGCAGCGCCTTCACCTCGGCGCAGTCGTCAATGGTGGACACGACATCCGCGCCGCGATCGATCGCTCGCTCCGCCAGGGCCCGATGACCCTCGGGAAGAGTGAGCACCACGACGTCACCGGCCGCGAGGTCGCCAGGGAGGTCGTCGTCGAGCCGCGCCGGATCACCGAACGACTCGACGGCGGCCGCGGCCCGGGCCAGGTCGACGTCGACCAGCACCAGGTCCTCGATCGGGCCGGACGAGAGCAGTTGGCGTGCCGCCCGGGCCCCGACGGCTCCGAGGCCGACAACGACAGCCCGCACCTAGCGGACCACTAACGCAGGTCCGGTCCGCTGAGTTCGCGCCACCCGCCGCCCTGCGGCGGCACCCCGCCGCTGCCCCGAAGCCGCAGCGCGGCCGCCACCAGACCGCCGATCCCGAGGGCGAGCACCGCCCGCTTCAGCGCTTTCACATCGGCAACCTACCTGCTCGTCCTGGATCGCCGATCCGCGCGCTCCCGCGGCGGCAGGTGGCCGCGCCGTGGGTGACGAACACAGCACCTCATGCGCCTGCCGAGCTTCCTCGTGCTCGGGGCGCCGAAGTGCGGCACGACGTCGATGCACTTCTGGATGGCGGCCCGTCCGGACGTCTTCGTGCCCGCCGTCAAGGAAACGCACTTCCTGACGAAGTACGGCACCCGCGGCCTGCGGTGGTACGCCACCCATTTCGCCGACGCGCCCGACGGCGCGGTCGTCGGGGAAGTCGCGTCGACCTACCTGGGCAGTCCGAGCGCGCCGCTGCTCGCCGGCGCGTGGCTGCCCGGCATCCGGGTGATCGCCTTCCTGCGAGACCCGGCCGATCGCGCGTGGAGCCACTTCTGGATGCAGCAGGCCATGTGGGGCGGCGACGACCCGCCGGGCCCGGTCCTGCGACGGCAGATGGCGGACCCGACCGACTTCGAGATCCCGCACGAGATCTACATCGAAGAGGGCATCTACGCGCCACACCTCGAGGCATGGGCCGACGCCGTCGGTCGCGACTCGGTGTGCGTCCTCCTCACCGACGAGCTCGCGGCCGATCCCGAGGCGACGTACCGCCGGGTGTGCCGGCACATCGGGATCGACGCCGACCCGGTGCCCGACGTCGTCGGCGAGCGGTTCAACGAGACCAAGCCGGCACGCCACCCAGCGTTGCTCCGGTTGATGCTCAAGACCCGAGCATGGGACCGGCTGCCAGGCCGGCTCGGCGTCCAGATCGACACGTGGAATCGCATGGACCGCGTGCCGCCCCTGCCGGCCGATCTCCGCAAGGAGCTGGTGACCTTCTACGAGCCCCACCTCGATGCCCTCGAGGCCTGGCTCGGGCGACCGGTGCCGGCGACGTGGCGGCGCACCGACTGAGCTCCGGCGCCGACCGCACTCCGACTCCTGATGCGACTGGCCCGGGCATGTCGAGTGGGGCTAGCTGGAATCGAACCAGCGACCTCATCCTTATCAGGGATGCGCTCTAACCGACTGAGCTATAGCCCCGCTTTCGCGCTGCGTGAGCGTAGTCGGCACCCCGCCGGCACGGTCACGGGCGCGGCGGCTCGTCGTCGTCGGTCAGCGTCACGTCGATCCCGCCGAGGACGTCGCTGATGAGGTTGTAGAGCACCGCCAGCAGGGTGTTGGCGGCGGTGCCGACGACCACCAGCACCGCGCCACCGACGACCGCGCCAGCAAGCAGCTTGTCGCCGAGGAGATGGAAGTCCTTCGACCCCAGGAGGTCGCCGAAGAAGCGCTCCACGGCCTGGCGCGCGCCGGTGGCCCCGCCGACCACCCACAAGATCACCCCCGCGACCAGCAGCATCACGAACAGGCAGACGTACAGGAGGGCCGAGAACTTCAGCACGGACCGCGGCTCGACCCGGCGTATCGTCCGACGCTCCCGCCGTCCCTGGCTCACGTGTCTCCGACGTCTCCTTCGGTGGGCCCGGGCGGCGACCGGCCAGAGCGTAAAGGTCCGGGCGACGCCGCGGCCAGCGCCCGCACTCGCCCGCGCGATCGCTCGGCAGTGGCGCGCGCCCGGGCCGGGCCGACGGCGACGACCACCGTCGTCAGCAATCCGCTCGACTGGTACACCACCAACCGGCCGCCGTTGGCCGCCGCCACCGCTTCGGCCGCCGGTCGTCCTTCCGCGGCGCCGGCCAGGGCCGCGGCGTCGGCC
>JAODBK010000002.1 GCA_025463925.1 Acidimicrobiales bacterium | reverse complement strand
CTGACTCGTAATGCGCAGGTCATCGGTTCGAATCCGATCTCGGGCTCCACCCCGCTTTTTTGCCTCGGCTCCCTCAACTGTTGGCCCGGACATGCCGATTTCATGGACATGATCCGGGTCATTCCCTCCAAGCGCCGCGTCGAGGCCCGCCGCGCCGCCGAGGAGGCGGAGACCGCCGAGATCCGCGCGTGGATGCACCGGCTGATCGCGTTCATGGATGCGCCGAAGGGCTATGCCGGCGGTCTCGTCGACGAGCCGGCGACCGTGGTCATCACGGACACCGCGGCCAACGTCGATCGCATCTACGTCGTCGCCTGACCCGCTCGCGCGACGCGAAAACGCGAATGCACCGTACGATCGGCGCATGGCTGGATGGGGCGACGATCCGGTGCTCGACGAGCTCCGCACCTTGATCTCCGAGGACGGCTGGACGCCCGTCGCCGTCAAGGAGACACGGGAGGTCGACACCGTCACGGTCGAGAAGGACGGCGAGCGCCGGGAGCTGACCTCCGACCACATCGCCTTCCACCGCTTCGTCGAGGGAATACGGGAGGATTACCGGTTGTAGGGGGGTAGCCTCCCGGTCGATGGCCGACCAGGCGACGTTCGCCGAGGACGCGATGGAGCACATGTCGTCGCTCTACACGGCTGCCCTCCGGATGACCCGCAACCCGGCCGATGCCGAGGATCTCGTCCAGGAGACCTACCTGAAGGCGTATCGCGGGTACGGCGGCTTCCAGGCGGGCACCAACCTCAAGGCCTGGCTGTACCGCATCCTGACGAACACCTTCATCAACACCTACCGGTCGAAGAAGCGGCGACCGGAGGAACGGGACATCGAGGACGTCGAGGACCTCTACCTGTACCGGCGGCTCGGGCCCTTGGAGGCAGCGGCCGCCGGCCGCAGCGCCGAGGAGGAGGTTCTCGAGCACATCACCGAGACCGAGGTGAAGGACGCCATCGAGTCGCTGCCGGAGCAGTTCCGCATGGCGGTGTTGCTGGGTGACGTCGAGGGCTTCTCGTACAAGGAGATCGCCGAGATCCTCGACATCCCGATCGGCACCGTCATGAGCCGGCTGCACCGCGGAAGAAAAGCCCTGCAGAAGAAGTTGTACGACTTTGGTCGGGCCAGGGGGCTCGTGAGCGAGGAACCAGTCGTCAATGGGTGAAAGCCACGACAAGTGCGAGGAATCGCTTCACCTCGTCTACCACTACCTTGACGGCGAGCTCACCGACGAGAAGCGGGTCCTGATCCAGCAGCACATCGACGATTGCCCGCCCTGTTTCGAGGCCTTCGACTTCGAGGCCGAGCTGCGGATCGTGGTCAAGCGGCGGTGCCACGACGAGGCCCCGGCCGATCTCCGCCGGCGCATCGCCGAGGCATTGCACCACGAGAAGCTGCATCCGCCCGTCGATCCGGAATACGGCCCGGGGTCGAATTCGTTGCTGTGACCATGTCACGATCCGTCTCAGGGCACCCGATCTCGGGGAACGACCGGCCGTCGAAGGCCTTTCGAGCGGGCCGCGTGTGTCTCGAGGACGGCTGTGGCACCCGGCTGTCGATCTACAACAACGGGAAGTTCTGCGCGCAGCACGCGCCCATGGCGGTACCCCGGACGCGCGGCCGCAAGATCGCCTGATGTGAGTCGCGGGCGGTCCCGCGCGTACATTGCCCTCCATGGACCTGCTGGCCACCGGGAAGCCGTGGATCTACTGGGTGAGTCCCATCATCACGATCGGGGCGATCGTGGCCATCATCGGCGTGCTCATCGGGTACATCGTGAAGGTGGTGGCGCTGAAGTACCCGAGGCAGTGAGCCCGGAGGCGATGCGAGATGGCTGACCCGATCGCGTGGGACCTGGCGGAGAAGGTCGCGGTGCGGGTCGCCGGCCGGGAGCCGTTCTCCGAGTCGTACCACTACGCGTCGCTGCTGCCCGACTTCGACGAGTTCACCGCGCAGGCCGAGGAGCTCGTCGCCGCCGAGACCGGTCTCCGCTCCCTCGCCGGCCCGGCGCGGGCCCGGGTCACCGATCGGACGGGCTGGATCCGCGCCAACCTGGCCAGCTTCCAGCGGCTGTTCCGCCCGCTCACCGAACGGCTCGGCACCCGCTTGACCGGCCCGATCGCGCCGATCAGCCGGTCGATCGCGGGCGCCGAGGTGGGCGCACTGCTCGGCTGGATGTCGACCCGCGTGCTCGGCCAGTACGACCTGTTGATCACCGAGGGCGAGGACGACGAGGAGCAGGATCTCGTCTACTACGTCGGCCCCAACGTGCTGGCCCTCGAGAAGCGCTTCGGGTTCCCACCCCGCGAGTTCCGCCTCTGGCTGGCCCTGCACGAGGTCACCCATCGGGCCCAGTTCACCGGCGTGCCGTGGATGCGCGAGCACTTCCTCGGCCTGGTGCAGGGCACCCTCGGCGCGGTCGACCCCGACCCGAAACGGTTCCTTGTCGCCATTCGCCGGGCGGTCGAGGAGGTCCGCTCCGGCCGGAACCCGCTCGACGAAGGTGGCCTGGTCGCGCTGATCGCGACCGACGAGCAGCGGGCGATCCTCGAACAGGTCCAGGGGCTGATGAGCCTGCTGGAGGGGCACGGCGACGTGACGATGGGGCGGGCCGGCGCCGACCTCATCCCGTCGGCCGAGCGGTTCCAGCGGGTGCTGCACTCCCGCCGCCGGACGGGCGGGATCTCGGCCGTGATCCAGAAGCTGATCGGTCTCGAGGCCAAGCTGCGCCAATACGCCGAAGGGGAACGATTCATCGAGGTGGTGGAGGCCAAGGGCGGCCGGGCGGTGTTCGACCGGGTGTGGGAGAGCCCGGCGATGCTCCCGACGGTGGGCGAGATTCGTGATCCCGAGCGCTGGTTGGCGCGGGTTCACGACGCCGCGACCGTCCGCCACTAACCTGGCTCCACCCCCGCTATGGCCCTGGTGCTGGCTGTCGACGACGAGGACGACATCCTCGAGATCATTCGCGTGAATCTCGAGCTCGAGGGCCACCGCGTGGTCGTGGCGCACAACGGCCATGAAGCACTGGCGCAGGCCAGCGAGCATCATCCCGACGTCGTGTTGCTCGACGTGATGATGCCGGGCATGGACGGCTGGGAGGTGCTGACCCGGCTGAAGGCGGACGCCAAGCCGGAGATGTCCGAGGTGCCGGTGCTGATGCTCACCGCCCGGGCGGCCGACGAGGACCGCGTCCGCGGCGGGATCGAGGGTGCCATCCGCTACCTCACCAAGCCGTTCCTCCCCGACTTGCTGGTCGAGGAGGTCGCGGCCGCGCTCGAAGGCGACCGCGAGCCGGTCAAGCGGCGGGCCGCGCAGCGGGAGGCGCTCTCGCAGCTGGCGCGCATCGAGAAGGGCAGCCTGGTGGCCGACACGTCGGTGCGCCCGCACCTCACCCGGCTGGAGCGGGCGCCCGAGCCAGAGCCGGAACCGCCGCGGGTGCGGGCGATCCGCGAGAAGCTCGTCGACCTGTCCGAGAAGCAGCGCCATCTCCTCGCGGTCCTGCGGGCCACGCCCTCGGTGAGCCAGGCCGCCGGCGAGCTCGACGTCAGCCGCTCCAACGTCTACGCGAGCCTCCGCCGCATCAGCCGCAAGCTCGGCACGCAGTCGGTGCCCGAGCTCCTGGCCCTCGTGCGCGAGGGCGACCTCCTCCGCGACGTCGGCTGAGCCCATGCGCGACCTTTCGCGCCAAAGCGGTGTCTGACACCGGTTTGCCGCGAAACGCGAGGACGGACGCGGGGACACTGGCGCGGTGCCGGTTCCCGGCGCCCGGGACGGTCGTCACGTGCGCGGTGTCCGGCGGGGCCGACTCGCTGGCCTTGCTGGTGCTGGCGGTGGCCGCCAGGTGCGACGTGACCGCGGTCCATGTCGACCACTGCCTCCGGCCGGGCTCGGCGGCCGACGCCGAGGTGGTCGCGGCCGCGGCCGATCGGTACGGCGCGGCGTTCCGGGCCGAGCGGGTCGACGTCGGTCACGGCCCGAACCTCGAGGCGCGGGCGCGGGCCGCCCGGCGGGCCGTGCTGCCGACTGGCGCCCTCACCGGCCACACCGCCGACGACCTGGCGGAGACCATCGTGCTCAACCTCGTGCGGGGCGCCGGCCTCGACGGCCTGGCCGGGATCCGGCCCGGCCCGACCAAGCCGCTGCTCGCGCTGCGGCGGGCCGAGACGCGGGCGCTGTGCCGGTCCGAGGGCCTGGCACCGGTCGAGGATCCGACCAACGCCGACCTGGGGTTGCGGCGCAACCGGGTCCGCCATCAGGTGCTTCCGTTGCTCGACGACTTGGCCGAGCGCGACGTCGCCGCGGTGCTGGCGCGCCAGGCGGCGCTCCTCGCTGACGACGCCGACCTGCTCGACGCCCTCGCCGCCGACCTCGACCCGACTGACGCGGCGGCGATCTCGTCGGCGCCGCCGCCACTGGCCCGGCGCGCCCTCCGGCGCTGGCTCGCGGCCGAGGCCGGCGGGCCCGAGCGCCACCCGCCTGACGCTGCCGCGGTCGAGCGGGTGCTGGCCGTCGCTCGCGGCGAGGCCAAGGGCTGCGACGTCGCCGGCGGTGCCCGGGTTGCCCGTTCGCGGGGGCGCCTCTACCTTCGCGGCGATGGGCGCTGAACAGGACCCGCACGTCGGCGACCCGCACCTCGGGTCGATCGTCGTCGCGGCCGATGAGCTGCACGAGCGCATCCGGGCCCTCGGCAAGGAGATCTCGGCCGACTACGCCGGGCGGGCCCCATTGCTCGTCGGCGTGCTGAAGGGCGCGTTCATGTTCATGGCCGACCTGGCCCGCGCCATCGACCTGCCGGTCGAGTTCGACTTCATGGCGGTGTCCTCGTACGGGAGCGCCACCAAGACCAGCGGCGTGGTCCGCATCGTGAAGGACCTCGACCTGGACCTGTCGGGCCGCGACGTCATCCTCGTCGAGGACATCGTCGACTCCGGCCTCACCCTGTCGTACGTGCGCAAGAACCTGCAGGCCCGCAACCCGGCCAGCCTCGAGGTCTGCGCCCTGCTCGTGCGGGAGGGACTCCAGAAGCACGATCCCCGACTGCGCTATGTCGGTTTCCGCATCCCGCCCGAGTTCGTCATCGGCTACGGCCTCGACGTGGGCGAGCGGTACCGCAATCTGCCCGACATCTGCGTGTACCTAGACTCCTGAGCGCCGGTAGCCTGGGCCCAACGTGAACAAGATCTTCCGCAGCGCCACGGTCTACGTGGTGGTGGCGCTCCTGGCCCTCCTGCTGCTCGGCAACCTCTTCAAGAGCTCGGGTGACAGCACCAAGAAGTCGCTGACGTTCGTCGAACAGCAGATCCGCTCCGGCGCGGTCGACAAGGCGAAGATCTACGACCGCGACCACTCCGTCAAGATCACCACCAAGGACGGCAAGGTCTACAAGGCCAACTTCCCGGACCGCTACACCGAGGCCGTCACCAAGGAGCTGAGCGACAACAAGGTCGTTGTCGAGACCGACCACCAGAACCCGTCGGCCTGGTGGGCCTTCATCTCGACGCTGCTGCCGTTCGTGCTGATCTTCGGCGCCTTCTTCCTCGTGATGAACATGATGCAGGGCGGCGGCAACCGGGTCATGCAGTTCGGCAAGGCCAAGGCCAAGGTCGTCAGCAAGGACCAGCCCAAGGTCACGTTCTCCGACGTCGCCGGCGCCGACGAGGCCGTCGAGGAGCTGCAGGAGATCAAGGAGTTCCTCGAGTCGCCGGCCAAGTTCCAGTCGATGGGGGCCAAGATCCCCAAGGGGGTGCTGCTGTTCGGCCCGCCCGGCACCGGCAAGACGCTCCTCGCGCGGGCCGTCGCCGGCGAGGCCGGTGTCCCGTTCTTCTCGATCTCGGGCTCCGACTTCGTCGAGATGTTCGTCGGCGTCGGCGCCAGCCGCGTGCGCGACCTGTTCGAGCAGGCCAAGGCCAACGCGCCGGCGATCATCTTCGTGGACGAGATCGACGCCGTCGGCCGTCACCGCGGCGCCGGCCTCGGCGGCGGCCACGACGAGCGCGAGCAGACGCTCAACCAGCTGCTCGTCGAGATGGACGGCTTCGACACCAAGGCCGGCGTCATCCTCATCGCCGCGACCAACCGGCCGGACATCCTCGACCCGGCACTGCTGCGCCCCGGTCGCTTCGACCGGCAGATCGTCGTCGACCACCCCGACCTCGAGGGCCGCCGCGCCATCCTCAACGTGCACGCCAAGGGCAAGCCGCTCGCGAAGGGCGTCGACATCGACGTGCTGGCCCGCCGCACTCCGGGCTTCACGGGTGCCGACCTCGCCAACCTCATGAACGAGGCCGCGCTGCTGACGGCACGCCGCGGGTTCAAGGAGATCGGCATGCCGCAGCTCGAGGAGGCGATCGACCGCGTCATCGCCGGCCCCGAGCGCAAGAGCCGCATCATCTCCGAGAAGGAGAAGCGGGTCATCGCGTTCCACGAGGGTGGTCACGCGCTGGTCGGACACACGCTGCCGGGAGCCGACCCGATCCACAAGATCTCGATCATCGCCCGCGGCCGCGCCCTGGGCTGGACCCTCGCGCTGCCCACCGAGGACAAGTACCTGGTGCGCCGATCGGAGCTGCGCGACGAGCTCGCCATGCTGCTCGGTGGGCGCACCGCCGAGGAGATGATCTTCCAGGACCCGACGACCGGCGCCCAGAACGACATCGAGCGGGCGACCCAGATCGCGCGGGCGATGGTCACCGAGTACGGCATGAGCGACGAGATCGGGCCCCAGCAGCTCGGCCACAAGAGCGGCGAGGTGTTCCTCGGGCGCGAGTTCGGCCACCAGGCCAACTACTCCGACGAGGTCGCGGCCCGCATCGACTCCGAGGTCCGCCGGCTCATCGACGAGGCGCACTCCGTCGCCGCCGACATCCTCTCGGAGCACCGGGCCACGCTGGATCGCCTGGCCGACGCGCTGATCGAGAAGGAGACGCTCGACACGCCGGAGGTCATGGAGATCCTCGGCGGCATCCCGCAGCGGCCGGTCCGCACCGGCAGCGCCACCGGCAACGGCACCGGTGCGGCGCGCCGCCGTGTCGCCCGGTCCGTGCCCAAGTCCTAGGGTCCGGCGCGGTGACGAACGGGGTGGATCGCGAACGCATCGAGAAGGCCGTCCGCGAGATCATCATCGCGATCGGCGAGGACCCGGACCGGGACGGCTTGGTGCGCACACCGGCGCGCGTAGCCGCCATGTACGACGAGATCTTCGCCGGCCTCAGCGACGCGCCGGACTCCCACCTCTCCGTCACCTTCGAGGCCGAGCACGACGAGATGGTGATGGTGAAGGACATCGCGTGCGTGTCGTCGTGCGAGCACCATCTGGTCCCGTTCATCGGCAAGGCGCACATCGCGTACATCCCGAACGAGGACGGCCGCATCACCGGGCTGTCGAAGCTGGCCCGGCTCGTCGACTCCTATGCCAAGCGGCCGCAGGTGCAGGAGCGGTTGACGACGCAGATCGCGGACGAGATCGACCGTACCCTCGAGCCGCGCGGCGTCCTCGTTGTCATCGAGGCCGAGCACTTGTGCATGTCGATGCGCGGCGTGCGCAAGCCCGGGACGACCACCGTGACCTCGGCCGTTCGGGGCCTCTTCCGCGACAACTTCGCGACGCGCCTCGAGGCGATGCAGTTCATCCACGGCGGCAACCGCTGAAGCGGCGCGCTTGAGGAAGCGCAACGCGGTGCTGGCGGCGCTGGGCGCGGCCGCGCTGGCGGCGGCCGCGGCCGAGGTGCGCCGCCGGCAACAGGCCAACACCGGCCGGGTGACGGCCAGATCGCGAGCGGCCCGCACCGGCGAGATGGCGCGCCTCGGTGGTCGAACCGGCTCGACCTACGCGTGGCACCGCGCCCGGCGCGTGTTCGCATCGGCCGAGCGCAAGGAGACGCTCGACGCCGAGTTCGAGCTGAAGAGCGCGGAAGCGGTGGCCGACACGCTCGGCAACATGAAGGGCGCGCTGATGAAGCTCGGCCAGATGGCGAGCTACCTCGACAGCGGCTTGCCCGAGCCGCTTCGGGCCGCGCTGGCCGAGCTGCAACAGGACGCGCCGCCGATGAGCGCCGGGCTGGCGGCCGACACCGTCGAGCGCGAGCTCGGCCAGCCGCCCGACGCGGTGTTCGCGGAATGGGACCCGGTGCCGATCGCGGCGGCGTCGATCGGGCAGGTGCACCGGGCCATCACGCGTGACGGCGTCGCGGTCGCAGTGAAGGTGCAGTACCCCGGGGTCGACGAGGCGATCCGCAGCGATCTCGACAACGCCGGTCTCCTCATCGGCGCGATGTCCTCGATGTTCCCCGGGCTCGAGGCCGGGCCGCTGGTGGCCGAGCTGCGGGTCCGCCTCACCGAGGAGCTCGACTACCGCTCGGAGGCCGCGCACCAGCAGCTGTTCGCCGACTACTACGCCGGCCACCCCTTCATCTCGGTGCCGCGCGTGCTGCCCGAGCTCTCGTCGTCGCGCGTCCTCACCAGCGAGCTGGCCACCGGCGCGCGGTTCGACGAGCTCGGGGAGTGGAGCCACGAGGAGCGCAACCTGGCGGCCGAGGCGATCTACCGCTTCGTGTTCCGCAGCATGTACCGCCTGCACGCCTTCAACGGCGACCCGCACCCCGGCAACTACCTGTTCCGGCCGGGCGGCCGGGTGACGTTCCTCGACTTCGGGCTGGTCAAGCGGTTCACGCCGGCCGAGATCGAGTCCTTCGCGCAGCTGGTGCAGGAGATGGTGATCCGCCACGACATCCCGGCCTACCGCCGCACCGTCGTCGAGCTCGGCTTCCTGAAGGACGACCGCGACTTCACCGACGAGGAGATCGAGGGCTACTTCCGGCACTTCTACGAGCTGGTGATGGTGCCGGGCCCCTGGAAGGTGACCCACGAGTACGCCTCCGAGATGGTGCGCCGGTTCTTCGACGCCAGCGGCGACCACGGTCGCATCCTCAAGGCGGCCAACCTCCCACCCGAGTTCGTCATCATCCAGCGGATCAACCTCGGCCTGATGGCGATCCTGGCCGGCCTGGAGGCCGAGGCGGACTGGCGGCGGATCGCCGAGGAGCTGTGGCCCTTCGTCGACGGGCCGCCGTCGACCCCGCTCGGGCACGAAGAATCGGCCTGGAGGGCCCGGGTGGGCCGGTAGCTGGCACGTACCATGGCGCCCGTGTTGCCCCTCGTCATGGGCGTGCTCAACGTCACTCCCGACTCCTTCTCCGACGGCGGCCGCTGGCTGGACGCCGAGGCCGCGGTCGGCCACGGCCTCGCGCTCGCCGCCGAGGGCGCCGACGTGGTCGACGTGGGCGGCGAGAGCACCCGGCCCGGTGCCGAGCCGGTGGCCGAGGCCGAGGAGCGGCGCCGGGTCGTCCCAGTGGTCGAGGCGTTGGCCGGGCGGGTGCGGGTCTCGATCGACACCCGTACGCCAGCCGTGGCCGAAGCGGCGATCGCGGCCGGCGCCACCATCGTCAACGACGTGTCGGCGGCGCTGTTCGACGTGGTCGCCGCCGCCGGGCCGGGCATCGGATGGGTCGCGATGCACATGCAGGGCCAGCCACCGACCATGCAGGCCGACCCGCGCTACGTCGATGTCGTCGCCGACGTGCGCCAGTTCCTCGTGACGCGCGCCGAGGTGGCGCGCGCCGCAGGCGTCGCCGAGATCTGGATCGACCCAGGCATCGGCTTCGGCAAGACGGCGGCCCACAACCTCATGCTGTTGCGGCATCTCGGCGCGCTCGTCGCCGCCGGGTGGCCGGTCTCGGTGGGCACCAGCCGCAAGGGCTTCCTCGGCGGGCTCACCGGCGGCGCCGCGGTCGACGACCGCCTCGAGCCGTCGATCGCGACGGCGGCGTGGGCGATGCTGCGCGGCGCCGCGTTGGTACGCGTCCACGACGTGGCGCCCACGATCGCGGCCCGCCGGCTGCTGTTCGAGGACGTGGCCGAGGCGGCGGCGGCGTGAAGGGGAAGTGGGCCCAGGGCATCGAGCCCCGCAACTTCGCGTGGATCATCAAAGACGTGCTCGCGGTCTCGGAGCGGCCCGGCGGCCAGTCGCGGACCCACCGGCGGGTGCGCCGGCAGGAGGAGATCATCTGGATCCGCGAGCAGGGCTTCGCGCGGGTCGTGTCGTTGCTGCCGTCGCCGCACAACCTCCACGCGTACGACGAGCTGGGCGTGGTGTGGGACCACATGCCGCTGCCGCCCCACATCGACGCCGCGCCGGTGCTCGCCGAGATGTACCCGAAGATCCGGGCGTGGATCGCGGCCGGAGACAAGGTTCTCGTGCACCAGGAGGAGCTCGGCGACCGGGTGCAGGGCGTGATGGCGGGCTACCTCGTGTGGGCGGGCATGGTGCCGTCACCCGCGCAGGCGATCTCGATCGTCGAGCAGATCAACAGTCGGCAGATGGGCCCGCCGGGCCGCGAGCTGGTGGCCATCGCGGCCGAGCTGGCCGCGGCCGGCTGATCCGGTTCGGATGGATCGCATCGAGCTGCGCGGCTTGCGCGTGCTCGGCACCCACGGCGTGCTCGCCGAGGAGCAGGACCGGGCGCAGCCCTTCGAGGTCGACGTGGACCTCGTCGCCGACCTCGCCGCTGCCGGCGCGTCGGACGAGCTGGCTGACACCATCGACTACGGCGGGCTGGCCGAGGCCGTCGCCCGCGTGGTGGAGGACGAGCACTACGCACTGCTCGAGCGGATGGCCGAGCGGATCGCCGAGACCGCTCGGTCAGATCCGCGGGTGACGGCGGTGACCGTCACCGTCCGCAAGCTGCGGCCGCCGGTGCCGGTGGACCTCGGCAGCGCCGCGGTGACGATCACCCGGCCCTGACGCGACGATGGCGCGGGCGTTCCTCGGGCTGGGATCGAACCTCGGCGACCGGCGCCGTCACCTCGCCACTGCGGTCGCGGCCCTGCCCGATGTGGTGGCCGTGTCGCCGGTGTACGAGACCGATCCCGTCGGCGGGCCCGAGGGTCAGGGCCCGTACCTCAACATCGTGGTCGAGTTGGCCACGGACCTGACGCCGCGGGAGCTGCTGGACGTCGCCCGGCGCCTCGAGGCCGCCGCCGGCCGGGTACGGGCCGAGCGCTGGGGCCCGCGGACCCTGGACGTCGACGTCCTCTGGGTCGACGGCGTCACCGTCGACGAACCCGATCTCACCGTCCCGCACCCCCGGATGTGGGCCCGGCGCTTCGTCGTGGCGCCCCTCGGCGACCTCGCGCCCGACCTGCTGCCGGAGGGATGGGAATCCGGAGTGGAGGGATCGGCCCGTCGCGTGGATAATCTGTAACCGGAGACCGGCACCCCGCCCGGGGGCTGGATCGCCAGGAGGCAGCAGATGCCCGCAGTCCGCCTCATCGGGCCAGGCCGCGCCGGACGGTCGCTGGCGCGCGCCCTCGCCGCCGCCGGTGGCTGGCGGGTGGCCGGGCTCCTGGGGCGGGCCGACGACCCGGTCGATGCCGCCGCCGGCGTCGACCTGCTGGTGCTCGCCGTGCCCGACGCCGCCATCGCCGAGGTCGCGGCCGCGGTGCGGCCGTCGCCGGGCGTCGTCGCCGCCCACCTCGCCGGCTCGCTCACCCTCGACGTGCTCGGCCACCACGACCGCCGGGCGTCGGTGCATCCTCTGGTCGCCATCCCGACCGCCGACACCGACCTGACCGGCCGCTGGTTCGCGGTGGCCGGTGACCCGATCGCCGGTCGGCTGGTCGATGCCCTCGGCGGCCGCGCCATCGCGGTCGCCGACGCCGACCGCGTCGCGTACCACGCGGCCGCGTGCATCGCTTCGAACCATCTCGTCGCGCTGCTGGGCCAGGCCGAGCGGATCGCGGCCGCCGCCGGCGTTCCGCTCGAGGCCTACTTGGACCTGGTGCGCGGCACCGTCGACAACGTCGCCGCGCTCGGCCCGGCGGCGGCGCTCACCGGTCCAGTGGCGCGGGGCGACTGGGCCACCGTCGACCGCCACCGCGCCGCCCTCGACCCGACCGAGCTCCCGGCGTACGACGCGATGGTCGACCTGGCGGCGCGCCTGACCCCCCGCCCTCCGTTCTTTGAGGAGGACCAGGAGGTGTCGGCGTGCGGGTGATCGACACCGTCGCGGCGTTCCGCAAGGAGCTCGACGCCGGGCGGGCGCGCGGGCGCACCGTCGGGTTGGTGCCGACGATGGGGTACCTGCACGACGGGCACGGGTCGTTGATCCGGCGGGCCGCCGGCGAGCGCGATGTCACCGCGGTCACGCTGTTCGTCAACCCGCTGCAGTTCGCTGCGACCGAGGACCTGTCGACGTACCCGCGCGACCTCGAGCGCGACGTCGCGATCGCGAGCGCCGCCGGCGCCGACCTGCTGTTCGCGCCGCCGGTCGAGCAGATGTACCCGGACGGTGTCCCGATCCGGACGACCGTGTCGGTGGCAGGTCCGTCGGCGGGGTACGAGGGCGCCAGCCGACCGACGCACTTCGCCGGCGTGGCCACCGTCGTCGCCAAGCTGTTCGCGGTGGCCGGCGACTGCCGGGCGTACTTCGGCGAGAAGGACTTCCAGCAGCTGGCGGTGATCCGCCGCATGGCACGCGACCTCTCGTTCCCGGTCCACGTGGTCGGCTGCCCCACGGTGCGCGAGCCCGACGGCCTGGCCATGTCGAGCCGCAACGTCCATCTGTCACCCGCGCACCGGGCCGCGGCGCCGGTGCTGCACCGCGCGCTCACCGCCGGGCGCGACGCCATCGCGCGCCACGGCGAGCGCGATCCGGCGGCCGTCGTCGCCGTCGTCACCGCGGCCGTCGCCGCCGAGCCGCTGGCCGAGCTCGACTACGCCGCGGCCGTCCGAGCCGACGATCTGTCGGTTCCCGCCACCCTGTCCGGAGAGGTGCGGCTCCTCATCGCCGCCCGCTTCGGCTCCGTCCGCCTCATCGACAACGTAGGAGTCATCCTCTGATGCGTCGCCGCATGATGAAGTCGAAGATCCACCGCGCCACCGTCACGTCGGCCGACCTGCACTACGTCGGGTCGATCAGTCTCGACCCGCACCTGATGGAGCTGGCCGACATCGTGGAGTGGGAGCAGGTCGCCGTGCTCGACATCGACAACGGCGCCCGCTTCGAGACCTACGCGATTCTCGGCGAGCCCGGCCAGGTCCAGCTGAACGGCGCCGCCGCCCGGCTGGTGATGCCGGGCGACCGGGTGATCGTGATCACCTACGCCGACTACGAGGACGCCGAGCTCGACGGCTTCGCGCCCACTGTCGTCCACGTGGACAGCCGCAACCGGCCGACCGAGCCGTCGATGACGGCGCTCCAGGCCGAGCTCCACACGCTGACCGACTAGACCGGGCGCGATGCCCGAGCTCGATGTGCTGGTGCTGGGCAGCGGGGTGGCCGGGTTGTCGGCCGCGGTGCGAGCGGCATCGGTCGAGCCGGGGCTGCGCGTCGGCGTGCTCACCAAGGCGGCCTTGTCCGACTCGGCGACGCGCTGGGCGCAAGGCGGCGTCGCCGCGGTGCTGGCCGAGACCGAGGACTCGACCGATCTGCACCTGGCCGACACCCTCGCCGCCGGCGCCGGCCTGTGCGACCTCGACGCGGTGCGGGTGCTCGTCGACGAGGGGCCGCTGCGGGTCGAGGAGCTGATCGCGCTGGGCGCGGTGTTCGACCGCGACCACGGTGGCTCGCTGCTCAAGGCGCGCGAGGGTGGGCATTCGATGCCGCGCGTCGTCCACGCCGGCGGGGCCGCGACGGGAGCGGAGATCGAGCGGGCGCTGGTGGAGGCGGTGCGATCGACGGCGGCGGTCGTGATGGAGCACTGCTTCGCGGCCGAGCTGGTCGTCGAGGGCGGGCGCTGCCGCGGCGTGGTCGACCGCGAGGGCACCGAGATCCGCGCCGCGCACACGCTGCTCGCGTGCGGCGGGGCCGGTCAGCTGTACGCGGTCACGACCAATCCCCTCGAGGCGACCGGCGACGGCGTCGCCATGGCACTGCGCGCCGGGGTGCCGGTGGCCGACGTCGAGTTCATGCAGTTCCACCCCACGGCGCTGCACCACCCGGCGATGCCGCGGCCGCTGCTCTCCGAAGCCCTGCGCGGCCACGGCGCGTTGATCCGCGACCTCGGCGGCTCGCGGTTCGTCGACGAGTTGCTGCCGCGCGACGCCGTCGCCCGCGCCATCACCGCCCGCATGCTCGAGCAGGGCACCGATCACGTGTGGCTCGACGCCACCGGCCTCGAGCGGTTCGACGAGCGGTTCCCGACGATCGCGGCGTCGGTGCGCAGCATCGGGCTCGACCCGGCGCGCGACTGGCTGCCGATCGCGCCGGCCGCCCACTATTTGTCGGGCGGTGTCCTCACCGACCTCGATGGTGCCACCGCGTTGCCCGGCCTCTGGGCCGCCGGGGAGGTGGCGTGCAACGGCGTGCACGGCGCCAACCGGCTGGCGTCGAACTCGCTGCTGGACGGCATGGTGTTCGCCCCCCGCGTCATCGACGCCATCGGGCGCGGCAAGGAGCAGGCCGATGCGACCGGCGCCATGCGCGCCGTCACCCTCCACCCCCTCCCGACCCTCTCGTTCTTTTCCGGGGAAGGGCACCGAATGGGTCGCGAATCGACGACGCGAACGCCCGCCGCGGACCCGACCAAGCAGCGCGACCAGTTGCAGCGGGCCATGACCGCGGACGCCGGCGTCCTGCGCAGCGCCGAGTCGCTCGCCCGCGCCGAACAGGCGGCACGCGCCACCCTCGCGACCGCAGGTGACGCCGAGGTGCGCAACCTGGCGACGGTCGCGCTCGGCCTGCTCGCGGCGGCGACGGCCCGCACCGAGTCGCGCGGCTGCCACACCCGCACCGATCATCCCGACACGGACCCGGCGCTCGCGGTCAGACTCGTCGTCGCATGAGCGAGCGACCGGCAAGCGAATCATGAGCACCGCGCGACCACAGCCCGCGGTCGTTCGCGGTCGATCGTCCAACGGATGGTCGAACGATGAATGACGTCGAAGCACCGCTGCATGCGATCCGCGAGGTGGTTGCGCGCGCGCTTGCCGAGGACCTGACACCGCTCGGCGACATCACGGCCGCGCTGCTGCCACTCGATTCCGACGTCATCGCGCGCCTCGTCCCGCGACAAGACGGCGTCCTCGCCGGCCGGCGGTGCGCCGACGAGTCGTTCGCGCAGGTCGACACCGACACCAAGGTGTCGTGGGCCGCTGACGACGGCCAGGAGGTGTCCACCGGCGACGTCATCGCGACGGTGACCGGGCGGTTGTCGTCCGTCCTCACCGCCGAGCGGACCGCGCTCAACCTGCTCGGCCACCTCAGCGGCGTGGCGACGCTGACTCGCCGCTACGTGCGCGCGACCCACGGGCAAGCGCGCATCCGCGACACCCGCAAGACCACGCCCGGGCTCCGCTCGCTCGAGAAGGCGGCAGTGCGGGCCGGCGGCGGCGTGAACCACCGCGGCAACCTCTCCGACGGGATCCTCCTGAAGGACAACCACCTGGCCGGCATCGGCATCGGCGAAGCGGTGCGGCGGGCGCGGCTGCGATGGCCGGGCCGCACGGTCGAGGTCGAGTGCGACACCATCGACCAGGTGCGGCAGGCGCTCGACGCCGCGGCCGACCTCGTGCTGCTCGACAACATGTCGCCCGCCGAGGTCGCCGATGCGGTCGGCCTCGTCGGCAAGGCGCTCCTCGTCGAGGTGAGCGGCGGCGTCACCCTGGACTCTGTCCGGGCGTACGCCGAGGCCGGCGCCGACCTCATCTCGGTGGGCGCGATCACCCACTCGGCGCCCATCCTCGACATCGGGCTCGACCTGTAGATGCTGCTCGCCATCGATGTCGGCAACACCCAGATCGTGATCGGCCTCTACGACGGCGAGCAACTGCTCGACCACTGGCGCATCGCCACCAACGACGAGCGCACGTCGGACGAGCACGCGTCGCTCATCAACGACTTCCTGGGCTTTCACGGGTTCAGCTTCGACGACGACGTGCTCGGTTTGGTCATCAGCTCGGGTGTCCCTCGCATCACCGCGAGCCTGCGCGAGATGAGCGAGCGCTACTTCGGCTTCCCGCCGGTGATCGTCGAGGCCGGGGTCAAGACCGGCATGCCGGTGCTGTACGAGAACCCGCGCGAGGTCGGACCCGACCGCATCGCCAACGCCGTCGGCGCGTTCGACCTGTACGGCGGCCCGACCGTGATCGTCGACTTCGGCACCGCCACGACATTCGAGGCGGTGTCGGCGAAAGGCGAGTACCTCGGCGGCGCCATCGTGCCGGGCATCGAGATCAGCCTCGACGCGCTCTTCGGACGCGCCGCGCTGTTGCGGCGAGTCGAGCTGGTCGAGCCGCGCAACGTCATCGGCAAGACCACCGTCGAGTCGGTGCAGTCCGGTGCGGTGTACGGGTTCAGCGCGCTGGTGGACGGCCTGGTGCAGCGGTTCGAGCGCGAGCTCGGCGAGTGCACCGTCGTGGCGACCGGTGGGTTGGGTGCACTGATCGCGTCGCTGTCGACGACGATCCAACACGTCGAGCCGTGGCTCACCTTGCACGGCCTCCGCCTCATCTACGAAAAGAACGCGCCCGCCTCGTGACCGACATCCCCTACCGCTTCGAGCCCGACCGCTCGACGGCATCGCTGCACGAGGAGTTCGACCGCATCGAGCCGGCGGCCGAGACCGGTGTCACGGTCACCGTTGCCGGCCGCCTGATGTTGCGCCGGGAGCAGGGGAAGCTGGCGTTCGGCGAGTTGCGCGACTCGTCCGGCGCCGTCCAGTTGTTCGCCGGCGCCGCCTGGACCGAGGACTTCGACGGCTTCACGAGGATCTCGCTCGGCGACTGGATCGGTGTCACCGGCGAGGTCGTCAAGACCAAGCGCGGCGAGCTGTCGGTGAAGGTCGCAACGTGGACGCGATTGGCGGCAGCGCGCCAGGGGTTCGGCGACAAGTGGCGCGGGGTGACCGACGTCGACACGCGGTACCGCCAGCGCGAGGTCGACCTGTGGGCCAACGAGTCGAGCCGCCGGGTGTTCCAGTTGCGCAGCCGGACGATCAGCTCGATGCGGCGGTGGCTCGAGGACCGCGGCTTCGTCGAGGTCGAGACGCCGACGTTCCACGTGGTCCCGGGCGGCGCGTTGGCCAAGCCGTTCACGACGCACCACAACGCGCTCGGCATGGACCTCTTCCTCCGCGTCGCGCCGGAGCTCTTCTTGAAGCGGCTCGTCGTCGGCGGGTTCGAGCGGGTGTTCGAGATCGCGCGCGTCTTCCGCAACGAGGGGCTGTCGACGCGGCACAACCCCGAGTTCACGATGCTCGAGCTGTACCAGGCGTACGCCGACTACGGCGACATGATGCAGTTGACCGAGGAGCTCGTCGCCCACTTGGCGCGAGAGCTGCTCGGCACCACGTCGATCCAATATGCCGGCCAGCCCCTCGACCTGGCGCCGCCGTGGCGACGGGCGACGTTGGTCGACCTGGTCGAGGAGCACGCCGGTGTGCGGGTCGACCTGCGCATGCCGGTCGACGAGCTGCGCCGGATCGCGCGCGAGCACGGCGTCGAGAAGATCGACGAGTCGTGGGGCCCGGGCAAGGTGGTCCTCGAGATCTACGAGAAGACCACCGAGTCCAAGCTGTGGGGCCCGGTCTTCGTGTGCGACTACCCGCGCGAGGTGAGTCCGCTCGCCCGCGACCACCGCGAGGTGCCCGACACCGTCGAGCGGTTCGAGGCGATCGTCGCCGGTCGCGAGCTGGCCAACGCGTTCAGCGAGCTGGTCGACCCGGACGAGCAGCGGCGCCGGTTCGTCGCGCAGGCCGACGCCAAGGCGGCGGGCGACGAGGAGGCGATGGCGGTCGACGAGGACTACCTGCGCGCGCTGGAGCACGGCCTGCCGCCCACCGGCGGCCTCGGGATCGGCGTCGACCGGCTGGTGATGCTGCTCGCCGGGGTGGAGAGCATCCGCGACGTGATCCTGTTCCCGACGCTGCGACCCGAGGCATCGTCCTGATGAGAGTGCTGGTCACCGGCATCGCGGGTGAGCTGGCGACGCGCGTGGCGCGCCTGCTCGAGGCCGAGCGGTCGGTCGACGCGCTGCTCGGGTTCGACGCCGATCCGCCGCGCCAGCGGTTGCGGCGCACCGAGTTCCACCGCATGGACCCCCGCGACCGCCGCCGCGTCGCCGCCCTCGTGAGCGAGTGGTGCCCGACCGCCGTCGTGCACCTCGGCATCGACGAGCCCGACGCCCGCACGCCGGCGCGCGCCGCGCCCGGGCGCACGCACG
>JAODBK010000098.1 GCA_025463925.1 Acidimicrobiales bacterium | reverse complement strand
CGCTGCCCTTGGCCGAGTCAGGGTGGTGCTGCTTGGACAGCTTGCGATACGCCGTCTTGATCTCCTTGTCGGAAGCCGACGAGGAGACGCCGAGGACCTTGTAGTAGTCCTTCTCGAACCACTCCCGCTGCGGCGCCATGGTGTCCGGGCCCTCTCAGCCCCGAACTTTGACCATGGCCGGCCGCAGCACGCGGCCCTTCCAGCGGTAGCCAGCGCGCATGACGTCGACGACCTCCGGCTCGCCCGGCGTGTCGGCCGGCTCGTGCATCACGGCGTCGTGCTCGTTGGGATCGAAGGGCCTGCCGAGCGGGTCGATCCGCTCCAAGCCCTCCTTCTCCAACGTGTCGAACAACGAGGACCAGATCTGCTGGATCTCGGCACCGCCGCCGTGGGCGATGGCCAGGTCGACGGTGTCGAACACCGGCAGCAGCTTGCCGACCAGCTGCTCGGCGGCCCGCTCCAGGTGCTCGGTCTGCTGGCGGACCATGCGCTTCTTGTAGTTCTCGAAGTCCGCCTGCAGCCGACGGAGCGCGTCGAGGTAGTCGTCGCGCTGCTTGGCCAGGACGGCCGCGTCGAGGTCGGCCTCGACGGCAGCCGCCTCGGCCTCGACCTCGATCCCCGGGTCGCGCTCAGCCGCTTCGGCGAACGCCTCGGCGGCCTCCTCCATCAGTTGTTCCTCTTCCGGGCTGATGCCAGCCAAGGGATCCTCCCCCGGCTGGCCGCCCTCGGGAAACGTGCTGCCCACGGGTGCCTATGCCCCCTGCTCGTCGACGATCTCGGCGTCGACGACCTCGTCGTCGTCGGGAGCCGCGGCGCCACCAGCAGGACCGGCACCGCCACCCGCGGCCGCTGAGCCGTCACCCGACTGCGCCGACGCCTGCTCGTACAGCCGCTTGCCGAACTCCTGGCTGGCCGTCATGAGCTGCTCGGTGGCCTGCCGGATGGCGTCCAGGTCGGACCCGCCCAGCGCGTCCTTCAGCGCCTGCAGGTTGGCCTCCACGGTGTCCTTCTCGGCACCGGTGAAGGACTCGCCCTGCTCCTTCAGGATCTTCTCCGTCTGGTAGACGAGGGTGTCGGCCTGGTTGCGAACCTCGGCCTCTTCCTTGCGGCGCCGGTCGTCCTCGGCGTGGGCCTCGGCGTCTCGGACCATCCGTTCGATGTCGTCCCTGTTGAGCGACGACTGACCGGTGATGGTCATCGACTGCTCCTTGCCGGTGGCCCGGTCCTTGGCCGACACGTGGACGATGCCGTTGGCGTCGATGTCGAAGGTGACCTCGATCTGGGGCACGCCGCGCGGAGCCGGGGGCAGGTCGACCAGCTGGAACTTGCCGAGCGTCTTGTTGTACATCGCCATCTCGCGCTCGCCCTGCAGCACGTGGATCTCGACCGACGGCTGCATGTCGTCGGCGGTGGTGAACACCTCGGTGCGCTTGGTCGGGATCGTGGTGTTGCGCTCGATGAGCTTCGTCATGATCCCGCCCTTGGTCTCGATGCCGAGGGACAGTGGGGTGACGTCGAGCAGCAGGACGTCCTTGACCTCGCCCTTGAGCACGCCGGCCTGAACGGCGGCGCCGATGGCGACGACCTCGTCGGGGTTGACGCCCTTGTGGGGCTCCTTGCCGGTGAGGCCCTGGACCAGCTCCTGGATGGCAGGCATGCGGGTGGAGCCGCCGACGAGGATGACGTGGTTGATGTCGCTGGTGCTGAGGCCGGCGTCCTTGATGGCCTGCTCGAACGGGCCCTTGGTGGCGTCGACGAGGTCGGCCGTCAGCTCCTGGAACTTGGCGCGCGACAGCTTGTAGTCGAGGTGGAGCGGGCCCTCGCTGGTGGCGGTGATGAACGGCAGGTTGACCGTCGTCTCCTGCGTGGAGGACAGCTCGATCTTGGCCTTCTCCCCCGCTTCCTTCAGCCGCTGCAGCGCCATCTTGTCGGTGGACAGGTCGACGCCGTGGTCGTTCTTGAAGCTGGTGACGAGCCAGTCGATGACCCGCTGGTCCCAGTCGTCGCCGCCGAGGTGGGTGTTGCCGGAGGTGGACTTGACCTCGAACACGCCCTCGCCGATCTCGAGCACCGACACGTCGAAGGTGCCGCCGCCGAGGTCGAACACGAGGATGGTCTGGTCGCTGTCGCCCTCCTTGTCGAGCCCGTAGGCCAGGGCGGCCGCGGTGGGCTCGTTGATGATGCGGAGCACCTCGAGGCCCGCGATCTCGCCGGCCTCACGGGTGGCGGTGCGCTGCGCGTCGTCGAAGTAGGCGGGGACGGTGATCACGGCCTGGTTCACGGCGTCGCCGAGGTAGGCCTCGGCGTCTCGCTTCAGCTTCTGCAGGATGCGGGCGCTGATCTCCTGCGCGGTGTAGGCCTTGCCGTCGATGTCGACCTTCCACGACCGGTCGCCCATGTGGCGCTTGACCGAGCGGATGGTGCGGTCGGGGTTGGTGATGGCCTGCCGCTTGGCGACCTCGCCGACGAGGACCTCGCCGGTCTTCGAGAAGCCGACGATGGACGGCGTGGTGCGGGCCCCTTCGGCGTTGGGGATCACGGTGGGGTCGCCGGCCTCCAGGACCGATACGACCGAGTTGGTGGTGCCGAGGTCGATGCCGACAGCCTTGGGCATGGGGGGTCTGCCTCCGAGATATCTTCCAGACGGGAACTGGTTGGACGCCCGACACTATACAAAGTTGAGTCGGCTGTTATCAAGTGTGCCTCGCCAGGTACGGTTCGGGCCATGACGCTGCCCCTCGTGCTGCTCCGGCACGGCGAGAGCGAGTGGAATCGGGCCAACCGCTTCACCGGCTGGTACGACTGCGACCTGTCGCCGGCGGGCGAGGCCGAGGCCCAGGCGGCCGGCAAGCTCCTCGCCGCCGAGGGGATCGCCTTCGACCTGTTGCACACCTCGCTCCTGATCCGGGCGATCCGCACCGCCGACCTGGCCCTCGCCGAGATGGGCCAGGGTTGGCTGCCGGTCCGCCGCCACTGGCGTCTGAACGAGCGGCACTACGGCCGGTTGCAGGGGCTCGACAAGAAGAAGACCCGGGCCAAGTACGGCGACGAGAAGCTGCTGGCGTGGCGGCGGTCGTACGACGTGGCCCCCCCGAAGGTCGCCCGGTCGAGCCCGCACCACCCCATCAACGATCCTCGGTACGCCGCGCTCCCGCCCGACGTGTTGCCGGCGGCGGAGTGCCTCAAGGACGTCGTCGACCGCATGCTGCCCTACTGGCACGACGTCATCGTGGACGACCTCCGCGCCGGCAAGCGGGTGCTGGTCGCGGCCCACGGCAACTCGTTGCGGGCACTGGTGAAGCACCTGCTCGGCATCAGCGACGCCAAGATCCCCAAGCTCGAGATCCCCACCGGCGTGCCGTGGCTGTTCGAGCTCGACGAGGCCGATCCGTGCCACGTCGTGTCGGAGCGCCAACTCGGCGATCCGGAGGACGTGAAGGCCCGGGCCGAGGCGGTGGCCCGGCAGGCAGGCTAGGTCCTGACCTACATTTCCCGACCATGCGGGGGAAGGACAGATATCTCGAGGTCCTGGCGGGTGTGCCGTTGTTCTCGGCCTGCTCGAAGAAGGACCTCCAGACCATCGCCAAGGCGTCCGACGAGGTGCACATCGAGAAGGGCAAGACGCTCGTGGATCAGGGCCGAACCGGCCACGAGTTCTTCGCCATCATCGACGGCAAGGCCAACGTCGTGCGCGACGGGAAGAAGGTCGCCACCCTCGGGCCGGGCGACTACTTCGGCGAGATGGCGTTGCTCGACCGGGAACCGCGGTCGGCCACCGTCGTCGCCGCCACCGACATGGACCTCATCGTGCTCGGACAGCGCGAGTTCGCCGGCGTGATCGACGCGGTGCCGGCGATGGCGCACAAGCTCCTCAGCGCGATGGCGCGACGACTGCGCGCCGCGGACACCAGGGCGCTGTCGCACTGACCCGAGTCGCCCGGACGGCTTCGCCCGGGCCGCCGGGCCCGCAGTAGCTTTCGGCCATGCGCAGGCTCCGGCTCAAGCCGCACCAGCTCGTGCTGATCGGCGGTGTGCTGTTCACCATCGTCATCGTCGGCTCGTACGCGAGCGCGACCGCCGAGCACTGGCACGACAAGAGCCCGGTGTCGCGCGAGGTGTTCTTCAACGTCCCCGGTGCGCTCGAAGCGGTGTTCTACGGCGTGCTGCCGGTACTGATCCTCTCGGCCACGTGGCTGTTCTCCCGGCGGGTGCGCAACTGGGAGCGCGGCCAACCCGACAACCGCCGGACCACGCCGAAGAACTTCAAGCGGCGCGCCGGCGATTTCCGCGCCGGCGTGTACATGCAGACCCTCCTGCGCGATCCCGCCGCCGGGCTGATGCACTCGATGATCTACTTCGGGTTCCTCTCGCTCTTCGCGGTGACGACGGTGCTCGAGGTCGACCATCAGCTGCCGCCGTCGTGGAAGTTCCTGCACGGCCGCACGTACGAGGGGTACTCGGCGTTCGCCGACGCCGCCGGCGTGGTGTTCGTCCTCGGACTGCTGTGGGCGGTGTGGCGCCGGTACATCCGGAAGGTCTACCGGGTCCGCATCAAGACCCGGCCGGAGGACGCCCTGATCCTCGGCACGTTCCTGGTGATCGGCATCACCGGCTTCGTCACCGAGGCGCTGCGCATCTCGGCGCAGCATCGCCCGGCCTTCGAGAAGTGGTCGTTCGTCGGCTACCCGCTGTCGAAGTTGTGGTCCACGCCCCATCCCGGCGCCCACCAGGCGCTGTGGGTCGTGCACGTGCTGGCCTTCGGGCTGTTCGTCGTGATCCTGCCGACGACCAAGCTCCGCCACATGGTCACGTCGCCGCTGAACATGTACCTGCGCGACCGCGAGCGGCCCAAGGGCGCGATGCGGCCGATGCCCAACCTCATGGAGACCGAGCTCGAGAGCTTCGGCGCCTCGACCATCGAGGACTTCACGTGGAAGCAGCTCCTCGACACCGACGCGTGCACCGTGTGCGGTCGGTGCACCAGCGTGTGCCCGGCGCACGCCACCGGCAAGCCGCTCGACCCGCGCGAGATCGTGCTGAAGGTCGGCGCCGTCATGGCCGCGACCGGCCCCGACGAGGACGGCGTGTCCCCGGTCGTGGGTGATGATCCGGAGATCACCATCACCGCGAACAACGTCTTCGAGCGCATCAGCGCCGAGGAGATCTGGGCCTGCACGTCGTGCAAGGCGTGCGACGAGATCTGCCCAGTGAACATCGAGATCCTCGACAAGATCCTCGACATGCGGCGCTATCTGTCGCTGATGGAGTCGAACTTCCCGGCCGAGCTCGGCAACGCGTACCGGGCGATGGAGAGCCAGTCGAACCCGTGGGGCCTGAACCAGGGCGACCGCGGCGACTGGGTCGCCGGCCTGCCGATCGAGGTGCCGGTGCTCGACGGGTCCGGCCCGTTCGACCACGAGTTCCTCTACTGGGTCGGGTGCGCCGGCAGCTTCGACGACAAGAACAAGAAGGTCACCCAGGCCACCGCCAAGCTGTTGCACCGGGCCGGCATCGACTTCGCCATCCTGGGCCCGTCCGAGCTGTGCACCGGCGACCCGGCCCGCCGGTCGGGCAACGAGTACGTCTTCCAGATGCTCGCGATGCAGAACGTCGAGACACTGAACGGCATGGGTGTGAAGAAGATCGTCACCCAGTGCCCCCACTGCTTCAACACGTTGAAGAACGAGTACCCGCAGCTCGGCGGCAACTACGAGGTCGTGCACCACAGCCAGCTGCTCGAATGGCTCATCGCCACCGGCAAGCTGGACATGTCGTCGGCCGAGCTCGACGAACGGGTGGTGTACCACGACTCCTGTTACCTCGGCCGGCACAACGACGTGTATCTCGCACCCCGCAAGGTGCTCGGATCGCTCAAGGGCATCGAGATCGTCGAGGCGCCGCGCTCCGGGACGAAGGGCATGTGCTGCGGCGCCGGTGGCGCCCGCATGTGGATGGAGGAGTCCATCGGCAAGAAGGTGAACACCGAGCGGTCGCAAGAGCTCATCGCGACCGGCGCCGGCCGCGTCGCGACCGCGTGCCCCTTCTGCTACATCATGATGGACGACGGGGTGAAGGAGAACGGCCGCGACGACATCGTCGTGCAGGACATCTCCATGCACCTGCTCGACGCCCTCGAGGGGCGGGGTGGCGCGGCACCGACACCTGCGCCGCCGTCTGCTGACCCGGCGGGCGAACCGGAGCTGGCCGACGCCGACTAAGCGCTGGGTCGCGGCGGGCACCGCCGCGTGGCTGGCCGCCGAGGGCCTGATCTTCTGGCGCGCGGTGCCGACGCGCGCGGTGCTGAGCCCCGACGGCGCCGACTTCGTGCGGGTCTCGCGGCAGTCCATCTTCGGCAGCGGGTTCTGGGCCGGGACCCGGGCGCCGGTGCTCCCCCTCATGCTGCGGGTGCTCGGCAACAAGGTGTCGACCGTGGCCGTCGCCAATGGGGTGATCGGCGCGGTGTGCTGGGGGGCGCTCGCGTTCGCGGCGGCGTCGCGGCTCCGCACGCGTGCCGGCCAGGCCGCGGTATTCGCCGGTGTGCTGCTGGTGGCGGGGTCACTGCAGGTCAGCGTGTGGCACGGCGTCGTCCTCGCCGAGTCGCTGTCGTTGTCGCTCATGGCCGCGCTCCTGGCGCTGGTGCTCGTCGTCCCAGCCCGATGGTCGTGGCCCGGCGTCGCCGGCGTCGCCGCGATGGGCGCGCTCTTCGTGCTCGTGCGCGACACCAACGCCTTGGTCGGACTGCTGCTGGCGGCGATCGTGGTCGCCGGCGTGGCGTGGCGACGCGTCCCGTTGCGGGCATTGGTGGCCGCGGCCGTGCTGGTCGCGGCGTCGCTGGCCGGGATGGCGTCGTCGTCGGCCGGCGACCGATGGCTGCAGGGGCTGCACCACGTCACCCGCGACCGCATCCTCGCGTCGGACTCGGGCCGCGACTGGTTCGTGGCGCGCGGCCTGCCCGACGCCGACCTGGTGCGGTCGCCCGACGGCAACGACTACACGCGCGGCGCGGCCTTCTGGTCGGACCCGCGCCTGGCGCCATACCTCCGCTGGCTGCGCCGTCACGGGCGCGCCGCGCTGGCCACCTACGTGCTGGCCCACCCGGCGTTCCTCGGCCAGGGTCGGTTCGCGGCGTGGTCGTCGACATTCGGGCCGCGGCCGACCTTGCGCGTCTACACCGCGTACACCGATTCGCGAGCCCCACTCGGGTCGTTCGTCAACGGCATCGTGTGGCCCGAGTCGGCGCCGGTCGTGTTCCCGTTGCTGCTGGTCGGCATGGCGGCAGGCGCCGGCGCCGTGGTCTTCGACGTCGACCGGCGCCGCCGGACGTTTGCCGCGCTCGGGTTGGCCGGCATCGTCGTCGGCCTGGGCTGGGCGGTCGCGACGGCCAACCTGGACACCGCCGAGACCCCGCGCCATGTCATCGCCCAACTCGCGCTGGCCCGGCTCGGCGTCCTGTTCTGCGTCGTTGCCGCGACCGAGGCCGGTCTCGCGCTGGCCCGCGGTCGGAAACCGGGAACTATCCCCGGTCTCCCTCCTCGGGCTGCCCACGCGGGCGGAAGTTCTCGAAGTAGCGACTCGGCGTCGGGCCCCGCTGACCCTGGTACTTCGACCCCACCGCCTTCGACCCGTACGGCGAATCCGCCGGCGTCGTCATCAGCAGGAAGCTGATCTGCCCGATCTTCATCCCCGGGTACAGCGTGATCGGCAGGGTCGCGACGTTCGACAGCTCGAGGGTCAGGTGCCCGTCCCATCCGGCGTCGACGAACCCGGCGGTGCTGTGGATCAGGAGGCCGAGGCGGCCGAGGCTCGACTTTCCCTCCAGCCGGGCGACGAGGTCGTGCGGCAACCGCACCCGCTCCTCCGTCGACCCGAGCACGAACTCGCCGGGGTGGAGGATGAAGGCTTCGTCGGGCTTGATCTCGACGAGCTCGGTGAGATCCTCCTGGTCCTCCTTCACATCGATGACGCGCATGGTGTGGTTCCGGAAGACGCGGAAGTAGCGGTCGACGTGCAGGTCGACCGACGACGGCTGGATGCAGTCGCCGTGGAGCGGGTCGATCTCGATGCGGCCGGCGTCGAGCGCCTCGCGGATCGAGCGGTCGGACAGGATCACCGCGGCGACGTTAGCGGCCGGCGATCGCGCCCAGACCACCCGCTACCATCGCCCGGCACGCGGGCGTAGTTCAGCGGCAGAACATCAGCTTCCCAAGCTGAGAACGCGAGTTCGATTCTCGTCGCCCGCTCTCTGGTGAAGAGGCTGGTCAGGGCCACCTATGTCCTGATCAGCCTCTTACGCGTCAGCGGCCCATCCGCCATTCATCCGGCATCCGCATCTTCATTCGGCACCTCGTCGCCGGATGCCATGGCCTGTCGGAGCTCGTCGTCGATGCCTTGCGCCATTGCGCGATCGGCCTGCGCGGTCCGGTGGAGGTAGCGGAGCGCTGCCTGTGGAGAGGATTGGCCGAGGCGCGCCATGAGGTCCTTCAGCGTCGTGCCGGGCACCTTCGCAGCCATCGTGTTCGCCAGGTGGCGGAGGTCGTGCGGCTTGAGGTCGGACCGCACGCCAGTCTCCTTGAGCGCCTTGTGCCACGCCTTGTAGAACGAGGCACGCCGCACGCCGCCCTTGGGCCCTGGGAACAGCGGCGCATCCGGACTCGAGGGCGACCTGCCGCTCGAGGTGGGCTTCGAGCAACGGGACGATCGACTCCGGCATCGTGACGTCGCGGACGCCGGCGGTCGACTTTGGACGACGCACCTGTATGCCGGACGAGAGCTCCTGGCGCTGCTTGTTCACGATCACGCGCCGGTGCAGGAAGTCGAGATCGCCCCGCGTGAGTCCCAACAGCTCGCCGAGGCGCAGCCCGCACGAGGCTGCGAGGAGCAGCAGCGCGCCGTACGGGGCGTCGATCGCCTCGACCAACGCGAGCGCCTGGCTGACCGAGATGAGCGGGCGCTCGTCGCTCGTCTCGCTCGCCGCGCCACGAACGCGGGAACGGTTCTTCGCGATGAGGTCGTCCTCGGCGGCCGTGTTCAGCATCGCCATGAGGAGTCGGTAGCACTTCGCCGCCTGCAGCGGGCTGACGCGCTCCGAGAGTTCGGCGTACCAGCCCCGCACAGCTCGGCGCGTGATCGCGTTGAGCGGCACGTCGCCGAAGGCGCCGGCAATGTGCTTGAGCTGGCTGGCGTAGACCTCACGCGTGCGGGGTGCGAGCCGCCGTGTCCGCATCCATTCGTCGGCGTACTCCCGCAGCCGGATCCGTCCGGCGGTTGGGTCGATCCATCGATCTCGCGCGCGGTCGGCTCGCTGCTCGGCTTCCCACGTCTGGGCATCGCGCTTCGCGTAGAAGGTCTTGCTGTACTTCGTGCCGTCGGGCCGGCGCAGCTCGACGTCGTAGGCCGTCTTGCCGTTTCGAAGCCGCCTCGTCCGAATGGCCATGGCCCCTCCTCAGGAATCAGGCCGTCCACGCCGCGCTCGCGCCGGCATGTCGGGGAACAGGAGGGGCTGCTCGACGGGAAGGTCGATGGCGCCCGAGGGCTCGTGGCCGAGATCAACGATAGACGCGGGGTGTGACGCAATCGGTTCCGCCGTCAGCGAGGCGACGAACGCCTCCACGTCCTCGACCCGGATGCGGCGGCAGCCGTCGATCATCACTGACGCGAGTCGGCCGCTCGCGATGAGCTCGTAGAGCTTCGACCGACCGATCGAGAGCGCGTGCGCCGCGTCCTCTGGCCGGAGCAAGAACCTGTCCACCGCTACCTCCTCCGCGGTCCCTACCTCTGATAGGTGCCTCGCGGAGCCGAAACGCGACATCGCACCTCGCGTCAATCTCGCGAACCCGCGTCTCCGTCGTCCCGGGCCCCGACCTCCGGTGACCAACCCCTTGCCGACGGGGTCACAGACTTGCCGTTATCGCGCAGCGATATCGGCGAGGCGGCCGGCCGCCGTTGTGGCGACGCCATAACGGCAAGTCTGTGCCGTCGTTGAGTGGGGTGGTCATCGAAGGACTGGCCGTTCGCGAGTTACTGGTCGAAGGTGTCGCGGAGCTGCCCGTTGATGAGCTGATCGAGTCGGTAGCGGCGTTGACGGATCTCGGCTTCGTCGAGCTCGCCTTCCGGCCCCAGCAACGTCCACGTGACGCTCGAGTCGCTTCCTGCTGGCTCGATGAGGAACTCGATTGTCAGTTGAGGGCGGTCCGTCCAGATCGATCCCCACACGACCGCGTGCGGCTTCGTCGCCGTGAGTACTACCGGGCGTTGTTCGCCAGGACGCACGTCGAACCACGGCCGGTCTTCACAGCGGAACGGGTCGGACAGCGCCTCCCATATCACCCAAGGCGGCGGTGCCTGGGTCTTGTGACGGTGAACGAGCGGCACGAGATGGCCTGGCACGTCATCGAGAGTAAGAGGGGCCACAACCCCACTCGAGAATTGACGCTGCAGTGACAAGCGCCAGCCGTTCAGCCCACTGGTTACCGGTGACCAGGTTGTTGGTCACCGGTGACCAACGGCACGAAGCATCCCCTGCTTCGGAGTCGGTGCCTCAGCTCCCGCGTCCGCAACTACCCACGTCGATGTTCGTCAGCCCGCGTCTTCGTCCTTGACCGATCGAAGTCGGCGCGGGTCGGCGGGCAACGCCTCCCACACCTCTTCACCGACGAGCCGCGGAAGCTCCTCGGGCGCTAGGTGCTCCTCGAACATGGCCAGTGTTTCGCCGAAGCCCGTCGCTGCCGGCGCCAAGATGCCGTGGAGACCCAACTGATGGGCGGCTCGAGCCACCCGCCAGCACGCCTCGTAATCGCCGACGGGTGAGGCAAGATCCTCCTGCGAGAGGCCTACCGCCACCGCGGCCGATTCGTCTCGGAGGTCGAGGACATCGGCCACGCTCACCTCGACGAGGAGCAGCCTGCGGGGCTGCACCATGTCGCCAGTCATGCCCTCGAACGGATCGACGAGGTGCCGGTAGGCCTCCACGAGAACCGACGGTCGTGGACGACCGAGGTACAGAACCGAGAACGCGCCGGGCGGGCCCCAGCGGCCACCCGCGCTACTGCCGGTGAGCCCCCGCCAGTCGCGACTGACGTGGCGCTCGAAGGTGCCCTCCACCTGCGTGCGTGGCGCCCGACCAACAGCGACGATGAGCTCCCGGCGGTTGACCACCTACATCGCTCCCGCTCGGAGGCGTTCCACCGCCTGGACCACCGGCTGGAAGTCGCCGGCGGCGAGCAGGTCGATGGGTCGGGCGCCCTCGAACTCCGGGTTCTTGGCGTGCATCCAGATCTCGACGCCTTCGGGGCGGTACACGGCGCCGAGCAGACGGACCACGTAGTGCGTGTCGACGAGCCGATCCCGAGTCTCGTCGCGTGGGCGCGAGCTACCCGCAGCCCAGTGCTGCACCTGCCGTTCCTTGACGCCGGTCGCCCTCGCGATGTCGCCGTTGCTGAGGCCGGCCGCCCTGATCTCACGGACGATCTCCTGGTAGGAGAACCCTGCCTGAGGGGTTGCTTGGGTCACTGTGGCACCCCCATTCTGACTCCTCGGATAGCATACTGGATGACGCAGTAGATGACGTGTACCATAGCGTCACTTCCTCCGTACGACGAATCGAGGTGCCTGATGGCACAGCTCCTCATCCGGCCGTCGCTCAACGACCACCAGGTGATCGCTGACCTCCTTGCGCCCCCGCCGATGCCGACGATCCGGCGATCGCGCCCACCAATCGCCCAGTTGGTCGCCGACGCGCACATCGCCGCGCAGCGTCCGACGCTTGCCGAGTCGGCGAACGACGCGGGGATCCCCTTCCTGGTCGATCCGACGACCGTGCTCCTCCAGAGCGACGTCGATCCCACCTCGTCCTGGGCGAAGCTGCCGTTTGCTTCGGCGCGACCGCTGCCGGTCGATGACATCGACGTCGAGGCTCTGATCGAGCAGGTTGTGCAGTTCCAGATGGAGCAGGGCGCCACGCGGATCATCGCTCCATACCTGTACGCATCTGAACCCGGCGATCCGGCGTTCGCCATGTCGATCCGTTTGCTGGCATCGACGGCTCACTACGTGCGCGACAACGACGTCCCCCTTCCCGTTGTGGCGATCCTCTGCGGCCAGCTTCGCCAGTTCGCGAGCGCTCAAGCGCTCGATCTTGGCGTCGGACGCTTCGTCGATGCAGCGGAGGCGCATGACGTGCACACGGTGGGGCTGTGCTTCTCTCCTGTGGGAGCACCGAGCGACAGCTACTCGAAGTTGGTTGGGCTGTTCCGCGCCGCCACGCGTGCGACTCGGGCGCCGATGCCGATCGTTGCGTGGCGGCAAGGCATCTACGGGCCCGCGCTCGTTGCGGCGGGTCTGGCTGGCTACGAGACCGGCATCGGAACGGGCGAGCAGACGAACATCGCGCGCCAGCAGGCCAACCGCCGCGCCAAGGACAAGCCGAAGCGGACCGGAGGCGGGCCCGGCACCTACCTCGACCAGTTCGGGCGAAGCATCCCGAAGCCGGCAGCGCAGCTGCTACTCGGCATCAACGAGATGCGCCCGAAGCTGATGTGCGATGACGAGGGTTGCTGCCCGACCGTTGCCGACACGCTCGACAACGGCCGCCCGCATGCCGTGCGCAGCCGCGCGCGCCAGCTCGCCGAGCTCGCCGAGCAGCCCCACCGCCGCTGGCGGCTTCACAGCGTTGCGCGCCACGCAGAGGCGGCGGCCACGCTGGCCAAGCAAGCGAACCGCGTCCTCGAGTCCGCCGGTATCAACCACAAGATCGGTACGAAGAACCTCGACGCCTTGGCCCAGGTGATGACGGAACTTGGCCAGGCCGACCAGTCATCGCGTTCCGCGTAGCGATCGTCCGCCGCTCGCTCCCGGGCTCTCGCTATCTCAATCGATGGACGGGATCGGCCCTCGCTGGCCATCATCGGGGTCGTGCCGGGAATCATCGAAGACACGAATCCCGGCGAGCCCACCGGCGGCTTCCAATCGTTCGTCACCTACAGCACGGACCCGCCGCCGCCGCCGACGCAGGTTGACCTCGAGCTCCAGGCGGACCGACTTCGCTTCATGGGGCTCGACGAGAGTCTGGTGGCCGAGTTCCTTCGGCGGGCGGCGGCAGACCACGCCGACGCTCATCGGTGGCTCGGTGAACGCTTGGTCGAGATCGCGCCGCCCGACGCGCCGCCGACCTGCGACTGCCGCGAGGTGCTGATCGGCCTCGATTGGCGAGGTGCAGCGATTATGCGCTGCAGCCAGTGCGGTGCTCGCTGGCGCATCGAGATCAATGACGCGGAAACGTGGTCGCAGACCGCCATCGACGGCCCAAATGATGAGTGGCTGGCGGCTCACCCGGTCGAGTACGACGACCCGTACGGCGATCTCGGGCCCGAGGATGTGATCGAGGGCCGTCTCCCGCCTCTCGTCGGACAGATTGAACCCGGCACCTGCTACCCCGTCGCCAGCTGGACAGGCGGCCGATACGCGGCGGTGCTCTACGTCTGCCGCCAGGAGGCTGGCGAGTTCGATCTCCCCGGCGACGAGTACGAGAACGAGATCGAGCATCTGATTCGAGAGGACGACGCCTGGGTGAACACCGGCAGCGGTGGCGGTGGGTGGGTCAACGCGCTCGACCCGCCGAGAGCGCTCCTCGACAAGTACGTGGTCCTCGGAACCGGCACGAGCGGCTTCAGCGACGACGAAGACGCCATCTCCTTCACGGGAGGCCTCTGCAGCGCCGCGGTCGCGTCAGTCGAGACGAGCGACCTCGATGGCGTGCGGCAGATCGACGTCGAACCAGCGCGTCCCTTCTTCCTCACCGGCGTTCGCGGGCGCGGGCGTGTCCGGATCCTCGGGCGAGACGGCAATGTCCTTCACAGCTGGACGGGCGATCCTTTGGAGTGGGACGTCGGCGACAACTCGTGGTGATCATCCGGCATTCATCCGGCATCCGCCCTGGGCCGCACGCGTCCATCGCCGTACGCGCACCGGTCGTGACCAGCACGTTCGTCCGCAGCCGTCCGCTCAGATCCGGGCGTAATCGCTTCCCAAGCTGAGAACGCGAGTTCGATTCTCGTCGCCCGCTCTCACTGCCCGAGGTTTCTCGCGTCGCGCGAGCGCGCGATCCGCGCTCGTAGGGAGGCAGAACTCGGGTGGGGTGGGTGATGCGAGACTCCTGAGGTGTTCGGGCTCCGGAAGCGGGTCGGCCGAATGGCGCGGAGGACCGCCGAATGGGCCGACGAGCGGACGTACCTGCGACTCGAGTACCCGCCAACGGCCGACAACGCGCCGCGGTGGGGTTGGGGCAAGCCGAACCATGAGCGCCTGACCCGGCTGCTCGAACAGCGCGAGCCGACGATTGCCCGCGCGCTGGCGCAGATCGCGACGTTCGCCGACGATCTGGCGTCGCTGCCGCTCGACGACCCCGGCGCCGGCACGCCGCACTGGCGGAACCGGTTCTGCCGTGGCCTCGACGCCGCCGCGATCTACGGCTTCGTCCGCGGCCGTCGCCCGCGTCGCTACGTCGAGATCGGCTCCGGCATGTCGACGATGTTCGCTGCCCGGGCCAAGGCCGACGGCGGGTCGGCCACCGAGATCACGTCGATCGACCCCTTCCCGCGCGCCGAGATCGACCGGCTGTGCGACGTCGTGATCCGCCAGCCGCTCGAGGCCGCCGACCTGGCCGTCTTCGACGGGCTGGGCGCCGGGGACATCGTGTTCATGGACGGCTCCCATCGCACGTTCATGAACTCCGACGCGACGGTGTTCTTCCTCGACGTGCTGCCGGCGCTGCCGTCGGGAGTCGTGGTCGGCGTCGACGACGTGCTGCTGCCGAGTGACTACTTTCCCGAATGGGCCGACCGTTTCTACTCCGAGCAGTACCTGCTGGCGGCGTACCTGCTCGGCGACAGCCCCTGGATCGCGCCGCTCCTGCCCTGCAACTGGGTGACCGACCACCCGACGCTGCAGCACGGTCTCGACGCGCTCTGGCACCGGCCGCACCTTCGCGACCTCGACCGCCGCGGCACGTCGTGGTGGTTCACGATCGACCGCTGACCGGGCAGCCTGAACGCGCAGCCGCGCTACTTCTTGGCCAGCAGCGCGCCCAGCGCCGCGATCGCGGCAACGAGCCCGATCGCGATCATCACCATGCTGCGACCGCGCGGCGCCTGGCGCAGCTCGCCCTTCTTCGGAGCGGGCGGTGGCCGCAACAGCGCGAGGCCGTTGCCGACCACCATCGCGGCGCCGAGGGCGAGCAGCAACCAGACCAGCAGGTCGTTGCCAAGGAACGGCGCGTCAGCCAGCAATCCCGATCACCTCCACGTCCACGGGCGACGGCCGGCTGGCCCGCACCACCATCCAGCCGGCGAGCACGATCAACGCGCCACCAGCCAACTCGACGCCGCCGAGGTGCTCGTCGAGCACGAGCCACCCGCTCAACACCGCGCCCGCCGGTTCGAGATAGCCGAGGATGGCGGCGTGGGTCGCGGGCACCTTGGCCAGCGCCGCGAGGTACAGGCTGACCCCGAGCGCGGTGTGGACCAGGCCGAGGACCACCACCCACAGCCAGGTGGCACGCGCCGGCCCCCACGTCGCGAAGAGGCCGACCGGGATGAGGACGACTCCGGCGACTGCGAACTCGCCGAGCGCCAGGCGGAGACCGCCGTACACCTCGGCCAGCGGCTTCGAGACGAGGACCAGCACGATCATCGAGGCGCCGGCGGCCAGGGCCAGCGCGAAGCCGGTGCCGCCGGCGGCCCGAGCGCCCGGCGCGGCGACCAGCGCGAAGCCGACCACTGCGATCGCCAGCGCGACCATGGTCGCCGCCGTCAGCCGCTCGCCGAGCACGCGGGGCGCGGCGGCCGCGACCCCGACCGGCGCGAGGAAGACGATCAGCACGACCGTCCCGATCGGCGCCCGTTGGAGCGCGCCGATGAACGTCGTCCAGTGGAAGGCCAGGATCATGCCGGCGGCGACCAGCCGGCCGCGATGCACCGAGAACAGCGGCGGCCCGGCGACGCGGTCGCGCCGGAGCCAGAGCACCACGCCGAGCCCGACGGCCGCGATCCAGATCCGTGAGCACGCGATCGGCGTGGCCGGCATGTGGGCCGACCGCACGACGAGCCCGATGGTGCCCCAGCCGCTGCAGACGACGAGGAGGATGGCGTAGGGGCGACGCGTGAGCGGCATGTCGTCGGCAGGCTACCGAGCGAGGCGAGAAATCCTTCAAGCCGACCGCGGAACGTGACGATGAGTCCGGTGCGGCGTTCGCTCAGCACGTCGCGAAAGGGAAAGGGTGGGGGTCGGGGACCCTCCAACCAGCAGCCGAAGCTCCAACGCTCCCGCAGGGCGTTGGATCCCCTTCACTCGGCCTCCACCCCCCCTCCCTCCCGGAAGGGACCCCGCGACGCGTCACGGCGCGCCGAAGGTCTCGCCGCCCGGGGTTCCCGGCTTCGGCGCGAGGTCGGCGTCGGTCACGAACGTCCTGATCGAGGCGGCCACCTCGGCGTCCTCCGAGCTCGGCCGCACCGTCCGCCGGCTGCGCAGCGCGCCGGTGACCGGATCGAAGCAGAAGAACGCCTCGGTGCCGAACGACAAGTCGATGGCGAAGCGCACCGGCACCACCTGCTTCAGCCGGTAGCAGTGTGGCTGCTGCCGCTCGACGTCGTAGATGCGCGCCGGGCCGCGGAGGTACGTGGCCACGTTGGCCACCCGCTGGTCGACCACCGTCGCGTAGGCCGGCAGCGCGCCGGCGTCGCGGCAGTCGAGCCGGCCGGACGGGCCCTCGGCGCAGGCCAGGCGCCGGTCACCTCGCCGAGCGTCGATCGTGCCGAGGCCGCGGGAGAAGGTGTCGGGCGGCCGCTGGGCGATCGTCTCGGTCGACTGGAGCCGGCCGCCGGCCGCCGTCCGGCGCTCCCAGTTCAGGACCACGACGTAGGTGCCCACGAACTGGTGACGCCAGTCGGCGAGGAACGCCGACACGATCTTCGGGCCGGTCCGTTCGATCGGGGCCTGGTCGTTGACCGCGACAAGCGCGGTCAACGCCGCCCCGATGACGGCGCCGACGAGCGCGCTGCGCACCGGTGGTGAGACGCGATGCATGGCGGACAGGCTCGCGCGCCGTCGGCCCTGCGGCCGGGCACCATCCGAGCGACTGCCGGAGCCCGGCGGCCGCCGGTACGCTCGCCCCGCCGTGGCCCGACGACTTCTCGCCGCCCTCGCGCTCGTCGCGCTCGTCGTGGCCGGGTGCGGTTCGTCCGGGTCGAGCGCGCGCCCGTCGACCACCGCGCAGGTGCGCTTCGCCCGCCCGACCCCGAACGAGGTGACCGGTCCGAACATCACGATCGAGCTCGTCCTGATCGGCGCGACGGTGGTGCCGCAGACCGGCGGAAAGCTGAGCGGCGACAAGGGCCACATCCACGTCACCGTCGACAACAAGCTGGTGTCGATGGCCTACGGCACCCGGCAGGACCTCAATGGGCTGACCGTGGGGCCGCACACCATCCAAGCGGAGTTCGTCGCCGTCGACCACCGGCCGTTCGCCAACCGCGTGCTCTCGCCGCCGGTGATCTTCACCGTCAAGTGACGACGACGCGCGCCCCGGTGGCGGCGGCGATCCTCGCCCTGGCCGGCGTGGCCGCGCTGCTGGCCCGCCCGCCACTGGTGCGGGCGACCGACCATCCGACCGGCGTGCTGGTGGTGCTCTTCGCGGTGTTGCTGGTGGCCGGGGCGGCGTGGCCGATCGCCGGCCGACGCGCGGCCCGACCCGTCCCACTGATCGTCGTCACCGCGGCCGGCGCGACCCTGTTCGCACTCGGGCGCCTCACCGGCGATTGGCACGGCCCCTCGTCGCTGGTCACGCGGCTGGTCGTGCTGAACAGCTTGGCCGCGGTCGCCGAAGAGGCGTTCTTCCGGCGCTTCGTCTACGGCCTGCTCGAGCCGCGCGGCGCCGCGGTCGCGGTCGTCGGTTCGGCGGCCTTGTTCGCGCTGGTGCACGTCACCGTGTACGGATGGTGGGTGCTGCCGCTCGACCTCGCCGCCGGGCTGGTGCTGTCGTGGCAACGCTGGGCCTCAGGGTCGTGGGCTCCGTCGGCCATCACCCATGTGATCGCCAACGTGCTCGTCCTGGCCTGACGCCGGGACCGGGGGTTACGTCGCCAGCAACTCGTGCGACGACTGCGGCGGCCGCGCCGGCGTCGTCGTGGCGAGGAAGTCGGTGAGCACGCCGGTGAACCACTCGCCGTTCTTCCACGGGAGGAAGTGGCCGGCGCCGCCCAGCACTTCGAGCCGGCTGCCCGGCATCGCCGCGTGGGCGGCGTGCGCATGGTGCACCGGGATGACGGCATCCTCGTCGCCCCACACGACCAGCGTCGGCACCGCAGCTGCGAGATACAACCGATCGGTCGCGCTCACCCGCTGCCCGGAGAGATCCATCACGGCGCGGACGGTGTGGACGAATGCCTGTTGGCCTTCCGCAGTCGTGAGGGTGGTGTAGCTCCGCCACACCTCGGCGAGCGACGACCCGGGCTTCCATCCCACGCGGCGCAACACGTTGCCGGCCGACTCGGCCCGCAGCCGGAACCACGAGGTGAGCAGCAGCGGGAGGACGTACTCGGCCGCCGGCAGCGTGACCGCCCGCAGGAGCGGGTGCACCTCCTTGCCGAGGCCGCCCGACGCGACCAGCACGAGCCGGTCGCACCGCTCGGGAAACTGGTACGCCAGCTGCATGGCGACCCCGCCGCCCAGCGAGTGCCCGACGAACGTTGCCCGCTCGAGGTCCAGCGCGATCATCAGGTCGCGGATGCCGCTGGCGTACGCGCCCAGCGAGTAGTCGCCGCGCGGCTTGGCCGACTGGCCGTGGCCGAGCAGGTCGGGCGCGAGGACGGTGTAGGACCCAGCCAGCGCCGGCATGACGTGCTTCCACGTCGTCGAGCTGCCGGCGAGCCCGTGCACCAGCACGATCACCGGGCCGTCGCCGGCCAGGCGGTAGCTCACGTCGTGGCCGTGAATCGGTACGTGCTGCACCGCGAACGCATCGCGACGCGACATCAGACGCCCCGGGCCAGGTTCATGAACCGGGTGTAGCGGTCGACGAACGACAGATTCGTCACCCCGGTCGGGCCGTTGCGGTGCTTGGCCACGATGACCTCGGCCATGCCGCGATCCGCGGTCTCGGCGTTGTACATCTCGTCGCGATACAGGAACATCACGACGTCGCTGTCCTGTTCCAACGATCCGCTCTCGCGGAGGTCGGCGAGCTGTGGGCGCTTGTCCTGGCGCATCTCCAAGTTGCGGGAGAGCTGCGACAGCGCAACGACCGGTATCTCGAGCTCGCGGGCGAGGATCTTGAGGCCGCGCGACATCTCCGACACCTCGACCTGGCGGTTCTCGGCGCTGTGCCGCCCCGTCATCAGCTGGAGGTAGTCGATGACGACGAGGCCCAGGCCGGCCCGACTCTTCAGCCGCCGCGCCTTGGCCCGGATCTCCATGATCGTGAGGTGCGGGTTGTCGTCGATGTAGATGGGCGCCTCGGCCAGCCGGCCGACGGCGTGGCTGATCTTCCCCCAATCGGACTCGTGCAGCCGGCCGTTGCGCATGCGCGTGGCGTCGACCCGGGCCTCGGCGCACAGCAGGCGCTGGGTGAGCTCGAGGTGGCTCATCTCGAGCGAAAAGAACAGGGTGGGCACGCCACCCTCGAGCGCGGCGTGCGCGGCCATCCCGAGCGCGAACGCCGTCTTGCCCATGGCCGGGCGGGCGCCGACGATGATGAGGTTCGACGGCTGCAGCCCGGCCAGGCGCTCGTCGAGATCGGTGTACCCGGTGGGGACGCCGGTGATCGTCTCGTTGCGCTCGAACAGCGCCTCCAGATGATCGAGGTTCTGCTCCAGCAGGTCGCGAATGTGCGACGTGGTGTCGCTGGTGCGCCGCTGCGCGACCTCGAACACCAACGACTCGGCGCGGTCGACCGCGGCGGCGACGTCGTCGGGGATGTCGTAGCCGAGGTCGGCGATGTCGCCGGCGACGCCGATGAGGCGTCGCAGCAGCGCGTGCTCCTCGACGATGCGCGCGTAGCCACCGGCATTGGAGATCGCCGGCGTGCGGGCCTGCAGTCCGACGAGCGTCGGCGGGCCGCCGATCGACTCGAGCAGCCCGGCGCGACGGAGCTCCTCGGCGACGGTGACGGCGTCGGCCGACTCACCCTGGGACCACAGCGAGGTGACCGCCGAGAAGATGTGGCCGTGGGCCGGCTTGTAGAAGTCGTCGGCGCCGACGATCTCGACCGCGGCGACGACCGCGTCCCTGCTGAGGAGCATGGCCCCGAGCAGCGACTCCTCGGCCTCCAGGTTGTGCGGCGGGACCCGGCCACCCGCGGCGGACTGCCGTCGCCGCGCGTCCTCGATCGACTGGACCATGTGCGCTCTACCCTCGCGGCCCGCGTTGTGGAACGGCTAGGGGGGAACACGGGGATATGCCGCCCCGAGACGGGGATATGTCTGTGGACCCGCAGTGGACAACCCGCCGATTGTCCCCAGCTTGGTCGTCACCGAACATGCGTTCGATCTTACCGACCTTCGGGTACGACCTCCAGCGTCACGCGGAACTCGACGTCGGCGTGCAGCTTGACCGGTACCTCGTGGCTGCCGAGCGTCTTGATCGGCTCGGACATGTGCAGCCGGCGCCGGTCGATCGTGATGCCGGTCTGCGCCTCCACCGCGCTCGCGACCTCGGTCGCGGTGACGGAACCGAAGAGCCGGCCCTCGGTGCCCGCCTTCGCGGGGATGCGGATGACCGCGGGTACCAGTTGCCGGGCCACGGCCTCGGCCGACTCGCGGTCCTTGGCGTCCTTCACGTCACGGGCGCGCCGCATGGACTGCGCCTGCTGCAGGGTGCCGTCCGACGCCTTCAACGCGAAGCCCTTCGGCACGAGGTAGTTGCGGGCGAAGCCGTCGGCCACCTCGACGACGTCACCCTTCTTGCCGACGTTGTCGACATCGGCGCGCAGGATGATGCGCATCAGGCCTCGCCGTCCGGTGCGACCCCGACCTCGTCGACGATGTCGGTCCCGGCCGCGACGAGGTCGGGACCGACATCGAGATCGACGTCGGCATCCGGCTGGTCGAGCCGCGGCGCCTCCCGCTCGGGCGCCGGTGCCTGCAGGATCGCGTCCTGCCGGCCGCCGCGGCCGCCGCGGCCGGGACCGCGCTCGGCCATCGTGCGCTGGGTGTACGGCAGCAGCGCCAGCTCACGGGCCGTCTTGATGGCGACGGCCACCTCCTGCTGGTGCTGGCGACAGTTCCCCGAGACCCGCTGGGCCCGGATCTTGCCGCGGTCGGACATGTAGCGACGCAGCAGGTTCACATCCTTGTAGTCCACCCACTCGATGTGCTCCTTGCAGAAGATGCACACCTTCTTCTTGCCGGGCCGACGCGAGTCCTTGGGTGAGCGCTTGCGGTCGCGATCGTTGCCTCCACCACCTCGCGCCATTAGAAGGGCTCCTCGTCGAAGTCGGGCTCCGAGGCCTCGTTCGGCGCCGGCCGCGAACCGCCGCCGCCACCACTGCCGCCGGACGCGCCACCACCGCCACCGCCACCACTGCCGCCGCCGTCGCGCCGGTCGTTCTTGGTGACGCTCGCGGTCGCCCAGCGCAGGCTCGGCCCGATCTCGTCGGCGACGATCTCGACGACCGAGCGCTTGTCACCGTTGTCGGTCTCCCAGGAGCGCTGGTCGAGCCGGCCGGTGACGATGACGCGGCTGCCCTTGGGGCAGGACTCGGCGGCGTTCTCGCCCAGCGCGCCCCACGCCACGATGTTGAAGAAGGAGGTGGCTTCCTCCCACTCGCTCGTCTGGCGGTTCTGCCACCGGCGATTCACGGCGAGGCCGATCGACGCCTTCGCCTGACCGCCCGCGGTGTACCGCAGCTCGGGATCGCGGGTGACGTTGCCCACGACCGTGACCGTGTTTCCGTTGCTCATCGCTCTTCTGCTCCGTTTCCGTTCTGGTCCGTCGCCGCCGCCGCCGTTGTCGCCGTCGCGGCCGCCGTTGTCGCGGCCGCCGCCTTGCGACCGGCGACCGCATCCGGCAGACGGATGATCTTGTGGCGGACCACTTCGTCCGCGAGACGCAGCGAACGGTCGAGCTCGGCCATCACTGCCGGCTCGGCGGTCGCCTCGAGGAGGACGTAATAGCCCTCCCAGCGGTGCTTCAGCTCGTAGGCGAACCGCCGGCGGCCCCAGTGATCGACGCGCCCGGGGTGACCACCCCGGGACTCGATCAGCTGGGTCGCACGGTCGACCGCCGCCCGGATCGCGTCCTCCTCCAGGCCGGCGTCGAGAATGACCATGACTTCATAGGGCCGCATGCGCGGTACTTCCTCCCTCCGGACCCGCCGCCCAGTGGCGGTCGGGGCCCCGGTGTTCAGCCGGGGCAGGGTGAATGTCGAACCGATGCATGCTACTCGACGCCGGGCGAGGCGCTCCTTCGCGAAGGGCACACGATCCACCCTACCGAGGGGGTACGACAGGGACGGCCGGGCCCGTCGTTGTCGTGGTCGCGCCGCCCGGCAGCGGCACCCGCATCGGGTCCGCCGGCTTGGTGGCCCCGCGGGCCACGAATCCCAGCAGCTGCGCGACCACCACGACGGCGAGGAGCCGCCCGACCCGACGTCGGTGCCGGTGGTCGTCGAAACCCAGCGAGGGCCGGCCCAGCGTCACCCCGGCAGCCTACGAGGCCGCCGCCCCGTAGAGGCCCAGCACCTCCGCCGTCTCGGGCGAGAGGTGGTAGCTCTCCTCGGCCGATGGGAACCGCTTCGTCCGCACGTCCTCGGCGAACGCCGCCATCGCCGTCACCGCGTCGCTCTTCAACGACGCGTAGCGGCGCACGAACTTCGGCGCCAGCTTGTCCTGCAGCCCCAGCAGGTCGTGGAACACGAGGACCTGACCGTCACACCACGGCCCGGCGCCGATGCCGATCGTCGGGACGTCGACCGATTGCGTGACCAGGCGGGCGACCTCGTCGGGCACCGCCTCGAGCACGATCGAGAAGCAGCCGGCGTCGGCCAGCGCGATGGCATCGTCGACCAGCGCGGCCGCGGCGTCGGCCTGCTTGCCCTGCACCTTGAAGCCACCGAGCGCGTGGATCGATTGCGGCGTGAGACCGATGTGGCCCATCACCGGGATCTCGGCATCGAGGATGGCGCGCACCATCGGGAGGCGCTTGGCACCGCCTTCGAGCTTCACCGCCTGCGCGCCGGCCCGGATCAGCGCGGCCGAGTTGCGCACGGTCTCCTCGACCGACAGGTGGTAGCTCATCCACGGCAGGTCGGCGACGACCATCGGTCGCGGCTTCGCCCGCGCCACGGCGCCGACATGGTGGGCCATGTCCTCGACCGTCACCTGCAAGGTGTCCTCGTAGCCGAGCACCACCATCGCGACCGAGTCGCCGACGAGGATCAGGTCGACGCCCGCCTCGTCCGCGATTCGAGCTCCGGGTGCGTCGTAGGCCGTCACCATCACCAGCGGATCGGACCCCTTGCGCGCGCGTACCGCGGGCGCAGTGATCGTCTGTGCCATCGGTGCCTCCTTCCCGTCCAGCGCCCGAACGGCTGCCGGCGGTCGAGTCGGAATTCTACGCCCCGGCTAGCGTCACCTGCCATCGAGCGGGTCTGCGAGAGCTGCGCGCGGGAGGACGACGATCTGGCGGCGGTCCGCCGCGTCTACTCGACGGCCGAGTCCTGGGACGCGCCGGCCGCCAGCCAGACGGTTCCGGAGGTGGAGGTCTGGTGCTTCTCGTGCCGGTCCCAGTATCCCCATGAGGCGGCCGACTAGGGGAGGCCGCCCTTGGTCGTCGACGGCGCCGGCGGCCCGGTCGTCGTCGTCGACTTGGGCCTGGTGGTCGAAGGTGGGGCCGTGCCGGCCGGGGTCGAGGACGGCACCGGAGCCGGCGTCGACGGCGAAGGCACGGTCGGGCCCGGCGGCGACGTCGTGGTCGTCGAGCCGGGCGGGATCCGACCGGCGGACGGAAGCAGCTTGCCGGGGAACGACGCCGGCTTGGCGAAGTCGCCCGAGTCGACGTTCTTCGCGACGGCCGACATGAACCGGCTGAAGATCGTCGCCGGCAACGAACCACCGTTGACCTTCGGCACGCCGTGCACACCGAGCAACGACTTGGACTGGCCCGACGCGTACCCCATCCATACCGCGGCGGTGAGCTTCGGCGTGTAGCCGACGAACCACGCATCGCCGTACTTCTCGGTGGTGCCGGTCTTGCCCGCGACCGGCTTGCCGAACTTCGCGCCGGTGCCGGTGCCCACGTCGACCACCTGTTCGAGCGCGTAGTTGACGATGTCCGCCTGTGCTCGCTCCAACACGCGCGTGCGCACGGGTCGGGCGTCTTCCAGCACGGTGCCGTCGGTGAGGGTGACCCGCTCGACGAGGCGCGGCTTCACCTGCACACCCTGTTGCGAGAACGTGAGGTACGCGTCGGCCATCTCGAGCACCGAGACGTTCTGCGTGCCGAGCGCGATCGAGACCACCGGGTCGAGGGGTGAGGTGATGCCGAGCTTGTGGGCCATGTCCACCACCTTGTCGGGGCCGACCGCGGTCACCATCTGGGCATAGATCGTGTTCACCGAGTGGGCGGTTGCGTCCACGAGGTTCAGCCGGTCGAACGACTCCTTGTCGTAGTTGTTGACCTCCCAGTCGCGGCCGCGGTCGGCCTTGGGCAGGACGATCTTCGCCGGTCCGGGCAGCGCCGACGCGACCGTGTAGCCCTCGCGTACCGTCTCGGCCAGCACGAACGGCTTGAACGCCGAGCCGCCCTGCCGGCCGCCACCCCCGCCGGCGGTGCCGGTGGCCAGATTCACGCGCGATGTCGCCCAGTCGCGCCCGCCGATCATCGCGACGACCCGACCGTCGGCGTCGATGGCGACCAGCGCGCCCGCCGGGTCGTTGACTCGGTTCAGCAACCCGTACACCGCGTCGTACGCCGCGATCTGCGCCCGCATGTCGAGCGTCGTCTCCACCCGCAGGCCGCCGCGGAGGACGAGGTCCTCGCCGAAGCGGGCCACCAGCTCCTGGCGCACCGCGTCGACGAAGTACTGCGTGCCCTTGTCCGGCCGGGCGTAGGTGGTGGCCGCCTCGACGATGGCGCCGGAAGCCACCGGTTCGTGCTCGGCGTCGAATCGCTGCGCGCTGGTGATGTACTTGGCCCGCACCATTGCCACGAGCGAGCGGTCGCGCGCCGTCGCGGCAACCGCAGGGTTGCGCGCCGGGTCGGCCGCGACGGGCGACCGGATCGCGCCGGCCAGGAACGCCGCTTCTGGCAGCGTGACCGAGCCGACGTCCTTGGCGAAGTAGGCGCGCGCTGCGGCCTGCACGCCGTAGGCGCCACGACCGAAGTAGATGGTGTTGAGGTAGCGCTCGAGGATCTGCCGCTTGTCGTACTTGCGCTCGAGCTTGATGGCGATGACGGCTTCCTTCAGCTTGCGGGCGATGGTGCGCTCGCGACCGAGGTAGACGTTCTTGACGTACTGCTGCGTGATCGTCGAGCCACCTTGGACCGCCCTCTTGTGGCGGAGGTCGGCCAACGTGGCCCGGGCGATGCCGACCGGGTCGAGGCCGCCGTGGCTGAAGTACGTGCGGTCCTCGGTCGCGACGACCGCGTCGACCAGCACTTTCGGGATGTGGTCGTACGTCACCGGCACCCGGTTCTCGCCTCCGTGGAGCACCGCCAACTGGTTGCCGGCGCTGTCGGCGAAGAAGCTCGTCTGCGCCTGGCCGGCGGCCTCCTTGGGCAATGGGATCTGACTGATGACGTACGCCGCGCCGGCCAGCGCGGTGAAGAGAAGGAGACCGAAGAGATAGAGCAGCCGCCGGTAGCGCCAGACCCAGCTCCGGCGCTTCTTACGGGAGCGCGGGCGTTTGGTCTTGGTGGGCATGGGCGTGAGGCGGTGCGGCCGGCCACGGTAGCAACCGGCTTCCCACGGCAACCAGCAGCCCGGCCGCGACCGCCCGAGCAAGGGTCGCATGGACCCGGGCCAGGTCGGTGGCATCGGCGCCGGCCAGCGACCCCGGCCCGGCGAGCGCGGCGACCAAGGCCGCGACGGCGGCGCCGACCAGCGGGGCCAGCACGTAGAGCCATGCATCGTCGAGCTTACCGGTCGCAATCATCGGCCCAAGTGCGCGGGCCGGGTTGAACGCCGCGCCCGTCAGCGCCCCGCCCATGATGATGTTGAGGGTCAGAGTCATTCCGATCGCGAGCGGCGCGAGGTTGCCGGCGCGGCCGGCGACCGCCGTGCTGAGCACGACCGTGACCAGGAAGAAGGCGAGCAGGGCCTCGATCGTGAAGCCCTCGGCGGGCGTGATGGTGAGGGTCGTAGCGCCGAGAGCGAGATTGTG
>JAODBK010000078.1 GCA_025463925.1 Acidimicrobiales bacterium | reverse complement strand
GGCCGGCGTCGCGCCGGGCGAGGTCGCGCTGCTCGTCGAGCGGGGGATCGACGCCTGGCTGGCCGACGTCCTGGCCGCGGGCGCCGACGCCCGACTGGCGCTGACCCACGCCGAGCACGACCTGTCGACCGACCTCGACCTGCCGCCGGCGGCGTCGTTCGCGGCCCTCGTGCAGCTGCAGGCCGGCGGCCGGCTGACGGCGACCCAGGCCAAGATCGTGCTCGGCGACATGCAGGCCGGCGTCGAGGGCGGCGATCCCGCGGCGATCGCCGCCAAGCACGGCTTCGAGGAGATGGCCGCGGACTCGCTGGCCGCCGCGGTCGACCAGGTGATCGCGGCCCGCCCGTCCGACTTCGCGGACCTCGAGGCCGGCAACCAGAAGGTGATCGGCCTCTTGGTCGGCGAGGTCATGAAGGCCACCGGCGGCAAGGCCAACGGCAAGGACGTCACCGCCCTCCTCCGCGCCCGCGCCGGCCTGTCCTGAGGAGTGTTTGTCGGCGTATAGCCGACAAACACTCCAGTGATCACGACGCGCGGCGCAGTTTTCGCGCTCGGGCGACAGTCTCGAGCACCCAGCGCGGCCGCGTCGTTATGTCAAAGTGTGTGAACGGCAGGATGCGCCATCCCATAGCGGTGAGCACGACGCGTTTCGTGCCGTCGAGCGCCCAATCGTCCGGCGCCGAGTGGTGGAGGTAACTGTCGCCCTCGACGGCGAGCATCTCGGACGGCCACGCGCCATCCAGCCGGGCCCATTCGCCGTTCGGAAGTTGCACCCAGTGTTGGGGGATGATCAGGTCGCCGGGAAGCTCGCTCAACAGGTCGATGAGACTGCGCTCGAGCGGCGACTCGGGAGCGCGTTCGTGCGGGTAGCGCGTCGTCAGCAGCTCGTCGAGCGGCGCGAGGTGCGGACGTCCTCGCTTCGGCAGTGCGCTGATACGGCGACGGATGTACGGGACGCTGGTCACCCGCTTCGTCACGGCCGTGTCGACGCACGCGACGAACTTCTCCCTGCGGAGGACCGGGAACATGTCGATCAAGGTCCGCGTCGGCGAGGTCGCAACGAATACGCCGACAGTGCACCGGTCGACGAACGCGAGCTCGGATGCGCGATGGAACCGGATGCCATTTCGCGACCTGCGGGCAGTGGCACCAATCGTGATCTCGATCGCTTCGTCGGTCAGCGGGAAGGTGTGCAACCGCCCGGCCGTGATGTGCGACAGGACGGCGTCGTTGCCTGCGGCGAGCCAGGCCGCGAGGAGCTTCTGGTCCCAACTCGGCAGCGAGCCCGCAATGCGGAACACACCCCTGTGCATCCGCCCCCACCGACCGGCTATGACGCGGTCGGACATCATGTCGCGCGAGAAGCCGAGCGCGGCCGCTTGTGCGGCCGAGAAGACTCCGTGTTGCTGGGCCGCCACCGCGGCGAGACGAAGGTCGAGTGGCGTTTGCATGCGGCGAACCGTACGAATCGGGTGAGACATCAACGTCTCGGGGAGTGTTTGTCGGCCATACGCCGACAAACACTCCGCGGAACCGCCTGCCGACCCCTAACCTTCCGGGCCATGGCCGACATGAAGCCGCGGAGCCGCGATGTCACCGACGGGTTCGAGCGGGCGCCGGCGCGGGCGATGTTGCGGGCCGTCGGCATGACCGACGCCGACTGGGGCAAGCCGCAGATCGGCGTGGCGAGCAGCTGGAACGAGGTCACGCCGTGCAACATGCCGCTCGACCGGCTGGCCAAGCGGGCCAAGCTGGGCGTGCGCGACGCCGGCGGTTTCCCGATCGAGTTCGTGACGATCGCGGTGAGCGACGGCATCTCGATGGGCCACGAGGGCATGCGGGCGTCGCTCGTCAGCCGGGAGGTCATCGCCGACAGCGTCGAGACGGTCATGCACGCCGAGCGGCTCGACGGGCTGGTCACCTTCGCCGGTTGCGACAAGTCGTTGCCCGGCATGCTGATGGCGGCGGCCCGGCTGAACCTTCCGAGCGTGTTCCTCTACGGCGGCAGCATCCTGCCCGGCCGCGGCGCACGCGGCGAGGCCCTCGACATCGTGAGCGTGTTCGAGGCGGTCGGCGCCCACGCCGCCGGCAGCCTCACCGCAGACGAGCTCAGCCTCATCGAGCACAACGCCTGCCCGACCGAGGGCAGCTGCGCCGGCATGTTCACCGCCAACACCATGGCCAGCGTCGCCGAGGCCCTAGGCATGTGCCTCCCCGGCAGCGCCAGCGCGCCCGCGGTCGACCGGCGACGGGACGACTACGCGTTCGCCAGCGGGCAAGCGGTCGTCAGGCTGCTCGAGCTCGGCATCCGACCGCGCCAGATCCTCACGCGCGAGGCCTTCGAGAACGCGATCGCGGTGACGATGGCGCTCGGCGGCTCCACCAACGCGGTGCTGCACCTGCTCGCCATCGCCAACGAGGCGCAGGTCGAGCTCGAGCTCGAGACGTTCAACGAGGTCGGTCGCCGCGTCGCCCACGTCGCCGACATGAAGCCGCATGGCAAGTACCACATGGTCGACCTCGACAACATCGGCGGCGTGCCCGTCGTCCTGCGCGAGCTGCTCGACGCCGGTCTGCTCCACGGCGACTGCCTCACCGTCACCGGAAAGACGATGGCCGAGAACCTGGCCACACTCGACCCGCCGAAGCCCGACGGCAACGTCGTCCACCCGCTCACCGACCCGATCCACCGGCAGGGCGGCATCGCGGTGCTCACCGGCAGCCTTGCCCCGAAGGGCGCGGTCGTGAAGACCGCGGGGCTCGAGCAGGACCTCCGCTTCGACGGCATCGCGCGCGTCTTCGACGGCGAGGACAAGGCGATGGAAGCGGTGCTCGCCGGCCGCATCGACGCCGGCGACATCGTCGTCATCCGCTATGAGGGGCCGAAGGGCGGCCCGGGCATGCGCGAGATGCTGGCGATCACCGGCGCGATGAAGGGGGCCGGCCGCGGCGCCGACGCCGCGCTGATCACCGACGGCCGCTTCTCCGGCGGCACCCACGGCTTCTGCGTCGGCCACGTCGCGCCCGAGGCGGTGGTCGGCGGGCCGATCGCGTTCGTCGAGGAGGGCGACCGGATCGTCATCGACGCCGAGGCCCGCACCATCGACCTGCTCGTCGACGACGCCACCATCGCCGGGCGGAAGGCCGGCTGGAAGGCGCCCGAACCGCGGTACACCAGGGGTGTGCTGGCCAAGTACGCGACGCTCTGCACCGGCGCCGAGATGGGCGCGATCACCCAGCCCTAATTGCCGGCCGCGAGAAGATCTGCCACACTCGCGGGCGATGTCCCGCCGCCTCATCCTCGTAGTCGTCACCTAGCGCACGTCGCGAAGTCACCGGCGCGTGCGCAAAGACCTCCCAACCGGGAGGTCTTTTCTTTTCCCGAGCAGGAGTCGAAATGAAGCTGACCGGGGCGCAAGCCCTCATCAAGAGCCTGGAGATGGAACAGGTGGAGGTCATGTTCGGCCTCCCCGGCGGCGCCATCCTGCCCGTCTACGACCCCATCATCGACTCGCCGATCCGCCACATCCTCGTGCGCCACGAGCAGGGCGCGGGTCACATGGCCGAGGGCTACGCCCACGTGACCGGCCGCCCCGGCGTCGCCATGGTGACGAGCGGCCCGGCCGCGACCAACATCGTCACGCCGCTCTGTGACGCCTACATGGACTCCATCCCGATGGTGTGCATCACCGGCCAGGTGCCGTCGACCGCGATCGGGAGCGACGCCTTCCAGGAGTGCGACACCACCGGGATCACCATGTCGGTGACGAAGCACAACTGGCTGATCACCGACGCGCAGGACATCCCGATGATCGTGCGGCAGGCCTTCCACATCGCGACCACCGGGCGGCCCGGCCCCGTGCTCGTCGACATCCCCAAGGACATCAGCAACACCATGATGGACTGGTACTGGCCGACCGACGCCGACGTCGCCGCCGAGCTTCCCGGCTACAAGCCCAACACCAAGGGCCACCCCCGCATGATCCGCGAGGCGGCACGCCTCATCCTCGAGAGCCACCGCCCGGTGATCTACGCCGGCGGCGGCATCCTCAAGGCCCGGGCCGCCGAGACGCTCAAGGAGTTGGTCGAGCTCACCGGCATCCACGTGGTGACGACGCTGATGGCACGGGGCGCCTTCCCCGACCGCCACCCGCTGTGCCTCGGCATGCCCGGCATGCACGGCAACTACTCGGCCGTCACCGCGATGCAGCAGTCCGACCTCCTCATCGCGCTGGGCAGCCGTTTCGACGACCGGGTCACCGGCAAGGTCGGTGCGTTCGCGCCCGACGCCAAGATCATCCACGTCGACATCGACCCGGCCGAGCTCGGCAAGGTGCGCCGGCCGGACGTGCCGATCGTCGGCGACTGCCGCCTCGTCATCGAGGAGTTGGTGAAGGTGGTGCGCGACCTCATGGCGAGCGGCACCGAGGCGCCCGACCGCACCGCGTGGAAGAGCACGATCAGCGGGTGGCAGGAGCGGTACCCGTTGACGTACGAGCAGTCGCTCGACGGCGATTCGCTCAAGCCGCAGTTCGTGCTCGAGCAGCTGCGCGACAGCACGCCGGACGACACCATCGTCGTGTCCGGTGTCGGCCAGCACCAGATGTGGACGTCGCAGTACTGGAAGTTCGACCACCCGTACACGTGGGTGAACTCGGGCGGGCTCGGCACGATGGGCTTCGCGGTGCCCGCCGCCATCGGCGCCAAGGTCGGCCGGCCCGACAAGATGGTGTGGGCGGTCGACGGCGACGGCTGCTTCCAGATGACGGCGCAGGAGCTCGTCACCGCGTCGAGCGAGCGCATCCCGGTGAAGATCGCCATCCTCAACAACGCGTACCTCGGCATGGTCCGCCAGTGGCAGGAGATGTTCTACGAGGAGCGCTACAGCGAGGTCTACCTGTCGCCCGACCTGCCCGACTACGTGAAGTGGGCGGAAGCGATGGGCTGCGTCGGCTTCCGGGTCGAGTCGCCGGAAGAGGTGCTGCCCACCATCGAGAAGGCCAACGCCATCGACGACCGCCCGGTGGTCATCGACTTCCGTACCGACTCGCGCGAGAAGGTGTACCCGATGGTTCCGGCCGGATCGTCCAACGACGACATCGTCGTCGACCCCAGCCAGGGTGAAGGGGGCCGTTGAGATGAGCGGTCACCACACGCTGTCGGTCCTGGTCGAGAACAAGGCCGGCGTCCTCGCACGCGTCGCGCAGCTGTTCAGCCGCCGCGGCTACAACATCTACTCGCTCGCGGTCGCGCCCACCGACGACGACCGGTTCAGCCGCATCACGATCGTCGTCGACGTCGAGTCGTCGCCGCTCGAGCAGATCACCAAGCAGCTGTTCAAGCTCATCAACGTGGTGAAGATCAGCGAGCTGGCGCCCGACCAGGCGGTCGAGCGCGAGCTGATGCTGTTGACGGTGACGGCGTCGCCCGACGCCCGCAGCCAGGTCATCGAGCTGGTGCAGGTGTTCAACGGCACGATCGTGGACGTCGGCCACGACCAGCTGACGGTGATGCTGGCCGGCCAGCCGGTCAAGCTCGACGACTTCGAGGACCTCATGCGAGCGTATGGGATCGTCGAGTTGCAGCGGACGGGCCGGGTGGCCCTCCCCAGGTTGGAACGGCAGGCGCCCCGCCTGCGCAGCGTCAAGGGAAAGGCAGGCTGAGGACAGCCATGGCAGCCAACGTCTATTACGAGCAGGACGCCGACTCGGCCCTGATCGCCGGCCGCAAGGTCGCGATCATCGGGTACGGCTCCCAAGGCCACGCCCACGCCTTGAACCTGAAGGACTCCGGCGTCGACGTGCGGGTCGGGCTGCGCGAGGGCTCGGCGTCCAAGGCCAAGGCCGAGGCGGCGGGCGTGCCGGTCACCAGCGTGGCCAAGGCGGCGGCCGAGGCCGACCTCATCATGATCCTGCTGCCGGACACCGAGCAGAAGCGCGTGTACGAGGCCGACATCGCGCCCAACCTGTCGGACGGCGACGCGCTGTTCTTCGCCCACGGGTTCAACATCCGCTTCGGCCGCATCACGCCGCCCGCCGGCGTCGACGTGGCGATGGTCGCGCCGAAGGGCCCCGGCCACCTGGTACGCCGGACGTACGAGGAGGGCGGCGGGGTGCCGTCGCTGATCGCGATCAGCCAGGACGCCACCGGCAAGGCGCGCGACCTCGCGCTGTCGTACGCCGACGCCATCGGCGCGACGCGCGCCGGTGTGCTGGAGACGACGTTCGAGGAGGAGACCGAGACCGATCTGTTCGGCGAGCAGGTCGTGCTCTGCGGCGGGCTCACGTCGCTCATCAAGGCGGGGTTCGAGACGCTCGTCGACGCCGGCTACCAGCCGGAGTCGGCCTACTTCGAGTGCCTGCACGAGGTGAAGCTCATCGTGGACCTCATGTACGAGAACGGCATCGCCGGCATGCGCTACTCGATCAGCGACACCGCCGAGTACGGCGACGTCTCGCGCGGCCCGCGCATCATCACCGACGAGACCCGCGCCGAGATGAGGCGGATCCTCGACGAGATCCAGTCCGGCAAGTTCGCCGAGGAGTGGATCGCCGAGGACGAGAACGGCCGCCCCAACTTCCAGCGCCTGCGCGACGCCGACCGCGAGCACCCGGTCGAGAAGGTCGGCGCCGAGCTCCGGGCGATGATGCCGTGGATCTCGGCCGGCAAGGCCCGCCCCCAGGACGTCTCCGGCGGCTGACCCCAACCATCTAGCCCCAGGTCATCATCCGCTGGTGGTGCTCCAGCCGGCGCTGACGCCGGCGGCGGATGGCGCGCCGCCGCAGGAGGATCAGCCCCGCCGGCAGCCCGCCGAGCACGAGCACCGCGATCGCGAGTGGCAGGTCGCTGCTGCGCTTCGGGTGCTTGGCGGCGTTGACACCGGCGATGTTGGCGGCGTCCGCGTTGTGGGCCTTCGCCGGCTCGACCGCCGGCTTCTCGGCGAACTTGGCGGCGTCCGGGACGATGGCCGGCAGTTTGTCGAGTCCGCCCTCGGCCGCCGCCGGCACCGTGAACCCCTTGTCGAGCAGGGCCTGGGTGAAGCGGGTCGGGTCGGGCGCGTCGAGCACGATCGCGATCATCGTGCGACCGTCGCGCGTCGCCGCGCCGATGAGCGAGTGGCCCGCCTTCTTGGTGTAGCCCGTCTTCACGCCGATCGCGCCGGGGAAGTTGCCGACGATCAACGGGTTGTGGTTCAGCAGTCGGTGGTCGGTGCCGTCGCCGCCGTGGAAGTGGTACACCCGCTGCGTCAGCACGGCCCGGATACGCGGCTCGGCCATCGCGGCGCGGGTGACGATGGCGAGGTCGCGCGCCGAGATGTACGTGCCGCCGGCGTACGAGAACTCGTCGTCGAGGCCGGCCGGGTCGCGCAGCGCGGGATGGTCGGCGAGGCCGAGCCGCTGGCCGGTGCGGGCCATCGTCTCGGCGAAGCCGGCGCGCGAGCCGCTCACCCGCTCGGCCACCGCGACCGCGGCGTCGTTGGCCGACACCAGCAGCACCGAGGTCAGCACGTCCTCGAACCGCCAGACCTGCCCGGCCTTCATGTTGATCTTGCGGGCCGGCATGCCCGCGGCCACGTCGCTTACCGGCACCTGGTCGTCGGGCCCGAGCCGCTGGACGGCGATGAGGGCGGTGAGCACCTTGAACACGCTGGCCGGCAGCAGCGGCGACCGATCGTTGCCGGCGTCGATCACCGCGCCGGTGTCCTGGTCGAGCAGGATCCACGCCTTCGGGGGCGCCGGTGGGGCGAGCGACACCGGCGGCTTCGGGGCGGGCCGGGTGGCGCCGAGGCTCAGCAGGCACGCCACCACGAGCCCGGCGACGACCGATGCTTGGCGGCGCACCGGTCCACCCTAGGAGACCCGGCTAGGCCAGCCCGGTCACCACGTGGTCGATGGCGCGAGTGAGCCGGGCCACGTCGTCGGCCTCGACCGCCGGGAACATCCCGATCCGCAGCTGGTTGCGGCCCAGCCGCCGGTAGCTCTCGGTGTCGACGATGCCGTTGGCCCGGAGCACCTTGGACACCGTGATGGCGTCCACGCCCTCGAGGTCGATGGTGCCGACGACCGGGCTTCGGTCGGCGGGATCGGCGACGAAGGGGGTCGCATAGGACGAGGCCTCGGCCCACCCGTACAGGATGTCGGCCGACTGCCGGCTGCGAGCCGCCATCGCGGCCAGGCCCCCGCCGGCGAGCATCCATTCGACCTGGTCGGCCAGCAGGAAGAGCGTCGCCAGCGCGGGCGTGTTGTAGGTCTGGTCGAGGCGTGAGTTGTCGAGCGCGATCTTGAGGTCGATCGACGGCGGGACGTAACGACCCGACGCCGCGACCCGCTCGATGCGGTCGACCGCGGCCGGGGAGCAGAGCGCGAGCCACAGCCCGCCCTCGGACGCGAACGACTTCTGCGGGGCGAAGTAGTAGACGTCGAACTCGGCCGGGTCGACCGGAATGCCACCGGCACCGGAGGTGGCGTCGACCGCGACGAGCGCGGCGGCGTCGGCGCCGTGCGGGCGGGCGATCGGCATGGCCACGCCGGTCGAGGTCTCGTTGTGCGTCAACGCGTACAGGTCGACGCCGGGCGCGGGCTTCGGGTCGGGGTGGGTGCCGGGCTCCGACTCGATGACGTCGGGGTCGTCGAGCCAGGGTGCCGCCGTCGCGCAGGCCGCGAACTTCGACGAGAACTCGCCGAAGCTGAGGTGCTGGCTGCGACGGTCGATGAGGCCGAAGCAGGCCGCGTCCCAGAAGACCGTGGTGCCGCCGTTGCCGAGGACCACCTCGTAGCCGTCGGGCAGGCGGAAGAGCTCGGCCAGGCCGCGCCGCAGCCGGCCGACCACCGATCGCACCGCCGGCTGGCGGTGACTGGTGCCGAGGTAGGAGGTGCCGGTGGCGGCCAGCGCGGCCAGCGCCTCGGGCCGCACCTTCGACGGCCCGCACCCGAATCGACCGTCGGCCGGCAGCAGCTCGGCGGGGATGCGGATATCGGGGATGGGCGCTTCGTTCACTGTGCAAGCATGGCAGCCATGGCACGCGTGTCCCGCCGAATTGGCGGCATCGAGGAGTCGGCCACGTTGGCCATCGACGCCAAGGCCAAGGCGCTGAAAGCCGCGGGCGAGGACGTCATCGCCTTCGGTGCCGGCGAGCCCGACTTCGCCACGCCCGACCACATCGTCGCCGCCGCGCAGGCGGCGTGCGCGGTGCCGGCCAACCACCACTACACGCCGGTCGCCGGCCTGCCGGCGTTGCGCGACGGCATCGCCGCGAAGACGGCACGCGACTCGGGGTACACGGTCGAAGCGGCGCAGGTGCTGGTCACCAACGGCGGCAAGCAAGCCCTGTACAACACGTTCGCGACCCTGCTCGATCCCGGCGACGAGGTCATCCTGCCGGCGCCGTACTGGGTGACCTACCCCGAGTCGATCCGGCTCGCCGGCGGTGAGCCGGTCGTCGTCCCGACCGACGAGTCCACCGGTTACCGCGCCACTGTGGAGCAGCTCGAGGCCGCCCGCACGCCGCGGACGAAGGTCGTGCTGTTCGTGTCGCCGTCGAACCCCACCGGCGCGGTGTACGACCGCGCGTCGGTGGAGGCGATCGGTCGGTGGGCGGCGGCCAACGGGCTGTGGGTCGTCACCGACGAGATCTACGAGCACCTGGTCTACGGCGACGCCCACTTCCACTCCATGCCCGTGCTCGTGCCCGAGCTGGTCGACCGCTGCGTCGTCGTCAACGGCGTGGCCAAGACGTACGCGATGACCGGGTGGCGGGTCGGCTGGATGATCGGTCCGCACGACGTGATCAAGGCGGCCACGAACCTGCAGTCGCACGCGACGTCGAACGTGTCGAACGTCGCGCAGGCGGCGGCCGTCGCCGCGGTCACCGGCGACCTGGCCGCGGTGGCGATGATGCGAGCCGCGTTCGATCGGCGACGGCGCACGATGACGACGATGCTGAACGACATCCCCGGCGTGGTGTGCCCCGAGCCGGACGGTGCGTTCTACTGCTTCCCGTCGCTGAAGGGCGCGCTCAACCGCGACATCCGCGGCCGCGTCGCCACCGACGGCCTCGAGCTGGCGGAGATCGTCCTCGACGAGGTTCGGGTGGCCATCGTCCCGGGGGAGGCGTTCGGCGCGCCCGGGTACGCCCGGCTCTCCTACGCGCTGGGCGACGAGGACCTGGCCGAGGGCATCGGCCGGTTGGCCAAGCTCCTCACCGACTGAACCGACCTTCGGTCGGGATGCTCGTTGGCGGCGCGAATGGCCACTCCGCCACTATTGACGCGTGTCCCGCATCCTCGTCACCGAGCAACTCGCGCCCAATGGGCTGGCCCGCATGCGCGACGCCGGCCACACCGTCGACGAGAAGCTCGGGCTGTCGGCGGACGAGCTGCTCGGCGAGATCCGCGGGGCCCACGCGCTTATCGTCCGGTCGGCGACGCAGGTCGACGCCGATGTGCTCGAGGCCGCCACTGACCTCGTGGTGGTCGGCCGGGCCGGCATCGGCCTCGACAACGTCGACGTCGCCGCCGCCACCCGCCGGGGCGTGATGGTCGTCAATGCGCCGCAGTCGAACATCCTCTCGGCGGCCGAGCACACGATGGCCCTGCTGCTGGCACAGGCCCGCAACGTCCCGCAGGCCCACGCCGCGCTGAAGAGCGGCAAGTGGGAGCGGTCGCGATGGGAGGGCATCGAGCTGCACGGCAAGGTGCTCGGCGTCGTCGGGCTCGGCCGGGTGGGTGCCCTCGTCGCGCAGCGGGCGTTGGCCTTCGGGATGAAGCTCGCGGCGTTCGATCCGTTCGTGGCGCCGGAGCGGGCGCGGCAGATGGGCGTCGAGCTCATGACGCTCGACGAGCTGGTGCGGATGGCCGATTTCCTCACGATCCACCTGCCCAAGACACCGGAGACCACCGGCCTGATCGGCAAGGAGCTGCTGGCCGCGGCCCGGCCGCAGCTGCGCATCGTCAACACCGCCCGCGGCGGCATCGTCGACGAAGCGGCGTTGGCCGACGCCATCTCGGCCGGCCGGATCGCCGGGGCGGCGCTCGACGTGTTCGAGCACGAGCCAACCACCGAGTCCGCCCTGTTCGAGCTCGATTCCGTGATCGTCACCCCGCACCTCGGCGCGTCCACCCGCGAGGCCCAGGACAAGGCCGGGGACACCATCGCCGAGCAGGTGCTGCTGGCGCTCACCGGGGAGTTCGTCCCGTTCGCCGTCAACGTCAGCGCGACCGAGGCGTCCGAGACGGTGCGGCCCTTCCTGCCGCTGGCCGAGAAGCTCGGTGCGATCTTCGCCTCGCTCAACGCGGGCGTGCCGCCCGTCCTCGACGTCGCGTACCACGGCGGCCTGGCCGACTACGACACCCGCATCCTCACCCTCGCCGTCCTGCGCGGCCTGCTCGGGGCGGCGAGCGAGGAGCCGGTGTCGTACGTCAACGCGCCGCAGGTCGCGTCCGAACGCGGCATCGAGGTCCGGGAGACGAAGACGACGATGACCGTCGACTACGTGAACCTGGTGACCTTGCGCGGCGGCGACCACGCGATCGCCGGCACGCTGTCAGGACTGCGGGGCGAGCCGCGCATCGTGATGATCGACGACCACGCGGTCGACATCCCACCGGCTCGGAACATGATCGTCGTGCACAACGACGACCGTCCTGGTGTCACCGGCAAGGTCACGACCATCCTCGGCGACGGCGGCGTGAACATCGAGGACATGCGCGTCGGCCGGATCGAGGGGGGCACCGCGCTGATGGTGATCGCGACCACCACGGCCGCCGGCGACGAGCTGCTCGACCGGATGCGCTCGGCGCCCGGCGTGCTGCACGCGCACGCGGTGTCGACCGACTAACGCTTGGCCTTGGTCAGGCCGTCGGCCGTGGCCGCGCCCTCGTCGCGGTAGCAGCGGTCGGGGTTGGTGCGCGGGTAGGCGAACATCCCCGGCAGGTGGAACAGCTTGCTGCCGAGCTTGGCCTTCACCGGATGGGTGTCGGGGCAGGTGTTGCCCACCGGCTCGATCCAGGCCCGAGGCGGATGGGGCGGGTCGAGGGACTTCTCGACGGCCGGCGCCGCGGGCGCGCCAGCCGCGGTGGCCTTCTTGGTCGCGGGCGCCTTCTTGGCCGCCTTCTTCGGCGCCGCCGCCTTCTTGGGCTCGACCGCGGCCTTGGTCGGACCCTTGGCGGCCGCGGCCTTCTTCGGCGCCGCCGTCTTCTTCTTGGGTTCCGCGACCGGCGGCGGAACCGGCCGGGGGGCCGACGGCCGGGCCGGGAGGTCGTCGAGCATGCCGTCGAGCGACTCGTCGGTCGCCGGCGCCGACGGGGGCACGACCCGCAACGCCGGCGCCGGTTCGGGCTCGGGCTCGGGCTCGGAGACCACGCTCAGTGCGGACGGGGTCGGCGTATCGGGTTCGGGCTTCGCCGGCTCGGCGACCGGTGCCGCGGGCCTCGTTGCCGCGGGCCGCGGTGCCGGTGCCGGGGGCGGCGACCAGTCCCACGACGGCGCCTGCTCCATCGCCACCCGCCGCGATTGGAGGGTCTTCACCACGGCGACCGCGACACCGGCCAGGAGGCCGAGGCGCAGCCCGATGCGGAATGACCGACCGATCACGCGATCCCCTTTTCGCTTGACGCCCCGCCGGGAGGGCTGCGACGATGCTACGACATGCACATCACCGCCACCCTGCTTCTCACCTAGCGGCGAGCGCTCGCAAGCGCTCGTCCTTCCGCCTCCTGCGCCTTCGGGCCAGGAGGTTTTTTGTTGCCGGAGTTCGACCGAAAGGGATGTCCCGATGTCCGAGCGAGTCCGGATCTTCGACACCACGCTGCGTGACGGCGAGCAGTCGCCGGGCATCTCGCTCGATGCCGGCGAGAAGCTCGAGATCGCCGAGCAGCTGGCTCGCCTCGGCGTGGACATCATCGAAGCCGGCTTCCCCGTGGCCAGCGAAGGCGACTTCGAGGCCGTGACCGCGATCGCCAAGGCGGTCCACGGTCCGGTGATCTGCGGCCTGTCCCGGACGCAGCTCCACGACGTCGACCGCTGCTGGGACGCGGTGCGCCACGCGGCGCGGGCTCGCATCCACGTCTTCATCAGCACCAGCCCCAGCCACATGGAGCACATGCTGAAGATGACGCCCGCGCAGGTGATCAACGAGACGCGCAGTGGCGTCGGCCGGGCCCGCGAGCACACCGAGGACGTCGAGTTCTCGCCCCAGGACGCGACCCGCACGCCGCTGGACTTCATGATCGAGGTCCTGGTGGCTGCGGTCGACGCCGGCGCCACGACGCTCAACATCCCGGACACGGTCGGCTATGGCATCCCGTGGGACTTCGGCGCGCTGATCCAGTACGTCCGCAAGCACGTGCCGGGCGACTACGTCCTCTCGACGCATTGCCACAACGACCTCGGCCTGGCGACCGCCAACTCGCTGGCCGGGGTGCAGGCCGGCGCCCGGCAGGTCGAGGTCTGCGTCAACGGGCTCGGGGAGCGGGCCGGCAACGCCGCCCTCGAAGAGGTCGTCATGGCGCTGAAGATCCGACCCGACCAGTTCCCGGGGCTCGAGACCGGCGTGAACACCGGCGAGCTGGCCCGCACCTCACGCCTCGTCAGCCGGCTCACCGGCTACCCGGTCCAGTACAACAAGGCGGTCGTCGGGCGGAACGCCTTCGCCCACGAGTCGGGCATCCACCAACACGGTGTGCTGGCCGAGCGGACGACCTACGAGATCATCGACGCCGCCGACGTCGGCCAGACGGGCCGCCAGATCGTGCTCGGCAAGCACTCGGGCCGGCACGCGTTCGCCGACACGCTGGCCAAGATGGGCCTCACCATCCAGGGCGACGCCCTCAACGCGGCGTTCGTGCGGTTCAAGGAGCTCGCCGACCGCAAGGTCGACATCACCGACGCCGACCTCGAGGCCATCGTGGCCGAGGAGCTCGGCACGTCGGTCGCGCCCGAGTTCACCCTCGAGGCGCTCGAGGTCAGCGGCGGCACCGTCGGCGTGCCGCGGGCGCGGGTCGTGCTGGCCCGCGCCGGCGAGAAGCTCGAATCGTCGAGCGAGGGCGACGGCATGATCGACGCCACGTGTAAGGCGATCCGGGCCGCGACCGGCGTCGACGGAACGCTCACCGACTTCAACGTCTCCTCGGTCACCGGCGGCGTCGACGCGCTGGGCGACGTCATCATCCAGCTCGACGCCGGCGGCGTGAAGGTCTCGGGCCGCGGCGTGTCCACCGACGTCGTCGAGGCCTCGGCCCGCGCCTACGTCAACGCCGTCAACAAGGTGCTGCGGGTGCGGGCCCGGTCGGACCAACGCGCCGCCGAAGTCGGTCCCTGACCCGCCCGCCCTGTCGATTCTGGACATCGTTGGTGTCGCCATGCGACACCAACTGCGGTCAAAGCGGCGTGACGTTGAAGACCGCGGCCGCGATCAGGCCGAGGACGAGCAGCGCGCCGGCCCGGCGGGTGTGGAGGAAGGCGACGGCCGCGAACCACAACGGCCAGATCGGGTAGTCGTGGGGCGGCGCCTCCGGCCGGCCGGCCGACAGCGCCTGCCATGCCTTTGTCGCGGTCGGCAGGGCGACGAAGGCCACCAGCGCCGGCCAGGGGAGCGCGCCCGCGAGCACGTCGGCCGCGACGGTGACGTAGAACGCCGCGATCAGCGCCTGGGTGACCCGGCGGGCTCGCGCCTCACCGAGCAGCACCGGCATGGTCTTGATGCCCTCGGCCGCGTCCCACGGGATCTTGTCGACGTGCTTGCCCATGAGCACCGCGGTGCAGAGCAGCCCATAGGGGATCGACGCCGCGATCACCTGCCACGGGAGGTGGCCGACCGCCGAGTAGTAGGTGCCGCCCACCATCAGCGGGCCCCACACGACCAGCACGTCGGGCTCGCCGAGGCCACGCTTCTTCAACCGCAGCGGCGGCGCGGTGTACGCCGCGCTCAGCACGAACCCGGCGACCGCGAACGCGACGACCGGCCAGCCCCGGACCGCGGTCAGCACGGCGAGGATGGCGAGGTCGACGAGGTTCACGACCAACGACGCGAGCGCCAATCCGCGCCGGCTGATCATCCCCGACAGCACCGGGTGCGGGGCGTAGAGGCCTCTCGGGTACTGGTCGCTGTCGAGCCCGACATCGAGATCGAACAGGTCGTTCATCAAGTTGTTGGCCGCGTGGGCCAGCACGATGCCGACGAACGACAGCGCGTACCACCGGCTGTCGAAGCCGTGCTGGTGCACCGCGAGCAGCCCGGCGATCGCGCCCGCGGTCATCGTCATCGGGAGCACCGCGGCCCGCGTCAGCACCAGCCACTTGGAGACGAGGTCGAGCCGGCCGGCGGGTGGGTTGGTCGTGCGCAGGACGTGGCGCCACTTGGCCAGCAGTCCAGGTTCGCCCCGGTTCACGGCGACGTCGGCCATCGCCGCGCAGCCTACCGAGTGGTGGTCGGCGACCAGTCCGGGCGGGTCGACTCGAAGGTGTCGATCTCGGCCGCGTGGCGAAGCGACAGCCCGATGTCGTCGAGGCCCTCGAGCAGGCGGAAGCGGGTGAACTCGTCGAGCGCGAACGAGGTCTCGATTCCGGCCGCCGGGGCCGCCAGCGTGCCGGCCTCGACGTCGATGGTGATCTCGAGCGACGGGTCGGCCTGCACCGCCTGCATGAGCGCGGCCGCGACATCGCCTGCCACTTCCACCGGCAGCAGGCCGACCTTCGTGCAGTTGTTGCGGAAGATGTCGGCGAAGCGCTCGGAGACGACGGCGCGGAAGCCGTAGTCCTCCAAGGCCCACACCGCGTGCTCCCGCGACGAGCCGGTGCCGAAGTTGGGCCCGGCGACCAGGATCGTCGCGCCGGTGTACTGCGGCTGGTTGAGGACGAAGTCACGCGAGTCGCGCCACTCGGCGAACAACCCGGCGCCGAAGCCGGTGCGCTCGACGCGCTTCAGCCAGTCGCTCGGGATGATCTGATCGGTGTCGACGTCGCTGCGGTCGAGCGGCACCGCGGTGCCGGTGACGATGCGGACCGGTTCCATCATGCAAGCTCCTCGGGGGTGGAGAAGTGGCCGGCGATCGCGGTCGCGGCGGCGACGGCCGGGGAGACGAGGTGGGTGCGCCCACCGCGGCCTTGGCGGCCCTCGAAGTTGCGGTTCGACGTCGACGCCGCCCGCTCGCCCGGCGCCAGCTTGTCGGGGTTCATGGCCAGGCACATCGAGCAACCGGGCTCGCGCCAGTCGAAGCCCGCCGCGGTGAACACCTTGTCGAGCCCTTCGGCTTCGGCCTGCTCCTTGACGCGGCCGGAACCGGGCACCACCAACGTGCGCACGCCGGCGTGCACGCGACGGCCGTCGACGACCGCGGCCGCGGCCCGGAGATCCTCGATGCGCGAGTTGGTGCACGACCCGATGAACACGGTGTCGACCGCGATGTCGCGGATCGGTGTGCCGGCGGCCAGGCCCATGTACTCGAGGGCCCGCGCCGCCGACTCGCGAGCCGACCCATCGGCGAACGACGCCGGGTCGGGGACGACGTCGTCGATCGTCGCGACCTGGGCCGGATTCGTGCCCCACGTGACGTGCGGGCGGATGGTGGCGCCGTCAACGACGACCTCCTTGTCGAACGCCGCGCCATCGTCGGTGACCAACGAGCGCCAGTCGTCGAGCGCCCGTTCCCACGCCGCCCCCGCCGGCGCCGCCGGCCGGCCTTCGAGATACGCGAACGTCACCTCGTCCGGCGCGATGAGCCCGGCGCGAGCCCCGGCCTCGATCGACATGTTGCACACCGTCATGCGTCCCTCCATCGACAGCGCCCGCATGACCGCGCCGCGATATTCGATGACGCTGCCGATGCCACCACCGGTGCCGATGCGGCCGATGATGGCCAGCACGACATCCTTGGCGGTGACGCCCGCCGGCAGCGACCCGTCGACGGTGACCGCCATGGTTCCCGGCCGGCGCTGGGGGAGCGTCTGCGTCGCCAGCACGTGCTCGACCTCGCTGGTGCCGATGCCGAACGCGAGCGCGCCGAACGCGCCGTGCGTCGAGGTGTGGCTGTCGCCGCACACGATCGTCATGCCCGGTTGCGTGAAGCCCTGCTCGGGGCCGATGACGTGGACGATGCCCTGGTTGACGTCGCCCATCGCGTAGAGCGGAACGCCGAACTCGCGGCAGTTGGCCGCGAGCACGTCGATCTGCTTCTTGGAGATCGGGTCCTTGATCCCCTCGCTCAGCGCGCTGGTCGGCACGTTGTGGTCCATCGTCGCGAGGGTGAGGTCGGGCCGCCGGACCGTGCGCCCGTTGAGCCGGAGCCCGTCGAAGGCCTGCGGCGACGTGACCTCGTGGACCAGGTGCAGGTCGATGTACAAGAGGTCGGGCTCGTCCTGGGCGGCGTGGACGACGTGCCGGTCCCAGACCTTGTCGCTCAGTGTGCTGACCATGGCTTCCTTGCCTCGTCTCATATGCTGAGATAACGTCTTGAATGGTGAACAGGCTAACCGACGTCGGCGTGCTCGACAAGGCAGTCGCGGTGCTCGACGCTGTCGAGGCGGCGCCCCGGTCGCTCGGCGAGCTGGTGGAATCGACGGGCTTGTCGCGCGCCACCGCGCACCGCCTCGCGACGGCGCTCGAAGTTCACCGCTTCGTGACGCGCGACGCCGAGGGCCGGTTCACCCTCGGCCCGCGCCTCGTCGCCCCGGACCTGGCCCGCCTGGCCGGGCCCGCGCTCGAAGCGCTCCGCGACGCCACCGGCGAGAGCGCGCAGCTCTACGTCCGGCGCGGTGCCCACCGCCTGTGCCTGGCGTCGCTCGAATCGCCGCACGGCCTCCGCACGATCGTGGCCGTCGGCGCCGCGCTGCCGATGTCGGCCGGCTCGGCGGCCCGCGTCCTCCGCGGCGACGCCGCCGCGCTGGTGCGCGGTTGGGCCGAGAGCGTGGAGGAGCGTCAGAAGGGCGTGGCGTCGGTCAGCGCGCCGGTGATGGACGGCGACCGCGTGGTGGCCGCGGTGTCGGTGTCGGGGCCCGTGCAGCGCACCACGCGCAACCCGGGCAAGCGCTACGCCAAGGCGGTCATGAAGGCGGCCAGGCAGGTCGAACAGCGGCTTTCCTGACGATCTCGTCGTCGATTCGGTACCGAATCGGTGCGCTAATCCGGAAAAGAACGGGGGGTGGGGCGGGCGGTGACCGACCGGCAGGCCCGCAGCAGCGCCGGCACGAAGAGGTCGGGCCGCTCGACGCCGGCGCCGTGGTCGCCGGCCACCTCGATGAGCTCGGCGCCCGGGATGGCCGCGGCCAGCTTGCGCTGGCGGTGCGGCGCGACCACTGAGTCCTGCGTGGTGACGATCACGGCGGTCGGAACGTCGACGCCGCCGATCCACTCGTGCGACGAGAACCGGCCCAGCGCCCCGGCGGCGGCGATGATCGTCGCCGGGTCGTTGCGGCGGAGCTCGGCCGCGGCCCAGTCGGCCAGCGGGCCGCGGTCGCGGATGCGGCGCTCGACGATGCGGTCGACGATCGCCCGCCGGTACCGCCACGGGGTCATCGACAACACGGTGCTGGCGCCGGCCATGACGTTGAACGCGATCTGGGTGCGGGGCGAGCTCCAGAAGTTGCGGCTGGTCGCGCACAGCACGAGACCGGCGACCAGCGGGCGGTGCCGGTGCCACACCAGCTGGGCGATGGGCCCACCCATCGAGTACCCGACGGGAACGATCCGTTCGAGCCCGAGCACGTCGGCCAGCGCGGCGACGTCGTCGGCGCAGTCGGCCAGCCGGAAGCGCGGGCCGACGCGGATGCCGCGGCCGTGGCCGCGATGGTCGAGCGCCACGACGCGGAACTCGCGCCCGAGCGGCTCGTACGACGGGAACCAGTTGAGGTCGGCGTTTGCGACCAGGCCGTGCAGCAGCACGAGGGTGGGCTTGGCCGCGGCGTCGGTCGGGCCCGGCAGCTCGCGCACCCAGGTGCGGCCCCGGCCGGGGAGATCGACGTACCGCCCTGGTGGCAGCGGCGGCGCGAACGGCTCCGGCGACGCCGACGGCTCGAACTCCGACGCCGACGCCGCCACCGTCATCACGTCACCGTCACGATCTCGACCTTGAGCGACCCGCCGGGCGCCTCGTACTCGACGGTGTCGCCGGCAACGCGGCCGAGCAGCGCCCGCCCGAGCGGCGAGCCCGGCGACATGACCGCCAGCTCGTCGTGGCGCTCCTCGATCGACCCGAGGAGGTAGCGCTCGGTGTCGTCGTCGCCCTCGTAGCGGATCTCGATCACGCTGCCGCTGGCCACCGTCCCGCCGCCGTCGGCCTCCATGATCACGGCGTGGTCGAGCGTCGCCTTGAGCTGGCGGATGCGGGCTTCCATCTTCCCCTGGTCGTCCTTGGCGGCGTGGTAGTCGCCGTTCTCGGACAGGTCGCCCAGCTCGCGGGCCCGCTCGATCAGCCGGGCGATCTCGGCCCGGCCGCGCATGGTGAGGTCCTCGTACTCGGTCTGGAGGCGGTCGAACGCCGCCTGCGACAGCTCGATCTTCTCAGCCATGGTTCGAGGCTACCGCCGCGCTGCTCGCTCGGCGGCCACGCCGCGGACATCGCAGTTGACGCCTGCGGCGCGTCTCAACCACACTGACCTGGTCATGAAGTCCCTCACCACCGCCGTAGTCATTACCTAGCGCGCACCCGGCAACCCTGCCGCGTGCGCCCCGACCGTCCACATTGCGTGGGCGGTTTTTCATTTCCTGGGAGAATTGGAACGTCGTGAGCCCCCATCGAGTGGCCGTGCTCGCCGGTGACGGCATCGGGCCCGAGGTCGTCGCCGAGGCGCTGAAGGTCGTGCGCGCCGCCGGTGTCGAGCTGGACACCGTCGACTACGACCTCGGCGGCGCCCGGTACCTGCGCACCGGCGAGGTGCTGCCCGACGCCGTCCTCGACGAGCTCCGCGGCTTCGATGCCATCCTCCTCGGCGCGGTCGGCACACCCGACGTGCCGCCCGGGGTGCTCGAGCGCGGCCTGCTCCTCGCGCTGCGGTTCGCGCTCGACCTCTACGTGAACCTGCGGCCGTTCGAGTCGCCCGACGCGGGCATCGACCTGGTGGTCATCCGCGAGAACACCGAAGGCGCCTACGCCGGCGAGGGTGGCTTCCTGCGCAAGGGCACCGCGCAGGAGATCGCGACCCAGGGCTCCGTCAACACGCGAATGGGCGTGGAGCGCTGCGTCCGGTTCGCGTTCGAGCTGGCCCAGCAACGGCCTCGCAAGCATCTGACGCTCGTGCACAAGACGAACGTGCTGACGTTCGCCGGCGACCTCTGGCAGCGCACCTTCGACGACGTCGGCGCCGAGCACCCCGACGTTGCGACCGGGTACGACCACGTCGACGCCGCCTGCATCCACCTGGTCGAGCGGCCGGAGCGTTACGACGTCGTCGTCACCGACAACCTGTTCGGCGACATCCTCACCGATCTCGCCGGTGCGATCGCCGGCGGGATCGGGCTGGCGGCGTCGGCCAACCTCAACCCGGCCCGCACCGGCCCGTCGCTGTTCGAGCCCGTGCACGGATCCGCGCCCGACATCGTCGGCACCGGGCGGGCCAATCCGCTGGCCGCCATCCGGTCGGCGGCGATGATGCTCGACTTCCTGGGCGAGGCCGGTGCCGCCGCCCGCATGACCAAGGCGGTGGCGTCGGCGACGGCGCTCACCGGCACGACCACCGAGCTGGGCGACGCCGTCGCCGAGCGCCTCTAGGAGGGGACCCCGCAATGCCGATCACGCCCACCGAGAAGATCTGGATGGATGGCGCGCTGGTGGACTGGGCCGACGCCAACGTCCACGTCCTCACCCATTCGCTCCACTACGGGTGCGGCGTCTTCGAGGGCATCCGCGCCTATGAGACGTCGCAGGGCCCGGGGATCTTCCGGCTCACCGACCACATCAATCGCCTGTTCGCGTCGGCGAAGATCTACCTGATCGACATCCCGTTCAGCCCGCAGCAGATCATCGACGCCACCAAGGAGACGGTGCGGGTCAACGGCCTCGAGTCCTGCTACATCCGGCCGATCGCGTTCCTCGGGTACGGCGAGATGGGTCTCAACCCGCTGCCGTGCTCGGTGAACGTCGCCATCGCGGTGTGGCCGTGGGCCGCGTACCTCGGCGACGAGGGCATCCAGCACGGCGTGCGCATGAAGATCAGCACGTGGCAGCGCCACGACCCCAACGCGATGCCGCCGGCGGCCAAGCTCACCGGGTCGTACGTCAACTCGTCGATGGCCAAGGTGGAGGCGCTGAACGCCGGCTACGACGAGGCCATCCTGTTGTCGCCGCAGGGCTACGTCAGCGAGTGCACCGGCGAGAACATCTTCGTCGTCCGCAACGGCCGCATCATCACGCCACCGGTGAGCGCCGGCGCGCTCGAGGGCATCACCCAGAGCTCGGTGATGACGATCGCGCGCGACCTGGGCATCGACGTCGAGGTGGGGAACATCCTGCGGAGCGACCTGTACACCGCCGAGGAGGCGTTCCTCTCGGGCACCGCGGCCGAGGTCGTGCCGATCCAGTCGGTCGACGACCGTGTCATCGGCGAGCCCGGGCCGATCACCCGCAAGATCCAAGACGTCTACTTCTCGACCGTGCGCGGCCAGGTCGACCAGTACAAGGACTGGGTCGAACATGTCACGTAGCCGGGTGGAGATCTACGACACGACGCTGCGGGACGGGAGCCAACTCGAGGGCATCAGCCTCACCGTCGACGACAAGCTGCGCATCGCCGAGCAGCTCGACTGGCTGGGCGTCCACTTCATCGAGGGCGGTTGGCCGGGCGCCAACCCGAAGGACGACGAGTTCTTCCAGCGGGCGCCCTCGGAGCTCAAGCTCGAGACGTCGACGCTCGTCGCGTTCGGCTCGACCCGCCGGGCCCACGGCAAGGTCGACGTCGACGAGACGCTCGACCATCTCGTCAAGGCCAACACGTCGGCGGTGTGCATCGTCGGCAAGTCGTCCGAGTACCACGTGGTCGAGGCGCTGCGGACGACGCTCGACGAGGGCGTGGCCATGGTCGCCGACTCGGTGGAGTTCCTCCGCAATGCCGGCCTCCGGGTGCTCTACGACGCCGAGCACTTCTTCGACGGCTTCAAGGACAATCCGGAGTACACCCTTCGCGTGCTGGAAGCCGCCGCGGCGGCCGGCGCGGAGACGCTGGTGCTGTGCGACACCAACGGCGGGACGCTGCCCCACGAGGTCGAGCACATCGTCGCCGAGGTCGTGAAGTACTTCGGCACCGACGGCATCGGCATCGGTGTGCACTTCCACGACGACAGCGGCACCGGCGTCGCCAACGCGCTGGCCGGCGTGCGGGCGGGCGCCACGCAGGTGCAGGGGACGATCAACGGGTACGGCGAGCGCACCGGCAACTGCAACCTCACCGCGATCATCCCGAACCTGAGCCTGAAGATGGCGGTCGACACGATCCCGCCGGAGCGGATGGAGCGGCTCACGCCCGTCTCGCACCACGTCGCCGAGCTGGTGAACGTCACCCTCAACCCGCAGGCGGCCTACGTCGGCCACTCGGCGTTCGCCCACAAGGCCGGGCTGCACACCAGCGCCATCGCGCGCCGCAAGGACGCGTACGAGCACGTCGATCCCGAGGTCGTCGGCAACGGCACCCGCTTCGTCGTCAGCGAGCTGGCCGGCCGCTCGACCCTCGAGCCCAAGGCCAAGGCCCTCGGGCTCGACCTCGACGGCGAGGCCATCGGCCGCGTCCTCGAGACGCTCAAGGATCTCGAGCACCGCGGTTACCACTTCGAGGCGGCCGACGGCAGTCTCGAGCTCCTCCTGCGCCGGGCGTCGGGGTGGGAGCAGGACTTCTTCCGGCTCGAGTCGTTCCGCGTCATCACCGAGGAGCGGGGCAACCAGTCGTTCCTCACTGAAGCGACGATCAAGCTGTGGGTCGGCGAGGAGCGGCTGATCGCGACGGCGGAGGGCAACGGCCCGGTCAACGCCCTCGACACCGCGCTGCGGCGGGCCATCGGCGATCGCCACCCGGCCCTGGCCCGGATCCACCTCACCGACTACAAGGTGCGCGTCCTCGACACCAGCAGGGGCACCGGCGCGGTCACCCGGGTGCTGATCGACTCGACCGACGGCGACCGCACCTGGTCCACCATCGGCGTGTCGGACAACATCATCGAGGCGTCGTGGCAGGCCCTGTCCGAGTCCCTGGTGTACGGCCTGCTGATCCACGAGTAGCGCGCCGCGCCAGCCGGCCCCGCCCCCACGTTCCGACCGCTAGGGTCCGCGCCCATGGCCGCGCCCGAGTACGTGCCCGTCGCGCTGGCGGACCTGCCCCGCCCGACCGAAGCGTTGCCGCCGGACAGCTGGCGCGCCGAGCGACCGGGTGACCTGGTGTTCCAGCCGCGCGGCCCCCGCTTCGGCACGCCCGGACCGGACCAGGGGTACGGGCTGAAGCTGGCCAAGCGGTTCGTCGACCAGCTGCAGCTGCAGCCCGGCGAGCACGCCGACGACGTCGTCGCCGGCGGTCTCGGTGTCGGCCTCAAGCGGGCGGCGATCTTCGGCCGGGCACCGGTGATCCACGACTTCGAACTCGCGTACGGCATGTTCGGCTTCCTCGACGAGGCGCCGGCCGACCTCGTCGAGTTCCGCACTCACCTGTTCGCCGGCGCGGCCCATCACTACTGGGACCAGCGCGAGATCTGCGACACCGTGCCCGACGAGACGCTGCCGCTCTCACCGGCCGCGGCGCGGGCCCGGGTGACGTCGGGCGAGTGGCGGAGCCTGCTGCGGGAGCCGCCGCCGCTGGTGCCGCCGGTGAAGGGCGCCTGAGGCCGGGGCTACGCGGCGGCGAAGGCGAGCGGGGCGTCGGCGTCGATGCCGAGCAGCACGATCCGGCGTTCGGGGAGGAGTCCTTCGGCCCGGGCCAGCCGGAGACCAGCGGTGATGCTGATCGTGGCCGCGATGCCCGTCAGCCCCATCGACATCACGGTCTTGGTCCAGACGTAGGTCGCGACGGGCTGCGTGGTGAGCAGCCAGATGGCGACCAGCGCGTTGACCAGGTTGACGCCACCCCAGAGGAGCGACAGCCGGTTGCACAGGCGGCGGACCGCCGGCCTGGCCTGCAGCTCGGGCGTGATGGGGCAGAAGTCGGCGGCCAGGCGCATCGCGAGCGGCCGGCCGAGGGCCACCGATCCGCAGAACGCCACGCCGATGGCGAACGCGCTGACGGTCGGCTGCAGGAAGTAGACGAACATGCTGCCGCTCGCCATGGCGAGGACGGTGCGCACGGTCACGCCCACCGCGCCGAGCACGAGGATGCCGGGCACCCGCTTGCCGCGGGCCGACTTCACCGCGATCGCGCCCCATGTGTAGGCCAGCGCGATCCAGAGCGCGCCCCACACGCCGATCGTCCAGAGGGCGGAGTAGAAGAGCACGACGGGCACGAACGTCGCCTCGAGGAGGTTCCGCCCGCCGTGGCGCGCGACCCGCGCCAGGTGCAACCCGCTGAATCCGTCGCCCTCCACCGCTCTTCTATCGACCATTCGGTGCCCACCCTGAAGGAATTGCCGACGCCGCGCGAGGCTGAGCGCATGCCTACCCAGATCGGCCCCGGAGTGACCGAGATCGACACCCTGCTCGGCGGATGGGAGCGCGTCACCGCGGGGTACCTGATCGAGGGCCCCATGCCGTTGCTCGTCGAGACCGGCAGCCAGACGTCGGTGCCGGCGCTGCTCGAGGCGCTCGCGGGGGCGGGTGTCGGGCCTCATGATCTTGCCGCGGTTGCAGTTACGCACATCCACCTCGACCACGCGGGTGGTGTCGGCGATGTTGCCCGGGCGTTTCCGAACGCGACGGTCTACGTTCACCCCAAGGGTGCTCGCCACTTGGCCGACCCCGGGCGACTGGTGCGGTCGGCGGCCCTCGTCTACGGCGACCTGCTCGACTCGCTCTACGGCCGGCTGGACCCCACACCCGAGGAGCGGATCACCGTTCTCGACGACGGCGCGGTGATCGACGTCGGCAACGGCCGGACGTTGACGGCGGTCGACTCGCCGGGTCACGCCAAGCACCATGTCGGCCTGCACGATTCCGAGAGCGGCATCTTGTTCGTCGGCGACGCGGTCGGTGTGCGGTTGCCCGATGCGGGCGTGCTGCGGCCGTCGACCCCTCCACCTGACTTCGACCTCGACCAGGCCCTCACCTCCATGCACCGGTTCGCCGAGCGCCGCCCGACCGGGCTGGCACTGGCCCACTACGGGCTCATCGGCGACACCGACGCCCTCCTGGCCGAGGCCGAGGAGACGCTGCGGAGCTGGGCCGGTGTGGCCGAGCGGGCGTGGCGGGACGGGCGCGACATCGCTGAGGCGTTGGCCCATGAGTTCGACCGTGACCTCGACCTCGTCGATCCCGCGCTGCGCGAGAAGCTCGAGACGCTGAACGGGATCCACTCGAACGCCGCCGGCTTCCGCCGCTGGCTCGACACTCGCGGCGAGGATCCAGCGCGAGGATGAGCGACGTGCAACCCATCACGCTCACCGAGGAGCAGCGCGACTTCCGGGCCGCGATGCGCCAGTTCGCCGAGGACAAGATCGCGCCCCGCGCCGCCGAGGTGGACCGCGACGCCGAGTACCCGTGGGACAACTTCGAGGCGCTCAAGGCGATGGAGGTGCCGGCGCTCGGCATCCCGGCGGACTACGGCGGCAGCGGGGCCGACCACGTGACGCAGGCGATCATGGTCGAGGAGCTCAGCCGGGTGTGCGCGTCGACCAGCCTCATCGCGCTGATCTCCAAGCTCGGGATGATCCCGGTGATGAACTGGGGCTCGGACGAGCTGAAGGCGACGTACCTGCCGCGGGTCGCCAGCGGTGCGTCCCAGGCCAGCTACTGCCTGTCCGAGCCCGATGCCGGTTCGGACGTCGCCTCGATGAAGACGCGGGCGGTGCGCGACGGAGACCACTACGTCCTCGACGGCACCAAGTACTGGATCACCAACGCCGGCATCAGCGACATCTACACGGTGTTCGCCAAGACCGACCCGGATGCCGGACACCGTGGGATCTCGTGCTTCATCGTGGAGCGCGACTGGGGCGTGCAGGTCCTCAAGCTCGAGGAGAAGCTCGGCGTGCGCGGCAGCCCGACGGGCGAGGTGCGCTTCGACGGCGTCCGCGTGCCGGCCGCCAACCTGGTCGGCGCGGAGGGCCAAGGCTTCTCGATCGCGATGATGACGCTCGACCGGTCGCGCCCGACGATCGGGGCGCAGGCGGTCGGCATCGCGCAGGGCGCCCTCGACTACGCCGTCGGCTATCTCAAGCAGCGCCAGCAGTTCGGCCGCCCGATCGCCGAGTTCCAGGGGCTGCAGTTCATGGTCGCCGACATGGCGATGAAGATCGAGGCCGCCCGGGGCCTGGTCTATCGGGCGTGCGCCATGGTCGACGACCAGGCTCCGGAGCTGACGTCCGCCGGCGCGATGGCCAAGTGCTTCGCGTCCGACGTCGCCATGGAGGTCACGACCAACGCGGTGCAACTCCTCGGTGGCTATGGCTACACCAAGGACTTTCCGGTCGAGCGCTACATGCGCGACGCGAAGATCACGCAGATCTATGAGGGGACGAACCAGATCCAGCGCGTCGTGATCGCCAAGCGGCTGCTCGGCTGACCCGGGTCTAGTAGGCCCGGGCCAGGTACGCGACGAGGTCGGGTTCGTCGACGGAGAGCGGCACCGACCCGTCGGCCCGCTGCAGGCACCGGATGGAAAGGCCGCCGTCGCCGAGGTCGCCCTCGTGCTCGCGCACCGCGTCCCATGGCACCCGCGCGAATCCGTCGGCTGACCCGTCGCGCGCCTCGTCGAGGGTGGCGGCGTCGACGGTGTGCTCGTCGCGCCGCCGGGTCGCGGCAGCCAGCAGGCCCGCTTGGATGTCGTCGAGCAGGGCGCCGACGTGGGCTGCCAGCCCGGCCAGCGCGACCGGCTCCTTCTCGGCGCGGTCGCGCCGGACGACGACGGCCTGGCCGTCCTTGAGGTCGCGGGGCCCGACCTCGACCCGCACCGGAACACCCTTCAGCTCCCACTCGACGGCGCGCCGGCCGAACGACGTGTCGACCCGGTCGTCCAGCTCGACGCGCAATCCGGATCCCGCCAGCTCGGCGGCGATCTTCGCGGCGGCGTCGCCGGCACCGTCCTCGGCCCGCACGACGAGCACGACGACCTGGTTGGGCGCGAGCACCGGCGGCACCCGGAGGCCGCCGTCGTCGCCGTGGCCCATGATCAGCGCGCCGATCAGCCGCGTCGAGACGCCCCACGAGGTCTGCCACGCGTACTCGGTCTCACCGGTCTCGGTGAGGAACGTGGTTTCGAAGGCGCGGGCGAAGTTCTGTCCGAGGAGGTGGGACGTGCCCATCTGCAGCGCCTTGCCGTCGCCCATCATCCCTTCGCACGTCCATGAGTTGGCGGCGCCCGCGAACTTCTCGCTGTCGGGCTTCAGCCCGGTCAGCACCGGCATGGCCATGACGTCGACCATCGTCGCCTCGTAGACGTCGGCGAGGATGCGGAGCGCGTATGCCCGGGCGTCGTCGAGGCTGGCGTGGCACGTGTGGCCCTCCTGCCAGAGGAACTCGGTGGTGCGCAGGAAGAGGCGGGGCCGCAGCTCCCAACGCACGACGTTGCACCACTGGTTCAGCAGCAGCGGCAGCTCGCGGTAGGACTGCAGCCACTTCGAGAAGTACACGTTGATGACGGTCTCGCTGGTCGGCCGGATGATCACCGGCTCGGCCAGGTCCTCGCCGCCGGCGTGGGTGACGACCGCGACCTCTGGGCTGAAGCCCTCGACGTGCTCCGCTTCCTTGTGGAGGTAGGACTCGGGGATGAACAGTGGGAAGTACGCGTTCTTGGCGCCGGCCGCCTTGATGCGGTCATCCAACTCGCGTTGCAGCCGCTCCCAGATCGCGTAGCCGTACGGCCGGATGACCATCGTGCCCCGCACCGGTCCGTTCTCGGCGAGCTCCGCCTTGGCGACGACGTCCTGGTACCAGCGCGGGAAGTCCTCGGACTGCGGAGTGAGCACGCTCTTGGCCATCGGGAGGCGAGGGTAGCCTCGCCCACGCCATGCCTCCGCCTCGTTTGCGCTTCGCGCCGTCACCCACCGGGTACTTCCACGTCGGCGGGGCCCGCACCGCGCTCTACAACTGGCTGCACGCCCGCCAGCACGGCGGCGAGCTGATCCTGCGCATCGAGGACACCGACACCGAGCGCAACAAGGAGGAGTGGGTCGACGGCATCCTGTCGGCGATGCGCTGGCTCGGCCTCGACTGGGACGGCGAACCGGTGCGGCAGTCGGCGCGGACGGCGATGTACGTCGACGCGGCCCGGCGCCTGTACGAGGCCGGCCTGGCGTACGCGTGCGACTGCACGCGCGAGCAGGTCGAGGCGCGCACCCGCGGCAACAAGACGCCCGGGTACGACGGGTTCTGCCGCGACCGCGGCCTGCCGCTCGAGGAGGGCTACGCGCTCCGGTTCCGCACGCCCGACACCGGGTCGACGACGGTCACCGACCTGATCCGCGGCACGCCGACCTTCGAGCACTCGACGATCGAGGACTTCGTCCTGCTGCGGTCCAACGGGTCGCCGATGTTCATCCTCGCCAACGTGGTGGACGACGCCGACCTCGGGATCACCCATGTCGTGCGCGGCGAGGAGCACCTGTCCAACACGCCGAAGGCTGTTCTTCTGTGGGAGGCGCTGGATCCGGCCCGGCCGCTGCCGGTCTTCGCCCACATCCCGTTGCTCGTCAACGAGAAGCGGCAGAAGCTGTCGAAGCGCCGTGATCCGGTGGCGCTCGAGCTGTACCGCGACCAGGGCTTCCTGCCGGAGCCGATGCGCAACTACCTCGCGCTGCTCGGCTGGGCGCCGGCCGACGGGCGCGAGGTGCTGTCGCTCGACGAGCTGCTCGCCGAGTTCCGGCTCGAGGACGTGAACCACTCGCCGGCGTTCTTCGACGTGCAGAAGCTGACGCATTTCAACGCCGAATACATCCGGTCGTTGCCACTGGCCGAGTTCATCGCAGTCGCGCAACCGTGGGCCGACGACGTCGCCGGCTTCGACCCGGCGGCGTTCACGACGATGGCACCGCTCGTCCAGGAGCGCGTCAAGACGCTGTCGGAGGTCCCGCAGTACGTCGACTTCCTGTTCCTCGACGAGCCGGTGATCGACGACCAGGCCTGGGCGTCGATCGCCGGCAAGGACACCAGCGCCGCGATCCTCGACGACGCCATCGCCGAGTACCCCTCGGCACCGTGGGACGCGACCGCGCTGCACGACCTGACCCTCGCGATCGGCGAGCGCCACGGGCTGAAGCTCGGCAAGGCCCAGGCGCCGATCCGCGTCGCCGTCACTGGCCGGACCGTCGGGCCGCCGCTGTTCGAGTCGCTGGTCGTGCTCGGCCGCGACCGCACGTTGACCCGCCTGCAGGCGGCACGCGGCCGCCTCTGATGCTGTGGCCGTTTCGCATCGCGCTGAAGATCGTCGCCGCCGCGCTCGCGATCCTCGTCACGTATCTCTTGGTGACGTTCGCGCAGGTGTACACCGCGAGCCGGCAGGATCACGCCCGGCCGGCGCAGGCCATCGTCGTGCTCGGCGCCGCGCAGTTCGGTGGCACGCCGTCGAAGGTGCTGCGGGCCCGGCTCGATCACGCGTACGACCTGTGGCACCGCAAGCTCGCCGACAAGATCATGGTGACGGGTGGCGGCCAGCCGGGTGACACGACGACGGAGGCCGACGCGTCGAAGGCCTACCTCGTCGGTCGGGGAGTGCCGGCCGCCATGGTCCTGCGCGAGGTCCTCGGCCGGTCGTCGTGGCAATCGCTGGCGTACGCCGCCAAGCTGCTGCACGACCGCGGGATCACCGACGTGCTGCTGGTGTCGGACCCGTTCCACTCGTACCGGATCCAGGCGATCGCGGGGGAGCTGCGGCTGAGCGGGCACCCGTCGCCCACCCGCACCAGCCCGATCAAGGGGCTCACCTCGTTGCAGTACATGGGCCGGGAGACGGTGGCCGTGGTGATCGGCCGCGTCGTCGGTTTCCGGCGCGAGGCGGGCGTCCACCGCGTCGTCACCAGCAACTAGTCTGGGGCGTCCCTTTCGGGGGTGGTGTAATCGGCAACACAACTGGTTCTGGTCCAGTCATTGAGGGTTCGAGTCCTTCCCCCCGAGCGCATCCCCCCGGCTTCTCCGGTCACGAATGTGGGCTCAGCCCACATTCGTGACCGGAGAAAGCCGGAGCGGCAGATGGCGCAAGCCGTTGTGCTTGTTGCTGCGGGTCCACTCGGGTGGGCCGGCCAGCTCGACGGACTCGGCCCGGTCGAGCAGCTCGTCGAGGATCACGCCGAGCTCGAGGCGGGCCAGGCTGGCGCCGAGGCAATGGTGGGCGCCGTGGCCGAATCCCAGATGCGGGTTGGGGTCGCGGCCGACGTCGAAGCGGAACGGGTCGGCGAAGACCGCCTCGTCCCGGTTGGCGGATGCCTCCCAGAACGCGACCTTCTGCCCGGGCTCGACGCGATGGCCGGCGAGCGTCGCCGGCGCCGTCACGGTGCGGCGGTTGTACGCCGACGGGCTCATCCATCGCACCGACTCCTCGACCGCGGTCGCGAGGAGCGTGCGATCGTCGCGCAGCCGTCGGTACTCGTCGGGCCGCTCGGCCAGCGCGTGCACGCCGCCCGCGGTGGCGCCGCGCGTCGTGTCGGCGCCGGCGGCGAACAGCAGCGCGAAGAACGACTGCAGCTCGCCGTCGGTGAGCCGCGACGGCTCCTCGTCGGCCAGCTCGGCGTGCGCGACGACCGAGAGCAAATCGTCGGCGAGCGGCGCGGCGCGCTTGGCGGCGATCAGCTCGGTGCCGTACGCGAGCATGCTGGCGCCGGCCGCCGCGGCCTCGTCGGTCGACTCGAAGGCATTGCGGCCGCGGAAGTCGAACGTGTAGTCCACCCACTCGGCCAGCTGGTGCCGGTCGGCGTCGGGCACGCCGAGCAACAGGCAGATCGCCATCAGCGGCAGCTCGGTGGCAACCTCGGTGACGAAGTCGGTGGTGCCCTTCTCGATTGCAATCTCGAGCAGCGCGCCGGCCCACCTCCGCAAGTCGACCTCGAGGCGCTGGATCATGCGGGGTGTGAACCCCTTGCTCACCAACCGGCGGATCCGGGCGTGGCGCGGGTCGTCCATCATGTTGAGCATCTGCCCGGCGCTCGGCAGGTCGGGCAGAATCGTGCCGCCGTACGGTCGGCGGCCGCCGGTCTCGGACGAGTAGGTCTCGGCGTCGACCATCACCGCCAGCGTCTCGGCATGGGACACCACCGACCAGAACCCGTCGCCGTCGGGCGTGTGCTCGGTCGGTTCGTGCCAGAACACCGGCCCCTGCCGTCGCAGCTCCCGGAAGACCTCGTGCGGGAACCCGCCGGCGAACAGGTCGAGGTCGGTGAGGTCCGGTTGGCTCATTGGAGGTGAGGGTCCGCCGGCCGGGTATCCTCTCACGTCGCTCGTTCACGCGATCGACGGCAGCTCGGCCCCATCGTCTAGTGGCCTAGGACACCACCCTCTCAAGGTGGCGGCACGGGTTCGAATCCCGTTGGGGCTGCTCATCCAAACCTGCAGGTCATGCGCTTTTTCGGTGCAACAGGCCAACGCTCGGGTGCTCTCCGGACACACGAGTTGGACACATGAGACGACGGGTGTCCGGCTCAACGGGGCGCGAGAAGGTTTCGGAACTCCGCGCCGCAGGCGATGAAGGGGACCAACCGACGCCCGGAGCCGCATGCCACCACTGCGAACGAGTGGCGTCATGGCCTCACTCGCTCAACGGCAGACCAACGGTCGGCGCGGGACTCCATCAAACCCGGGGCGGTTCAGCTACGAGACGAATAGCAGGGACATGAGGTCCGCGAAGATCAAGCAAGTCACAGGCCATCGCTCGGCGACTACTTGCCGTAGAAGAAACCGCCTTCGCCGCAACGGAAGCCCGGCGCCGGCGTGTCGTACCGCTCGAACTTTCCGTCGACGAGCCGGAGCATCAAGTAGCACGTCGGTGGCGTCTTGGTGCCGGGGTTGGCCGGCGCCAGCATCCCGTGGTCGTCGAAGGTGCCGAGCCGGCGTAGGGCATCGATCACGCCGGCCCGAGTCAACTTCGGTCCGGCCGCTTGAATCGCCTGGGCCAGGAGCCGCGTCTCGGACCAAGCGAAGACCGCGAAGAGGTCCGGCTTGTAGCCCGGCTTGACCGCGGTGAGCCACTTGTTGAACAGCGCGACTTCGGGGATCACCGAAGCGTCCTCGCCGATGTACATGGCCATCTGCTGCTCATTGATGATGCCGTTCACCGCAGGGCCGCCGAGGGTGAACACACTCGGGTCGTACGTTGTCCCGCCGGAGATGAAGGCATCGACCTTGAAGTTCTGCTGCTGCATCGTCTTGGCGAGTCGGGCCTGCGTCTTCACGTCCGTGGCCATGATGTAGATCATCTTCACGCCGCTCTGGCGCATCCGGATGACGTCGGCGGTGAAGTCGGTCTCGGTCGGCTGGTAGCCACGCTCGTACAGGATCTTGTAGCCGACGGATTCGGCGGCTTGTTTCCAGCCGACGTACGACGTCTTCGAGGCCGGAACGTCTCCGTAGAGCGTGCCCACGGTCGTGTAGGCAATGGCGAACTGCTGCTTGAAATGGTTCAGCGGCCCGAGCCGCCATCCGGTGTAACCGGGTGACACCGAGAAGTTGTTCGAGATCTTCCGGCGGGCTTCGCTCAGCGAATAGGTCGTGTCGACGATGCCTGAGCTCTTCACCTCGTTGACCGCGGCGTCGTCGTACACGGAGAACGAGCCGGCGAACGCGAAGACCTTGGACATGAGATCGATCGTCTGGGCCCGGTTCTGGCCGGTGTCGAACTGGTCGTCGCGGATGTCGACCTTGAACGTCCGCCCGTTGATCCCGCCGAGGCTGTTCAGGTACGCCACGGCCGCCTGCGTGCCGACGGCCGCGCCTTGGAAGAGCCCGGGCACCGGCCCGGAAAGGGTGACGACGTTGCCAAGTCTGATCTCGGTCGCGGTGACACCGGTGTCGGTGGCACCGCCGTTGTCAGCGCTCGACGCGTTCGGTGCCGCGCCCGCCCCGGGCGTTGCCACCGACTGAACGGCGCTGCCGGCAATCCCGCCGTTCGTCGCCTGATCGCCGGACGCCGTCGAGCCGGCCCCGGCGGTGTTCGACTCGGCCGTCGGCGCGCCCGGCCCGGCGACTATTGAATTGCCCTGGCGCGCGGCGGCGAGCCGGCTGGGGCTGACCCGAAGGCCGCACCCGCTGGTTGCGACTGCCAGTGCGATCAGCGCAACCCGAACTCGCATGCATTCACCCCTTCAGACCGATTCGGTCCACATTATTACGTTGTTATATAACGATCTCCTGCTGACGTACAGGGCAAATTGCCGCGCCAGCCATGCGCGGCGGTCACGAGCGGATGCGGCAACATGCGGGATCAACGCGCGACCGGAACGGGGGCGATCTTGTGAATGCACCGCCTGAGTCGGGACCGGGCACGGTACGGGGCGCCCAGCGGGCCCAGGCAACCCGGCGGGCCCTCGTTCAGCTCGCCGCCGACCTGTTCGCCGAACAGGGCTACGTGCAGACGTCGATCCGCGACGTTGCCCGCCGGGGCAAACTCACCACGGGTGCGATCTACGGGAACTTTCGCAACAAGGCCGATCTCCTCGTCGAGGCCATCAACATGCGCGTCGCCGAGGAGCTGGAAGCGCAAGCTACGCGCTACATCGATCAGGACTACATCAAAACCCTCACCAAGCTTGCCGGCGAGTACCCCAAGCGGCGCCGCATGCGAGCCCTCCTCGTGCAGGGAGCATCCGCGGCGCAGACCGACGAGGAGACGCGCAACGGGCTGCGGGAGGAACAGCTCTCGCACATCAACACGTGGATCAAGGGCTACGAGCGCGACCGAGATCTGCTCGGGATCGATCCCAACGTCGACATCCAGGCCGCGGTTCTCTACACGTGGGCGGTCGAGCTCGGCCTCGGCGTGCTCGAGGGCATGGGCATCGAGCCCAAGTCGAAGAAGGGGTGGGCCGACATCCACAACAGGATGGCCCGGAGCCTCCAGCTTCCGCCGGACGGCGGACCCACACGCCCGGCACGGAAAGCGCAACGCAAGCGGATCTGACTCGCCAATCTTCGGGTGACAGATTAATATAACAACGCTATTCTGAAGGCGATGACGATCATTGACGTCGACGCGCACGCCGAGCCTGCCGCCACCTGGCTCGATGCTTTCCCGTCCCTGAAGCAGCGTTTCCCCGAGCGCTTCCCGGACACCGATCCGCGGTTCCGGATGGACAGCGCCGAGATGTTCGCCTACTTCGTGAGCGACGACCTGCTCCGGCACGTGCCGGCCGATCGGCGCATGGCGATCGACCGCCTCACCACGCCGGCGATGGAGGCCATGTTCTCGCCGGACCGGCCGGCCGACCTCGGCTATCCCGGCGCATCGCAGTTCCATCAGTTGGTCGATCCGGCGCGGCGGGTGGGATGGCTCGATGATCAGGGCATCGATGTGCAGTGCATTATCTCGGGTCTCGGCTACACGTTGGCGCGCGCCATCAGCGACCCCGCGCTCGGACAGGCGGCGCTCGAAGCGGTGAACACGTGGATGAGCGATGCCGTCGCCGGCCATCGCGACCGGCTGCTGCCGGTCACGAACCTCCGCTTCGAAGATCTCGAGTGGACGATTGGTGAGATGACCCGGATGCGGGAGCGGGGGAGCCGCACCTTCCTGATCTCGGCCGAACCCGTCGGCGACATCCCGCCTCACCACCCGGACTTCGACCGCCTTTGGTCAGCAGCCGAGGATCTCGGGATGGTGGCGCACGTCCACGTGGGGATGAGCCCGGCGTCGTATCACCCGGGCTGGGCGAACACCGACGATCCCGCATTGATCCGCCTGATTTCGATCCTGCATCCTCATCAGACGACGCAGGTCTTCCTGAACGCGATGGTTTTTGGCGGCGTGTTCGAGCGGCACCCGAGGTTGACAGTCCTGATCTCGGAGCTCGGCGTCGACTGGCTGCCCGGGACCGTCGCCAAGATGGACACGATGGCCGAACCAGGCGTCAGCCCGCTGATCCTCGGCGAGTACAAGTTGCCGTTGAAGCCCAGCGAGTACGTCCGCCGCAATGTCCGGATCTCGCCGCTCCCGACTCCGAAGGAATCGCCGCTACCGCTCTTCGACTCACTGCCGGAGGTCGCCGTGTTCTCGTCGGACTACCCGCACTTCGAGGGCAGCGCCGGACCGATCGAGCACTACGAGAAGGAGCTAGCGGCAATCGACCCAGCGGTAAGGGATGCGTTCCTCGGCGACAACATCGCCGGGTGCTTCGCCCGCATGGGGGATCCGATCCTGTGATCGACGCCGGAGCGGTTCAAGATCTGCTCGGGCGTTGGTGGTTCAACTACGACGAGGGCCATTTCGACACCCTCGCCAAGCTCCTCACCGACGACGTGCACTTCATGTGTCGAACCGACACCGGTGAGACGGACTACGAGGAGTTCGTGCGCTGCGATCTGCGGGGCCGCGAGCCGATGCTCGAGTGGCAGATCGACCATCGCACGAACAGCCCATACCCGCTGCGCCACAACGGCACCAACGTGCACGTGGTCGAGCGCATGGGCGAGGAGGCGACGTTCGCGTCGTACATCTTCGTCACCCAGATCGTCGAGGGGTCGGTGGCAAGTCTGTCGAGCGGCATCGTGACCGGCGCGGTCCGCGAGGTGGCGGGGTCGCTGCTCATCAGCGAGCTCGCGGTCGTCCTCGACACCCGCTCGTCAGTGCTGTTCGCCGAGCGCTGACCGCCAGAGAAGGGGACACCATGCCAATCGTCGACGTCGACGCCCATTTCGAACCAGGCGCCAGCTGGCTCGACACCACGCCGACGCTCCGCGACCGCCTTCCGGACTTCCCGAACGCCGAGCGCCTGATCGCCTTCGTGAGCGGCGACCTGCTCCGCGGCGTCCCGAGAGACGACTGGCCGTCCGAAGACCAGCTCGTTCCGCCGGGACTGAAGGCGATCGTCGGGGAGGAGAAGGTCAAAGGTTTCGAGGACGCGGTGCAGCACCCGGTCGCCGACGCGCCGGGGCGGGTGAAGTGGCTCGACCGCGTCGGGATCGACGTGCAGAACATCATCTGCGTCGAAGGCATCACGTGGGCCCGCTTCCTCGACGACCGAGCGCTGGCTCGTGAGGTGGTCCACGCCTGCAACAGCTGGCTGGCTGACCAGCTCGACGGCTACGAGTCGCGGCTCCTGCCGGTCACCGCCCTCGATCTCACCGACATCGACGGCGCGGTGGCCGAGCTGGCGCGGATGCGGGATCGCGGCAGTCGGTTCTTCCTCATCCCGTCCGCACCGGTGCAAGGTCTACCGCCGATGCACCCGCAGTTCGATCGGCTCTGGTCGGCGGCGACCGATCTCGGGATGGCCGCCCTGTTGCACATCGGCTTCAACCCGGCGATGTTCGACCCGGGGTGGGCCAACACCGACGGCAACATGTACGCACTTCGCCAGATTGCAACGAGTCAGGCCCATCAGTCGGTGCAGGTGTTCCTGAATGCGATGGTGTTCGGTGGTGTCTTCGAACGCCACCCGAATCTCACGGTGCTCCTCGCCGAGCTCAACGTCGGCTGGCTTCCGTACACGGTGTCGCACATGGAGTCGCGCACGCGCCCTGAGTCCGAGCTGTTCATCGGGAAGTACCCGTTCCCGCTCCGGCCGAGCGAGTACATCCGGCGCAACGTCCGGATCACGCCGCTGCCGCATCCGCATCAGTCCCCGTTGCCGCTCATGACCGATCTGCCGGAGACCGTCGTGTTCTCGTCGGACTTCCCGCATTTCGAGGGCAACCCGGAGCCCACGGCGTACTACGCGGAGCACCTCGCCGGCACTAGCGCCGAACTGAGAGACGCGTTCCTGTTCGGGAACATCACGGAGTCGTTCCAGCGGATGGGCGACCCACTTCCCGTCGGATGAGCGCCATCGGCGCCGAAAGGTTCGACCTGACTGGCAAGGTGGCGATCGTGACCGGTTCGACGAAGGGGATCGGCCGCGCCGCGGTCGAGGGCCTCGCCGAGCACGGGGCTTCGGTCGTCGTGAGCAGCCGAAAGCAGGACCTCTGCGATCAGGTCGCCAAGGAGATCGAGGCCACGACCGGTGCCGAGGTGTTCGCCCGGGCGTGTCATGTCGGCGATTGGGACGCCATTCCGGGCTTCATCAGCGACGTGCGCGACCGGTTCGGGCGGATCGATGTGCTCGTGAACAACGCCGGCATCAATCCGGATCGTGTCGGGGTCTCCGACATGACGCTCGAGTTCTGGCGGAAGGTGTTCAGCGTGAACCTCGAGGGCCCGCTCCGTCTGAGCCAGACGGTCGCCCCAATCATGCGAGCGCAGGGCGGCGGGAGCATCGTCAACATCGGCACCATGGCGGCCTACTCGGGTGGCAACACCATCTGTGCCTACGGCGCGTCAAAGGCCGCGCTCGTCAACCTCACCAAGAGCATGGCCATGGAGTGGGCGGACTGGAAGGTTCGCGTCAACGTCCTGAGCCCCGGTCCGTTCATGAGCGAGATGGTCGAGGGTGCCGGCGAGAAGGCGCCGGGATTCAAGGCGCTGATCGCCGGCGGCACCTTCCTGAAGCGCATCGCCGACCCGAGCGAGATCGTCGGCCCTGTCGTCTACCTCGCGAGTGACGCGTCGTCTTTCGTAACCGGCGACGACATCTCGGTGTCTGGCGGCATGCAGAAGTGACGTCCGTGACCGCACCGGAAACCCATCGGACGTGCGTAGGGCAGATCGCCCTGGTGACCGGAGCCAGCCAGGGCGGGACGGGAACGGCGATCGCGATCCGCCTCGCGGCCGAGGGTGCCAGCGTCGCGATCACCGCACGTACCGTCGAGGGCCTCGAAGACACCCGTCGCCGCATCGAGGCGATTGGTGGCGAGTGCGTCATCCTCCCGGCGGACCTGTCCGACCCCGTTGGCGGCCGGAAGGAGCTGGTCGCCCGGACCGAGGCCGAGCTCGGGCCCATCGACATCCTCGTGAACAATGCCGCCGCCAACGGCTACCACTCGTTCGAAGAAACGACCGCCGAAGCGCTCGAGCGCTGCCTCCAGGTGAACGTATGGGCGCCGTGGGAGCTCATGAAGGCGGCCGTGCCCGGCATGCGCGAACGCGGTCGCGGCTGGGTCCTCAACCTGACGTCGTTCACCGCCGAGCTCCCGCCCGGGCCACCTTTCCCGACCAACAAGCCGGCGAAGGGCGGCTTCCAGTACGGCGCGTCGAAGGCGGCGCTCAACCGGCTGACGGTGACGGCGGCGAGCGAGTGCGAGGGGCAGGGCGTCGCGGTCAACGGCCTCACGCCCCAGGCAGCCATCGCCACGCCGAGCCTCGTTGCTGCCGGATGGATCGACGACACGATGTTCGAGCCACTGGACACCATGGCCGAGGCCGCGCTGGCGCTCTGCTCGGGCGATCCGACGGTGCTGACGGGACGGATCGCGTACAGCCTTCAGCTCCTGGTGGAGTTGAAGCGGCCGGTTCTCGACCTGCATGGCGAGTACCTCGTCGAGGGATGGCAACCCGACGACCTCCCGGCGGTCATCGCCCGCCAGGAGGCGAACCTCGCCCAACGGGGATGGCCTGACGCCTACTCGTTCGGACGGGTCCACAGCCCGCGGCCCTGACCTGCCGTCCGCGCATGTTGCTTGGGCGGGCGAACCGATCGGCCTCGACACACGAGTTGGACACACGAGTGGTCGGATCTGCCGTCATCGAGCGGACGCCGGCGGACTTTGCATCACTCGCCGGGAGACGGCTCTTTGGGCAAATGCGCTGCTGCGAGCATCAGCAAACCCGTGAGCAGGACATTCGGCCGCGCGCAGCGATCGCGCCGGGCCACACTCTCAAGGTGGCGGCACGGGTTCGAATCCCGTTGGGGCTGCAAACCGCGGAGACAAGAGTTCCCGCCATCTAACTGCCGGCCGTGGACCCCGAACGTCACACACGCTCCGCAGGCGAATTTCTCAG
>JAODBK010000075.1 GCA_025463925.1 Acidimicrobiales bacterium | reverse complement strand
CGGTGAAGGCCACGTTGGGGTTCTTGTCGTGGAGCACCTTGGTGATGGCCGCGGTGAGCGTGGTCTTGCCGTGGTCGATGTGGCCCATCGTCCCGACGTTGACGTGGGGCTTGGTGCGCTCGAACTTGGCCTTCGCCATGGTGCCTGTCCTTGTCGATTGGTAGCGGCGGTCGGACTCGAACCGACGACCACACGATTATGAGCCGTGTGCTCTGACCAACTGAGCTACGCCGCCATGGGATTTCGTGCGAGCCCCCTGTCGGAATCGAACCGACGACACCAGCCTTACCATGGCTGTGCTCTGCCGACTGAGCTAAGGGGGCGACTCAGCCGGTCGATGCTAGCTGACCGCTCAGGCAGGTCCTCAAGCGCGGCGCCTGACGCTCCGACATGAGGATGTGCGTTACCAGCGGCTGATCCTGGAGGCCGGTTCCAACGCGGTCACCGTCCGCTTCCATCCCCGGCTCACCGTCATTGCCGGAGTGGGCCGCATCGAGCGCGAGAGCCTGGCCGCCGAGCTCGTCGGCGCGCTCGCCGGAGGCCGCGGCGGGGCCCATCTCGAGATCCTCGACGACGAGGGCCGCCGGCTGGCCGTCATCCGGCCCGAGGGCGGCGATCAAGACCGGGTGCTCGAGACCGACACCGGGCGCGACGTCACCGCCGAGTTCACCGGCGCCGGCGGCACCATCGACCTCCTCGGCCGCTACGGCCTGACTCGCGACGTCGTGCGGCGGCGCGGCCGGTTGACGTCGGTCGACGTCACCAGCGCCAGCCAGAGCGACTCGCTCGTGCGGGCGCTCGCCGACCAGGACCAGAGCCCGCTCTGGGCATCGGCCGAGCGGGTGCTCGTCGCCGACGAGGCGCTGCGCTCGGAGGCCGAGGCGCTCGGCGCCGCGCCCGAGGACGCGCCCATCGTCGAGGAGATCGAGCGGCGCCACCGCGAGTTCGAGGCGGCGCAGGCCCGGCACGAGCAAGTGCGCCACCACGGGATCTTCATCGGTGGCGCGTGCGCCATCGGCGCCGTCCCGGCCAAGTTCATGAACGTCGCCGTCGCGCTGGCCTTTCTCGGCGTGGCCAGCATCACGACGATCGTCTCGATCATCTTCCGTCGGCGGATGGAGCGGGCCGCGGTCGCCGAGCGCAACGCGCTGGCCGAAGCAGGCGCGCAGTCCTACATCGGGTTCCACCTCCAACGGGTGAACGGCCTGCTCGACGGCCACAAGAACCGCCAGCGGCTGGCCGACGCCGCCGAGGAGCACCGCGTCGCGGTCGACGGGTGGCGCGCCATCGCCGGCGACGTCGCCGTCGAATGGGCGATGACGATGCGCGCCGAGATCGAGTCCGCAGCGCGCCGACGGGCCGGCGCGGCGCGCCGGCCGGGCGGCGTCACGACGCGCCAGGCGGTCGAGCCGACCGACCTCGCCCACTCGCTCGTCGCCCGGCTGGCCGACCTCCGCCACGCCGGCACGACCGGCGAGGGGCTGCCGCTGATCCTCGACGAGCCGCTGTCCGGGCTCGATGCCGCGGTGAAGCAGTGGGTGCTCGAGCTGGTCGCCCGATCGGCCGGACAGCCCCAGGTGGTGTTCCTCACCGAGGACCCCGACATCGCGGCGTGGGCCCGGCTCGAAGCGATCGCCGGCCATCTGTCGGTGATCGAGCCCGCGCCCGATGCCGACCTGATCGACCAGCAGCACGAGGTCCGCGTTTAGCTTTTCCGGATGGAGTTGCGGCTCGCCGGACCCGATGACGCCGAGGCCATCCGCGCGATCTACAACCCCGCGGTCACCGACACGACGGTGACGTTCGACATGGTGCCGCGCACCCTCGACGAGCAACTGGCGTGGATCGAGGCCCACAGTGGCGCCCACCCGGCAGTCGTCGCGATCCTCGACGGCGAGGTGGTCGGCTTCGGGTCGCTGAGCAGCTTTCGCGACAAGGCGGCGTACGCGACGACGGTGGAGGACTCCGTCTACGTGCGGCGCGACCACCAGGGCAAGGGCGTCGGCAAGGCGATCCTCTCCGACCTCGTCGGGCTGGCCACCGACTACGGCTTCCACGCGATGATCGCCCGCATCGTCGGCGACAACGGCCCGTCGATCGGCGTCCACCGCGCGTGCGGCTTCGAGATGGTCGGCGTCGAGCGCGAGGTCGGCCGCAAGCTCGGCCAGTGGCTCGACGTCGTCGAGATGCAGCGCCTGCTCTAGGCGGCACGTCGCCGGCTTCTCACCGGTCGGACCGGCGATGACGGCCGGTTCGACCGGTGAGAAGCAACCGGTGGGCCGGGATGGATTTGAACCATCGAAGGCGTACGCCGGCAGATTTACAGTCTGCTCCCTTTGGCCACTCGGGCACCGACCCTGGGTGGAGGGACGATAGCGTCACGGGATGCCCACCTTCGACGTCGTGTCCGAGGTGGACCGGCAGGAGCTCCGCAACGCGGTCGACCAGGCCCAGCGCGAGGTCACGACCCGGTTCGACTTCAAGGACACCAACTCGACCATCGAGCTGTCCGACACCGAGATCCGGCTGCACTCCTCCACCGAGGACCGGCTGCGCGCCCTGCGCCAGGTGCTGGAGGAGAAGCTCGTGAAACGGCAGGTCTCGCTCAAGGCGCTCGAATGGGGCAAGGTCGAGGAGGCGGCGAAGAGCAGCTCCCGGCAGGCGGCGACGATCAACGCCGGCATCGCCGATGCCAAGGCCCGCGAGCTCAACAAGTTCCTGAAGGAGCTCGGGCTCAAAGGCGTGTCGAGCCAGACCCAGGGCGAGCAGATCCGGGTGCAGGGCAAGAAGCGCGACGACCTCCAAGCCGCGATCGCGGCGATCAAGGAGCACGACTTCGGGATCCCGCTGCAGTTCCAGAACTTCCGCGACTGACCCCCGTCTAGAAGAACCCGCGCAGGCGCGTCGGCGTCAAGCGGGCGAGGGCGGCCTGGGCAGAAGCGGCGGCACGGAGCCGTGCGGCCTCGGCAATACCCGACCACGACAGCCACGCGCCGATGTCGCCCGCCTGCACCTCCGCGACGCGGACCGCGGCGCCGGTGGGGCTGAGCGCCGACGCCCAACCGAGCGGTCCACCTGACGACGCCGCGGGCGCCGCGAACCAGTCGGCGGCGACGTCGAAGCGGTGGCCCCCGTCGGCGACCGTGGTGGCACGCGTCGCCCGGTACGCCGCGACGAGATCGGGCACGTGGGCGCGGGCGTCGGCCAGCCACTGATCGAGGAAGGGCTTGGGATCGATCGCCGGCCCGCCCTGCGGGTGGATCTCGAAATGCACATGAGGCGCGCCGCCGACCGCGTCGCCGGTGTCGCCGACGAAGCCGACGACGTCACCCTGCTTGACGGCCGCGCCGGGCGAGAATCCGGCGCCGAACGCGCTGAGGTGGGCGGCATAGAAGAACGTGCCGTCGGGCATCGTCACGTACGCCGCCAGACCACCCACCGGCTCGTCCCCGAACTTCAGCACACCGTCGAAGGGCGCTCGCACCGGTGTGCCCGACGCCGCGAAGAGGTCGGTGCCCTGGTGCAGGTGGAACGTCGGCGTGAAGCGCGGCATCCACCAGTCGTCGGTGAACCGCGTCGGGCCCGCGACCGGGAAGTGACCGAAGCCGATCAGCGCCGCCTGCTGCGGGGTGACGCCGAACGGCGCCAGCGCCTCGAGATCCTTGATCAGCCCGTCCGTCGAGTTGGGCGCCGAACGGACCACCGACGCGATCAATGCCCGGTACTCCGGCGGGACGACGCCGGGCTGGCCGGCGACGTCGGTGTCCGTGGGCGGCGGCGCACCGGCCACCGTGGTGGGGGTCGCCGCCGGTGGCGAGGTCGACGATGGCGCCGACCGCGGGCTCGTGGTCGGCGTCGGGATCGGGCTGCCGGTGGTGGTCGGCGGACCGGTGGTCGTGGGTTCCGGCACCGTGACGATCGGCGGGACGTCGGCCAGCGCCGAGCCACCGAGCACGGCGGCCGCCACCGCCGCGAGGGCGGCGACGAGGACGCGTCGGCGACGGGGCACGGTGGTCCGTGTTCTCCGCCGCCACCACGATGTCCTGCCCTACTGGGGCGTCAGCGCTCCCACTCCCGGTTACGCAGGCGGGCGATGCGCTCCTCGGTGGGCGGGTGGGTGGTGAAGAGCTTCGCGAACTGGATCTTCCGCCCGGACAGCGGGTTGATGATGTACTTGGTCGCCTGCGCCGGGTCGACTTCCATGGGAATTCGGCGGGCCGCGGCGTCCAGCTTGGCCAGCGCCCGGGCGAGCGGCTCGCCGTCGTGGATGAGGCGGGCCCCGCTGCGGTCGGCTTCGAACTCCCGGCTCCGCGACAGCGCCATCTGCAGCACCATCGCGGCCAGCGGCGCCAGGATCACGAGCGCGAGCAGCGCGATCGGGTTGCTGCTGTCCTCGCGGTCGCGACCGCCCCCTCCGAAGATCGCGCCCCACATCGCAATGCGAGCCGCGAAGGTGATCCCCATCGCGACCGCCGCCGCGACCGACCCGATGAGGATGTCGCGGTTGCCGACGTGGCTGATCTCGTGGGCGAGCACGCCGCGCAGCTCGTCCCAGTCGCAGATCTGGAGGATGCCCTGCGTGACCGCGACCGCCGCGTGGTGCGGGTTGCGGCCGGTGGCGAACGCGTTCGGCTGCTGATCCGGGCTGACGTAGAGCTTCGGCATCGGCATGTTGGCCGCGGTCGTGAGCTCGCGGACGACGCGGTAGTACTCCGGCATCTCCTGCTCGGTGACCGGCTGGGCCCGGGCCGCCTTGATGGCGATGGTGTCCGAGAACCAGTACGAGCCGCCCACGAAGACGAGCCCGATGAGGAGGCCGATGGCAGCACCGCCGGACCCGCCGAAGAGGCCGCCGACGACCACCATGAGCCCGCCGAGGGCGGCCAGGAGGACGAACGTCTTGATCGTGTTCTTGCTCATCGCTCCCATTGTGAACGCAGACCGTGGCCTACCGGTTCCGTCGTCAACTTTCCCTTGACGACGGGCCCGGCGTCAAGGCATGGTTGACGGATGCCGCCCGCCCCCGACATCACCGCCCTCATCGCCGAGGTCGAGACCGACGCCGACTCGCCCGAGCCGCTCGACCGCCTGGCGGCGGCGGCCGCCATGGCCGCCGACCTGGCCGGCCTGGCCGACCGGCTGATCGGCCACTACGTCGACGAGGCCCGCCGCGCCGGGGCCTCATGGGCCGACATCGGCACCGAGATCGGCGTCACCAAGCAAGCCGCCCACCAGGGCCATCGGGCGCGGGGCGCCCGGCCCCGTCGCCGTGACGACGTGTTCGAGGGCCGCATGCGGCTGGCGACCGACCACTTCAAGCTCGCCGTCCAGGAATCCCACTCGGCCGCGACGCGATTCGGCGCCGACCGGGTGGGCGCCGAGCACCTGCTGCTCGGGGTGCTCGCCGTTCCCGACAGCGCCGGTGCGGTCGCGCTGGCGAACCTGGGCGTGACCGTGGCCGGCGTCGAGTCGCGGCTGGGTGGGCCGGCCGGAGAAGGACCGCCCGCGTCAGCGGTGCACTGGTTCGCGCCGCCGGCGAAGAAGGTGCTCCACCACGCGCACCGGATCGCCCGGCGAGAGCGGTGCCGGTTCCTCGGCACCGAGCACATCGTGATGTCGCTCACTCACGGCGAAGGACTCGCGACCACGATCCTCCACGACCTCGGCGCGACGCCCGACCGTGTCGACGCCGAAGTCCACACGTCGTGGGGCCACCGGCCATGACCCACGCCGACGTCCTCCTGCTCTGGCGGATCCTCGCCGCAGCCGGCCTGGCGTTCGCGTTGGGGTTCGAGCGCGAGCTCCGGGGCGCGCCCGCCGGCGATCGCACGTACGCGCTGATCGGCGTGACCGCCGCCGCGGTGACCGCGGTGGCGTTCCGATCCTCGCCGCAGACCGTCGCGGGCGTGCTCACCGGCGTCGGCTTCGTCGGCGGCGCCTTCGTGTTCCGCTCGGAGAGCGGCGAGCTGCGCGGCATCACGTCGGCGGCGACGATGTTCGCCGTCGCGGGCATCGGGATCGTCGCCGGCGCCGGGCACATCCTGCTCGCCGTGCTGGTGACCGCAGTGATCCTCGTCGACCTCGAGGTCCGCAACCTTCCGGGGCTGCGGCTGCTCGACGCCCGGCGCTACCGCGGCCAGTCGACACCGGAGGACATGCCCGACGCCGCCGGACGCCCGACCGCCGACTGAACGTCGAACACCGCACACATCGGGACCCGCGATCAGCCGAACACGAGTTGGCCGTACGTGCTGCACAAGCCGGCGGCGTTGACCACGAGGAACGCGGCGACGATCGTCAACACGACGGCGCGGCGACCACGGCTCGGGCCGAAGCGCACCGCCACCGGCATGTACCAGTCCGGGAGCGCGGCTCGCCGCTCGTCCCGCAGGTACTCGCCGATGGGCATCGCGTCGTCGCCGAGCGGCCGGCCGGCGTCCGCCGCGAGGGCCAGCTCGGTCAACTCGGCGTCGGTGAACACCCGCACAGTCTCCCGCACCGCCGGGCCGAATGTCCGTCAGTCGTAGTAGCCGGAGTGGATGTAGATGCAGGGGATGCCCTCCTGGTGGAACATCTCCCGGTTGCGGCGGTCGTCCTCGAAGGCGAGGCGCAGGTCGAAGCCGTAGTGCCGGAGGTCGTCCACCGCGTCGCGCTTGAACTCGCGGGCGGCCGAGTAGTCGCCGTAGTGCCGCATGATCAACAGGTCCCAGCGCAGCTTGTAGCGCTCGAGCCACGCGAGGGTCTGCGGCCGCACCCGCATCGGCCGGCCGGTGAGCAGCACGATGGCGAGACCGTCCTCCAACAGCTCGAGCAGCCGGGCGACCTCGTCGATGACCGGATCGTCGCCGCAGGCTTCGAAGAACGCGTCCCAGTCGCGCCAGCCGCGCGTGCGGTCGATGAAGTGCTGGCGGCCGACGGCGTCGGACAGCACGCCATCGATGTCGAAGACGACGGCCGGGCCCGGCACGACGGGACCCTCGCGCCACTGCCAGTGCGGGGGGGTCGGGCGGTCCGTCACTCCTCGGTGGGCGAGGTCTGCGAGCGGCGCCGGATCTCGTCGACGACCGCCGGGTCGGCGAGTGTCGTGGTGTCGCCGAGGTCGCGTCCCTCGGCGACGTCGCGCAGCAGCCGGCGCATGATCTTGCCGCTTCGCGTCTTGGGCAGGTCGTCGGTGAAGATGATCGTCTTGGGCCGGCCGAAGCGGCCGATCTTGGCGGCGACGTGCTCGCGCAGCATCTCGCCGTGCGCGGCATCGTGCTCGATGCCGCCCTTCAACGTCACGAAGGCGATGATCGCCTGGCCGGTGGTCTCGTCCTTGGCGCCGACGACCGCCGCCTCGGCGACCGTCTGGTGGTCGACCAGCGCCGACTCGACCTCGGTGGTCGACACCCGGTGGCCCGAGACGTTCATCACGTCGTCGACGCGGCCGAGGAGCCAGAGATAGCCGTCGTCGTCGACCTTGGCGCCGTCGCCGGCGAAGTACCGCCCCGCGAAGCGGCTCCAGTAGGTCTCCTGGTACCGCTCGGGATCCCGGTAGATCCCCCGCAGCATCGACGGCCACGGCCGGGTGAGCGTCAGGTACCCGCCGCCCTTCTCGAAGCGGTTGCCCTGCTCGTCGACGACCTCGGCGGCGATGCCCGGCAACGGGAACGTCGCCGACCCCGGCTTCAGCGTCGTGACCCCCGGCAGCGGGCTGATCATGATGGCGCCGGTCTCGGTCTGCCACCACGTGTCGACCACCGGGCAGCGGCCGCCGCCGATGTGCTGCCAGTACCAGACCCAGGCCTCGGGGTTGATCGGCTCACCGACCGAGCCGAGCAGTCGCAAGCTCGACAGGTCGTGCTGCTCCGGCTCTTGCGGGCCCCACTTCATGAACGTCCGGATGGCGGTCGGGGCGGTGTAGAGGGTCGTGACCCGGTACTTCTCGACGATGGACCAGAGCCGGTCGCGATTCGGCGTGTCCGGCGTGCCCTCGTAGATCACCGACGTGGCGCCGTTGGCGAGTGGCCCGTACACGATGTAGCTGTGCCCGGTGACCCAGCCGATGTCGGCGGCACACCAGTACACGTCGGTGTCGGGGTGCAGGTCGAAGACGTACTTGTGGGTGAACGCGACCTGGGTGAGGTAGCCGCCGGTCGTGTGCATGATGCCCTTGGGCTTCGCCGTCGTGCCCGACGTGTAGAGGAGGTACAGCAGGTCCTCGCTGTCCATCGGCTCGGGCGGGCAGTCGGGCGACGCGTCCCGCATCAACTCGTGGTACCAGTGGTCGCGGCCCTCGACCATCTCGACGTCGTTCTTGCCGCGTGCCACCACGATCACGTGCTCGATCGACGGTGCCTCGGCGATCGCCTGGTCGGCCGGTGGCTTCAACGGGAACACCGATCCGCGCCGGTTGCCGCCGTCGGCGGTGATGAGCACCTTGGCCTCGGCGTCGTTGATGCGATCGCGCAGCGCGTCGGACGAGAACCCGCCGAACACCACCGAGTGCGGAGCGCCGAGGCGAGCGCACGCCAGCATCGCCACCGGCAGCTCTGGGATCATCGGCATGTAGATGGCGACACGATCGCCCTTCTCGACGCCGAGCGACTTCAAGACGTTGGCGAACTTCCCGACCTCGGTGTGCAGGTCGGCGTACGTGATGGTGCGGGTGTCGCCCGGTTCGCCTTCCCAGTGGTACGCCACCCGGTCGCCGCGACCGGCTTCGACGTGGCGGTCGAGACAGTTGTACGAGACGTTGAGCCGGCCACCGACGAACCACTTGGCGAACGGCAGCTTCCACTCGAGCACGGTGTCGAAGTCGGTGGACCACGACACGAGCTCGCGGGCCTGCTTGGCCCAGAAGCCCTCCCAGTCGGCCTCGGCCTCCTCGGAGATCTTGGCGTCGGCGATCAGCGCGTTGCGCCGGAACTCCTCGGGCGGCGGGAACGTGCGGTCCTCGAGATAGAGCGCCTCGATCGTCGGTTCAGCGGCCATGGGCGTGAGCCTACTGAGACCACTCCAGGACCCGGAAGGCCCCGAGACCCGCCGGGTCGGTGAGCGCGGCCGCTTCGGTGACGCGGGCGCGCTCGGCCAGCGCCGCCAGATCGGGGTCGGCAGCGGCGGCCTGCCAGGCGGCCTCCGCGGCCGTGACCAGCTTGCCGACGCCGTGGGCCGCGAGGAAGTCGGCCTGGCTGCGGTCGCGGCTCGGCGGGCGGACCCGCGCCAGCTGGTCGATGCACACCTCACACGTCACGTCCTGCTCGCCCGGCCGGTCGAGCGGGCCGCCACCGCGGCCGTGGCTGCGGTAGGTGCGGACCCACTCCGCCATCGGGCGCCCGGCGAGCTCGGCCGTCGTCCCGACGGCGTAGTCGATCACGACGACCCGGCCGCGCGCGACCGACGAGAGGGCGCGCCGCACCCAATCCCGCGCCGCGTGTTGCACCGGGACGCGGGCACCAACCGGCGCGTCGACGTCGGGCGCGGTCGACGCCGTCACGAGCACCTCGACCAGCTCACCCCCGTCGCCGGTACCGATCCGCAGTTCGGCCCAGCCGGTGGCGGTGCGCTCGAACAGTTGGAACGCGAGGTTGTCGAGCAGCTCGTTGGCGATCACCACGCCGATGAACGGTTCGGCCGGGAGATCGGCGAGCGTCGTGAAGGCCGGCCCGGTCCCCGCCTCGGGGATCGGCCCCTCGTCCGCGTCGACGACGACCGGACCCGGCATGAAGCGGGGCGGCTCCACCGGGACACGGCCGCCGGCGAGCTCGCGCAGGGCGTCGGACCGCTCCACCATCACGTACCGCAGCGCCGGCGCGCACCACGGCCGGGCGTCGAGGATGGCGCGGGCCAGCGTCCCGGACCCGGCCCCGGCCTCGACCACGGTGAACGGGTCGGGCCGCCCCAGCTCGACCCACCACTCGTCGAGCGCGCGGGCGATCACGGCACCGAACAGCGGTCCCACTTCCGGCGAGGTGAGGAAGTCGCGGTCCCGCCCGGCCCCGCCACCCGACGTGTAGAAGCCCTCCGGCCCGTACAGCGCCAGCTCCAGGAATCGATCGAACCCGATCGGCCCGAACCGGTGGATCTCCTCGGCGATCGACGACGGAACGCTCATGCGTTTCTCGAGTTCTCACGATCGCTGGTGTCGCCATGCGACACCAGCGATCTCCAAAACGGATGGAGGACTAGCGGACGAGCGTCCCCAGATCGCCGAAGTGGGCGAACAGCTGGGGGTAGACGCCGATGGCCATGACCACCAGGCCGGTGAGGCCGAGTGACGCGAGCAGCGGGGCCGGCACCCGCACCGGGGTGACGTCGCCGTCGGGCACCGGGCTCATCCACATTTCGCGCGCGACGGCCGCGTAGTAATAGAGCGCGATCACCGAGTTCACGCCGGCGATCACGCCGAGCACCACCGCCCACGTCGTGCCCGAGTCGAGCACGGCGCGGAACACCATGAGCTTGGCGAACCACCCGCCGGCCGGTGGGATGCCGGCCAGCGCGAACAGGAACACCGTCATCGCCACCGTCAGGCCGGGGGCGTACTCGAACAGCCCGCCATAGGACGAGATGTCACCGGAGCGGGTCTTGCGGGCGACCGCGATCACCACCGAGAACGCGCCCAGGTTCATGGCGGCGTAGATCATCAGGTAGACGACCGCGGCGGTGAACGAGCTGCGGCGGGCCGCGATGTTGTCGCCGGCCACCGCGAATGGCACCAGCACGTAGCCCGCTTGGGCGATCGAGCTGTACGCCAGCAGCCGCACCACGTTCGTCTGGCGCAACGCGATGAGGTTGCCGACCGTCATGGTGAGAGCCGCCAGCACCCAGAACATCGGGCCCCACACGTCGTTCCGACCGAGGAATCCGACGTAGATCAGCTCGAGCAGGGCCACGAACCCGGCGGTCTTCGACGCGACCGACAGGAACGCGGTGACGGGCGTCGGCGAGCCCTCGTAGGTGTCGGGCGCCCAGAAGTGGAACGGCACCGCCGACACCTTGAACGCGAACCCGATCACGATGAAGAAGATGCCGAGGGTGATCACCGGCTTGTGGGTGATCGATCCGTTCACCTGCTTCCCGATCTCGGTCAGCACCGTCGAACCGGTGTAGCCGAACACCAGCGACATCCCGTAGAGCATCACCGCGCTGGCCAGCACGCCGAGCAGGTAGTACTTGATCGCCGCCTCGTTGCTCTTGAGGTCGCGCTTGCGCCACCCGGCGAGCATGTACGCCGGGATCGACAGCGTCTCGAGCGCCACGAAGATCGTGATGAGGTCACGGGCCGAGGCCATGACCACCATGCCGAGCAGCGATGCCAGCAACAGGAAGTAGTACTCGCCCTGGTAGTAGTCGCCCTCCTCGACGTAGTTGGTCGACATGAGCAGCACGACGTAGCCGATGCCGAGGAACAGCGCCTTCAGCACCAGGCTGAAGTCGTCGACCACGTACGCGCCACCGGCCATCGACCGGGCGGCGTGGTTCTGCACGGCCAGCGTGATGATCGGGATCACCGACGCCAGCACGCCGATGCCGGCCAGGTTGGAGATCAGCCACTGGTTGCGCTCCTCGAGCACGAGGTCGGCCAGCAGCACGAGCACCAGGGTGGCGGTGAGGATGATCTCGGGCGCGAGCGCGTGGTAGTCGAGGCGGGGCCCCGTGAACGACGACGCGACAGCCAGCAGGGCGTGCACCTACGGTTGCCCCACCGCGGTCTGGCCGGTGACGACTGAGCGCCGCTGCTCCACGTGCGCGACCGTGACCTTCTGAACCGGCTTGTCGGTGACGCGGAACACGATGCCCGGGACCACGCCGAGCAGGACGATCAGCACCAGGATCGGCGTCCACGCGAGGTACTCGGGCCCGTGCATGTCGTGGATGTGCTCGTGCTCGAACTCGGCCTTCACCGTGCCGAAGGCGACGCGCTGCAGCATCCACAGCAGGTAGCCGGCGGCCAGGACGGTGCCGATCGACGCGATCACCATGAAGGTGCGGAACAACGCCAGGTTGAGGCCGACCGCGGGCGAGTAGGTGGACAGGATCGCCGGGAACTCCCCCCAGAACCCGGCCAGGCCGGGCAGCCCGAGCGAGGCCATCGCACAGAACCCGAGGATCCAGCCCATGCGCGGTGCCTGGAGCAGCAGGCCGCCGAGCCGGTCGAGCTCGCGGGTGTGGAACCGCTCCTGGATCGAGCCGGCGAGGAAGAACAGCATCCCGGTGATCAAGCCGTGGGCGACCATGCCGAAGATGGCGGCGTTGATGCCGTAGGTCGTCAGCGTCGAGATGCCCAGCATGACGAAGCCCATGTGGGCGATCGACGAGAACGCGATGAGCCGTTTCATGTCGCGCTGGGCCAGGCAGCCGAGCGCGCCGTAGATGATGCCGATGACCGCGAGCACGCCGATCCACGGCGCCCACGACTTGGCCGCCTCCGGGAGGATCGGGATGGCGATGCGGATGAAGCCGTAGGTGCCGAGCTTCAGCAGGATCGCGGCCAGGATCACCGACCCCACGGTCGGGGCCTCGGTGTGGGCATCGGGGAGCCAGGTGTGGAACGGGAACATCGGCACCTTGATGGCGAAGCCGATGAACAGCCCACCGAAGATCAGGAGTTGCGCGCCGTGGGCGATGCCGGCGCCGTGCACCGATGCCAGCTTCACGATGTCGAAGGTGTGCGAGCCGTCGGGCAGCGTGACCTTGAAGTACAGCGCGAGGAAGCTCAGGATCATCAGCGCCGAGCCGAACAGCGTGACCAGGAAGAACTTGATCGACGCGTACTGTCGGTTCGGCCCGCCCCAGACGCCGATCATGAAGTACATGGGCAGCAGCACGAGCTCGAAGAAGACGAAGAACAGGATCAGGTCCTGGGCCACGAAGGTGCCGTTCATGCCGGTCTCCAGCACGAGCAGCAGGATCAGGAACGCTTTGGGATTGTGCGGCTCGGGGAAGTGGTCCCAGCTGTAGACGATGCACAGCACCGAGATGAACATCGACAGCGCGAGCATTGGCAGCGAGATGCCGTCGAGCCCGATGTGGTAGCGGCTGCTGATGACGTCGATCCACGACCGGTCGACGGCGTACTGCAGCTGGTGGGTCTTGTCGTAGTCGAAGTGGGCGAGCAGGTAGACGCCGACGCCCGCGGTCACGACCGTCGTCAGCAGCGCGACGGCCTTGATCTCCACCTCGAGCCGCTTCGGGACGAAGGCGAGCAGGACCGCACCCAGGATCGGGATGAAGACGGCGCCGCTGAGTGCCCAGTGGTCGAAGGCGTTCACTCCAAGAGCTCCTATGTTCCGACGAAGAAGACGAGGGCCAGGCCGAACAGCGCGGCGGCGCCGAACAGCGCGGCGGCGTACTGCTGGACCCGACCGGTCTGGATGATGCGCAGGAGGGTGCCGCCCTCCTCGGCGGTGAATCCGGCGCCGTTGATCGCGCCGTCGACGACCTTCTGGTCGATGATGTCGTACACGATGTGGCCGGCCGCCTTGGCGCCGACGCCGGCGCCGTTGACGACGCCGTCGATCACGGTCTGGTTGAACCAGTACGCGCCGCGAGCGATGGGGCCGGCGATGCCGGCGACGATGACCTTCTCGTACAGGTCGTCGAGGTAGTACTTGCGGACCAGGACGAGCTTGAGCCGGGCGGCCAGCGCGTTGCGCGCGGCGAGGTCCTGGAGCGGGCCGAGCGCCCGCTTCTCGAAGTACAGCCAGGCGAGCAGGATGCCGGAGCCGGCGACGGCGAGCGAGATGATCGCCGCCGGGAACGAGAACCTCGGCTCGACGAGGTTCACGCGTTCGAGCGCGTGAACCAGCGTCTCGTTCGTCGTCCAGTGGCCGAAGTAGTGGAAGCCGAAGCCGTTGAGCCACCCGGCGGTGATCGACAGGAACGCCAGGATGACCAGCGGCGCGGTGATCGCCGCCGGCGACTCGTGCGGGTGGTGCTCGGCGGCGGCGCCGCGAGGCTCGCCGTAGAACGTCAGCCACACGCACCGGGTCATGTACGCCGCGGTCATGAACGCGCCGATCAGGCCGACCACCATGAACAGCTCGTAACCGTTGTGGCCGGCGGTCACGAGGATGTCGTCCTTCGACCAGAAGCCGGCCAGCGGGAAGATGCCGGCCAGGGCCAGCGACGCGATGCCGAAGGTGGCGAACGTGATCGGCATGTGCTTCCGCAGACCACCCATGTCGCGCTTCATGTCGAAGCTGTGATGGCTGCCGGAGTGGCTGACCGAGCCGGCGCCGAGGAAGAGGCACGCCTTGAAGAACGCGTGGGTGAAGAGGTGGAAGATGGCGCCGGTCCACGCGCCGACGCCCAGCGCCATCACCATGTAGCCGAGCTGGCTGACGGTGGAATAGGCGAGGACCTTCTTGATGTCGTCCTGCACGAACGCCAGCAGCGCGGCGATGATGATCGTGATCCCGCCGATCACCGCCGGCACCGTGAACGTGCCGTGGCCCGGGGCGGCGATGCTGAACCCGGTGAAGAACACGCCGTACAGCCGGGAGAACAGGAACACGCCGGCGACGACCATCGTCGCGGCGTGGATCAGCGCCGACACCGGCGTCGGGCCGGCCATGGCGTCGGGCAGCCACGTGTGCAGGGGAAACTGGGCGCTCTTGCCGACGACCGCGCCCATGAGCGCGATCGCGCCCATCAGCAGCACGAGATGGGAGACGTGGCCGCCGAGCGCGTTGGCGTTCCAGACCCGGACGTCGAAGGTCTGACCGTTGGCGAAGAAGAGGATGGACAGACCGATGAGGAAGCCGACGTCGCCGGTGCGGGTGGTGAGGAACGCCTTGAGGGCGGCGTTCGAGTTCTCCTTCTCCTCCCACCAGTGCCCGATCAGCATGAACGAGCAGACGCCCATGGCCTCCCAGCCGAAGAGCATCTGGAGGGCCGAGCTGGCGCTGACCAGCGTGAGCATGCCGGCGGTGAACAGGCTCAGCGCCGCGAAGTAGTGGGTGTAGCGACGATCGTCGTGCATGTACGCGGTCGAGTAGACGTGCACGAGCAGCGAGATCAACCCGACGACGACCAGCAGCGCCACCGACAGGCCGTCGATGTAGGTGCCGACCCGGATGTGGACGTTGCCGATGTCGAACCACGTCGTGCTGTGCTCGACCGCCTTGCGGACGTGCTCGACGTGCGCGCCCTCACCGATCGTCACGTCGGTCGACCGGCCGATCCACTGCACCGCGGCCACGCACGACAGCACGAAGGACGCGCCCACGCCGGCGATCCCGAGCTCGTGGCCCTTGCCGGGCAGCCGCTTCCCGAACCCGAGGATCAACCAGAACATGACGGCTGGGATGGCCGGGATGAGCCAGGCGTGATCGAGCATCAGCTTGTCATCCGCGCATCAGGTCGACCTCGTCGAGGTTGACGCTGGCCCGGTTGCGGAAGATGAGAAGGACGATCGCCATGCCGACACCGACCTCGGCGGCCGCGACCGCGATCACGAACAGCGCGAACACCTGCCCGATGGCATTGCCCCGGAAGGCCCCGAACGCGATGAGGTTGATGTTGACGGCGTTGAGCATCAGCTCGATCGACATCAGCACGAGCACGCCGTTCTTGCGGGCCAGCACGCCGTACACGCCGATGCTGAACAGGGCGGCGGCGAGGAGGAGGTACTCGACGAGGTACATCAGTCGCGCCTCGCGATCGCGACCGCCCCGACCAACGCCGCCAGGAGGAGGACCGAGGCGACTTCGAACGGGATGCCGTACGGACCGAAGATGAGGTCGCTCACCTGCGCCGCCCGCTGCACGCCGTTGAGGTGGACCTTGCCGTCGCCGCCGGCGTGCCGGAAGCCCTGCCACAAGACGGTGCCGGTGACGCCGAGCATGAAGAGGGCGACGATGGCCGCCAGCCAGCGTTGGTCGTTGTCGAGGTCGGTGTCCTCGCCGATTCGGGCGCGGGTGAGCATCGTGCCGAACAGCAGGATGACGACGACCGCGCCGATGTAGACGAGGATCTGCACGACGGCGACGTACTCGGCGGCGAGCAGCACGAAGATCCCGGCGGCGCCGCCCAACACCACGGCCAGCAGCAGACCGGCGTGGACGACGTTCTTCGTCGTCACCAGCCGGAGCGACGCCAGCACCATGGTGGCGGCGAGGATCCCGAAGGCGATCTGCTGGGCGATCATCGCGGGATTGCTACTTCTTCTTCTCGGCGCCGACTTCGAGCGGCAGCGGGTCGGGCACCGTCTCCATCCACTCGCCCAACTTCTCCTTGTCGTGGAGCAGGTCGGCGATGCGCGGCTCGGAGTACTCGAACTCCGGGCTCCAGAACAGCGCGTCGAAGGGGCACACCTCGACGCAGATGCCGCAGTACATGCACAGCGCGTAGTCGATGTCGAAGCGGTCCAGGGCGTTGACGGTGCGGGGCTTGCCGCCCTCGCGGCGGGGCGGCCGCTTCTCCTTGTGGCCTTCGATGTAGATGCACCAGTCGGGGCACTGGCGGGCGCACAGCATGCAGACCGTGCAGTTCTCCTCCTTGAGCGCGATGACGCCCCGCGCCCGGGTGGGCGGCGCCTCCTTCTCGTGGGGGTACTGCGTGGTGACGTTGCCCTTGAGCATCGTCCGGAACGTCACGCCCAGGCCCTTGAACAGCCCGGTGACCTCGTCGAGCGCCATCAGAACGCGACCTTGAGGATGCCGGTGACCATGATGTTGGCCAGGGCCAGCGGGATCAGGTACTTCCACGCGAACGCCTGGAGCTGATCCTCGCGGAACCGCGGGTAGGTGAACCGGACCCAGAAGATGAGGAAGGCCACCAGCATCATCTTCGTGATCAGGACGACCGGGCCGAGGACATCGGCGGCGAGGCCGTGCACGCCGGGGATGTACCAGCCGCCGAGGTAGAGGGTCGCCGCGATCGCGGACAGCGCGGCGGCGGTGCCGAACTCGCCCATGAAGAAGAACAGGAAGCGGAAGCCCGAGTACTCGGTCATGTACCCGGCGACCAGCTCCGACTCGGCGACCGGCATGTCGAACGGCGTCTGGGTGAGCTCGGCCTGTGAGGCGATGAGGAACAGGAAGAAGCCGACGACCTGGGTGAGGATGAACGGCTCGCCCAGGTTGCCGAAGCCGAAGATCGCGCCGTGCTGCTGGGCGCGGACGATGCCCTGGAGGCTCATCGTCCCGGCCTGGATGACGACGCCGATGACCGCCAGCACGAGCGGGAGCTCGTAGGCGATGAGCTGACCGGCAGCCCGCAGCGCGCCGAGCAACGAGTACTTGTTGGCCGACGCCCAGCCGGCCATGAGCACGCCGATCACCGAGATCGACGACACCGCCAGCGCGAAGAAGATGCCGACGTCGAGGTCCTGCACGACCAGGCGCGGGCCGGCCGGCACGACCACGTACAGCAGGAACGTCGAGATGAGCACCAGCAGCGGCGCCGCCGCGAAGACCCACTTGTCGGCGTTGGCCGGCGTGAGGTCTTCCTTCTGCAGGAACTTCACACCGTCGGCGACCAGCTGCAACACGCCGTGCGGTCCGGCATCCATCGGGCCGAGCCGGCTCTGCATGTGCGACATCATCTTCATGAGGAACACGTAGCCGAGCATCAGCGCCATGGTCGGGATCACGCCGAGGACGACGACGGTCTTGATGAGCGTCTCGAACCAGTACGGCATGCTGACGGCGAGCATCAACGGTCGATGTCCCCGAGGATGAAGTACAGGCTGGCCAGGATCGTGATGATGTCGGGCACGTAGGTGCCCTTCAGCAACCAGGGCAGCACCGACACGTTGTTGAAGCTGGCCGAGCGGATCTTGCAGCGGAACGGCCCGAGGCCGCCTTGAGACACGATGTAGAAGCCCATCTCGCCGAGCGGGTTCTCGGTGTGGACCCACGCCTCGCCCGCCGGCACCTTGATGATGCGCGGCACCTTGGCCTGGATGGAGCCGGCCGGCAGCCCCTCCAGCATCTGGTCGACCATGAAGGTCGACTCGCGGACCTCCTGCAGCCGGACCCAGTAGCGCGCGAACGAGTCGCCGTCGGGATGGGTCCAGACCTTCCAGTCGAGGTCCTTCCACACCAGCGGCGAGGCCTCGTCGCGGCGCAGGTCCCAGTCGACGCCGCTGGCCCGGATGTTGGCGCCCGACACGCCGAACGCCTTGCCGATCTCGGCGGGGATCACGCCGACGCCACGGCAGCGCCGCTCGAAGATGATGTTGCCGGCGACCAGGCCCTCGAGCTCGTCGCAGAACTCGCGGATCCGCTTCATGACGGCCTGGGTCTCGGCGATCCAGCCCTTCGGCAGGTCGTCCTTGAGGCCGCCGAGGCGGTCGTAGTTCGGGTGGAAGCGCCCGCCGGTCGCGGCCTCGATCTGGTTGAGCACGAACTCGCGGTCGCGGAAGGCGTAGAAGGCGGGCGTCAGCGCGCCGACCTGCAGCGCCATCTCGCCGAGGAACAGCCCGATGTTGGCGATGCGGGCCATCTCGAAGAACAGCGTGCGGATGTACTGGGCGCGCGGCGGGGCCTCGATCTCCATCAGCTTCTCGGCGGCCAGGATGAACGGCACCTCGTTGGCGAAGCTCGACAGCCAGTCGATCCGGTTGATGAGGGTCGTGACCTGCGGGTACGTGCGGACCTCGGTGAGCTTCTCGTAGCCGCGGTGCATGTAGCCGCACACCACGTCGGCGTCGACCACCTGCTCGCCGTCGAGCTTGGCGACGACCCGCAGCGTGCCGTGCGTCGCCGGGTGCTGCGGGCCGAGGTTCAGGGTCATGTCCTCGGTCTGGAGCTCCACGTTCACCCGCGCCTCGGAGGCCTGGGTGTTGACGTACGCCAGCCGCTGCCGGTCGGTGACCGCGGTCATTCGGCCGGCTCCGACGACTCCGGCGCGGCGGGGCCGCCGCCGGCCGCGGCCTCGAGCTTGGCCTCGAGGCTTTCGGGGATCAGCTCGACGTCGACGATGCCGGGCCACGGCTTGACCTCACGCGCGAGCAACGGGAAGTCCTTGCGCAACGGGAAGCCCTCGAACTCGGACGGGAGGTAGAGGTGGAGGAGGTTGGGGTGGCCCTCGAAGCCGAAGCCGAACATCTCCCACGTCTCGCGCTCGTGCCAGTCGGCGCCGCCGTACACGTCGGCGATGCTCGTGACACGGGGGTCGTCGTCGTCCAGGTCGGCCTTCAGCGTGATGCCGAGATGGGTGGCGGTGGAGTACAGCCGCAGCAACACCTGGAAGCGGGTGTCGCCACCGGCCACGCCGGTGGTCCAGCCGTCCGCGGCGACGGCCGGCGCCGCCGCCGGTTCGGGCGCGGCTTCCGGCTCGGCTTCCGGCTCGGGCGGGGCCTCGGCGTCGTCGCCCTCCGCGCCCTCGACCTCGACGTCGGCGACCTCCGGGTTGGGCGCGGCCGAAGGCATCCAGTCGATGCCGGACAGGAAGCAGAAGTAGTCCATGCCGAGCGTGTCGCGGCAGGCCCGCGCCGCGGCGTGCCACGCGTCGGGGCGGACCCGCACCCAGACGTCGCCCTTGTCGATCACCGACGCGAGGAGCGCGTCGCCCAGCTCGGACGCCAGCCGGTCGACCAGCGCCTGGCGGGCGGTGTCGACCGGTGCCTCGTCCGGCGCCTCGACCTCGGCGGTGGGCGTGTCAGCCGACGACAATCGGCTCACCTCGCTCGGCGGTGGCTCCACCTCGCCACCGCTCGGCCATGTCCTCGTGGCGGATGCGCTCCTGCAGCAGGACGATGCCCTCGAGCAGGGCCTCCGGCCGCGGCGGGCAACCCGGGACGTACACGTCGACGGGGATCAGCTGGTCGACGCCCTTGGTCACGGAGTAGCTGTCCCAGTACGGGCCGCCGCAGTTGGCGCAGCTGCCCATCGAGATGACGTACTTCGGGTCGGGCATCTGCTCGTACAGCCGGCGAATGACCGGCGCCATCTTGTCGGTGACGGTGCCGGAGATGACGACCAGGTCGGCCTGGCGCGGGCTGGCCGGGAACGGGATGACGCCGAGCCGCATCACGTCGTAGCGGGGCGACGCGAACGCCGCGCCCATCTCGATGGCGCAGCACGCCAGGCCCCACTGGAAGCACCACAGCGAGTAGGTGCGCGACCGGTTGAGCAACCAGGTGAGGGGCTTCGGGATCTTGCCGCTCTCGACTAGACCCACCGGAGCACGCCCTTTCGCCACGCGTACACCAGGCCGAGGACGAGGATGCCGATGAAGATCGCCATCTCGACCAGGCCGTACGTGCCCATCGCCTCGAGCCGGGTGGCCCACGGGAAGATGAACACCGCCTCCACGTCGAACATCACGAACAGCAGCGCGAAGACGTAGTAGCGGACCTGGCTCTGCGACCAGCCCTGCCCGACCGGGTCCACGCCCGACTCGTACGCGATCGACTTCTGTTCCTGCGGGCGGGAGGGGCGCAGGAGGCGGCCGAGACCCAGCATGGCGCCGACCATCACGACCGCGGCGGCCGCGAAGATGGCGACGGTCAGGTACTGCCGGAGGAACGCCGACGAATCCGAGGACGTCCCGGCAGCCGACGCGGCAAGGACAGCGGACAGGGCAAGCGGCATCGCGTGCGGAGCGTAGTGAATGCGTTCACAGGCCGCCAAAGCGTCCGGCCCCCCGCTTTTCCGGTCACGAACGTGGGCTCGGCCCACGTCCGTGACCGGAAAAGCTCAAAGGCGGAGGATGGAGGCGTGGCGGGCGAAGTCGAAGGCCGGGCCGGCCAGGATCGTCCCGATGATGACGGTCGCCACGACCGAGACCGCGAGCGAGAGCCCGGCGCCGAAGGGCACCCTGATCGGGTCGGCGTCGGCGGTGTCGGCCTCGTCCCCCGCCATGTACATCACGACGATCACCCGCAGGTAGAAGAACGCCGCGATCACCGCGGCCAGCATGGCGATGATCGCCAGCGCGTACGAGTGGGCCTCGACCGCGGCCGAGATGACATAGAACTTCGCCAGGAAACCGGACGTGAGCGGCACACCGGCCTGAGCGAGCAGCAGGACAGTGAAGACCAGGGCCAGCCCGGGCCGCCGCTGACCGAGGCCCCGGTACGCGTCGAGCCCGGTCCGGGCGTCCCCGTCGCGGGCCACCAGGGTGACGATCCCGAAGCTGCCGAGCACCATGAACGTGTAGGCGAGCAGGTAGAAGAGCGATCCCGCGAGCCCGCGGACGGTGGCGGCCTGCAACCCGATGAGGATGTAGCCGGCGTGGCTGATCGACGAGTACGCCAGCATCCGCTTCACGTCGGTCTGCACCACCGCGAGCACCGAGCCGACGAGGATCGAGAGCACCGCGAGCGCCCAGATCAGCGGCTGCCAGTCGAGCCGGTGGGTGCCGAAGGTCGAGAAGAAGATCCGGAGCAGCGCCGCGAACCCGGCCGCCTTCGCAACTGCGGCCATGAAGCCGGTGACCGGCGTGGGCGACCCCTGGTAGACGTCGGGCGTCCACATGTGGAACGGGACGGCGGCGATCTTGAACCCCAACCCGACGATGAGGAAGGCGAACGCGCCGAGCAGGACGGCGTGGGTGCTGACGCTGGCCCGGAGGAACGCCGCGATCTCGCCGAGGTTGGTCGACCCGGTGGCGCCGTAGGCGAGCGCCACGCCGTAGAGGAAGATCGCCGAGGAGAACGCGCCGAGCACGAAGTATTTCATCGCCGCCTCGCGCGACACCGCCCGGCGTTGGGCGAAGCCGGCCAGGACATAGAGCGCGATCGACAGCACCTCGAGCCCGAGGAAGATGACGATCAGGTCGTTGGCGGCGGCCATGAGCAACGCGCCAGACGCCGACAGCAGCATGAGCACGTGGAACTCGGGTGCGTTGAGCCGCTCCCGCCGGAGGTAGCTGTCGGCCATGAGCGCAGCCAGGATGACGGCGCCGCACGTGAGCAGCGCGAAGTAGACGCTGAAGCCGTCCACGACCACCGCGTTGGCGATCGCGGTGTGGGCGCCGCCCTGGTGGTTGTGCGACACGCGCCGCCACAGGTCCCACGCCGACACCATGGCGCCGGCGGCGATGATGATCGACGCGACGGTCCAGACCCATGCCGGCAGCCGCCGCCGGAGCAGCGCGCCGCCGAGCAGGATCAGCATGGCGCCGACCACGAGGATGGTCTCGGGAAGGATCGTGGCCCACTCGACGCGGGGCAGCTCGAGCGGCATTACGGGTTGCCTCCGCCGGCCGCGGCTGCCGGGCCGGGCTCGTGGGTGCCGTTGGCGTCGTGGACGTGCTGGACGAGCCGTTTCACCGCTGGCTCGATCCGGTCGAGCACCGGCCGCGGGTACACGCCCATGAACACGATCGCCGCGACGAGCGGCAGCATGACGCCTCGCTCCTTCCAGGTCATCTCCGGGAAGGTGGCGTTCTCGCCCTCGGGCTCGCCGTGGAACACCCGCTGGTAGGCCCAGAGGAGGTAGAGCGCGGCGAGGATCACGCCGGCCGTCGCCGGCACCGCCCACCAGCGCCGCGAGACGAACGAGCCGATCAGCACCAGGAACTCACCGACGAAGCCGTTGAGACCGGGCAACCCGATCGAGCTCAGCATCACGACCATGAACACGCCGGCGAACACCGGCGCCACCTTCTGGAGCCCACCGAGCTCGGCGATCTCCCGGGTGTGGCGGCGCTCGTAGATCCATCCGACGAGGAGGAAGAGCGCACCGGTGGAGACGCCGTGGTTGACCATCTGCAGCACGCCGCCTTCGAGGCCCTGCGTGGTGAACGCGAACGTGCCGAGGACGATGAAACCCAGGTGGGCCACCGACGAGTACGCGACCAGTCGCTTCAGGTCCTTCTGCACGGTGGCGACCAGCGCGCCGTAGAGGATGCCGACGACGCCGAGCGTCAGCAGCACCGGCGCCAGGTCGTGGGCCGCGATCGGGAACAGCTCGAGCCCGAAGCGCAGGAACCCGTACGTTCCGAGCTTGAGGAGGACGCCGGCCAGGATCACCGAGCCCGCGGTGGGCGCCTCGGTGTGGGCGTCGGGCAACCACGTGTGCAGCGGGAACACCGGCACCTTGATGGCGAAGCTGATGGCGAAGGCGAGGAACAGCCACCGGCCGGTGGAGTGGGCGAACGACTGCTCCCGCGCCAAGGTCTGCAGGTCGAACGTGAGGTGGCCGAAGTGCGCCTGGTGCAAGAAGGCCAGCGCCAGGATGCCGACGAGCATGAGGCCCGAGCCGGCCATCGTGTACAGGAAGAACTTGAGGGCGGCGTACACCCGCTTCTCGTAGCCCCAGCCGCCGATGAGGAAGTACATCGGAACCAGCACGACCTCCCACACGATGAAGAAGAGGAAGAGGTCGAGGGCGAGGAACACGCCCATGCACCCGGCTTCCAGCAGCAGGAGCCATGCCACGTACGCCTTGGTGTCGTGGTGCACCTTGGGGCCGAGCAGGGCGACCGGGAAGAGCAGCCCGGTGAGCAGCACGAGGAAGAGCGAGATGCCGTCGAGGCCCAGCTTCCACGAGATGCCCCACTCCTTGATCCAGACGTGCTGCGAGACGAACTGGTAGTCGGCGTTGGTCTTGAAGTGGACCAGCGCGACGACGGCCAGGACCGCAGTGCCCACGCTGACCGCGACGCCGAGCACCTTGGCCAGGTCGGCCCGCCGGCGCGGCACCAGCGCGACGAGCAGCGCGCCGGCCGCTGGCAGGAGCACGATCGTCGTGAGCAGCGGGAAGTCGATCATCAGCCACCCGCCCGGGCGGCGACGTAGCCGAGGATGAGCACCGCGCCCGCGGCGACCGCGAGCGCGTAGTTGCGGACGTAGCCGGTCTGCACCCGGCGGAGCCGGTCGCCGCCGTTGCGCACCAGCGAGGCGACGCCGTTCACAGCGCCGTCGATGACCTTGGTGTCGACGACGAACGCGCTGAATGCCGCGAGCAGCCGGCCGGGGGTCTCGATGATCGCGGCGTAGAGGTCGTCGACGTACCAGCCGTGCTGGAGCACCGCTGGCTCGAGCCGCTCCGGATCCACCCGGCCGCGAATGAACACCGCGACGGCGAAGCCGATGCCGATGACGCCGAGGGCGACGGCGGTGCCGGCCAGCGCCCACTTGCTCGCGCTGCTGATGCCGAGCTCGTGCAGCCGGTCGCCGAACACCGGGTGCAACCAGTTGGCCAGCAACTCGGTGTGCTTGTTGAACGGGAGGTTCAAGCCGCCACCCACCAGCGACAACCCGGCCAGCACGATGAGCGGGAGCGCCATCGTCCACGGCGCCTCGTGCGGCTCGCCGTGATCCTCGCCGTCCCGCCACCGCTCCTCACCCCAGAACACCAGGAACACCTGTCGGCTCATGTAGTACGCGGTGAGCAGCGCGGTCACGATGCCGATGAACCACAGCGCGTGGTTGTGCTGCCAGGCGTTGGCGAGGATGTCGTCCTTCGACCAGAAGCCGGCGAAGGGCGGCACGCCGGCGATGGCGAGCCACCCGGCGATGAAGCACCCGAAGGTCACGGGCATGTACTTGCGGAGCCCGCCCATCCGTTTCATGTCCTGCTCGTCGTGGAGCCCGTGGATGACCGCGCCGGCCGCCAGGAACAGGAGCGCCTTGAAGAACGCGTGGGTCACCATGTGGAAGATGCCGGCGACGTAGGCGCCCGACCCGACGGCCAGGAACATGTAGCCGAGCTGGCTGATCGTCGAGTACGCCAGGACCCGCTTGATGTCGTTCTGGGCGCAGGCGATCGTCGCCGCGAAGAGCGCGGTGATCGCGCCCACCCATGCGACGACGTCCAGCGCGCCGGGCGTCAGGCCGAGGATCGGGTTGACCCGGCACAGCAGGTAGACGCCGGCGGTCACCATCGTCGCCGCGTGGATCAGTGCCGAGACCGGCGTCGGGCCCTCCATGGCGTCGGGCAGCCACACGTACAGCGGCAGCTGCGCCGACTTGCCGACCGCGCCGAGGAAGAGCAGCAGCGCGATGGCGGTCGCGGTCGTGTGCGACAGATGCCCGGCATTCGCCAGCACCCCGCCGGGCCCGGCGTACTGCAGCGTGCCCAGCGCGCCGAAGATGAGGAACATCGCCAGCATGAACCCGAAGTCGCCGACCCGGTTGGTGACGAACGCCTTCTTGCCGGCGCTGGCCGCGGTCGGCCGCTCGAACCAGAACGAGATCAGGAAGTACGAGCAGGCGCCCACCCCCTCCCATCCGAGGAACGTCAGCAGGAAGCTGTCGGCGAGGACGAGCATCAGCATCGAGAACACGAACAGGTTGAGGTAGAGGAAGAACTTGGGATAGCGGTCGTCGCCGTGCATGTAGCCGACCGAGTACAGGTGGATCAGCGCGCCGACACCGGTGACGAACAGCGCCATGGTGATCGACAGCTGGTCGGCCAGGAGCCCGACCTCGACCTTGAGGGACCCGGCCTTGAACCAGGTGAAGAGGTGCTGGTCGAACTGGCGATTGTCGCCGGCGCGGCCCACCAGTCCGGCGAACACCACGGCCGTCGCGACGAACGCCGCGAAGCACGTCGTCGTGGCCAGCCAGCCCGACCACGGCTCGCCGAGCCGCTTGCCGAAGAGCAGCAGCAAGGCGAAGCCGGCGAGCGGGAGCGCGGGGATGAGCCAGGTGGCGTCGAGCATCGTCGCTTCGCTAGCCCTTCAGCAGGGTGATGTCGTCGGCGGTGGCGCCGGGCCGCCGTCGGTAGATCGACACGATGATCCCCAAGCCGACCACGACCTCGGCGGCGGCCACCACGAGGGTGAAGAACACGACCGCCTGGCCGCCGATGTCGTTGAGCATGCGGGCGTAGGTGACGAACGTGAGGTTGACGGCGTTGAGCATCAGCTCGACGCACATGAACATCACCAGCACGTTGCGGCGCACGAGCAGCCCGACGGCGCCGATGGTGAACAGCAGCGCCGCCAGCGTCAGGTACCAGGCCCCGGGGACGCTCATTCGGCGGTCACCAGGTCCGGGTCGTCCTCGTTGATGTCGGCCAGCTCGGCACGCGTCGGGCGCCGGGCCAGGACCACCGCCCCGACCACCGCGATGAGGAGCAGGACCGACGTGGCTTCGAACGGCAGGAGGTAGCGCGTGAAGAGTGAACGGGAGAGGACCTCGACGTTGGTCTGGTCGGCCGAGCGGGCCGCGCCGGCGGTGGAGGGCGCGCCGGTGACCCAGTTGCTGCGGACGAGCAGCAGCACCTCGAGGAGCATCAGCAACCCGAGCGCGATCGCAGCCGGCCGCTGGCCCCGCAGCGGGTCCTTGTGCAGGTCCTCGTTGGTCTCGACGCCGAGCAGCATGATGACGAACAGGAACAGCACGACGACCGCGCCGGCGTACACGATCACCTGCACCGCGGCGAGGAAGTGCGCGTCCTGCTCGACGAACAGCACCGCGATCCCGAACAGCGTCATCACCAGCATGAGCGCCGAGTGGACCGGGTTCCGGCACGTCACCACGCCGAGGGCGCCGACGAGCGTCGCGATGCCGGCGACGACGAAGACCGCCCAGTCCATCAGTGGTGACCGCCTTCCGCGACCTGTTCGACGGTGATGTCGTCGATCGGCGCGCCGGCGTCGTCGTCGCCGAGCTGGCCGGCCTCCGGCGGGCGCACGCCGTACCCGAGCTCGGCCGACCAGGCCACCCGGCCCTCGTAGTCGGCGTCGCCGTTGGGCGCGGTCGCCCGCACCCACGCCGAGGTGTGGAGGTCCTCGCCCTCGCGCCAGTCCTCCCACGGCAGGTGCTTGGGCTGCCCGTCGTCGGCGACGAGCAGCTCGTCCTTGGTGTAGATCGCGTCCTGCCGGTTGCTGAACGAGAACTCGAACAGCTTCGACTCGGTGATGGCCTCGGTCGGGCAGGCCTCGACGCAGAGGTCGCAGTGGATGCAGCGCAGGTAGTTGATCTCGTACACGAACCCGTAGCGCTCGCCGGGCGACACCGGGGCATCGGGCGGGTTGTCGAGACCGCGCACGTGGATGCAGCGCGCCGGGCACACGCCGGCACAGAGCTCGCACCCGATGCACTTCTCCATCCCGTCCTCGTACTTGTTGAGCACGTGACGGCCGTGGAAGCGCAGCGCCTTCGGCCGCTTCTCCTCGGGGTACTGGATGGTGACGCGCGGCCGGAACAGCTGCTCGAACGTCACCCGGAAGCCTTCGAAGTAGCCCATCAGTCCGCTAGGCCCTGACCTCGCCGAGGCCGAGCGCGTCCTCGGCCGCCTGCTCGGCGCCCGTCCGCGCGGCCAGCCCGAGGAGTCCCCACGCCAGCGCGCCGGCGCCGATGCCGATGCCGATGACGAGGGCCGCGTTCCATCCCTGGTCCTGCCCGACCCGCAGGGCCGCGATCAGCAGCAGCCAGTAGAGCGCGACGGGGATGAGCCGCTTCCAGCCGAGGTCCATCAACTGGTCGTACCGGAAGCGCGGCAGCGTGGCCCGGATCCAGACGTACACCGACAGGAAGAGGATCTCCTTGATCAGGAACCACAGGAACCCCGACCAGCCGCCGAGGCCGAGGATCTCGGGACCGTTCGGGCCGCCGAAGAACAGCGTGATGGCCACCGCCGACACCGTGATGGTGTTCATGAACTCGGCCAGGTAGAACAGCGCGAAGCGCACCGAGGAGTACTCGGTGTGGAAGCCGCCGACCAGCTCCGAGTCGGCCTCGACCAGGTCGAACGGCGGGCGGTTGATCTCGGCGGTCGCGGCGATCACGTAGATGACGACCGGCACCACGCCGACGGTGAAGAGGTTCCACTTCGGCAGCAGCCCGCGCAGGTAGCCCTTGCCGGCCTGGTCGGCGACGATGCCGTGGGTCGACAGCGTGCCGGCGATGAGCACCGCGGCGGCGATGGCGAGGCTCATCGCGCCTTCGTAGGAGATCGCCTGCGCCGACGCCCGCACGCCGCCGAGCAGCGGGTACTTCGAGCCCGACGACCAGCCGGCGAGCATGGTGCCGTACACCGCGATCGACGACATGGCGAGGAGGAACAGCACCCCGACGGGCGGGTCCGCCAGCTGCAGGAACGTCCGGTGGCCGGCGATGGACACGGAGCCGCCGAGCGGGATGACCGCGAACGCCGCGAACGCCGGGACCGCCGACAGGTACGGCGCCAGCCGGAACACTCGCCGGTCCGCCTGCTCCGGCAGGAGGTCTTCCTTGAAGAACAGCTTGATGCCGTCGGCGAGCGTCTGGAGGATGCCGTACGGGCCCGCCCGGTTGGGGCCGATGCGGTTCTGCATGTCGCTGATCAGCTTGCGCTCGTACCAGATCAGCAGCAGCACGCCGAGGAGCAGGACGACGAACGTCGCCAGCGTCTTGCCGATGACGATCAGCACGATCGTGAGATCGATCCCGTGCCCGAACAGCGGGTCCATGGCTAGTTCGTGGTCTCCACGCGAAGGTCGGTGACCGGCTGGGTACCGTCGATCAGGTCGGCGGCGCCCTCCCCCGGCAAGTTGAACGGCAAGGCCACCGATCCTCGCGGGATGCCGGTGTCGGCCGCCACTTCGAGCGTGAGCGTCGTGCGCGACGACGTGACCCGCACGCGGTCGCCCGTCCCGAGCCCGAGCCGGTCGAGGTCGTAGGGGTTGGCCCGCAGCCGCGGGGAGGGCGCCAGCCCGGCGAGGTGGGCCGAGTGCCGCACGGTCACACCGTTGTCGTAGAGCCGGCGGCCCGCGACCAGCCGGAGCGCGTACGCGTCGACCGCGGGCGGGGCCGCGGTGCTGCCGGCGTCGCCGACCGCGAACGTCAGCAGTGGCGGCCGGCCGGCCCCCGCCGGATCGTCGTCGTCGGACGGTTCGTCGACCGCGGCGTGCTCGGGCGCGCCGGCCACGGCCTCGGACGGAAGCGTCTCGCCCTGGTGGACCGCGGCCGCGGCCTCGATCTGCTCGACCGGCGCCTCGTGTCGGGGTGGGCCCTCGCCCTCGTACGGCGCGACGACGCCGTCGCGGTTCTCGCGCCGGCCCAGGACGTCGGCGGTGAGCCCGACGTGCGACGGGGCCAGCCGCGCGATCTCGGCCCACACCGCGGCGGTGGAATCGAAGCCGAGGTCGCCACCGAGCCGCTGCGCCAACTCGGCCGCGATGATCCAGTCGCTGCGGACGGTGCCGGGGGCGGTCACCTTCTGGTTGACGCGCGTCACCCGGCCTTCGATGTTCGTCGTGGTGCCGGCCTTCTCCCCGTACATGGCCGCCGGCAGCACGACGTCGGCCTCGCGGCTCGAGTCGGTGAGGAACGTGTCGACGGCGACGACGAAGCCCGCGCCCGCCAGCGCGCGGCGGGCCAGCGTGCGGTCGGGGAAATCGTTGATCGGGTCGGCACCCAGCAACACCAGCGCCTGCACCCGGCCCTCGGCCGCGGCGCCGACGATGCCCGCGGCATCGAGCCCGGGCTCCTCGGGCAGCACGCCCCACTCCTGGCTGAACCACTCGCGGCCGGCGTCGAGCCCGACGCGACCCGGCAGCACGCCGGGCGCCAGACCCATGTCGAGCGCGCCCATCACGTTGCCGCGGCGCAAAGCCGGGAGGAAGCGAGCCTGCGGCCACGCGGCGGCGATGACGGCCGCCGCCTCGGCGACCGTGCGCCCGGACTCGGCCACCGACGGCCGGCCGAGCACCACCACGACGCCCTCGCCGGCGCGGCCCAGGATCCCGGCCGCCGCGGCCAGCTCCTCGCCGCGCACCCCGCCGGCGTCGGGCATCGGATCGCGGCCCGACGTCAGCGCCCGCGCCACCTCGACGGCTTCGCCGGGCCGGTAGAGCAGCGTCGTCTTGGCGTGCCGCGTCATGCCGGTGGACTGGGGCCCGAGCTCGACGACCGCGACCCCGCCGTCGACCACCGCCTCGCGGAGCCGGAGGTACAGCACCGGGAGCTCTTCCTTGAGGTCGGGCCCGAGCAGCAGCACCGCCTTCGCCCGGCACGCGTCGTCGATCGTGGCGCGCGGCAAGCCGAGCACCGCGGCCGCCGGCAACCCGTCGTCGAGCTGGCAGTCGACCGAGTCGGTGGCGAGCACGCCCTTGGCGAGCTTGGCCCACGCGTAGGCGTCCTCGTTGGTGCCACGCGCGCCACCCAGGAACGCGATCGCGCCGGCGCCGTGCAGGTCGCGCACGTCGGCCAGCCCCTTGGCCGCGGCTGCGTACGCCTCGGACCACGAGGCCTCGATCAGCTCGTCGCCCTTTCGCACCAGCGGGTGGGTGACGCGCCCGTCGTGCTCGACCGCCTGGTAGCCGAAGCGGCCCTTGTCGCACAGCCAGCTGTGGTTCACCGGCTCGCTGTCGACGCCGAGCATGCGGACCAGATCGTTCTGTGACGACTGGAGGTTCACCCGGCAGCCCACCGCGCACGTGCTGCACGTGCTCTCGACCTGATCGAGGTCCCACGGCCGAGCCTTGAACCGGTACGGCGACGCGGTGAGCGCACCGACCGGACAGATCTGCACGGTGTTGCCGCTGAAGTACGACGTGAACGGGTCGTCGGGAAAGGTGAGGACCTGGGTGTGGTCGCCGCGGTCGACGAAGGAGATCAACGGATCCCCGGCCACCTCGTCGGCGAACCGGGTGCACCGGGCGCATTGGATGCAGCGCTCACGGTCGAGCGCCACCAGCTCGCTGATGGCGATCGGCTTCTCGAAGTGGCGCTTCTCCTCGACGAAGCGGCTCTCACCGGGCCCGAAGGAGAACGTCTGGTCCTGCAGCGGGCACTCGCCGCCGCGGTCGCACACCGGGCAGTCGAGCGGGTGGTTGATGAGCAGGAACTCGAGCACCCCGTCCTGCGCCTTCTTCACGACCGGCGTGCGGGTGTCGACCACCATGCCCTCGGCGACCGGCGTGGTGCAGGCCGGCGGCAGCCCCCGCACGCCCTCGATCTCCACCAGGCACATGCGGCACATGCCGACCGGCTTCATGCGCGGGTGCCAGCAGAAGCGCGGGATGTAGATGCCGTGGCGCTCGGCGGCCGCGATCACCAGCTCGCCCGGCGCGGCCTCGAACGTCTTCCCGTCGACGGTGACGGTGACGGTGTCCTTCTTCGTCTCGGTCTGCTCAGTCATGAGAACGGGCAGCCGCCTTCTTTGACGTGGGTCAGGTACTCGTCGCGGAACATGCGGATCGAGGTGTAGATCGGCGACGGGATCGACGGCCCCAGCACGCAGATCGTCGTCTGCCCCGGCGGCCACGAGAGCCCGGGTGCCAGGTTGTCGCACACGTCGAGCAGGAGGTCGAGGTCCTCCTCGCGGCCGGCGCCCAGCTCGATGCGCCGCAACACCTTCTCGAGCCAGCCGCTGCCCTCGCGGCACGGCGTGCACTTCCCGCAGCTCTCGTGGGCGAAGAACTTGGTGATGCGCCACGCGGCGCGCACCGGGCAGGTGGTCTCGTCCATCACCACGACCGATCCCGATCCCATCATCGAGCCCCGCTGCTGGACCTCGTCCAGGTCGAGCGGGCAGTCGAGCTGGTCGGGCCCGAACCACGGCGCCGACGCGCCGCCGGGGATGAACGCCTTCACCTCGCGGCCGCCCTTGATGCCGCCGCCTAGCGCCGGGTCGTAGAAGAGGTCGCGGAAGGTCGACTTCGCCAGCTCGACCTCGTAGTTCCCCGGCCGGTTGACGTGGCCCGACAGCGACAGCAAGCGGGTGCCGGTTGACCGGCCCTGCCCGAGCGCGGCGTATGCCGCGCCGCCGTTGAGGACGATCCACGCCATGTTGGCGAGCGTCTCCACGTTGTTGACGACGGTGGGCTTCTGGTACAGCCCCTTCACCGCCGGGAAGGGCGGGCGGATCCGCGGCTCGCCGCGGAAGCCCTCGAGGCTGCTCAACAGCGCGGTCTCCTCGCCGCAGATGTAGGCGCCGGCGCCGGGATGCAGGACGATGTCGATGTCGAAGCCCGAACCGAACACGTTGCGACCCAGCGCCCCGTGGGTGTACGCCTCCCGCAGCGCCCGGCTCATGCGCTCGTGCCCGAGAGCGAACTCGCCGCGCAGGTACAGGAACGCCTTGGTGCACTTGATCGCGTACGACGCGATCGCGATCCCCTCGATGAGCTGATGCGGGTCGCGCTCGATCAGCATGTGGTCCTTGAACGTCGCCGGCTCGCCTTCGTCGCCGTTGACGACGAGGTAGCGCGGGAACACGTCGGCCGGAAGGAAGCTCCACTTCTGCCCGGTGGCGAAGCCGGCGCCGCCGCGGCCGCGCAGCCCCGACGTCTTCACCTCCTCGACGATCTCGTCCGCCGGCCGGGCGACCGCGGCCCGGAGCCCGTCGTAGCCGCCGGTCGCGAGGAACCGCTCCAGCGTGTGCGAGTCCTCGTACCGCAGCCGGCTCGTGAGGATGTCGGGCGCGTCGCGGAAGGCCATCAGTCCCCAGCACCGTGCGGCGCGTCGGCGCGGCGCACCGAGACCGGCGGCGGCTGCTCGCGATTCAGCACGCCATGCGCCGGGACCGTCTCGGCCAAGCGGCCGGCGCGGAGGTCGTCCACCAGCCGGTCGAAGTCGTCGTGGGTGACGTTGCCGAAGAAGCGGTAGTTCACCTGCAGGCACGGCGCCCGGTCGCAGTCGGCCAGGCACTCGACCTCTTCGAGGGTGAACTCGCCGTCGGGCGTCGTCTCGTCGACGACCACGCCGAGCCGGGCCTCGGCGTGCTCGAGCAGCTCGTAGCCACCGTTCAACAAGCACGCGATGTTCGTGCACACCGACACCAGGTGCCGGCCGACCGGTTGCCGCTTGAACATCGTGTAGAAGCTGCAGGTCCCGAGCACCTGCGCCGGCGTGAGGTCCAGCAGGTCGCCGATGTGCTCCATGGCGGAGTCGTCGATCCACCCGTCCTGCTCCTGCGCGAGGTACAGCAGCGGCAGGAGTGCCGACCGTGACGCGGGGTAGCGCGAGATGATCTCGCGGGCGCGCTCGACGTTCTCCTGGGTCAGCCGGGCCATCAGCGGTCCACCTCGCCGAGGACCGGGTCGCAACTCGAGATCACCGCGACGGCGTCGGCGACGAGGCCACCGTGCATCAGGTGCGGGAGCGCCTGGAGATTGACGAAGCTGGGCCCGCGAATGTGCATGCGGTAGGGCTTGGCGGTGCCGTCGCTCACCATGTAGCAGCCGAGCTCACCCCGCGGCGACTCGATCGGCACGTAGACCTCGCCCTCGGGCACCTTCAGGCCCTCGGTGAAGAGCTTGAAGTGATGGATCAGCGCTTCCATCGACTCGTCGATCCGGGCGCGCGGCGGCGGGGTCACCTTCTTGTCCTGGACGCGATAGTCGCCCTTGGGCAGGCGCTCGAGGATCTGGCGCACGATCCTGATGGACTCGCGGATCTCGTTGACACGGATCGCGTACCGGTCGAAGGTGTCGCCGTAGGTGCCGACCACCACGTCGAAGTCCACCTGGTCGTAGAACAGGTACGGCATCGTCCGGCGCAGGTCCCAGGGCACGCCGGTGGCCCGGAGGATCGGGCCGGTGACGCCCAGCGCGATGGCCTCGTCGGCGGTGAGCACGCCCACCCCTTGGCTGCGCTCCTGCCAGATCGTCTGCCCGGTGAAGAGGGTGTCGTAGTCGATCAGCCGCTCGGGCAGGTCGTCGAGGAGGAACAGCACGTCGTCGCGCCAGCCATCGGGCAGGTCGGCGGCGACGCCCCCGACGCGGATGTAGTTGTGGTTCATCCGCAGCCCGGAGCACTTCTCGAAGAAGGCCAGGAGCGCCTCGCGCTCGCGGAAGCCGAAGATCATCATCGTCGACGCGCCGAGGTCCATGCCATTGGTGGCGAGGAACGTGAAGTGCGACGAGATGCGGTTCAGCTCGGTCATCAGCATGCGGATCCACGTCGCCCGCTCCGGGATCTCGACGTCGAGCAACTTCTCGGCGGCCAGCGAGAACACCAGCTCGTTGAACAGCGGCGCGAGATAGTCCATCCGCGTGGTGTTGGTGGTGCCCTGCAGGTAGGTGAGGTCCTCGCCGGTCTTCTCCATGCCCGTGTGGAGGTAGCCGATGATGGGTTTCGACCGCAGCACGGTCTCGCCGTCGAGCTCGAGCATGAGGCGCAGCACGCCATGGGTGCTGGGGTGCTGCGGCCCCATGTTGATGATCATCGTCTCGTCCTCGGTGGGCAGCTCGTCGACACCCTCGGGCAGGTTCGGGATGCGGAGCACCGCGCCTTCCTCGCGGAGCGCCTCGACCCCGCTCGTGAGCGACCGCGGCTGCATCTCCTGCGAGGGCTCGGCGGTCTCGGCGATCAGGTCGACGGTCTTCGCCACCTACCTCGCCTCCTTGAACTGCACGGGGATCCGGCCGATGCCGTAGTCCTTGCGGAGGGGGTGGCCCTCCCAGTCGTCGGGCATGAGGATCCGAGACAGGTCGGGGTGGTCGGTGAACACGATGCCGAACAGGTCGTAGACCTCGCGCTCCAGTGCTTCGGTGCCCGGATAGCTCGCGTAGAGCGACGGCAGCACCGCGTCCGACTCTGGTACCTGCACCCGCACCCGGATGCGCGACTGGTGCTTCAGCGACAAGAGGTTGACCACCACTTCGAACCGCTCCGGCGCGATGCGGTCGGGCAGCGCGCGCCCCGGGTTCTGGAGGTAGTCGCACGCCGTCAGGTCGACGCACATGCGGTACTCGTCCTCGTCGCGCAACGTCCTGATCAACTCCAGGTACTGCTCGCGCGACGGGTGCAGGCACCGTTGGCCGCGCGAGAGCGACACCGGCGCGCCGTGCACCAGCTCCGGTCCGGGCGCAGCCGCGTCGTGGACGGCTTCCTCGACGTCAGCCATGGGCCGGCAGCGTGATCTCGGCGCCCCCGCCGGTCGCCTCGCGCCGGCGGATGATCTCGCCGGTACGGATCTGCTCGTGCAGGGTCAGGATGCCGTGTATCAGCGTCTCGGGACCGGGCGGGCAGCCGGGCGTGTAGACGTCGACCGGCACGATCTGGTCGACGCCCTGGACGATGGCGTAGTTGTTGAACATCCCGCCGCTCGACGCGCACACGCCCATCGAGATGACCCACTTGGGCTCCATCATCTGGTCGTAGATCTGGCGGAGCACCGGCGCCATCTTCTGGCTCACCCGGCCGGCGACGATCATGAGGTCGGCCTGCCGGGGCGAAGCCCGGAAGACCTCCATGCCGAAGCGCGACAGGTCGTAGTGGGCGGCGCCGGTGGCCATCATCTCGATGGCGCAGCACGCCAGGCCGAACGTCGCCGGCCACACGCTGTTGCGCCGGGCCCACTTCACCAGGTCCTCGACCCGGCCGGTGAGGAAGTTGTACTGGAACTCCTCGAGACCCATCGCTACGCGGCTTCCTTGCCGGTGGGGCCGATGCGGCGCACGGTGCTCGAGCTGGTGCGCCGGGGATCGCGCGCGCCGGCGGGGTCGACCGTCGGCGTCGCCATCAGCCGCTTCGCCGGGCCCCAGTCGAGCGCGCCGTTGGCGAGGAGGTACACCAGTGACACGAACACCGCCACGGTGAACAGCACCATCTCGAAGATCCCGAACCCCTTGAGCTGCCGGAAGATCACCGCCCACGGGTAGAGGAAGATGATCTCGATGTCGAAGATGATGAAGATCATCGCCACGAGATAGAACCGCACCGGGAAGCGCTCGGCCGGCTCGCGGTCCGGCACGATCCCGCACTCGTACGGCGCCGCCTTGGCCAGCGTCGGCCGCTTGGGCGCGAGCAACCCCGACGCCAGGAACGACCCGCCGGCGAACACGGTGGCGAGGATGAGCATCGCCAGCAGCGGGAGGTACTGCGCCACGCGCCGACCTACCCCGTCGCCGGCGCCGGCGGGGCGCTCCGCAAGGCCATGATCGCCTTGTCCCGCAGGTGCAGCGCGAGACAGAAGACGAAGAAGAGCAAGCCCGTGGACAGGGTGATGACGAACGCCGGCTGCCGCAACGAGCCGAGGTCGCGCACCATCACCACCGACACCACCGGCTTCGTCGGATCGGGCTGGGGCTGGGCCGTCGAACCGGTCGGCACCGCGATGAGCGGCTGGACCTGGAGCACCAGGTAATGGGGCTTGTGGAGCAGCGTGAGGACGTGCTTCTCGCCCCCCTTCTCGTACGCCGCGAACGTCTTGTAGTCCGTCGTCTTCTTGAACGGACCGCTGGTGGTGAGCACGACGTCGGCCGCGGCTTGCGCGTCCGCGACCTCAGGCGACGCCACGTCGAGCTTGCGCCATCGGCCCGGGAAGTCGGCCAGCACGGTGGACGCCGACCGGCCGATGTCGCCGCTGATCACCTGCTTCGGCTTCCACGTCGGTGGGCGGCCCTTGAAGCCGATGCCGTACGCCGTCCAGACGGTGCCCATGATGAAGATCCAGCCGAACAGCGCCGCGCCCGCGACCAGGAACCCGAGCCGGGCGCCCAGGTCGGTGGAGAGGATCATGTACACCGACCCGCAGAGGATCACGACGGCCGCGAGGACGAAGACGATCCCTTTGAGGAACGGGTCCCAGGCCCAGACGGTGGCGAGCACGTGATCCATCAGAGGGTCCGCTCGTAGTCGACGATGGCCTTGATCTGGTCGGCGCTGAGCAGGTCGCCGAAGTGCGGCATCACGCCGTGGCTGATTCCCCCGATGCCGTAGGCCTTCCCGAACTCCGCAGTGTTGGTGACCCATTCGACATGGCTGGCAATGTCGGGGAACCGCCGCTTGGTGGCGCCGTCGACGAGGCTGAACCCGAGCGAGCCACCGCCGCCCTCCACTCCGGGCTCACCGTACGAGTACCCCTGGGTGTGGCACCGGGCGCAGTACCCGTCGAACAACGCCTTGCCGTCGGTGCTGCCGTAGTCCTTGAGCGACGCCGCCTGCGCGTCCTTCGGACTGAGCGCGATCGAGTGCAGGTACGCGATGAGATCGTTGATCTGCTGGTCGTTCATCGGACCGCCGCCGGCCACGCCCCACGGCGGCATCGGCGTGCCCTGCCGGCCGTACACGATGATCGTCTTGATCTCGTCGTCGCGATAGCGCAACGCCACGGTGTTGAGGGGCGGGCACTGCCACTTCACCTGGCGCTGGGCCGACTTCGGATTCGCCGGATCCGTGAGGATGCTGAACGTCGTCGAGCCACCGATGCCCTTCACGCCGTGGCAGGTCTCGCATCCGAAGTGGGCCTCGCGCGGCGTGGGCGGGACGCCCGGCGCCGCTTGGAACAGCCGGAGCCCGTCGGTGACCGCCTTGGCCGCGAACCACGCCTTGCCGCGGTCGAAGCCGTTGCCGGCTTGCCGGTGCGGCTCGCGCAGCCAGTACGCCGGCAGCCCGACGGCCAGGATGCCGAGCATGACCATCGCCCACGTCAGCGACCGGTCGAGCTTGGGGCCCTCGAGTTGGTCGTCGTTGAGATACGGCCGCCGGTTGGGCGCGATCTCGATCTCGGCCCCAACCCCCGGGCCGCGGCGGAGGGAGCTGACGAGGTAGACGAGCCCGCCCACGACCATGACGATCGCGATGCCGATCCCGATCTTCTGTTGCTGCGTCATCGCGGCCAGCACGGTGCGCTACTCCGCCCTTCCGATGCAGTGCGGTCCCTCGGCCTCCTGGCCGGTGGTGTTGGTGCCGATGGGCGGGCCGACGATCAGCCCACTGGGGCTGGTGTCGACGACGACCGTGCCGTTGTCGATCGAGACGATGAAGCGGTCGAGGCCGCGTGGCGCCGGGCCGCCCTTCTTCTCCCCGACCCGGTTGTACTGCGAACCGTGGCAGGGGCACTCGAACCACTGGGACGTCTTGCACCACGGGACGCGACAGCCGAGGTGCACGCACTTCTGGTAGAGCGCGACGACGCCGGCCTCGTAGCCGGGCAGCAGCGCGCTGTACGCGCCGACCTGCTTGGCCTTCGGCACCGAGTCCTTCGGATAGGGGTTGATGTAGAAGCGGCCCTCGGCGACGTAGAAGGGCTCGCGCTTGTCGGCGATCTGGTTGAGGATGTCGTCGACCTTGCCGGCGCGGATCTTGGTGCCGAAGCCGCCCGAGAGCGACGGCCAGAGGAACGCGAGCATCGAGAGCCCGAAACCGCCGAGGCTCACGCTCATCATCGTGACGATGCCGCGGTTGAGGAACTGGCGCCGGCTCACGCCGTAGGTCTCGTCGTCGACCGGCACGGCCGGCGGCTTGGGCGCCGAGACGGTCGCCGGCACCACGACCCGCCGGCGTTCCAGCGCGGCCGCCCGCTCGACCTCGCGGCCGGTGGCCACCTTCTCGGCGTCGGTGTCGCCGAGCACCTGCTCGATCGACGCCTCGCCGCGGTCGCGGTCGCGGGTCTCCCGGGACAGGGAGCCGATGGCGGCGTCGCGGTCGCGCCGGCGCGCGTTGGCGAACAGCAGCACCGCGGCCAGCAGGACCACGACGATGACGACGATGGCGACGGTCACGCGAGACTCACAGGTCGAAGAAGATCCCGTCCCGCCACGGGAAGGTGAAGTTGAAGCCCGGGCCGCGGAAGAACACGCCCAGCACGACGAGCACCGCCCAGAACATCATGAAGATCGTGAAGAGCGAGATCGCGAACTTGCGGTCCTCCGGCTTGTTCGACGGGTTGCGGTCGGTGTACGGCGCCAGGATCAGGCCGAAGATGCCCATCCCCGGAATGGTCACGCCCGCGACCATCGGGTGGAACATCGTCAGCAGCTCCTGCAGGCCGAGGAAGTACCACGGCGCCTTGGAGGGGTTCGGCGTGAAGTTGTAGTTGGCGTTGTGCTGCAGCGGCGCATTGACGATCGCCGAGAACACCAGCAGGAACGCCGTCATCGCCAACGCCGCGACGAACTCGATGACGAGGAGGTGCGGCCAGACGTTGACCTTGTCGCCCGGCGTGGCCTTTACGTCCTGGATCGACCCGGCCTTGACAACGGTGAGGAGGCGCTGCGTGTGACCTTCCGGACCGGTGGCGACCGGTGGCGGCGCGGTCGCGACCGTGGCGGCCGCGGGGGCCGCACCACCGGGTCGGGTCAGCAGCTGGTCGGGGATGCGGCCGGCGGGATCGCCGGGCACGCTGACGCCGGGCTCCGACG
>JAODBK010000071.1 GCA_025463925.1 Acidimicrobiales bacterium | reverse complement strand
CGCCGCAGCGGCCGCCAACCGCGCCCGGGGCACGACCGCGGCCACCGGTCTGCCAGCCGCGGTGCTTCCCACCGCGCTTGGGATGCTGGTGGTCGGCCTGGCGATCAGGCGTCGAGTGCGTCGAGGTGACGCGACTCGTTGAACGAGATGAGCACCGGGCCGCGGTCGTTGATGCCGATGCGGCTGATGGTCGCCACACCGCAGTAGAGCCGCCACGCCACCTCGTCGCCGACGCCCAGCCCCCAGGCGATCGCGGCCTTGATCGGCGACACGTGGCTCACCACGACGACGTCCTCGTCGCGCGCCTGCGCGTGCAGTGCCTCGCACGCGCCCCGCACCCGCTCGCCGAGATCGGCCAGCGACTCGCCGCCGGGTGGCGTGAAGGTCACGTCGCGGCGCCACTGCGCCCACACCTCGGCCGGCACGTCGGCGGCGGGCCGCCCGTCGTAGTCGCCGTAGTCCAACTCGATCCAGCGCTCGTCCTCGACGACCGGGAGCCCGAACGCCGCGGCCGTCTGCCGGGCGCGGAGCAACGGGCTCGTGATCACCGCGCCCGGGTTCGTCAACGCGCCGGCGATCGCGGCCGCCTGCCGGTGGCCGAGCTCGGTGAGCGGCGGGTCAGCCCGGCCCAGCAGCAGGCCGTCGGCGTTGGCGGCCGTCTGCCCGTGCCGGACCAGGACGATCACGCGACGCGGTCTCGCGGCAGCCGGCCGGTGCGGAGGAACGCCATCCGCCGGGCCCGGTCGGCGAGCCCGAACCGCCGCCACCACCACGCCAGCACGAGCGCGCCGGCCACTTCCTCCAGCACGAGCACCACCACGCCGTGGTCGAGCGCGGGGAGCCGGCCCGTCAGCCGGCCGCCGAGGAAGGGCCACCAGAACCCGTGGGCGCGCGTCCACATGCCGTCGAGGAGGAGGTGCACGAACGTCCCGATCGGCAGCGCCAGCAGGCGCCGGCGCGCCCGGCGGTGGCCGCGGGTGGCCAGCATCACGACGGCGAGCAACGCCACGCTGAACAGGAGGGTGTGCGCGAACCGGGCGCCGCCCGCTGGCCCGTCGACGAGGTCGGGCAGGACCGCCCCGGCCACGACGAGCCGGTAGTCGATCGCCGGATCGTGGAAGACCTGCCAGACGATCGCCAGCGACAGCCCGGCCGGCCAGAGGATCACGGGCGGACGAGGATGCGGCCGCACTGGTCGCAATGGGCCAACTCGTCCGGAGGCAGCCGGCGGATGCGATCGATCTCGGTTGCCGGCAGGCTGAGATGGCAGCCGCTGCACGTCGAACCGACCAACCGGGCGGCGGCCACCCCGCCGAGCTTGGCCCGCAGCTGGTCGTAGTGCGCCAGCAGGTCGGGCGGCACGTCGGCCGCCGCCGCGGCGCGCGCCGTCGCCTCGCTCGCCAGCTCGGCCTCGATGCCCGCCGATGCTTCCGCGATCGCGGCGAGCAGCTGTTGCGCACCCTCGTCGAGGTTGGCCCGCTCGGCCTCGAGCACGCGGACCGCCTCGTCGAGCGGCTCGCGCACCTCCATGGCGACGAGCACGTCGTCCTCGAGGGTGGACTGGTGCCGCTTCAGCGACTCGACATCCGCCTGGAGCGCCTGGAGCTCACGAGGGGCGCTGACGGACCCCGAGTAGAGCGTCTTCTCGACGTCGGTGATCTTCTGCTCGACGATCGCCAGCTCGTCCTCGACCCGCCGTTGGGCCCGGACGGCGTCGTCCCGGCGCCCCGTCGCGTCGTCCAACCGGGCGGAGAAGGCCCCGAGCGATGCCTCCTTCTCGGCCAGCGCCGCCCGTTCCGGCAGGTGGGACAACCGGTGCCGGAGGCGGTCGACTGCGGCGTCGTGGTCCTGCAGCACGAGGAGGTCTTGCATGGCGGTCACGGCGTGGTGGTCCTCGCGGTCGTGGTCCTGGTCGTGGTCCTGGTCGTGGTGGGGCTCTTGGACTTCACCGTGGTCGACGGGCCGGATCGGTTGGCGAACCTCCGCTTCCCGTTGTAGTCGTCGGCGACGAGGTCGGTGAAACCCCGGTGCACCGAAAGGTAGCGGCCGCGGCGCGTCTTCGAGGACGTCGAGGGCGCCGGGAAGGACAGCACCGGCTCGCCCGCGAGCGCGCCGCTCATCGCCTGGGCCCAGATCCGCGCCGGATAGGTCCCCCCGAAGACCGCGATGCCGCCGACGTTCTTCATCGGCGTCTCGGCCAGCGGATCGCCCATCCACACCGCGGTGGCGAGCTGCGGCGTGTAGCCGACGAACCACGCGTCCTGCTCGTTCTCGGCGGTGCCGGTCTTGCCGGCGACCGGGCGATCGGAAAGTGACGCGGCGCGTCCCGTGCCCCGCTGCACCACGCCGCGCAGCACCGCCGTGACCTGGCGGGCCACGTCGCGGTCGACGGCGCGCGCGGAGTTGGGCTTGGCCCGGAACACGCTCTTGCCGTCGCGGTCGTCGACGTGGTCGATGAAGTACGGCTGGTGCCAGACGCCGTCGTTGGCGAGCGTCGCGTACGCCGAGGCCATCTCGATCGGCCGCACCTCCTCGCTGCCGAGCACCATCGCCGGGACCCGTTGGATGTTCGCGTCCCGCACGCCCATCCGCCGGGCGACGTCGACGACGCGGTCGAGGCCGACGATGTAGCCCAGCTGGGCGTAGGCGCAGTTGACGGAGTGGACCATGGCGTCGTCGAGGGTCAACGTGCCGCCCCGCTCCCCCTCCACGTTGTCGGGGAGGTACGGGTCAGGTGTGCCGCCGATGTTCGGCACCGGGCAAGGGGGCGATCCCCGGATGGTGTCCTGCGGGATGAAGCCGGCTTCGAGCGCCGCGATCAGCGTGAACGGCTTGAAGGACGAGCCGGGCTGGCGGCCGATGCCGTCGGTGACGAGGTCGAACTTGGACTTCTCGAACCCGGGCCCGCCCACGAGCGCCCGCACCGCGCCGGTCTCCGGGTCGATCGACACGACCGCCGCGGTGAAGCGGCCGTTGGTGTTCGGCAACGTCGACTGGACCGCGTCCTGCGCGGCAGTCTGATCACGGGGATCGAGCGTCGTGTGGATCTGCAGGCCACCGCGGTAGACGGCATTGACCCGCTCGGTCGCGGTGTCGCCCAACCGGGTGTCCTGGAGCAGCAGCTGCACGACGTGGTCGACGAAGTAGTCGTCCGGCTTCGGCAGGGCGTTCGACGGGCTCGGCAGCGGCTGAGCCTCGAGGAAGACGGCATCGCCAGGAGTGATGTGACCTTGCTCGCGCATGAGGTCGATGGCGACGTCACGCCGGGCCCGGCTCGCGACCGGGAACCGGACCGGGTCGTAGTCGTCGGGGCTCTGGATCATGCCGGCGAGCATCGCCGCCTGGCCGGGGTTGAGCGCGCTGGCGGTCGTGCCCCAGTAGGTCTCGGCGGCCGCCTCGATGCCGTACGCCCCACGGCCGAAGTACACCGTGTTGAGGTATGCCTCGAGGATCTGCGTCTTGGTCATCTGGCGTTGCAACCGCACCGCCACCGCGGCCTCGACGATCTTGCGGTGGGCCCGCTTCTCGCCGCTGAGCACCGTGTTCTTGACCAGCTGCTGGGTGATCGTCGATCCGCCCTGGACCGCCTGACCGCGGTTCACGTCGGTGTACAGCGCGCGGAGGGTCGAGCGGACATCGAGCGCGCCGTGCTGCCAGAACCGCTGGTCCTCGACGTCGAGCACCGCTTGGACGGCGACCGGGCTCACCTGGCCGATCGGCACCGGGAGGCGGTTCTCCTCGGCGTGGAGGACCGCCCGGACGCTGCCGTCGGCGTTGTACACGACCGACCGCACCGCCAGTGGCCGCAGATCGACCTTCGTCGGCCCGACGGTGCCGGCGGTGAAGAACGCACGGGCCGGGCCCGCCAGCGCGAGGGTCGCGACCACCAGACCGGCGCCGCCCGCGACCACGACCACGACGAATCGGACGAGCTGGCGCACGCGGTTCACGGTAAGGGTCGGCGTATCCGATCGCACATCGCCTCTACTGTCACCGGTCGGTGGGGACTCGCATCCGAAGGTTCGTCCAGCTGGTGGTCGGGCTGGCGGTGATGGCGCCGGGCATCGTCGCGCTCAAGCGGTCGGGCCTCGGGCTCGGCCCGTGGGACGTGCTGCACGACGGCCTGGCCGGCCACACCAACATCGACCTCGGCACCGTCGGGATCCTCGTCGGCATCCCGATCGTCGCGTTGTGGTGGCCGCTGCAGGAGCGGCCCGGCATCGGCACGATCGCCAACCTCATCCTCGTGGGGACGTTCATCCACCTGTTGCTGCCGCACACCCGCGACGCGCACGCGCCGGCGCTGCGCGTCCTGCTCATGGCCGGCGGCATCGCGGCGTTCGCGGTCGGCCAGGGCATGTACATCGCCGCCGGACTGGGCGCCGGGCCGCGCGACGGGTTGATGACCGGCCTGCACCGCCGCTGGGGCTGGTCGATCCGGCTCGCCCGGACGAGCATCGAGCTCGTCGCGCTGATCGGCGGGCTGGCGCTGGGTGGATCGTTCGGCGTCGGCACGTTCGCGTTCGCGCTGGGGATCGGACCGATGGTGCAGGTCACGCTGCGGTGGTTCGGTTTCCCGGTCCAGCAGGTGCCCGAGCTGGGCGACCAGCCGGCGGCGGCCGTCGGCCTGGCCGGCGAGTAACCTGACACGAACGTCAGGCTGGAGGGACATGGCACCGCGCATCGTGATCATCGGCGGCGGCAGCAACCAATGGGTGCCGACGCTCGTCACCGACCTGGCCAACACGCCGACGTTGCACGGCACCGAGATCGTCCTCGAGGACATCGACGCCGCCAAGCTGCCGCGCATGGCCGACTACGTCCGCCACGTGGCCGACGTGCGCGACATCCCGCTCACCGTCAGCACGACCACCGACCAGCGGCAGGCGCTCCAGGGCGCGGACTACGTCGTCGTCACCATTTCCACCGGTGGCTTCCGCAGCATGCGCCACGACCTCGACATCCCGGCGCGCTACGGCATCCAGCAGTCGGTCGGCGACACCGTCGGGCCCGGCGGCATCAACCGGTGCCTCCGCAACGTGCCGGTGATGCTCGGCGTCGCACGCGACATGGCCGAGCTCTGCCCGGACGCGTGGCTCCTCAACCTGACCAACCCGATGACGACGTTGTGCCGGGCCGTCACGCGCGAGACACCGGTGAAGACGATCGGGCTCTGCCACGAGGTCACGATCGCGACCTTCTACCTGTCGATGCTGCTGAGCGCGAACTTCATGGAGATCCGGCCGACGGTCGTCGGCGTCAACCATCTCCCGGTGATCACCGCGCTCGACGTCGGCGGCGAGGACGGCCTGGCCCTGCTGCGCGACCTCCTGTCCGACCCGGCGAAGCAGGCCGAGAACCTGCCGTTCAACCTCCCCGACGACCTCGGGCACGAGCCGCCGCAGGGTCGCGACTGGACCAAGGCCGACCTCATCGCGGTCAACCAGCTGAAGCTCGAGCTGTTCCGGCTCACCGGCGCGCTGCCCGGGGCCGGCGACCGCCACCTCGCCGAGTTCTTCCCCGGCTTCCTCACCGAGGCGTCCGGGTGGGGCAAGCGCTGGGGCGTGTCCCTCACGCCGATCGCCGATCGCCAGGCCGACGAGGCCAACTACGCCGACCGGCTCGAGCGCCTGACCGAGGATCCCGAGGTGTCGACCTGGCCGTCCGGGGAGATCGTCGCGCCGCTCATCGACTCGTTCATCACCGGTACGCCGCGGCTGTTCCCGCTCAACATCCCGAACACCGGGCAGGTGCCCGACCTGCCACTCGGCCGGGTGGTCGAGTCGATGTGCTGGGCCGACGGCGACGGTGCCCGCGGCGGCGAACCCGCGGCCGCGCCGCCATTGCTCGCGTCGTACCTGCGGCGGGTGTCCGAGAGCCAGGAGCTCGCGGTGAACGCCGCGCTGTCGGGCCGGCGCGACGACGTGTTGGCGGCGATGCTCGCCGACCCGCTCGCTTCGCGCATCGACTACGACCAGCTGGCGGCGATGACCGACGAGCTCATCGCCGCCACCAAGGAGTGGCTCCCGCAGTTCGCGTGAGCGCGAAGTTGCTCACAGTCTGCTCACATCGGGCGGGCACGATGCGGTGCATGAAGCGATCCCTAGGTCCGGTCCTCGTGCTGATCGTCGCCGGGCTCGTCGGCGGCTGCGGCGCCTCGGCCAGGACCGAGACCCGACCGGCAGCCACCAGCGACATCCCGACCTCGACGGCCGCCACGACCATCGCGATGCCGAGTTCGGGCAATCCCGCGATCGACGCGGAGCTCGCCACGATCGACCGGCAGCTCGGCACCATGAGCGGCCAACTGGGCACTGCCACCGCGGGGATCACCGCCGACGAAGGAGACCCGTCCCAGTGACCGACCGCACGAGGCGACTCGTCGCCGCGACCGCCCTCGCGACCACCCTCGTCGCGGGCGCCGCCGCCGGGCCGGCGGTCGCGGCCCCGCCCACGACCAGCCGCCAACGCCAAGCGGCGGGCATCGCCTATCTGAAGCAGCGCGGGAACATCGAGATCGATCGCCGGCTCGGCGCGCTCACCACACTGCGCGGCGTCGTCACCGACGCCACCCACCTCACCGATGCCGACCGCCGGTCGCTGCTCACCACGATCGACGACGACACCACCGGTCTCACTGCGCTGAAGGCCAAGATCGACAACGACACCGATCTGGCGACGGCCAGGGCCGATGTGAAGAGCATCGTGACCGCGTACCGCGTGTACGTCCTGCTCGAGCCGAAGGTCCATCTCGTGCGCGCCGCGGACGCGTCGTCGGCTCTCGGTGACGCGTTCGGCACACTGGCGACGAAGCTGCAGACGCGGATCGACGCCGCCAAGCAGGCCGGCAAGGACGTGACCGCGGCCCAAGCCGCGCTCGACGACCTCCAGGCGAAGGTCGCCGACGCGACCGGCAAGGCGGCGCCGATCCCCGGCCAGGTCGTCCCGCTGACGCCCGCCGGGTACCCCGGCAACCGCCCGACGCTGGTCGCGGCCCGCGGCACGATGCTGCTGGTGAAGGCCGACTACGAGGCCGCTCGCACCGACGCCAAGAACGTCGTCAACGCGTTGCGGTAGCCGGCGGCCTGTAACCTGCCCCGCTCGTGGCGATGGGGGAGCCGGAGACGGAGATCCTCGCTCCCGACGGGCGGCGGCTCGGGCGGCGGGCGCAGGAGACGCGGCGACGCCTGCTCGACGCGACGGCCGCGCTCCTCGAGAGCCACGGTGTGCTCGAGCTGAAGGTCGTGGAGATCGCGCGCCAGGTCGGGACGTCGCCCGCGACCTTCTACCAGTACTTCCGCGACGTCGACGAGGCCGTGCTGGCGCTGGCCGAGGAAGCCGGCGAGGAGATCGAGACCGTCGCCCGTTGGGTGCGCGGCGAGTGGCGCGGCGCCGCCGGTCTCGTCACCGCGCGTGCACTGATCGACGGCTTCATGCAGTACTGGGACGTCCACCGGGCGGTGCTGCGCACCCGCAACCTGGCGGCACAGGAGGGCGACGAGCGATTCCGTGAGGTCCGGGTGCGCACGCTGTCGGCGATCACCGACCCGCTCGCCGACCGGGTGGCGCAGTCGCAACGCGACGGCCTGGTGGTGCCGGCGATCACGCCGTATGCCGCCGCCGCCGCGATGGTCGCGATGATGGAGCGGATGGCGGCGTTCCACTACGAGTTCGAAGCGCGCGGCGTGGCTCGACCGGCGATGGTGGAAACGCTCACCGTCATCATCCACCAGGTCGTCACCGGCGGCGCTACGGACTGACGCCGACGCGGGCGAGCGGCGCCCACGGCCCCGACCGCCGCCCGGCGGCGAGCCGCAGCCCGGCGAGCAGCGCGTCGCGCAGCTCGGCCGGCGCAACGATGTCGTCGTACGAGAACGACTCACCGGCCCGCAACGCACCGCTGGCCTCGGCCGCGGCCATGCGGGCCCGTTCGTCGTCGG
>JAODBK010000070.1 GCA_025463925.1 Acidimicrobiales bacterium | reverse complement strand
GTGGCCGGCTGGTCGGCGCGCCGGGCCGCCGCCCGCGCCGGGCCGGCGAGGATGGAGACGGCGACGGCCGCGACGAGCACGCCGCCCCCGAACGCGAGGGGCCGACGCGTGCCGTGCACGGCGGCGTCCTACCCCGCCGACGCGGGGCGAAATCGCCGGTTCACCGATGGCACGGCTCGGGGTAGGCGTACCCGGAAGTCGAGCGGTCGAGGAGGATCGATGGCGGAGGTCGGCGTTTTCCTGTCGAGCGAGGAGCACGGGCCCAACGAGCTGCTGCGGACGGCCCGGAAGGCCGAGGAAGCCGGCTTCCGATCGGTGTTCGTCTCGGACCACTACCACCCGTGGATCGACCGACAGGGCGAGAGCCCGTTCGTGTGGTCGGTCATCGGTGGCATCGCGGCGGCGACCGACCTCGAGGTGATGACCGGCGTGACCTGCCCGACGATCCGGATCCACCCCGCGGTGCTCGCCCAGGCGGCGGCCACCGCGCAGCTGATGCTCGAGGGCCGCTTCCTCTTCGGCGTCGGCAGCGGCGAGAACCTCAACGAGCACATCCTCGGGGTCCGGTGGCCGCCGGCCGGCGTCCGTCTCGAGATGCTGGCGGAGGCGATCGAGGTGATGCGCAAGCTGTGGCAGGGCGGCTTCGTCAACCACCACGGGCGGTACTACACCGTCGAGAACGCCCGCATCTACTCGCTGCCGCAGGAGCCGCCGCCGGTGCTGGTGTCGGCGTTCGGCACGAAGTCGACGCAGCTGGCGGCGCGAGCCGGAGACGGCTTCGTGACGACCGCACCGGACGCCGAGGCGATCAAGCGCTACCGCGACGCCGGCGGCAAGGGTCCGACGGTCGCCGCCATCAAGGTCTGCTGGGGTGAGGACGAGGCCGCCGCCCGGAAGCTGGCCCACGACATCTGGCCCACGACGGGAGTTCCGGGTGCGCTCAACCAGGAGCTGTCGATGCCGGCCCATTTCGAGCAGGCGTCCGAGAACGTCACCGAAGCCATGGTGGCAGAGAAGATCCCCTGCGGGCCGGACCCGGAGCGGCACGCGGAAGCGATCCGGAAGTACATCGACGCCGGCTTCGACAAGGTCTACGTCGCACAGGTCGGCGACGACCAGGACGGGTTCTTCCGCTTCTGGTCGAACGAGCTCGAGTCGCGGCTCGGCCAGTAGCACGCGCGTAGGGTTCGGCGCGTGGGCGTGCGCAAGCTGATCGCGTCATGGCCGGTCACCCGCCAGCTCGCGGGCGATCCGTTCGCCCTGGGCGCGGCCGCCACCTCCATGCAGACGGAAGCGCTGGCACCCCGCACCGCTGCTGCCGACCGCGTCGTGGCGTCGGTCTGCCCCTATTGCGCGGTCGGGTGCGGCCAGCGGGTGTTCGTGCGCGACGGCCGCATCACCCAGATCGAGGGCGACCCCGACAGCCCGATCTCGCGGGGCCGGCTGTGCCCGAAGGGGTCGGCGTCGAAGCAGCTCGTCACCGGTCCCGGCCGGGAGACCAAGGTGAAGTACCGGCCGAAGCACGGCACCGAGTGGCAGGAGTTGAGCCTCGAGCGGGCCATGGAGATGATCGCCGACCGCGTGGTGTCGACGCGCGCCGCTGGCTGGCAGGACATGACCGAGGACGGCATCCCCCTGCGGCGCACGATGTCGATCGGAAGCCTGGGCGGCGCGACCCTCGACAACGAGGAGAACTACCTCATCAAGAAGTTGTTCACCGCGCTCGGCGCGGTGCAGATCGAGAACCAGGCCCGCATATGACACTCGTCCACCGTCCCCGGTCTGGGGACGTCGTTCGGTCGTGGCGGGGCCACGACCTTCCAGCAGGACCTGCAGAACTCGGACTGCATCATGATCATGGGCTCGAACATGGCCGAGTGTCACCCGGTCGGGTTCCAGTGGGTGATGGAAGCGAAGGCGCGGGGCGCGACGGTGATCCACGTCGACCCGCGCTTCACCCGCACCAGCGCCGTCGCCGACGTCTTCGTCCCACTGCGAGCCGGGAGTGACATCGCGTTCCTCGGCGGCATCGTCAACCACATCCTGAGCAACGGTCGGGAGTTCCGCGAGTACGTCGCCGCGTACACCAACGCGTCGGTGATCATCAGCGACAAGTTCCGCGACACCGAGGACCTGGACGGCCTGTTCTCGGGCTACGACCCCGAGGCGCACACCTACGACCCGACGTCGTGGCAGTACGACGGGTTCGACGAGGAGTCGTCGGACGAGGCGACCAATCGCGCGGCATTGGGCGAGGCCCGGGGCCACCGGTCGAATCTCCGGCACGGCGACCCGCCGGCCACCGACCCGTCACTCGAAGATCCGCGTTGCGTCTTCCAGATCCTCAAGCGGCACTTCGCCCGCTACACGCCGGAGGTGGTCGAAGAGGCGTGCGGCGTGCCGCCCGACGTGTTCACCAAGGTCGCGGACGCGCTGTGCGAGAACTCAGGGCGGGAGCGCACGTCGGCGTTCTGCTACGCGTTGGGCTGGACCCAGCACACGGTCGGCGTCCAGATGATCCGCACCGCGGCGATCATCCAGCTGCTGCTCGGCAACATCGGCCGGCCGGGCGGCGGCATCCTCGCGCTGCGAGGTCACGCCAGCATCTAGGGATCCACCGACATCCCGACCCTCTACAACCTGCTGCCCGGGTACCTGCCGATGCCTCATGCGCGGGTCCACGGCGACCTCCGCGGGTATCTCGAGCGCGTCGTGGCGCCCGCCGGCATCTGGGGCCACGCCGAGGCGTACCTGATCAGCATGCTCAAGGCCTGGTTCGGCGATGCCGCGACCGCGGAGAACGACTACGGGTTCGACTGGCTGCCGCGCATCGACGGCGATCACTCGGCGTACCGGTCGATGCTCGGGATGTTCGACGGGACGGTGCGCGGGTACTTCGCGATGGGGGAGAACCCGGCCGTCGGCTCGGCGAACAGCCGCATGCACCGGCTCGGGCTGGCGCGGCTCGACTGGCTCGTCGTGCGCGACCTCTCCGAGATCGAGACCGCGAGCTTCTGGTACGAGTGCCCCGAGATCGAGAGCGGCGAGCTCCGCACCGAGGACATCGGCACCGAGGTGTTCTTCCTGCCGGCGGCCGCGCACACCGAGAAGGACGGCACGTTCACCAACACGCAGCGCCTGTTGCAGTGGCACCACAAGGCGGTGGAGCCGGTGGGTGACTGCCGGTCGGACCTCTGGTTCATGTTCCACCTCGGCCGGTTGATCCGTGAGCGGCTGGCGGCGTCGACCGAGGAGCGCGACCAGGGCGTGCGCCACCTCACGTGGGACTATCCGACGATCGGCGAGATCGACGAGCCCGATGCCGACGCGGTACTGCGTGAGATCAACGGGTCCGGCGCCGACGGCGAGCCGCTGCCCTTCTACAACGAGCTGAAGGCCGACGGCTCGACCGCGTGCGGCTGCTGGATCTATTGCGGCTGCTTCGCCGACGGCGTGAACCAGACCGCCCGCCGCCGGCCCGGCGCCGACCAGCATTGGGTCGCGCCGGAATGGGGCTGGGCCTGGCCCGGCAACCGGCGCATCCTCTACAACCGGGCGTCGGCCGACCCCGACGGCAAGCCGTGGTCGGAGCGGAAGCGGTACGTGTGGTGGGACGCCGACCGGACGAGGTGGACCGGGTTCGACGTCGCCGACTTCACGCCCGACCGCCCGCCGGACTACGAGCCGCCCGAGCACGCGAAGGCCGAGGACGCGCTGCGGGGCGACGAGCCGTTCATCATGCAGGCCGACGGCCGCGGTTGGCTCTTCGCGCCGACCGGTCTGATGGACGGCCCGCTGCCGGCGCACTACGAACCGGTCGAGTCGCCGATCCGCAACCCGCTCTACTCCCAGCAGTCCAACCCGGCGCGCGAGGAGTTCCCGCGGAAGCACAACCGCTACCACCCGGAACCCGACTCGCCCGGCGCCGCGGTGTTCCCGTACGTCATGACGACGTACCGCGTCACCGAGCACCACACCGCCGGAGGGATGAGCCGCTGGCTGCCGTACCTGTCCGAGCTGCAGCCGGAGATGTTCTGCGAGGTGAGCCCGGAGCTGGCGGCCGAGCGCGGCCTGGTCGACTGCGGATGGGCGACGATCGTCAGCGCCCGGTCGGCCATCGAGGCGCGCGTCCTCGTCACCGACCGGGTCTCACCGCTGCGCGTCCGCGGCCGGGTGCTGCACCAGGTCGGGCTGCCATGGCACTGGGGCAGCAAGGGTCTGTCCACCGGCGACTCGGCCAACGACCTCTTCCCAGTCGCGCTCGACCCCAACGTGCACATCCAGGAGGACAAGGCGGCCACGTGCGACATCCGGCCCGGCCGCCGGCCGCGCGGCGCCGCGCTGACCGAGTTCGTCGCCGCATACCGCGAGCGGGCGGGCATGGAGGCCGACCGGTGAGCGTCGAGCTCGACCCGGCAGCCCTCGCCGGCCACGTCGACCATCCCGAGCGCGTCGGCTTCTTCACCGACACGTCGGTCTGCATCGGGTGCAAGGCGTGCGAGGTGGCGTGCAAGGAGTGGAACGGGGTGCCCGACGACGGGCTCGAGTTCCTCGGCCTGTCGTACGACAACACCGGCTCGCTCGGCGCCGACACCTGGCGCCACGTGGCGTTCATCGAACGACCGCGCGCCGACGACCGGGCCGGCGTCCACTGGCTGATGAGCTCCGACGTGTGCAAGCACTGCACGTCGGCTGCGTGCCTCGATGTGTGCCCGACCGGCTCGTTGATCCGCACCGAGTTCGGCACCGTCGTGGTGCAGCCGGACATCTGCAACGGGTGCGGTTACTGCGTGCCGGCCTGTCCCTTCGGCGTGATCGAGCGCCGCGAGACCGACGGCCGGGTGTGGAAGTGCACGCTCTGCTACGACCGGTTGAAGGGCGGCATGGAGCCGGCGTGCGCGCAGGCGTGCCCGACCAAGTCCATCGAGTTCGGCCCCCTCGGCGAGCTGCGGGCCCGGGCGGCGACGCGCGTCGAGCAACTGCACGAAGCCGGCGTCAGCGAAGCCCGGCTCTACGGCGCCGATCCGGATGACGGCGTCGACGGCTTCGGCGCGTTCTTCCTGCTGCTCGACGAGCCGCAGGTGTACGGCCTGCCGCCCGATCCCGTGTGCTCGACGCGCGACCTCGGGCGGATGTGGCGCGCCGTCGGCACCGCGGCGGTCGCATTCACCGGCGCGGTGGCGGCGTCGTTCTTCGGGCGGCGGTCGGCCTGATGCCGGGCGAGCGCCGCATGGTGCCGGACGCGACGCCGCAGTCGTACTACGGCCGGCCGATCCTCAAGCCGCCGGTGTGGAAGTGGATGGTCCCGGCGTACTTCTTCAGCGGCGGGCTGGCGGCCGGATCCTCGGCGCTGGCGCTCGGCGCGCAGTTGACCCGGCGCCCGGTTCTCCGGCGTCGAGCGCGGCTGGTGTCGCTCGCCGCCGTGACGGCCAGCGGCGCCTTCCTCGTCGCCGATCTCGGAAGGCCGTCGCGGTTCCATCACATGCTGCGCGTCGTCAAGCCGACGTCACCGATGAGCGTGGGCTCGTGGCTGCTCGCCATCTTCGGTCCGACGGTTGGCGCCGCCGCCATGTGCGACGTGCTCGACGTCCTGCCCGGCGTGGGCGACGCCGCCGGGGTGGTCGCGGCGGCGTTCAGCCCGGCCATCGCGACGTACACCGCGGCGCTGGTGTCCGACACCGCGGTGCCGGCGTGGCACGACGCTCACTCGACGTTGCCGCTGCTGTTCGCGTCGGGCGCGGTCGCCAGCGCCGGCGCGGTCGGCGTGATCGTCACGCCGTGCGCCGAAGCCGGCCCGGCCCGGCGGATGGCGATCGGCGGCGCGGTCGCCGAGGTCGCGGCCGCGAAGGTGATGGAGGACGCGCTCGGCGACCTCGTCGGCCGGCCCTACCACGAAGGCACCGCCGGTCGGCTCTCGTCGACCGGCATGCGCCTGACCGCGGCCGGGGCCGCGGTCATCGCGCTGGTCGGCCGGCGGCGTTGGGCCGCGGCCGTCGGCGGCGCGTCGGTGGCGACCGGCGCCGCGCTGTCCCGCTTCGCGGTGTTCCACGGCGGCATCCAGTCGGCCGCCGACCCGGAGTTCACCGTCACCCCCCAGCAGCACCCGGTTTCTGCCGCCCGCTGAGCGCGGAATCCGCGCTCGCGGGGCGGCAAAACCAGAGCGGGGGTCAGTCGAGGTCGGGGTTCGGCAGGTCGAAGAACGTCGGCGGGCCGGCGAACTGGTCCATGAGCTCCTTGCGCATGTCCCCGCCCTCGGTCGCCTGCTCGAGCTGGCGGGTGCCGGCCTCGTCCTTGAAGTAGACGGCCTGGGTGAAGCCGCCGTCGCCGTGCCACGCGACGAGCATGCCGAGGATGTCGGGCCGCGCCGCCCGGAGCTCGGTCTCGTGCTCGCTGACCATCTTGCGGAACGAATCCTGGTCCTTGACCCGGCCCTGGATGACCTGCACGAAGCCGGCGTCGCTGGCCCCGCCGCCGAGCGGCGTGTCGACCTCGGTGCAGTTCTCGAACGACACCGGCCCGTCGAACGCCTTCTCCGTCTCGGCCCACCATGCGCCCTGCTCTGGTCGGGTGCTGTTGGCCTCGGCCGCCTGCTGCGAATCGAAGCGCACGATGGCGATCGAGCGACCATCGGGCGTGATGCCGCTGGTCGAGCCCAGGTAGCCCTTGGCACCCGGCTTGATGTCGCGTCGCCAGGCGTCGAGCTGCCGGCCGAGCAGGTCGGCATCGCCGATCTTCGCCTGCATGATCTGCACGAACATTGAGATCCCCCTTGTCGTCGTGACCCGAGACTACGACCGGCCGAGCGGCTTGTCCCCGGCGATGGCGACCCGTTCCATGCGGCGGCGGGCGGTGTAGTCGAGCAGGGCGTAGTGCATCGTGCCGCGGTTGTCCCAGAAGGCGACGTCGCCGGCCCGCCACCGCCAGCGCACCACGTGCTCCGGTTGGGTCGCGACGTGTTGCACGAGATCGAGGAGGGCGTCGCTCTCGCGGCGGCGCAGGCCGTCGATCTTGAGGGTGAACAGCGGGTTGACGAACAGGCTGGGTCGCCCGGTCTCGGGATGGATCCGCACCACCGGGTGGTGCACCGGCGGCGCCTGCGCGGTCGCGGCCGCCTTGTCGCCCGGCGTGGTGTCGCGTTGCGCGAAGTAGCCGTCGGCCTTGTTCGGGGTGTGGGTCGCGGTGAGACCGTCGAGGAAGCCGCGCAACGCCGGCGACAGCGCGTCGTAGGCCGCGGCCATGTCGGCCCACAGCGTGTCGCCGCCGACCTCGGGGACCTCGACCGCGTGCAGGATGGCGCCGAGCGGGGGCTCCTCCTGGAACGTGAGGTCGGTGTGCCAGATGTCGGCGCGCGCGCCCTCGTCGGAGTCGAGCGCCAGGACCTCGGGGTGACCCTCGACCGCCGGCTCCACCGGATGGGCCTCGGTCGGCTCGCCGAACCGCGCCGCCAGCGCGACCTGCGTGACCGGATCGAGATGCTGGTCGTGGAAGAAGACCGCCTTGTGGTCCAGCAGCGCCTTGCGGATCGCCGAGACGGTGGCGTCGTCGAGGTCGGTGGCGAGGTCGACGCCGCCAATCACGGCACCGAGCGGCGTGGCCAGGGGGGTCACATCCAGCGTGGGCATGGGGCGCGACGTTACTGACAGACTCCGGCCATGGTCCTCGAGCGATTCCTGGTGACTGACAAGGTGGCGATCATCACCGGTGCCGGCCGCGGCATCGGCGCCGCCATTGCCCGCGCGTACGCCGAGGCGGGCGCCGACGTGGTGATCTCGTCGCGCACGAAGGACCAGCTCGACGCGGTGGCCGACGACGTGAAGGGCCTCGGCCGCCGTGCCGTGGTGGTGCCGCTCGACCTGAACGACACGTCGACCTACCCCGCGCTCATCGAGGCCGCGATCGGCGAGTTGGGTCGCATCGACATCGTCGTCAACAACGTCGGTGGCAGCGCGCCGCGCCCCCTGATGGACACGTCGGAGGGCTATCTCGAGCGCGCCATCCACTTCAACGTGACGACGGCGTACGCGCTCACCAGGCTCGCGGTGCCGCACCTGCTCGAGTCGAGCGGGAGCATCGTCAACATCTCCTCCGCGATGGGCCGGCTGCGCGACCGCGGCTTCGTCGCGTACGGCACCGCCAAGGGCGCGCTGTCGCACATGACGCGGCTGCTGGCCGCCGACCTCGCCCCGAAGGTCAGGGTCAATGCGATCGCGGTCGGCTCGGTGGCGACCTCCGCGCTGGAGACCGTGCTCGTCGACGACGGGATCCGCAACGCCATGATCGACGGCACGCCCCTCAAGCGGCTGGGCGAGCCGGAGGACATCGCCCTGGCCGCGCTGTGGTTGGCGTCGCCGGCCGGCCGGTTCGTCACCGGCAAGGTCTTCGAGGTCGACGGCGGCATCGAAGCGCCCAACCTGGCGATGGGCCTCCCCGACCTGTGACCATCACCGTTCTTTGCACGTTGTCCGACCGCGCCAGGCGAGGCCCGGTTCAAAGAACGGATCGGCGAGGCGTCAGCGGTGGCGGCGGCTGCGTTGGAACCGGCGGCCGGCGTTCAGCAGGACGGCGAGTGCGCCGCCGATCAGCGCCGAGATGAGCAGGGCCACACCGAGGCGCATCTGCCGGTGCATCCAGAGGAAGTCGACCGGCACCTTGTCGTTGTTCTGCAGGATGAAGGTCACGACGAGGATGGCCAGGAGCAGTGCGACGGCCAGCGCGACATAGGTGCGGGGTGCGACGGTCGGCTCGCGCCGGTCGCCCTCGCCCTCCGGTTCGTCGACCACGACGACGACGGTACCCCTCCGGATACGCTCGGCGGGTGAAGCCCGCGCCCTTCGAGTATCACCGACCCGACACGGTGGCCGAGGCAGTGACGGTGCTGGCGGCGCACGGCGACGAGGCCAAGCCCTTGGCCGGCGGCCAGAGCCTGGTGCCGATGCTGGCGCTGCGGCTGGCCCGGTTCGAGCACCTGGTCGACGTCAACTTCGTGGACGAGCTCGTCGGCATCGACCGCGCCGACGGCTGGCTGCGCATCGGCGCGATGACCCGCCAGGCCGCGGTCGAGCGCGACGCCGTCGTCGCCGCCGACGCGCCGTTGCTCGCCCGGGCCACGCCGCTCATCGGCCACTTCCAGATCCGCAACCGCGGCACCATCGGCGGATCGCTGGCCCACGCCGACCCGGCCAGCGAGTATCCCGCCGTTGCGGTCGCGCTCGGCGCCGAGGTGGAGATCGCCGCCGCCGGCGGATCGCGAACCGTCGCCGCGGCCGACTTCTTCCTCGGCACGTGGACGACCGCGCTGGCCGACGGCGAGCTCTTGACCGCGGTGCGGCTGCCGGTGTGGTCGGGCCGGTGCGGGTTCGCGATCGAGGAGATGGCCCGCCGCCTCGGGGACTTCGCGCTGGCCGGTGCGGCGGTCGCGATCCGGCTGAACGACGCCGACGACGGCGTGGCCGCCGCCGGCATCGGCCTGTTCGGCGTCGGGCCGACGCCGGTCAAGGCTCGCCGGGCCGAGGCGGCACTGGTGGCAGGGGAGCGCCACCCCGCCGAGATCGGCCGGCTCGCGATGGCCGACGCCGACCCGACCGACGACGTGCACGCCACGGCGGGCTATCGCACGCGCGTCGGCGCCCATCTCGTCGCCCGAGCGGTCGAGCGAGCGCTGGCCGAAGCACGCGGAGGGCAACGGTGAGCGTGGCCGCGGGGCGGTTCATCGGGCAGTCGGTCAAGCGCAAGGAGGACCCGCGCCTCGTCACCGGCCACGGCACCTACGTCGACGACGTCACCCTGCCGGGCATGCTGCATGCGGCGTTCCTCCGGAGCGACGTCGCCCGGGCCCGGATCACGGCGATCGACACCGCCGCGGCCAAGGCGCTCGACGGCGTGCGTGCCGTGCTGACCGCGGCCGACCTCAACGGAACCGTGCGGGGCCCGATGCTGCCGACGCTGTTCGCCGACGGCGCCCAGGGCCCATCGGCGCCGATCAAGCCGCTGGCCGGCGACGACGTCCGCTTCGTCGGCGACCCGATCGCGCTGGTGATCGCCGACAGCCGCTACGTCGCCGAGGATGCGTGCGACCTCATCGAGGTCGACTACGAGATCCTCGACCCGATCGTCGACTTCGAGACCGCGGCGGCGTCGGCCGAACTGGTCCACCCGGAGCTGGGGTCGAACGTCGGGTCGACGATGGCGACGCCGCCGGACGAGTCGCTCGACGCCGCGTTCGCCGGCGCCGCGCACGTCGTGAGCGAGACGTTCCACCAGCACCGCCACGCCAACGTGCCGATGGAGACCCGTGGCATCGTGGCCGCGTTCGACCGCTACACCGGCGACCTGCGGGTCTGGATGTCGAGCCAGAACCCGCACGAGGTGCGGATGTGCTGCGCCCGGATCCTCGGCATGCCGGAGAACAAGGTGCGCGTCACCCAGTCCGACGTGGGCGGCGGTTTCGGCCAGAAGTACTTCATGCCGCGCGACGAGATGGTGGTCGTGCTGGCGGCCCACCTGCTCGGCCGGCCGATCAAGTGGATCGAGGACCGGCGGGAGAACCTGCTGGCGTCGAACCACGCCCGGACCGACAAGGCCGACGTGTCGATGGCGGTCGATGCCGACGGCCACTTCCTCGCGGCGAGGATCGACCATCTCGAGGACAGCGGCGCGTTCCCGTCGGGCGGAACTGGTGGCACCGGCGTGTTCGTCGCGCTCCTCTTCCCCGGCCCGTACCGGGTGGCGAAGCTGGGCTGGTCGACGACTGCCGTGTGGACCAACACGTGCGGTCGCGGCGCGTACCGCGGGCCGTGGATGTTCGAGACGGTCGCGCGCGAGCAGCTGGTCGACGTCGTGGCCCGCCAGATCGGCATCGACCCGCTCGAGCTGCGGCGCCGCAACGTCATCGCGCGCGACGAGCTGCCGTATGCGTCGCCGGGCGGCATGGTGTTCGACAACGTGTCGCCAGCCGAGACCCTGGAGCAGGCGGCCGCGCTGATCGGCTACGACGAGTTCCGGAGCGCGCAGGCAGCCGCTCGGGCCGAGGGTCGCCATCTCGGCATCGGGCTCGGTCTGTACATCGAGCCGCAGGCCGGGATGGGACCGCTCGGCGTGGAGGCCGCCGGCCTGCGGGTCGAGCCGAGCGGCACCGTGGACGTCTTCCTCGGGTCGGGGTCACACGGGCAGAGCCTGGAGACGACGATGGCCCAGATCGTGGCCGAGCACCTCGGCGTGCACGTCGACTCGGTGGTCGTGCACCAGGGCGACACCGACGTGGCGCCGTTCGGCGGCGGCACCGGCGGCAGCCGCAGTGGGCCGTTCCTGTCGGCGGCGGCCCGGCAAGCGTCGTTGCAGATCCGCGAGAAGGCGATCCTGATCGCGGCCCACCTGCTCGAGGCCGCGCCCGACGACCTCGACCTGGCCGACGGCGTCATCGCGGTGGCCGGCTCGCCGACGCGTTCGGTGACCCTCGCCGACGTGGCCAAGACGGCGTACCTCGGCTCCGACGGGTTGCCGCCGGGGATGGAGCCGGGCCTGGAGGTCGTCACTCGCTACAAGGCGCCGATGGTGACGTACTCCAACGCGTGCCACGCGTGCACCTGCGAGGTCGACATCGACACCGGCCGGGTGACGCTCCTCCGATACGTCGTCAGCGAGGACTGCGGGTCGATGATCAACCCGATGGTCGTCGAGGGCCAGATCGCCGGTGGCGTCGCGCAGGGCATCGGCGGGGTGCTGTACGAGCACATGGTCTACGACGACGCCGGCAACCCGCTCACCGCGACCTTCATGGACTACCTGCTCCCGACCGCGGCCGAGATCCCGATGATCGATTACGGCCACATCGAGACGCCCGGCATCACTCCCGGCAGCCACAAGGGCATGGGCGAGGGTGGTGCCATCGGCGCGCCGCCGGCGGTGTTCAACGCGGTCGCCGACGCCCTGGCACCGTTGGGCGTGAAGCTCACCCGCCAGCCGCTGACGCCGTCGGCCCTCGTCGCCGCCATCGAGTCCGCCGGGGCGAGCCGCTCTCGCTGACCCGCCGCGGCGCGGATTTCGCGGGCAACCGGTAGTCGCAGGCCCAGACGGGCCACAGCCGTCGCTCATGAGGCTCACAGATCCAGCGCCCACAGTGGGGTGGTGAGTGCCGCCCCGACGCGCGTCCTGGTCGTCGACGACGAGGAGAACATCGCGTACCTCCTGCGGGCCGCGCTGCGCCACGCCGGGTACGAGGTCGAGGTGGCCAAGACGGCGCGGCAGGCGCTCGACGCGGTTGCCGCCGGTGTGCCCGACGTCATCGTGCTCGACGTGATGCTGCCCGACGCCAACGGCTTCGACCTGTGCCGCCGGCTGCGCCGCGGCGGGCTGCGGGTGCCGGTGCTGTTCCTGACGGCGCGCGACGACGTGGCCGACAAGATACGGGGCCTGACGCTTGGCGGCGACGACTACGTCACCAAGCCGTTCAGCATCGACGAGGTGCTGGCGCGGATCCACGTCGTGTTGCGACGCAACGGCGCGGCCAATGGCTCGTCAATGCTGGTGTTCGGTGACCTCGAGATGGACGACGAGGCCCGCACCGTTCGCCGCGCCGGCACCCACATCGACCTGTCGCCGACGGAGTACAAGCTGCTGCGCTTCCTGCTCGCCAACTCCGGTCGGGTGCTGTCGCGGGCCGAGATCCTCGACCACGTCTGGCAGTACGACTTCGGTGGCAACGCCAACGTCGTCGAGACCTACGTCAGCTACCTGCGCAAGAAGATCGACCGGCGCGGCGCGCCGTTGATCCACACCGTGCGCGGCGTCGGATACGCGATGCGGGCCAATTAGTTCCACGGCAGCGCGGCGCGCGTCGCCCAGTACCGTTCCGGCGACTCCACCATGCCGGCGGACGCGTCGGGATCAATGCCGTCGACGAGGTCGAGCGCGGCCATGTTGGACTGCAGGTGCGCGACGGTGGCGGCGCCGCTGAGCACGACGTCGGCCCACGGCTGGGCCAGCGCGGTGGCCAGCGCCACGCCGTCGGTCGCCGCCAGCCGGCCGTTGGCCAGTGCCTCCTTGACGATGACGCGCCACCCGGCGGCATGGGCCTCGGCCAGTGCCGGGCCGGCCGACCGTTCGTACAGGTTCCATGTCGCCTGCACCGACGTGAACGGGCTGTCGATCCGGAGGGCCCGCCGGATGGTGGCCGCCTGCGCCGGGCCGCTGGTCGTGATGCCGACGGCGGTGCCCGACGCCGCCAATTCGGCCAGCGCGTCGAGCACGGCGCGGTCGTCGAGGACGCCGCTCTCGAGAGTTGCCGAGTGCACCTGATAGCGCGCGAGGTGATCGCCGAGCAACGCGCGCGACTCCGCGATCTGGCGCCGGAACGTCGCCAAGCCGTGGTCCTTCACCTCGTGCTGCTCGGCCTGGACCCGCCACCCGGCGGTGTAGGTGTAGCCCCATTTCGACCCGACGACCGGCGAGCCCACGGGCCGGGCGCGCGACGCCAGCCACGACGCCAGGAACTCCTCGGCCCGCCCGTACGACCGAGCGGCGTCGACGTAGTCGATGCCAGCGGCGACCGCGGCATCGAGGACCTCGTCGACGCGCTGCTGCATCGCGTCCGGATCGAGCCTCGTCGGCGCCAGGTCGCGGCCATGGCCGACGTTGATGTACCCGGGCCGGCCGAGCGCGGCCAAGCCGAGACCCAGCGACGCCATCGCTACCCGCGGGGCCCGAACGCGCCGCCGCGCCGGAGCTCGGCAACACGGTCGTCGTCGTAGCCGAGCAGCCCGCGCAGCACCTCGTCGGCGTGCTCGTCGGGCAGCGGCGCCCGGCGGTGCTCGACCTTCTCCTCGCCGACCCGCACCGGTCCCGCCGGTTGCCGGACGACGCCGAGCACCGGGTGCTCGGTCTCGATCACCAGGTCGCGGGCCGCGGTCTGGGGATCGGCGAACGCCTGCGCGACGTCGTTCACCGGGCCGCACGGCACGCCGGCCGCGGTGAGCGCGTCGATCCACTCGTCGGTGGTGCGTGAGCGGAACAGCTCGTCGAGCACCGCCACCAACTCGCCGCGGTTGGCCAGGCGCGCGTCCATGGTCGCGTAGCGCGCGTCGGTGGCCAGCTCGGGCCGGCCGGCGGCGCCGGCGAGCCGGTGCCAGAACTTCTCCTTCGGGCAGGCGACGACGATCCACCCGTCGGCCGTCGGGAGGTTCTGGAAGGGCACGACCGACGGGTGGGCCGAGCGCGCCGCGCGACCCGGCTGGTACCCGGCGCTCAGATGCCACGTGCCCGGATAGGTCAGCATCGCGATGGCGGTGTCGAAGAGGCTGACGTCGCAGTCACCACCGACCCCGTCGCGCCGCGCCGCGTGCAGCGCGGTGAGCATCGACATCGCGGCCACCAGCCCGCCGGAGTAGTCCACCAGCGACAGCCCGGACTTCGTGGGCGGACCGTCCGGCTCGCCGGTCAGGTCCATCCAGCCGGCCATGCCCTGCAGGATGTAGTCGTAGCCCGGCTCGGCGCTGCGCGGGCCGGTCATCCCGAAGCCGCTGAGCGAGCAGCAGACGATCGCCGGGTTGAGGTGCTTCAGGTCGTCGTAGCGGATGCGCAGCTTCGCCGGCACGTCGCCACGCAGGTTGGAGTGCACCACGTCGCTGACCTTGACCAGGTCCTCGAAGACGGCCCGGCCCTCGGGCGTGGCGATGCCCAGGCTCAGGCTGCGCTTGTTGCGGTTGAACGTCTCGAAGAAGAGGCTGTCCTCGCCGTGCTGCTGGGGCACGACGTA